>NZ_CABFMN010000071.1 GCF_901875635.1 Xylophilus ampelinus | reverse complement strand
GGCGCGGGCGCCGGCGCCGCGCCGGGCGGCGTCCAGGGCACGGGCTTCACGGGGCTGCCCGGCGGCATCATCTGCAGCTTCTGGAAGCCGTCGACCATCACCTGCTCGCCGGCCTTCAGGCCTTCGGTGACGATCCAGCGGTTGTTCTGGCCGGCGGTGATCTTCACGTCGCGCTTGCTCACCTTGCCATCGGCACTCACCACCATGAGGCTGTCGCCCTGCTGGGTGCGGGTGACGGCCTGCTGCGGCACGCTGATCGCGTTGTCGGCCTGCGCCTGCTCGATGCGCACGCGCACGTACAGGCCCGGCAGCAGTTCGCCCTTGGGATTGGGCACTTCGGCGCGCAACGTGACCTGTCCGGTGGTCGGGTCGACCGTGAGGTCGGAGAACAGCAGCCGGCCGGGTTGTGCGTATTCGGTGCCGTCTTCGAGCACGATGCGCACGCTGGCCGCCTCGCCGCCCGAGGCGCGCTTGAGCTTGCCGTCGGCCATCGCGCGGCGCAGGCGCAGGGCGTCGTTGGCCGACTGCGTGAAGTTCACATAGAGGGTGTCGATCTGCTGGATCACGGCCAGCTCGGTGGCATCGCCCTGGCCCACGAGGGCGCCTTCGGTCACCAGCGCACGGCCGATGCGGCCCGAGATGGGCGCGGTCACGGTGGCGTAGCCCAGGTTGATCTTGGCCGTCGCGACGCTGGCGCGGCCGGCGGCCACGTCGGCCTCCGCGGCCTTCCAGGCGGCGACGGCGTTGGCGTATTCCTGCTTGCTCACCGCGTTGGCCTCCACCAGCGGCTTGTAGCGGTCGGCCAGGGCCTTGGCCTGCACGGCGTTGGCTTCCGAGCGGGCCAGGCTGGCCTGCGCGCTCTGCGAGGCGGCCACCAGCGGTGCCGGATCGATGCGGAAGAGCGGCTGGCCGGCCTTCACGTCGCTGCCTTCGCGGAACAGCCGCTGCTGCAGGATGCCGGCGGCGCGCGCGCGCACCTGCGACACGCGGGTGGCTTCGAGCCGGCCCGGCAGCTCGGTCACCAAGCCCACTTCGCCCGGCGTGGCGACGATCACGCCCACGGCCGGCGGCGGAGGCGCACCGCCACCGGCACCCGGCGCTCCGGCGCCCGGGGCGGCCTCCTTCTTGCCGCAGGCCGCCAGGGCCACCACCATCAGCACGGCCGCAGCAACACGCGTGGCGCGAGGCAGGAACGTCGAATCATGTGAGACATGCAGATCGGGCATGCGAATCCTTTGAGAGGCTGAAATCGGGGAAGGCAACGCCAGCGTCAGCGCCGGGCGTGCGGGAGGCACGGGCGCGTCAGGGGAATTTGCCGAAGCGGCGAGTTTACATACATTCATGCATGTATATTCATGACCTCGCGTTTCGTCGTTCGCATCCCCAGGAGACATCGTGGCCCGTCGCACCAAGGAGGAGGCTCTCGCCACCCGGCATCGCCTGCTGGATGCTGCCGAGGTCCTGTTTCAGGCGCAAGGCGTCTCGCAGACCACGCTGCAGCAGATCGCCCAGCAGGCCGGCGCCACGCGCGGTGCCATCTACTGGCACTTCAAGGACAAGGCCGACCTGTTCAACGCCATGATGGAGCGCGTCACCCTGCCCATGGAAGACGGCGTTCGAGTGGCCGCGAGCGGCGCGCAGGACGATCCGCTGGCCGTGCTGGAGCAGGGCATGCTTTCAGCGTTGCGGCTGGTCACCACCGACCCGCAGGTGCGGCGCGTCTTCGAGATCGCGTCGCACAAGGTCGAGTACACGCAGGAGATGGCGTCGGTCCAGGAACGCCACTTGGCGGGCCGGGGCGCCTGCATCGAGGACTTCGAGAAGGCCCTGCGGCTGGCCGCGCAGCGCAGCAGGCTGCGGCTGCCGATTCCGGCGACCACGGCGGCGCAGGGCCTGCATGCGCTCATCGCCGGCCTCATCCAGGACTGGCTGCTCGATCCGTCCGGCTTCGCGCTCGTGCCGGCCGGCCGGCGCCTCTTCCATGTGTACCTGCGTGGCCTGGGTTTCGAGCGCGCGGGTGAAGACATGGCGCCCTGCGCAGCTTGCGGCGCGGAGGCATCGCCCGCTACGGGGACCGCGCGATCGGCCATAATGCCGGGTTCGCGCCGCCGTGCGGCGCATCCTTCTCGCCGTATTTCAACGGATAGAATTCGGCCCTCCGAAGGCTGAGATCCAGGTTCGATTCCTGGCGGCGGGACCACACGACAAAAAGGCCGGAAGCTGCAAAAGCTTCCGGCCTTTTTCTTTTGGCTTGACGACGTCTTTGCGCGGCGCCGCGGCCACCGGGCTCAGGGCCCGTAGAAGGTCACGCCCGATGGGCGGTAATACCCCGGGGCCGGGCCGTAGTACACGGGCGCGGGCCGGTAATAGACCGGTGGGGGTGGGCGGTAGTACACGAGGGCCGGGGGGCGGTAGTACACGGGAGGCGGGGCGTAGTACGCCGGCGGCGCCGTGTAGACCGGGGCGGGTGCGTAGTAGGGCTCGGCCACGCCGACGGCGACACCGGGCAGGCCCACACCGACCGACCACGACACGTGGGCCTGGGCCGCGCCCACGGTCAGCAGGCCTGCCGCTGCGAGGGCGGCAGCGACGAATTTCGAAACACGGGAAGACATGGAAGGCTCCTGCAAGCGGCGGTGCGATGGACCGCCCTGGGCCTCACAACGCGGCAACGATTGCCAGCGCCGACGCGCCATGGTGTCCAAAGGTAAACCGCCGGACGGCCGACTTGCGCTCGCGGCGTGTCGCGGCATCCTCCCGGCATGAGCCCGCCCACCGCCACGTCCTCCGACAGTTCCCCCGACACCTCCACGCCCTATCGCCTGCACTACTGGCCCACCATCCAGGGGCGGGGCGAGTTCGTGCGCCTGGCACTCGAGGCGGCCGGCGCTCCCTATGTGGATGTGGCGCGCGGCACGCCCTCCAAAGGCGGCGGCGGGGCCGCGTTGATGGAGGCACTCGACGATCCGCACAACCCGCGACCGGCCTTCGCGCCGCCCTTCCTGGTCGACGGCGACGTCGTGGTGGGCCAGACGGCGGCCATCCTGCTGTATCTCGGCCCACGCCTGCACCTGGTGGGCGCAAGCGAGGCCGACCGGGTGTGGACGCACCAGCTGCAACTCACCATCGCCGACGCCGTGGCCGAGGCGCACGACACGCACCATCCGCTGGCCACCAGCGCCTACTACGAGGACCAGCGCGAGGCGGCGCTCGAACGCAGCCGGGCCTTCCGCGAAGAGCGCATCCCGAAGTTCCTGCACTGGTTCGAACGTATCCTGCAGCGCAACACGGCGAGCGATACGCACCTGGTCGGCGATGCGCTGAGCTATGCCGACCTGTCGCTGTTCCAGCTCGTGGCCGGGCTGCGCTATGCCTTTCCCAAGGCCGCGGCGCGCGTGCTGGCCGACACGCCCGCGGTCGCGCGGCTGCACAGGAACGTGGCGCGGCGCGAGCGCGTGAAGACCTACCTCGAGAGTCCGCGCCGCATTCCCTTCAACGAGGAAGGCATCTTCCGCCACTACCCCGAACTCGACGGCTGAGTTGCAAGCAAAAAAGGTCTGAAACGCCCGTCCTGTTTACGCAGACCGCTATCAAAAGCGTAGCAGTCACGTCACAGCCCGGCGCTCTGGATCAGGCGCCGCCTTCTTTCCATTGCAGCGCCAGCGCATAGAGCGCATTGCGCGGCGCCTTCGTGATGTCGGCCGCCAGCTTCACCGCCGCCTTGGTCGGCAGCTCGGCCAGCAGCAGGCGCAGCACGCGCTGCGCCTCGGCGTCGGGGCCGGTGCCATCGGCCGCTTCGGCCAGCGGGTGCAACACGAGCGCGAACTCGCCACGGGTGCGCTGCGGCGAGGCCGACAGCCAATCCGCCAATGCCTCGGCCGGCACGGTGTCGATCTCCTCGAACTGCTTGGTCAGCTCGCGCCCCACGGTCACCTCGCGTGCGCCCAGCACCGCGAGTGCACGCGCCAGGGCCTCGATGCGGTGCGGCGCCTCCAGCAGCACCACGGGGCGCGCCTCGGCGGCCAGCGCCTGGATCGCCCGCTCGCGCTCGGCCGCCTTGTTCGGCAGGAAGCCGGCAAAGACGAAGCCCGTGCCTTCGGCCTCGCCGCCCACCAGGCCGGCTGCGCCGACGAGCGTGGTCACGCTGCTGGCGCCCGGCAGGGGCAGCACGCGCAGCCGCGCAGCGCGCACGGCCGCCACCAGCCGCGCGCCGGGGTCGCTCACGCCGGGCGTGCCGGCGTCGCTGACGTAGGCGATGCGCTGGCCCTGCTGCAGCCGCGCGACCACGGCCTGCGCGGCCTCCGCCTCGTTGTGCTGGTGCACGGCGAGCATCTGGGCGCCCGGCCGGTCGATGCCGTAGGCGCGCAGCAGCTGCTGGGTGTGGCGCGTGTCCTCGCAGGCGATGGCATCGGCCACATGGGCCAGCACGTGCAGCGCGCGCAGCGTGATGTCGGCCAGGTTGCCGATGGGCGTGGCGACGACATAGAGCGTTCCCTCCGGATAATGCTGCGCACCCGCGGCATCGCGCGCGGCCTGCAGGGCGGCGCCGAAGCCGGCGGAAGAGGAGAGGGCATTCACCATGGGTTTTCTGTTCGGCCGCAGCCGCACCACCAAGGCCGTGGGCGACGCGGCGGAAGACGCCGCGCTCGCGCACCTGCAGGCGGCAGGCCTGCGGCTGGTGGCGCGCAATTATCGGACGCCGGGCCGTGGCGGCGGCGAGGTGGACCTGATCCTGCGCGAGCGCGATGGCACCCTCGTCTTCGTCGAGGTGCGCAGCCGCGGCAGCGCTTCGCACGGTGGCGCGGCGGCCAGCATCACGGCCACCAAGCAGCGGCGAATCGTCTTCGCGGCGCGGCACTACCTGATGCGGCTCGCATCGCCGCCGCCCTGCCGCTTCGACGTGGTGCTGGTCGAGGAGCGCATCACCTGGCTGCGAGCCGCCTTCAACGCCGATTGAGGGCGCTCTATCATTCGGCTTTGTTCGGCGCCGTGCGCCGCCGCCACAACGCAAAGCCGACCGGCGAGCGCAGCGAAGCCCTCAGGGCACCCGTGGAACTGGCTTCGCCAGGCCACCGGGTGCGCCCCCTTGCCGCGTGCGGAAGAAGGGGGAGCCGCGAAGCGGCATGGGGGATGCCAAATCTATCCTCATGCTCGAGCAACGCATTCAGCAGCATTTCATCGACAGCGCCGACCTCAAGTACCAGGGCGGCCCGTCCCTCAGCAAACCCCTCTCGCAGGCCGTTCAGGCGCTGCTGGCCTGCGTGACCAGCGGCGGCAAGGTGCTGGCCTGCGGCGCCGGCGTGTCCGGCCTGCTCGCGGCGCAGTTTGCGGCCCAGTTCGTGGGCCGCTTCGAGCGCGAGCGGCCGGCGCTGGCTGCTCTGGCGCTGCCCGGCATTGCCGACGACCCGGCCGCCGACACGCGGGCTGCCGCCGACCCGCAGGCCTTCGCACGCCAGCTGCGTGCGCTGGGCGAGGCCGGCGACGTGCTGCTGGTGCTCAGCCCCAGCGGCGAATCGGCCGCCGTGCTGTCGGCGGTGCTGGCCGCGCACGAGCGCGACATGACCGTGATCGCGTTGACCGGCGGCGTCGGCAGCGGTGCCGGCGGCGCCGTGGGCCGCGCCCTGCGCGAGACCGACGTGCAGATCTGCGTGCCGCACGAGCGCCCCCTGCGCGTGCACGAGGTGCACCTGACGGCGCTGCACTGCCTGTGCGACGGGGTCGATGCGCAACTGCTCGGCGACCCGGACGGCGACGTGCTGGCGCTCGAGTGAGTCAACCCTTTCGCGCCGGCACCCATTGACACAGGAGCGCCGTGGACCCTGGGCTAAACTTTTCGCTGGCCCTGCGCCTCACGGCAGCCGTGCACATGCGCCCCTCGCCGCACGTCCCCTTCGCATCCACTGCATCCAGCCCAGGAACCTCTTCATGACCCGCATCCAAGCTTCCTTCCGCCCCCTTGCCGCAGCACTCGCCGGCGCGACGCTGGTCGCCTCGCTGTCAGGCTGCGTGCCGCTGGTGGTCGGCGGCGCGGCGGTGGCCGGTGCCGGCATGGTCGCGACCGACCGCCGCACCTCGGGCGCGCAGCTGGACGACCAGTCGATCGAGCTGCGCTCGGCGGCGCGCATCCGCGACATCGCCAACGACACCATGAACATCACCACCGTGAGCTACAACCGCCAGGTGCTGATGATCGGCACCGTCGGCAGCGAGGCCGACAAGCGCCGCGCCGAAGAGGTGGTGCGCGGCACGCCGAACGTGCGTTCGGTGGTCGACGAGGTGGTGGTCGGCCCCGCGCTGGGCATCGCGCAGCGCTCCAACGACACCTACATCACCGGCAAGGTGAAAGCCTCGCTGCTCGACGCCAAGGACATCTTCGCCAACTCCTTCAAGGTCGTGACCGAGGGCGGCGTGGTCTACCTCATGGGCCTGGCCACGCGCCGCGAGCTCGACCGCGCCACCGACATCGCGCGCAGCGTGTCGGGCGTGCAGAAGGTGGTGCGCGCGGTCGAGATCATCAGCGAGCAGCAGCTCGGCCAGGGCGCCGTCGAGGGCGGCACCGGCCTGCAGCCTTCGGCCGTCGAGGGCAGCAACGCCAGCGGCTCGCGCGTGCCGCTACCGCCGATGCAGCCGCTGCCGGGTCAGCCGCAGCCCGGCGCGCCGGTGCAGGTGTCGCCGCAGCCGCAGCCGGGCGTGGTGACCACCCCGGTGCGCTGAGGCGAGTTTTCAAGCCAAAAGTGGCTGCAGCGCCCGCCCAGCGGGCGCAGGATGCTATCGATTTAATAGCGACGAAAGCTACTTCAGCCGGGTGATCAGGCTCGAGGTGTCCCAGCGGCTGCCACCGGCCTGCTGCACGTCGGCATAGAACTGGTCCACCAGCGCCGTCACCGGCAGGCGTGCGCCGTTGCGCTTGGCTTCGTCCAGGACCAAGCCAAGGTCCTTGCGCATCCAGTCGACCGCGAAGCCGTAGTCGAACTTGCCGGCGATCATGGTCTTGCCGCGGTTCTCCATCTGCCAGCTCTGGGCCGCGCCCTTGCTGATGACGCCCAGCACCTGCTCCATGTCGAGCCCGGCGCGCTGGCCGAAGGCGATGGCTTCAGACAGCCCCTGCACCAGCCCCGCGATGCAGATCTGGTTGACCATCTTGGCGAGCTGGCCGGCGCCGCTCTCGCCCAGCAGGGTCACGGCCCGCGCGAAGGCGTCGATGACGGGCTGCACCTTCGCGAACGCGGCCGCATCGCCGCCGCACATCACCGTCAGCACGCCGTTCTGCGCGCCGGCCTGGCCGCCGGAGACCGGCGCGTCGATGAATTGCTTGTCCTCGAGCGAGGCCGCCTTCGACAGCTCGCGTGCCACGTCGGCCGAGGCCGTGGTGTGGTCCACGAACACGGTGCCCGGCTGCATGCCTGCCAGCGCGCCGTCGGCGCCCAGCACCACCGAGCGCAGGTCGTCGTCATTGCCCACGCAGCAGAACACGATCTCGGCACCGGCCGCCGCTTCGCGCGGCGTGGCTGCGGCAGCATGGGGCGCGCCGCCCAGTTCCTGCACCCACGCGGCCGCCTTGGCCGGCGTGCGGTTGTAGACCGTGACGGTGTGCCCGGCCTTCGCCAAGTGTGCCGCCATGGGGTAGCCCATGACGCCGAGGCCGAGAAAAGCCACGCGACGGGACGGCGTGGCGGTGTAGCTCTTGGGGGTGAAGGAGGGGGTGCTCATGCGGCGAGCTTAGTGCACAGGGCGGGCCCATGCACCGGTGGCTGCCGCACGGCCATCCGGATCAGTCCAGCTTGATTCCCGCGGCCTTGATGACGGGCCCCCAGCGCTTCGATTCCGCACGTGCCAGTTGCTGGAACTGCTGCGGCGTGCCGGGCATGGCTTCCATGCCGAAGTCGGCGAAGCGCTTGAGCACGGCGGGGGTCGACATGGCCTTGTTGAGGTCGCCGTTGAGGCGGCTCACCACGTTGGCCGGCAGGCCGGCCGGGCCGAGCACGCCCTGGAAGGCGAACACCTCGGCATCGCGCACGCCCACCTCGGCCAGCGTCGGCACGTCGGGCAGCAGCTTGTTGCGTGCGCCCGAGCCGATGGCCAGCACGCGCACCTTCTTGCCCTGCATGATCGGCAGGCCCGAAGCGAGGTCGAGGAACATGCACGGCACCTGGCCGCCCATCACGTCGGCCATGGCCGGTGCCGCGCCGCGGTAGGGGATGTGGGTGATGAAGGTCCCGGTGCGGTTCTTGAACAGCTCCATCGCCAGGTGGTGCGGCGAGCCGTTGCCGGGCGAGGCGTAGTTCACCTTGCCGGGGTTGGCCTTCACATAGGCGAGGAACTCCTTGAAGTCCTTGGCCGGGAAGTCGGGGTTGACGACCAGCGCCAGCGGGAACTTGCCGATCGCGCCGATGTAGCTGAAGTCGCGCTCGGGGTTGAAGGGCAGCTTGCCGAATAGGTGCTCGTTGAAGGCCAGCACGGCGTTGTCGGCCGACATGACGGTGTAGCCGTCGGGCTTGGCCTTGGCCACCAGGTCGGCACCGATGTTGGTCGACGCGCCGGGGCGGTTGTCGATCACGATCTGCTGGCCCAGCGTCTGGCGCATGGCTTCGGCCAGCGAGCGCGCGATGACGTCGGTGCCGCCGCCGGCCGGGTAGGGCACGACCCATTTGATGATCTGGTCGGGGTAGTTGGCTTGCGCGCGGGCGAAGGGCGAGGCGGCGAGGGCGGCGCCGGAGGCCAGGGTGGCCAGCAGGTGTCTGCGTTGCATGGATTCAGTCTCCTTGGGATTCGGATGCGGACAGTGATGGTACGGGCAGCGCTTCGAGCGCGTCGGCCAGCGCACGATGCCCTTGGGCTTCGTCGCCGAGCTGCTCGAACAACAGCAGCGCCAGGCGCGCGAGGAGCAGCGATTCGCGCTCGGGTCCGGCCTCGCTGATGGCGTTGGCGCAGGCGGCGTAGAGGCGGTCGCGGGCGTCGGGGGCGAGCGTGTGCGGGCTCATGCGTTCACCTTCTGCGCCGAGGCGCGTTGCAGCGCGGCACGGATCTGCTGCGCGTTGGGCCGTCGCCAGCGTGCGGCCACATGGCCGTCGGGGCGCAGCAGGTACACGGCGCCGGCCGCCGCGCCGAGCGCCTCGAAGGTGGCGGCCGGACACTGCGCGTCGCCCAGGGTCACGACGTGCACGGGCAGGGCGGCCGGCAGTGGCCACACCTCCTCGCCCGGCTGCAGCACCAGCAGCGTGAAGCGCGGGCCGATGTGGTCGGTGAGGTGTCCGGCCCGCAGCGGCTGCTCGCCCATCACCTCGCCGGGTCGCGGTCCGGCGCCGAGGTCGTCGCTGCCGCTCGAGAGCGGCGAATCGTCGTAGCGCACCGCCTGCGTCTGCCGCGGGTTGATGAGCTGCGCGATGCCGCGGTGCTTCTCCGACAGCGACAGCGCCGCTTCGCGCAGCAGGTCGAAGCCGCGCGATGGCGGCGACATGAACTCGGTGCTGCGCATCGCGGCCTCGGCGTTCATGTGGAAGGCGACGATGCGCTCCTTCGAATAGCTGTCGAGCAGGGACGCATCGGATTCGCCCTTGGCGACGGCGGCGAGCTTCCACGCCAGGTTGTCGGCATCGTCGAAACCCGAGTTGAGCCCGCGCACGCCGAAGATCGGCATCGCGTGCGCCGCATTGCCGGCGAAGACGATGCGGCCGTGGCGGTAGTCGGCCAGCGTCATCGCGCCGGCGCGGTAGACCGAAGTCCATACCGTCTTCCACGGCAGGTGGCCCTCGCCGATGGCGTCGAGGTGGCGCTGCACGAACTCGGTCACCGCCTCGGGCGTGAGGGCGGCTTCGGTGCTCTGGCCGCGGCGCAGCTGGTAGTCGATGCGCCAGATGTCGTCGGGCTGGCGGTGCATCAGCACCGTGGAGCCGCGGTTCCACGGCGGGTCGAACCAGGCGCGGCGCTCGGTCGGGTGGCGGCTGGGCAACTCGATGTCGATGATCACGTAACGGCCTTCGTAGGCCGTGCCTTCGAGCACGAGGTTCAGCGCCTTGCGCACGAAGCTCTGGCCGCCGTCGCAGGCCGCGAGCCAATCACAGTGCAGCGTGTACGCGCCCAGGGCGTTGCGCACCTGCAGCGTCGTGCCGCCGTCGTCCTGCGTGAAGCCGGTGAGCTCCGTGCCCCAGCGGATGTCGATCAGGCCCGGCTGCGCCGCGTTGCGCCGCGTGATCTCGTCCAGCAGGTACTGCTCGATGTAGTACTGCTCCAGGTTGATCATCGGTGGCAGCTTCTGCTGCGCATGCACGGGCATCTCGAAGCGGAACACCTCGGTGGTCTGGTAGTAGCTGGTGCCGGCGCTCCAGGGCAGGCCCTTGGCCAGGAACGCCGGCAGCGCGCCCAGGCGCTCGACGATCTCCAGGCTGCGGCGCGAGATGCAGGCCGCGCGGCTGCCCACGCAGACCGTGTCGTCGGCTTCGAGGATCACGCTGCGCACGCCGTGGTTGGCCAGGCCCAGCGCCAGCGCCATGCCGACCGGGCCGCCGCCGGCGATCACGACGGGATGACGCTGCACTTCCACGCCATCGGCCAGCACGGGCAGCCGTGGCGCAAAGCGGGTGTAGTGGAAGGCGCCGACCGAGGGCGGCAGCGCGTCCGTGGCGGGCGGCGGGACGGGGCCGCCCGCGGCATCGCCCGCTCGGGCGGACGGCGCAGCGGTCGGTGGGAGGGCGGCGGCGGGGCTGTTCATCGGGCGGTCCTGGGTGAAGGCGAGGCGGATGTCTCGTTGCTCTTCTTTTGATAGCTGCTTGCGCCCGTCCAGCGGGCGTTGCAAGCACTTTTTGCTTGAAGAATTGCGCCGGCTGTGATGCGGCGCAAGCGTGGCAGCAGCAGGAATTGTCCCGATGCGCAAGGCGCGCCACTGTCCTAACTTCTCACGAAGTGTTTACCCTGAATCCTGCAAGCCGCCGCGCATGAAGCGTTGGCGCATCCGCCCCGCCGCCGAACCGCTGGCACCGGCCGTCGTCACCGGCGTGCTGGCCGGCGTCGGCACGCCCCAGCTCGCGGCCCGTTACCTGGCCGCCATGCACGGCGTACTGCCCGTCACCTTCTGCACCGTCTTCGCCGTCGGCGCCACCGGCCGCATCGAAACCGTGTCGGCCGCCAGCAGCTACGGCAGCACGGCCGAACGCACGGCCGAGCGCTACGTCGCGCAGCGCTTCGACCTGCTCGACCCGCACATGGTGTGGCTGGCCGGCCGCCCGCGGCCACGGCGCAGCGCGCAGCTCTGGCTGGGCCACCACCGCGGCGACGAACTGGCCGATGCCGACTACCGCGCCGCCTGCTACGGCGACGTCGGCATCCGCGAGCGCGCGTCGGTCCTGCTGCTGTTGCCCACCGGCCAGCGTGCGGCCGTGAGCTTCTACCGCAGCCTGGCGCAGCGCGAGTTCGACGCGCGCGACTTCGCGCTGCTCGAGGTGCACGCGGCCCTGCTGGCCGACGCCACCGCCGCGCACGGCCGCATCGCCCTGGCCGCCGGCGACGCCGTCGAGCCCGCCTTCGCCTCGCGCCTCCTCACCCTGAGCATTCGCGAGCGCGAAGTCATCGGGCAGTTGATGGCAGGCCGCACCGCCAAGGAGGCGGCACGGGAGCTCGGCGTGGCGCTGAGTACCGTGCGGACTCATCAGTACCGGGCGTTCAGGCGGCTGGGGATTGGGTCGGTGAAGGCGTTGCTGCGAGGCAACTAGGCTGAGCCGGTGAAGATCATTCCCACCCCTCACCGGCACGCGCATGTCGAGCTATTTGACCGAAAAATTTCCTGCTTTTCGGTCAAATAGGACTCGAGGGCTGTCAAGGCCGTGCTCGGCGCCTCAGTCTTCCAGCGCCTCGTCCTCGCCGCGCACGCCTTGTGATGCCGCCGCCTCGGCCGGCTTCACCCGCCCGCCCACCGGCACCACCTCCTGCTCGATCGCCCCGAACAGCGATTTGCCGTCCAGCCCCTTCATCTCGATGCGGATCGTGTCGCCGTACTTCATGAACTCGGTCTTGGGCGCGCCGTCGTGGATGGTCTCGATGCAGCGCTTCTCGGCGATGCAGGAATAGCCCTTGGGCCATTCCATGCGGCCGTTCTTCTCGACGCCGGGGTTGCTCACAGTGCCGCTGCCGACGATGCTGCCGGCGCGCACGTTGCGGGTCTTGGCGATGTGGGCGATGAGCTGGCCGAAATGGAAGGTCATGTCCGGGCCGGCGTCGCACAGGCCGACCTTGCGGCCGTTCCAGGTGCTCTGCAGCGCCAGGTGCACGCGGCCGTCCTGCCAGGCGGGGCCGAGTTCGTCCAAGGTCACGGCCACGGGGCTGAAGGCGGTGGCCGGTTTGCTCTGGAAGAAGCCGAAGCCCTTGGCCAGCTCGGCCGGGATGAGGTTGCGCAGGCTCACGTCGTTGGCCAGCATCACCAGGCGGATGCCGTCCAGCGCCTGCTCGGGCGTGGCGCCCATGGGCACGTCGCCCGTGACGACGGCGACCTCGGCCTCGAAGTCGATGCCCATCGCTTCGCTGGGCACCACGATATCGTCCGTGGGGCCGAGGAAGTCGTCGCTGCCGCCCTGGTACATGAGCGGGTCGGTGTAGAAGGTGGCAGGCACCTCGGCGTTGCGGGCCTTGCGCACCAGCTCGACGTGGTTGAGGTAGGCCGAGCCATCGGCCCACTGGTAGGCGCGCGGCAGCGGCGCCGTGCACTGGCCGGGGTTGAAGGGGAAGGCGTGGCGCGTGCGGCCGTGGTTGAGCGCGGTGTACAGGTCCTGCAGTTGCGGGCTCATGAAGCCCCAGTCGTCCAGCACCTGCTGCAGGCGGTGCGCGATGCCGGTGGCGTAATGGGCGGTGGTCAGGTCGCGCGAGACGACGACCAGCTGGCCGTCGCGTGAACCGTCCTGGAGCGTGGCGAGTTTCATGGGGTGCGCGGAAAGGCCGCGGCGGGGAATGCCCGCCTGCGGGCCCACTAAACTGGATGAAGGCCGGGAGTTTAGTGGCGAGCCATCCCCATCCGCCCCCTGCGCGTTCGCTCCTGCCTTTGCCGTCCGTCCATGACTTCCCTGCGCCCGATGATCGTCGTGCTGCCGCGTCCGCGGCGGCCGTGGCGCGCGGTGGCAGTGCTGACGGTGTTCGTCACACTGGCGCACCTGCTGGTGATGGGCGCGTTGCCGCGCGGTAAGCACGACGATGCCCTGCCGTTGGCGCATCGCTTCAGCACCCGCACCATCGTCATCGCACCGCCCGCCGCCACCGGCGGCGGATCGCCCGGTACTGCGGCGGCCCCGGCAACCCAGCCGGCGCAGGCTGGGCCCGCGCCCAACGCGCGCTTGCGCCCCCATCCTCGCCAGGCGGCACCGGCGCGGCCGAAGTCCCCGCCGCCCGTCCCGGTGCCGGCGCCGGAGCACGTCGAGACTCCTGCCCCGCCCACGTCCGAACCTGAACCACCGGCCGCATCACCGCCGCCCGATAGCGCGCCGCCCGCCGCCGAAGCAACGCCTTCCTCGCCGTCGATGGGACAGGACGCGCTGCTCCGCGAGCCCGACAGTACGGCGTCGGACAGCGGCCCCCCGGGTGGCGGCGGCGCAGGCACCGGCCAGGGCGCGGGCACGGGCGCAGGCGCGGGGGCTGGCGTGCCGGGCGCGACCGAGGCGCTCAAGGTGCCGCCGTCGGTCAAGCTCGATTTCACCGTGACCGGACAGCAGGGTGTGCAGCCGATGTCCGGCGTGTTCGGCGAATTGATCTGGCTGCAGGACGGCAGCCAGTACAACGCGCGCCTGGCGCTGCGTGTCCTGTTCCGCACCATCCGCTCGCGCACGAGCGTGGGACGCGTCGGGCCCGGGGGGCTGGAGCCGGAACGCTTTTCCGACACCCGCCGCAGCGAGGTCGCCACGCATTTCGTGCGCGAGAGCGGCCAGATCGTGTTCAGCAGCACCACCACGCCCGCGCCGCTGCAGCCCGGCGCGCAGGACGAGCTGAGCGTGATCCTGCAATTGTCGGCCCTGCTGGCCGGCGACCCGGCGCGCCACGCCCCCGGGAGCAGCTTCAGCGTCCAGACGGCGGGCACGCGCGATGCCGAGGTCTGGAGCTTCAGCGTCGACGGCGACGAAGCGCAGGCCACGCCGGCCGGCGAGTTCCAGGCCCGCAAGCTCACGCGCCTGCCGCGCAAGCCCTTCGACCGCAAGATCGAACTGTGGCTGGCACCCGAACTGGGCTGGCTCCCGGTGCGCATCCGCCAGACGGAGCCCAACGGCGACTGGGCCGACCTGCAGCTGCGCAGCACGGGCACGCCCTGATGGCGCGGGCGGCCGCGGGCGACCGCAGGGTCGGACACTGCCTACGCCCGCAGGCGCATGTCACCGTTCCCGGTGGCACCTTCGCCCACGCCATGTCGGCGCCTCTTGAATCTGGCGCGTTGATTGCTACATGGTGACCATGTCCCTCATCGACTCCATGAAGCACCCCGCCATGCACATGCTTTACGACTCCGACGCCTTCGTCGTCGTCCACGTGCAGCCGACAGAAGACAACGCCCCGGCGGCGCCGCATCTGCCGGTGCTGGCGCGCGATGGCTTCGAGATCGTCGACAAGCGCTCGGGCAAGGAGGTCTACCTCGACGGCTCCTGGGCCGACCTGTTCCAGAAGCAGATCGCGGCCTGGCAGCTCAACACGCCCACGCAGGAAGAGGTGGAGGACACCCTCGAGGGCTATGCCGAGCTGGCCCAGAACCCGGTGCTGATGCACTGAACGCACGGCCGCAGCCGACACGCCGAAGGCGCCCCGCGGGGCGCCTTTTTCGTTGGACGCAAGCCCGTGAGCCTCCTCAGCCGCGCGGCAATGCGGTGGTCCGCGCGTCCACCACTTCGGGATTGACCAGGTTCTGCGGCTGTCCGTGCGCGAAGGCGACGATGTTGTCGAAGGCCATGCCGAAGTAGCCCTCGTAGTTGTCGCGCTCCACGTAGCCGATGTGCGGCGTGCACAGGGCGTTGGGCAGCGACAGCAGCGGATGGTCGCCGCCCAGCAGCGGCTCTGCCTCCTGCTCGAAAACGTCGACGGCGGCGTATCCCGGTCGGCCGGCGCGCAGGGCGGCTTCCAGTGCGCCCGGCTCCAGCAGTTCCCAGCGGCTGGTGTTGACCAGCACGGCGTCGGGTTTCATGGCGTCCAGGTCGGCGCGCGTCACCAGACCGCGGGTCTCGGGCAGCAGGCGCACATGCAGGCAGATGGCATCGCTCTGCGCGAAGAAGGCCTGCCGGGATGGCGCTACCTCGAAGCCCTCGGCGCGCGCTGCGGCGGTCGACCCCTCGCGCCCCCACACCCACACCTGCATGCCGAAGGCCCGGCCGTACCGGGCCACCTGCTGCCCGATGCGGCCGTAGCTCCACACGCCCAGCCGCTGGCCGAACAGCTGCTGGCCCAGGTGGCCCTGCCACAGGCCCGCGCGCAGGCGGTTGGCTTCGTCCACCAGGTGCCGCCGGCTGGCCAGCAGCAGGGCCCAGGTCAGTTCGGCCGTGGCGGCGCCCGAGCCCCGGCCATCGGCCACGGCCACGCCGCGCGCCGTGCACGCGGCCACGTCCACGTGGGAAGCGATGCGCCCGGTCTGGCTGATCAGCCGAAGACGGGGCAGACGGTCCAGCAGGGCGGCATCGATGCGGGTGCGCTCGCGGGTGAGCACCACGGCGTCGAAGTCCTGCAGGCGCTGCGCCAGCGCATCGGTGCCGTGCACGGTGTCGTTGAACACGGTGACCTCGTGGCCCTTCAGCCGGCCGAAGCAGGCCAGGGTACGCACGCAGTCCTGGTAGTCGTCGGGAATGGCAATGCGCACGGCCGCTCAGTCCATCTTGATGCCGAGTTCGGCGATCGTCTTCTTCCACTGGGCCAGGTCCTTGCGGATCACCTGCGCGTACTCGGTCGGCGGCATGCCCCCCGGTTCGATGCCTTGGGAGCGGAACATCGCGCGCAGGTCGGGTTGCGCCAGCGCGGCCTTCACGCCCTGGTAGAGCCGGTCGACCACCGGGGCTGGCGTGTCGCCCGCCACCAGCAGCCCGTACCAGCCGTGGACGTCGAAGCCGGGGTAGCCCTGCTCGGCCACCGTGGGCACCTGCGGCAGCCCGGCGAAGCGGGCGGCCGGCGCAACGGCCAGCGCACGCAGCTTGCCGGCCTGGATCTGCGACAGCGCCGAACTCATGTCCAGGAACATGAACTGCACCTGCCCGCCCAGCAGGTCCTGCACGGCCGGTCCGGCGCCGCGGTAGGGCACGTGCGTGGCCTGGATGCCGGCGCGTTGCGCGAACAGCGCGCCGGCCAGATGGGCGGAGGTGCCCACGCCCGAGGAGGCGTAGGAGAGCGAGCCCGGCTTCTCCTTGGCCATCTGCACCAGCCCCTGCAGGTCGCGCGCCGGAAAGTCCGGCTTCACCACCAGCGCATGCGGGATGAACCCGACGATGGTGATGGGGCTGAAGTCCTTCACCGTGTCGAAGGGGTAGTTGGGCATCAGCGCGGGATTGGTGACCGCGAGGATCGAAGGCATCACCAGCGTGTAGCCGTCGGGCGGGTTGCGGGTGATCTCGCCCATGCCGATCACGCCGCCGCCGCCGGGCTTGTTGTCGACGATGAAGGGCTGGCCCATGGATTGGCTCATCGCCTTGGCAACGGCCCGCGCCATCAGGTCGGTCGGCCCGCCAGCCGCGAAAGGCACGACGATGCGCACCGGCCGGCTGGGGAAGGGGGCCTGGGCCCAGGCGGCCGGGCAGGCGGTGCCGATGGCCGCGGCCTGCAGCAGCGTGCGGCGGCGCAGGCGCGCGCCAGATTCACTCGGTTCCATGCTTGTCTCCTTGTCGGTGCACGCCCGTGGGGTGTGCCTGCAGGCACCTTAGGAGAAATGCCGGTGCGACGAAACGCGGCTGTTCCATTGCATGGAACGATATGGGCGGCCGCCCGCGTTCAGCGTGCGTCGCTCACGCGCCGCGCGTAGAGCCGTTCGTAGAGCGGCCCCGTCAGTACCAGCACCGCCACCAGCCGGCACACCTGGAAGGCCGTGACCACGGGCACGCCGAGCTGCAGCACCTTGGCCGTGATCGACATCTCGGCGATGCCGCCGGGTGAGGTCCCGAGCACCATCGTTGCCCAGTGGATGCCGGTGGCCCAGGCCAGCGCCGCCGCGAAGGCGCCGCACAGCACGAGCATGCCCAGCGTGCCCGCCGCCACCGAGGCGAGCCAGCGCGGCGCCGTGTGCAGGAACTCGCGCGAGAAGCGCACGCCCAGGCTGATGGCGATGACCAGCTGGGCCGCGTTGGACAGCCACAGCGGCACGGCCGACAGCGTGTGCCCGCTCATCGTGACCGCCATCGCCACCAGCAGCGGGCCGATGAACCAGGGGTTGGTGCGGCCCAGCGCCCGCATCGCAAGCGCGCCGGCGAGGGTGACCAGCGCCAGCAGCGCGAAGCCCTCCCAGCGCACGTCGCGCACCGCTGGCGGCACGCTGTCCAGGCCGTGCAGGCCGCTGTACTGCATGGCGAAGGGAATGGTCACGGTGACGAGCACGAGGCGCAGGCTGTGGGCTGCGGCCACCAGGTCGGTGCGCGCGCCGGCCTTCTCGGCCATCATGGTCATCTCCGAGGCCCCGCCGATCGCGCCGGCGAAGTAAGTCGTGGCTCGCATGGCGTGTGGCGGCACATGGGGCATGCGATGCGCATGCAGCCGTTCGAGCCAACGGCCGAAACCGAAGCCCAGCACCAGCGCCCAGGCGATGGCGAGCGCGATCGCCCACCAGATGCCGGCCACCAGCGCCGTCACGTGCGGCGTGAAGTACAGGCCCAGCGCCGCACCGATGGTCCACTGGCCGCCGTTGCGCAGCGGCGTGAAGCTGGCGGTCGGCAGTCCGGCGATGGAGGCGATCGACACCGCCAGCAGCGGCCCGATCATCCAGGGCAGCGGGGTGTGCAGCCACAGGCACACGCCGACGGCGGCGAGCGCGAGCAGCAGCGTCGCGGCGACGCGGGCGGAATAACGCAGGGTGGGGAACGACAAGACTGGAAGGCGAAGGACGGCAGCCGCGCCGCGGCGGCTCGCATAGTATGGCGCGATGCCTGCCGTCCTTCGCTTCCGCCGAACTTGCGCGCTGTCGATCCTCGTCCTGGCGCTGGCGGCATGCACTGCGCTGCGCGGCGCCGACGACGGCCCGGTGCCCGAGCGGATCGCCCGGTTGCTGCCGGCCGACGTGGTGCTGCTGGGCGAGCAGCACGATGCGCCCGAACACCATGCAATCGAGCGGGAGAGCGTGGAGGCGCTCGCCGCACGACGGCAACTGGCCGCGCTGGCGCTGGAGATGGCCGAGGAGGGCCGCACGACCGCTTCGCTCTCCACCGCTGCCACCGAGGCGCAGGTGCAGGCCGCGCTGGCCTGGGACGCCAAGGCCTGGCCATGGACCGACTACGCCCCCGCCGTGATGGCGGCCGTGCGCGCCGGCGTGCCGGTGCTCGGTGCCAACCTGCCGCGCGCCCGCATGCGCGACGCCATGGCCGACGTGTCGCTCGACGCGCAACTGTCCGAAGCGGCGCTGCGCGCGCAACAGGCGGCCGTGCGCGACGGCCACTGCGGCCTGCTGCCCGAATCGCAGATCGTGCCGATGACGCGCATCCAGATCGCCCGCGACCGCGCCATGGCCCACACGCTGGCCGAGCAGCCACGCGGGCCCGGGCAGGTGGTGCTGCTCATCACCGGCGCCGGCCATGCCGACCCCGCCCTGGGCGTGCCCCAGCACCTGCCCACCGACCTGAAGGTGCGCAGCGTGCGCATGGCGGCGGGCGGGCCGGCCTCGGGCCGCGGCGGCTTCGATGCGGTCTGGGCCACGCCGGCCCTCGCGGCGCAGGACTATTGCGCTCGCCTGAAGCCCCCAGCGGCGCGCCCCGCCTCCTGAGGCCGCGCGAAGGCCAATCGCGGCCGGGGCGGCGTGGCACGGCACGCGCTGCGACAATCACCGCCCTCATGAGCGCGTACATCCTCACCCTGTCCTGCCCCGATCGCGTGGGCATCGTCCATGCCGTCTCGGGCTTCCTGCTGGAGCGCGGCGGCAACATCGAAGAAGCGGCCCAGTACAACGACCGTGGCACGGGCCTGTTCTTCATGCGCGTGCGTTTTGCCTGCGAGAAGGTGCCGGAGGCGCAATTGCGCGACGAGTTGGCCGTGCTGGCCGGCGACTTCGGCATGGCCTGGAAGCTGCACCCCGCGCAGCAGCCAATGAAGACGGTGATCCTCGTCAGCAAGGATGGCCACTGCCTCAACGACCTGCTGTTCCGCTGGAAGAGCGGGCTGCTGCCGGTCGACATCCGCGCCATCGTCAGCAACCATCGCGACTTCTACCAGCTCGCGGCCAGCTACAACGTGCCTTTCCACCACATCCCGGTGACGGCCGCCACCAAGGCCCAGGTCGAGGCGAAACAGCTGGAGATCATCGAATCCGAGGGCGCCGAGCTCGTGGTGCTGGCGCGCTACATGCAGATCCTGTCGAACGAGCTGTGCGGCCGGCTGGCCGGGCGCGCCATCAACATCCATCACTCCTTCCTGCCCAGCTTCAAGGGCGCCAAGCCCTACTATCAGGCGCATGACCGCGGCGTGAAGCTCATCGGCGCCACCGCGCACTACGTGACGGCCGATCTCGACGAGGGCCCGATCATCGAGCAGGACGTGGCCCGTGCCGACCACACCGACACGGTGGAAGACCTCACGGCCCGCGGCCGCGACACCGAGAGCCTGGTGCTCGCGCGGGCCGTGAAGTGGCACAGCGAGCACCGCGTGCTGCTCAACGGCCACCGCACCGTGGTCTTCCGTTGATTCCTTCGGATTCAAAAGAAAAGTGCCTGCAGCGCCCGTCCCGCTTGCGCAAGAAGCTATGGTTTTCATAGCAAGTTGCCGGAGCATCCGCTGATGCAGGGGCTGCGCGGCCTGGCCTGGCTGCTCGTCTTCCAGTCGGTGGGCGAGCTGCTCTCGCGCGGGCTCTCGCTGCCGCTGCCCGGGCCCGTGCTCGGCCTGGTGCTGCTGCTCGTCGGCCTGCGCTTCGCGCTCGTGCGCGAGCCGGTGGCCGAGTGCGCCGGCTTCCTGCTCACGCACCTGTCGCTGCTCTTCGTGCCGGTGGGCGTGGGCGTGATGACGCACCTGGCGCTGCTCACGCAGTACGGCCTGCGCATCCTCATAGTGATCGCGCTGTCGACCTGGATCGGGCTGGCGGTGACGGCGCTGGCGCTGTACGGCTGGCCGCGCCGCGCCACCGGGGAGCTCTGACATGCCGCACTTCGTCGAACTCTGGATCTACCTCTCGGCCACGCCGCTGTTCGGCCTCACGGCCACGCTGGTGGTGTATCTGCTTGCGCAGGCCTTCTACGCCCGCATGGGCAGCGCGCCCTGGGCCAACCCTGTGCTGTGGTCGGTGGTCACGTTGGCGGTGCTGCTCACGCTCACGGGCGTGAGCTACCCGAGCTACTTCTCCGGTGCGCAGTTCATCCACTTCCTGCTCGGCCCGGCGGTCGTGGCCCTGGCCTGGCCGCTGTGGCAGCGCCGCGCCGAACTGCGCGCGCGTGGCGTGCGCGTGCTGCTTGCCGCCTTGCTGGGCGGCGCGGCGGCGGGCGGTTCCGCGGTGGGTCTGGCCTGGGCCCTCGGGCTGCCGCACGACGTGGTGCTGTCGATGGCGCCCAAATCCGTCACCGCGCCGGTGGCCATGGGCATCGCCGAGAAGATCGGCGGCGTGCCGGCGCTGTCGGCCGTGTTCGCCGTCATCACCGGCATGGTGGGCGCGCTCACCGGCAAGTACCTGTTCGACCTGCTGCGCGTGCCGGCCGCGGGCGAGGGCTGGACGGCGCGCGGCTTTGCGCTGGGCACCGCCTCGCACGGCATCGGCGCAGCGCGGGCGCTGCAGGTCAATGCCGACGCTGGCGCTTATGCGGGGTTGGCGCTCGGGCTGCAGGTGGTGCTGGCCGCACTGCTGATGCCGCTGGTGTTCCGCTTCTTCTGAGCACGCCATCAGCCCGGCACGAACCTGCGGTGCGAGGGTTCCGCCGGCCGACAGAAAAGAACGCCTGCCGGCCGGCAGGCGTTCCTGTTTCGGCACGGCTGAAGGCCCAGTGCCTGCAGTCCGTCAGTTGCGATACGGGTTGTTGGGCCGGCGATCGGCGCGGTTGGGCACGCCATCACCGTCGCGGTCCCAGCGGCCGCGGTTGTATTCCCAACGGCCATTGTTGTCGCGCCATTGCGGCGGACGGTACGCGTAGCCGGGGCGAGCCCTCACCCACACGCCGCGCACCCACACATGGCCGCCGCGGCGCCACTCCCAATGGCCCGGCGCCCAGACGTAGCCGCGACGCGGCGGCGGGACGCGTTCCACCCGCGGCGGCGGGGGCGGGCCGAACTGGACGTTGATGACCGGCTGTGCCTGTGCCGCCGTCGGGACCGTGAAGGCCCCGACCGACAGAAGTGCCGCGGCGCCGGCGGCCATGGTGATCTTTGCGAGTTTGTTCATGGGAAGGCTCCTCATGCGTTCTGTGGAGCCTTCATCGTGGGCGGCCCATGTCAATGCGGTGTAAGTGCCACGCGAAATCTTGTGTAAAGCTGTATCGCGGCCCGATCATTCCGACAGTTCCGCCACGTCGGCGGCCGCAGCCATGGCTGCAAGCCCCGCCTTGCTCGGATGGAGATGGTCCCCGCTGTCGAAGGCGGGCGCGAGCGCGAGCGCATCGACGGGGCTGCGCAGTGCCGCGTCGAAGTCAATGACCGCATCGACGTTCTGCCGGCCGCGGATCCATCGGTTGACCGCCTGGCGGGCGTGTTCGTTCTCTTCGCTCCAGTACGGCGAGCCCTTGAAGGGCAGCAGGGTGCCGAGCAGTACCTTGACCCCCCGCGCCCGTGCCTGCCTCACGATCTGCTGGAGCCCTGCGACGATCTCGTCCGCGCTGGCGAACTGCTGTGCGGGAATCAATGGCGAACGCACGCCGCCGACCGTGCCGTACCCGATGTCGTTGATGCCGATGAGGATCAGCGCGTGGGTGACGCCGCTTTGCTCCAGCACATCGCGCCCGAAGCGGGACACGCCGCTCGGTCCGTTCCCGTCGCGCAGGAGCCGGTTGCCGCTGATGCCCAGGTTGACCACCGCGACGGGCGCGGCGCCATTCGCCGCGCGCCGCCGCGTGGCCAGTTGCGTGGGGTAGCTGTCCACTGCGTTGTCCGACACGCCGGGCCCGTCAGTGATGGAGTCGCCGAAGGCCGCCACCACGCGGGCCTGCGCTGCGACCAGCACGTCGACGCCGGTGACGAGCGGATTCCATGGCAGTGCCTCGGCGTTGCTCGGTTTGGCCGCCATCGTCTGGTCGCCTGGGAGCGACCATGCCGCCGGCGGCACGCCGGGGTGTCCGGTGGCGAGGATCGAGGGTTCGCGCAGGTAGACGCTCACCGCCAGCGCCTGACCCGCGACGACAGGCAGGCGGATCGGATCGCTCCAGACCTGCGCGCCAGGTGCCACCTGCACCTCGTGTCGACCCTGGAAGCTCAGCGCCTCGATCCAGCGGCGCGCGATGGCATCGCCCCCCGTACTGCGCGCCACGCTGGCGGCGCCGATGGCCAGCGGCGTGGTGCCGTACAGGTTGGAAAGCCGAACCCGCACCTGCGAGCCGCCGGCCGTGACCACCACGCGCTGGCGCAGCGTCTCGTTGTCCAGCGTGCGGAGGGATGCGGGCTGCACCGCGAGTGCGCTGTGATCCACGGGGGCCATCGCCCAGGCTGCCACCCAATGCTGCGCCCATGCCGCCACGGGCATGAACAACATGGCGAGCGCACACACCAGAATGCGTGCGGGTCGGGTTGGGGCAAGCGGGGGGCGGGCGTCTGGACAGGCGACCATGGGGACGGCAAAGCGGTGCAGTGTAGGGCGCCCCGCGCGGGCCCGCCGTCAGCGCGTTACCAGGTATCGACGTAGGCCTTGGGCGCTTCCACCGCGCGCGTCGCCGATGCGAGGCCGCGCAGCAGCCAGGCCCGCGTCTCGGCCGGGTCGATCACGGCGTCGATCTCCAGCGTCTGCGCCATGTGCATGGCCTCGCCATCGGCGTATTGCTTGGCCACCAGTTCCTTGAAGAGTGCGTCGCGCTCGGGGCCGGCGGGCATGGCTTCGAGTTCCTTGCGGTAGCCCAGGCGCACCGCGCCTTCGAGGCCCATCGCGCCGAACTCGCCCGTGGGCCAGGCGACGGTGAAGACCGGCGCATCGAATCCGCCCGCCGCCATCGCCTGCGCGCCCAGGCCGTAGCCCTTGCGCAGCACGACGGTGAAGTAGGGCACGCGCAGGTGGGCCTCGATCATGAACATGCGGCACACGTGGCGCACCTGCGCCTGCGCCTCGATGTCGGGCCCGACCATGAAGCCGGGCGTGTCGCACAGCGACACCAGCGGGATCGCATGCGCGTTGCACAGCTGCATGAAGCGCGCGGCCTTGTCGGCGGCCTCGGCGTCGATCGCGCCGCCCAGGTGGTGCGGGTTGTTGGCCATCACGCCCACCGGCTGGCCGTCGATGCGGGCCAGCGCCGTGACCATGCCGGCGCCGAAGCCTGCGCGCAGTTCGAGCACCGAGTCCTCGTCGAACAGGCCGCGCATCACGGCGCGCACGTCGTACACGCGCAGCCGGTTCTCCGGCACCGCGTGGCGCAGCGCGCGCTGGTCGGGGCAGCGCCCGCCGTGCGTGCGGCCCTGGAAGTACGACAGGTACTGCCTGGCCACGCGCACCGCCTCGGCCTCGTCCTCGACCAGGATGTCGATCACGCCGTTGCGCGACTGCACCGGGCTCGGGCCGATCTGCTCGGGCGTGAACGTGCCCAGCCCGCCGCCTTCGATCATGGCCGGGCCGCTCATGCCGATGTTGCTGGCGCGCGTGGCGATGATCACGTCGCTGCAGCCCAGCAGCGCCGCGTTGCCCGCGAAGCAGCGCCCGTGCACGATGCCCACCACCGGCACCTTGCCCGACAGCGCCGCGTACTGGCTGAAGGTGTGGTTGTTCAGGCCGGCGACGATCGGCATGTCGGTGTCGCCCGGGCGCCCGCCGCCACCTTCGGCGAAGAGCACCAGCGGGATCTTCAGCTGGTGCGCCAGCGCCAGCATGCGGTCCTTCTTGTGGTGGTTGCGCATGCCCTGCGTGCCGGCGAGCACCGTGTAGTCGTAGGCCATGACCACGCAGCGCGAGGCTTCGGCACCGAAGAGCCCGGCGTTGACGCTGCCGATGCCGGTCACCATGCCGTCGGCCGGCGTGTTGGCGATCAGGTCGTCCAGGCTGCGGCGCCGCGTCTGTGCGGCGATCGCGAGCTGGCCGTACTCGATGAAGTTGCCCGGGTCGCGGTCCAGCTCGCACAGGTCGGCGATGTTCTCGCGCGCGGTGCGCCCGCCCTGGGCATGGCGCTTGGCGACGGCCTTCTCGCGGTTGGCGTCGAGCGTGAAGGCGTGGCGGTCGATCACGCGCTGCAGGTCGGGGCGGATGGTGTCCAGGTCCACCGCTTCGCTGGCGTGGGCCTGCACGCTGTCGGCGTCCACAGGCTCCAGCTTCACGAGCGACTGGCCCTCCACGAGGTAATCGCCCGGCTGCGCCAGCAGCGCCACCACGCGGCCGGCGGTGGGCGCGTGCAGCAGGTGCTCCATCTTCATCGCCTCGAGCACGCCGACCTGCGCGCCGGCGGGCAGCACGTCGCCCACGGCGACCTCGAACTGCACCAGCCTGGCGGGCATGGGCGCGCGGATGACGGGTGCACCGTCCCCTTCGTTTTCAGAAGAAAAAGTGGCCGCAACGCCCGCCCCACCTGCGGGAACAGCTATCGATTTTGCAGCAATCGCGATGCGCTCGGCCGCGCCCAGCAGGTCGGCCAGGTGCGCTTCCACGAAGCGGGTGTGCACCGCTTGCGTGGCGAACTCCGGGCGCTCGCCGATGGCGCGCAGCAGCGCGAGGTTGGTCGCCAGGCCTTCGATGCGGCATTCGGCCAGCGCGCGCAGCGAGCGGCGCTGGGCATCGGCAAACTGCGCCGACGGGCTGGAGACGATGAGCTTGGCCAGCAGCGTGTCGTAGTGCGGCGAGGGCGCCAGGCCCGCATAGCCCTGCGTGTCCACGCGCACGCCGGGGCCGCTGGGCAGGTCGAAGCGCGCGAGCGTGCCGCTCGCCGGGCGAGCGTTGCCCTGCGCGTCGAGCGTCTCGGCATTGATGCGCCACTGGATGGCGAAACCCCTCTGCGCCGCCGTGGCGCCGGCCTGCACGCCCAGGTCGGCCAGCGACTGCCCGGCTGCCACGCCCAGCTGCAACTGCACCAGATCGAGGCCGGCGACGGCCTCGGTCACCGTGTGCTCCACCTGCAGCCGCGGGTTCGCCTCGATGAAGACATAGGGCAAGGCCGGGGCGCTTTCGTCGACCAGGAACTCGAAGGTGCCGAGCCCGCGGTAGCCCACCTGCTGCGCCATGCGCAACGCGGCCTGCGTGATGCGGTCGCGCAGGGCCTCGCTCAGCGACGGGCTGGGGGCGATCTCGACCAGCTTCTGGAAGCGCCGCTGCAAGGTGCACTCGCGCTCGCCCAGGCTGGCGACGGCGCTGCCATCGCCCAGCACTTGGATCTCGATGTGGCGAGCATGGCGCATCAGGCGCTCGACGTACACGCCGTCGACGCCGAAGGCAGCCTTGGCCTCCGACACGCAGCGCGCATGCGCCTCGGGCAGGTCCTCGGCGCGCAGCACGGCACGCATGCCGCGCCCGCCGCCGCCGCCGATGGCCTTGACCATCACGCCCGCACCGTCCTTCGCCTGCTCGGCGAAGAAGGCCTGCGCTTCGGCCAGCGTCACGGCACCGGCGCTGCCGGGCATCACCGGCACGTCGCATTGCTGCGCCAGCGCGCGGGCGCGTGCCTTGTCGCCGAAGAGCGCGAGCTGCCCGGGCGTGGGGCCGATGAACACCAGGCCCGCTTCTGCGCAGGCCTGCGCGAAGTCGGCGCGTTCGGAGAGGAAGCCGTAGCCCGGGTGCACCGCATCGCAGCCCTGCGCCTTCGCCACTGCGATCAGGGCCGGAATGTCGAGGTAGGCCGAGGGGCCGGTCGCGTCGAGCGCGACGGCGGTGTCGGCCAGCTGCGCGTGCAGCGCCTGTGCATCGTCGCGCGAGTGCACGGCCACGCTGGCGATGCCGGCATCCTGCAGGGCGCGCACCAGACGCACGGCGATTTCGCCGCGGTTGGCGATCAGTACTTTGTTGAACATGGGGGTCGATTCATAAAGGCGGACAGCCGAACGCAGAGGGCGCAAAGATCACGCAGAGGACGCAGAACGAAGTCAAAAAATTCCCTTTGATGTTCTTTTCTGCGCCCTTTGCGAAACTTTCGCGCCCTCTGCGTTCGGCTGCCCGTATTCGGGTTCTCAGTCCAGATCCTTGAGCATGCGCCGCAGCACCTTGCCCGCCCCGGTTGCGGGCAGCGCGTCGATGAAGCGCACGTGCCTGGGCGTCTTGTAGGGCGCCATGTTCTCGCGCGACCAGGCGACGAGCTGGTCGGCGGTGACGTCGGCGCCCGGCTTCTTCACGATGAAGGCCTTCACCACCTCGCCCTTCTCGGCGTCGGCTTGGGCGATGACTGCGGCCTGGGCCACGGCGGGGTGCTTGATGAGGATGGTCTCGACCTCCTCGGGGAACACGCTGTAGCCCGAGACCTTGATCATCTCCTTGAAGCGGCCGATGAAGCGCAGGTAGCCGTCGGCATCGAAGCTGCCCATGTCGCCGGTGTGCACCCAGCCGTCGCGCAGCGTGGCGGCCGTGGCCTCGGGCTTGTTCCAGTAGCCCTTGAAGGTGCCGGGGCTGCGCAGCACGATCTCGCCCACCTCGCCTGTGGGCAACTCCTTGCCGGTGTCGGGGTCGAGGATGCGGATGGTCACGCCCGGCACCGGGATGCCCTGCGTGCCCCACTTCGCCTGGCCGGCCGGGGTGTAGGTGTCGCAGGTGTGCGTCTCCGACAGGCCGTACGCCGCCTCCTGCGAGGTGCAGTGCTTCGCGATCGCCTGCCACTGCCTGGCCAGCGGCTCGGTGAAGGCGATGCCGAAGCTGGTGACCGGGTTCATCTTCAGGCTGGACAGGTCGAAGTCCGCCGCGCCCGGCACCTGCATGCACGCCACGTTCATGGGCGCGATGCTGTACCACCAGGTGACTCGGTAGCGCTCGATGGCCTGCAGTGCCGTGCGCGGGTCGAAGCGGTGCAGCAGCACGCTCGTGGCGCCGGTGACCACGGGCACGTTCACGCCCATCAGCATGCCGGCGATGTGGTACAGCGGCGCGATGGACAGCAGCACGTCGTCGCCCGTGACGCCGTTGCAGTCGGCGCACATCGTGGTCTTGAAGAGGGCGTTGCCGTAGCTGAGCATGGCGCCCTTGGGCAGGCCGGTGGTGCCCGAGGTGTAGGTCATGAGCGCCACGTCGTCGAGCGCGATGTCCACGGATGCGGGCTTCGCATCGCCCTGCATGGCGGCGAGGAAGTCCTCGCAGCCGGCGGGCACGGTGCGTGGCTCCTTCTGGGCTGCCGCCAGTTCGGCGGGCAAGTCCAGCGTGGGCGAGGGCGGCAGCAGGTCGGCGTAGTGCACCGCGAAGACATGCTGCAGCGCGCTGTCGGGCCTGACCTTGTCCACCACCGGCAGCAGGTTCGACGCCGCGACGATCACGCGGGCTTTCAGGTCGTTCACCTGGTAGGCCAGCTCGTGCTCCTTGTTGAGCGGGCCGCTCGGGCAGACGATGGCACCGATCTTCTGGATGCCGTAGTGCGCGACGATGTACTGCGGGCAGTTGTTGAGGAAGAGCACCACCGGGTCGCCCTTCTTCACGCCCAGCGCCTGCAGGCGGGCGCCGAAGGCGTCGCTCGCGCGGTCGAGCTCGGCCCAGTTCATCGCGGCGCCGTACCAGACGCACGCGGGGTGTTGGGGCCGCTCGCGGGCGTGGGTGCGCAGGTACTCGTGCAGCGGCTGCTGCGGGCGAACGGGCAGGGCAGGTGCCGCGGTGGTTGTCTCCATGGTGTCAGCCTCTCAGGGTTATCGATAGCCGAGCGGCAGGTGCCGCCGCTTGTCATCGCAAGATGGTGCCCCAACAATCCTACCGATGGGTAGAACATCGGAGACACCGCACAAACCCCTGCACGCGGCGCCCGCTGCGCAGGCGGCGCACATGCCGCAGGGCACGGGACGGCAGCGGGCCAGCACCGCCGGCACCGACGTGCAGCGCGAGCGCATCTTGCAGGTGGCCACGCGCCTGTTCGCGGCGCAGGGCTATGCCAACACCACGCTGGCGCAGATCGTGCGCGAGCTCGGCGTCACCAAGCCCTTCGTCTACTACTACTTCCGCGACAAGCAGGAGATCTTCGAGACGCTGTCCTGGCGCCCGGCAGTGGAGTGCTTCACCTCGCTCGACTTCGCCGAGCACGACCCGCGGCCCGCGAGCGAGAAGGTCATGGACGGGCTCGAGCGCCTGATCCGCGCCACCATCGCGCATCACCCCGCGGCCTTCTTCCCCTACCGCGAGCCGCAGGTCTACCGGCCGGAATATCTGGCCGCCGTGCGAAAGCTCGCCAACCACTTCTACGACCGGCTGTGCCCCCTGCTCGAGGAGGCGCGGCGCGACGGCGACCTCGACTTCCGCGACACCCGCATCACCGCGCTGGCGGCCTGCAGCCTGCCGGGCTTCCTGTACACCTGGTACCGGCCCGACGGGCGACTCTCGCCCGACGCGCTGGCCGCCGAACTGGCGCAGCTGGCTTCGCGCGTGATCGGCCTTCAGCAGCGCGGCACGCGTTGATCGCCGTCGCGGGCCTCTCCCGTTCCGCCTCTCTTCCTACGACTTCAACGGAGACATCCATGACCCTGACTCGCCTGCTCACGCCCGTCGCCTTGGCGGCCGCCCTGTTCGCCACCTCGGCCCACGCCCAGGACACCTACAAGATTGCGTACATCGACCCGCTCTCGGGCCCCTTTGCCAACGTCGGCGAGCTGATGCTGGCGCACGTGCAGTTCGCCGTGGACGATGTCAACGCCAAGGGCGGCGTCAAGGGCACCAAGCTGCAGCTGCTGCAGTTCGACAGCAAGCTCTCGGCGCAGGAAAGCCAGAGCGCACTCCAGGCCGCGATCGACCAGGGCGCCAAGGCCATCGTCACGGGCGGGTCGGGCTCCTCGGTGGTGTCGGCGCTGGTGCTGGCCGTGAACCGCTGGAACCAGCGCAACCCGGGCAAGGAGCTGATCGTGATGAACCATTCGTCGATCGACCCCGAACTCACCGGCAAGCAGTGCAGCTTCTGGCACTTCCAGACCGATGCGAACACGGCGATGAAGATGAAGGCCATCGCCAACTACATCAAGAAGACGCCCGAGGTGAAGAAGGTCTACCTGCTCAACCAGGACTACGCGCACGGCCGGCAGTGGGCCAGCTACGGCAAGCAGATGGTGGGCCTGGCGCGGCCCGACGTGCAGTTCGTCGGCGAGGCCTTCCACCCCATCGGCCGGGTGAAGGACTTCGCGCCCTACGTGGCCAACATCAAGGCCGCGGGCGCCGACTCGGTCATCACCGGCAACTGGGGGCAGGACATGACGCTGCTGCTCAAGGCCGCGGGCGATGCCGGCTACAACCTGCGCTACTTCAACCACAGCGCCGGCGCCGTGCCGGGCACGGTCACGGCCGTGTCGCAGGCCAAGCTGGGCGAGCTGACCTGGGTGGCCGAGTGGCACCCGGGCCAGGCCGATTCGCCCAAGGTCGATGCGCTGGCCAAGGCCTACAAGGCCAAGATGGGCAAGGACTTCCTCGCACCACGTATCGACATGGTCCCGCGCCTGCTGGCCGCGGCGATCACCCAGGCCGGCAGCACCGACAGCACCAAGGTCGCCAAGGCGCTGGAAGACATGACCTACGACTCGGTCGTGGGCCCGGTGCGCATGCGCGCCGAAGACCACCAGCTGCTGATCCCGCAGGTGGTCAACACCATCGCACCGGTCGACGGCAAGGCGGTGAAGGTGGGCTACGAGGGCACGAACTACGGCTTCCGCACCGACGCGATCTACACCGGCAACGAGATCGCACAGGGCACCGAGTGCAAGATGCAGCGCCCCTGAGGGCGCTATCGAAAAGATAGCTGCTTGCGCCCATCCCGCGGGCGCTGCAGCCATTTTCTTCATGAAGGCGCGGCGGCTCTAAGGGAATATCCCGGCCCGGGAGGGCGGGGCGCGCTCGGGATACTCCCGGCGTCACATTCCCTCCAACAAGAGACGAGGCGCCCCGATGGCCGGCAAGAATCCGCTGCACCCCATTCCCCACCCGGCGCGCAAGCCGATCGTCGGCAACCTGCTGTCGATCGGCTCCGACTCCCCGGTGCTCGACATGTGGAAGATCGCCCGGGAGCTTGGCGGCATCTACTGGCTCGACATGCCGGGCATGCCGGTGGTCGTGATCTCCGACCACGAGCTGGTGAACGAACTGGTCGACGAGAAGCGCTTCGACAAGAGCACCAACGGCGCGCTGCGGCGCCTCCGGGCGGCGTCGCACGGCCTCTTCACCTCCGACACGCACGAGTCGACCTGGAGCAAGCCGCACAACATCCTGCTGGCCAACTTCAGCCAGCGGGCCATGCAGGCGTATCACCCCATGATGCTCGACATCGCCGAGCAGCTGGTGACGAAATGGGAGCGCCTGAACTTCGACGACGAGGTGGACGTCACGCGCGACATGACCGCACTCACGCTCGACACCATCGGCCTGTGCGGCTTCGGCTACCGCTTCAATTCCTTCTACCGCGAGGGCTTCCATCCCTTCGTCGATGCGATGGTGCGCACCCTCGAGACGGTGCAGGACCGGCGCGGCCTGCCGCTGGAAGAGCTGATGATGAAGAAGCAGCTCGCCCAGCAGCGCAAGGACATCAAGTTCATGCACACGATGGTGGAGGACATCATCCGCGAGCGCAGGGCCAGCGGCGCCGACATCGCCACCAAGCCCGACCTGCTGAGCTACATGATCGCGGGCGTCGACAAGAAGAGCGGCGAGAAGCTCGACGACAAGCAGATCCGCGACGAGTGCATCGAATTCCTCATCGCCGGCCACGAGACCACCAGCGGCCTGCTGTCCTTCGCCATCTACTACCTGCTCAAGGACGCGGCCATCCTGGCCAAGGCGCAGGCCGAGGTCGACAGCGTGTTCGGCACCGACCTCACGCAGCGGCCCACCTATGCGCAGGTCAACCGGCTGCAGTACATCGGCCAGATCCTCAAGGAAGCCCTGCGCATGTACCCCACGGCCCCGGCCGTGGCCAAGCGCGCGCTGGCCAACACGGCCATCGGCGAGGGCGGCAAGTACACCATCCACAAGCGCAACATGGTGATCCTCCATGCGCTGGCCATGCACCGCGACAAGCGCGTCTGGGGCGAGGATGCCGACGAATTCAACCCCGAGCACTTCAGCCGCGAGGCCGAGCGCGCGCTGCCGCCCAACGCCTTCAAGCCCTTCGGCACCGGCCAGCGCGCCTGCATCGGCCGCCAGTTCGCTCTGCAGGAGGCGACGCTCACGCTTGCCATGGTGATCCAGCGCTTCAAGCTCATCGACCACGCGAACTACCAGCTCAAGGTCAAGGAGGCGCTGACGATCAAGCCGGAAGGCTTCCGCATCAAGGTCGAGCCGCGCGATCCTGCCGCGTTGCGCGCCACGCACCCGGCACCCGGCAGCACCGCTGCGACCGGCGGCGCCGGCGCTGCGCCCGAGGTGCCGCATTCCTCGGCCGCCGCCGAGCGCGCGCGCCACGGCACCTCGCTGCTGGTGCTGCACGGCTCCAACCTCGGCAGCGCCGAGGATTTCGCGCGCCAGCTGGCCGAGGCCGGCACGTTGCGCGGCTATTCGACGCAGCTGGCGTCGCTGGACGACTATGCCGAGCGCCTGCCGGCGGCCGGCGCGGTCGCCGTCGTCAGCGCGTCGTACAACGGCGCCGCGCCCGACAACGCGGTGGAGTTCTGGCGCTGGCTCGAAGGCGCCAATGATTCGCTCAACGGAGTGAGTTATTCGGTCTTCGGCTGCGGCAACACCGACTGGGCCTCCACCTACCAGGCGGTGCCGCGGCGCATCGACGATCGCCTGGCCGAACTGGGCGCCGAGCGCGTGCATCCCCGCGGCGAGGGCGACGCGCGCGAGGACATGGACGGCGCCTTCCAGGCCTGGGCCGATGCGCTGTGGCCGGTGCTGGGCGATCGCTTCGGCCTGCAGGCCGGGGCCGGCGCGCCCGAGGCCGCGGCGCCCCTGTACACCGTCGAGGAAATGCCGCCGCCGCAGACCAGCGGTCTGGTCGATTCGCTCGGCGCCGTGCCGCTGCGCGTGCTGGCCAACCGCGAGCTGCAGCGCGGCGAAGGCGATGCGGCGCCGGAGCGCTCCACGCGCCATATCGAGTTCGCGCTGCCCGAAGGCGTGCGCTACACGGCCGGCGACCATCTCAGCGTGGTGCCGCGCAACGGCGCCGCATTGGTCGAGCGTGCGATGCAGCGCTTCGGCTTCGCACGCGATGCGTATGTGCGGCTCACGGCCGCGCCGGGCCGCAAGACCTTCCTGCCGGTGGACGAGGTGGTGTCGGTGGAGCGCCTGCTGTCGGATTACGTGGAGTTGCAGGACGTTGCCACCCGCAAGCAGATCGGCGTGCTGGCCGCGGCCACGCGCTGCCCCTTCACGCAGAAATCGCTGGGTGCCTTCGTCGGCCTCGACGAGTCGGTGGCGGCGCACTACAAGGCCGAGGTGCTGGGCAAGCGCAAGTCGCTGCTCGACCTGTTGGAGGAATTCCCGGCCGTCGACCTGCCCTTCGCGACCTGGCTGGAAATGCTCTCGCCGCTCACGCCGCGCTACTACTCGATCTCGTCCTCGCCGGCGGTCGATCCGGCATGCGCGAGCGTCACGGTGGGCGTGGTCGCAGGGCCGGCGCGTTCGGGGCGCGGCCGCTTCGAAGGCGTGTGCTCGAACTTCCTCGCGCGCGCGGAGGTCGGCGACACGGTGCACGGCTTCGTGCGCGGCACCACGGCCGAGGGTTTCGGCCTGCCGGATGACGCCGCGAAGCCGATCATCATGGTCGGGCCCGGCACAGGCTTGGCGCCCTTCCGTGGCTTCCTGCAGGAGCGGGCCGCGCGCAGGGCGCTGGGGCAGTCGCTGGGCGAGGCGCTGCTGTTCTTCGGCTGCCGCCATCCGCAGCAGGACTTCATCTATGCCGACGAACTGCAGGCCTGGGCGAAGGACGGCGTGGTCGAACTGCACACGGCCTTTTCGCGCGCCGACGGGAAGAAGGCCTATGTGCAGGACCGCCTGCGCGAGCAGGCCGACGACGTGTGGCGCCTGCTGCAGGCGGGCGGCCACGTCTACATCTGCGGCGACGGCTCGCGCATGGAGCCCGATGTGCGACGCACGCTGGTCGACATCGCCCGCGCGCACGGCGAGGACGGCGAGGCCTGGATGGAGACGATGATCGCCAGCCAGCGCTACGTGCTGGACGTGTGGGCCGGCAATTGAAGTGCTAGCGCTGCTGGCGGCAGATGTTCGAGCCGGTCGCGGTCAGCTTGAGCGAGCCGCCGGTCCATTCGAGCCAGGAGAGGCTCACGAGGTCGTCGATCACGGCCTCCTCGATCTCGCCGGCACGCCGCAGTCGCAGCAGGTCGGCCACCTGCGGGAGCTGCGCGCGCAGCGCGTCCCGGCGGAGCGAGGTGAAGGTTGCGCTATCCATGCTGACCTTTCGAACCGTTGAATCCGACCAGCGTACCACCTGCGCGCGCGCCGGCACGAATTAAAAAACCGTCGCGACGCCAAATCGCCTACACTCGCCCGATCGACTGCAGCGTGCTCGTTGCTGCAGCCCTTGATTGACTCCTCGCGGCATCGCTGGCCGCACAGGCCCCGGCCAAGCAGGCTTCGCTCCCCAGGCAAGCTTCGTTTCTGTCTCCCGCCCCGGCGTCACTCCTCCTCGGCGAGCTTCATTCGCGGTCCGTTCAACAAGAACACGTATCGGGCCGCTCTCCTCCCCCGATCCATTCGCGTGCTGCTTCGGCCTTGTCCGATGCGCACGGGTCGCGCGGCACCCAGAAGCCGCCTTCGATTCCATGCAGACACCCCAAGCCCACGAAGTGGGCCGATACCTGGTCACACCGATGACCAAGCTCACCGAGACCGGCCAGTACGCCGCCTCGGTCTCCATCCGCCGCGGCATGCACGACCGGGTCTTCCGGCTGATTCCGCGCTTCGACTCGGCCACGCGCGCCGCGGTCTACGCGCTGGCCCAGGGCCGGGCGTTCGTCCTCAACAACCAACTGGCCTGAGCGCGGCTCGGCCCATCAACCAAGGAGCTTCGTGGCCAAGGAAGAACTCATCGAAATGCAAGGCCGGGTGGACGAAGTGCTGCCCGATTCGCGATTCCGCGTCACGCTCGACAACGGCCACAGCCTCGTCTGCTACGCCGGCGGCAAGATGAAGAAGCACCGCATCCGCGTGCTGGCCGGCGACAAGGTGTCGCTCGAGATGTCGCCCTACGACCTCAACAAGGGTCGCCTGACCTTCCGCCATCTGGAGCAGCGCTCCGGTGGCGGTTCCTCCGCCATGCGCCGTCCGGCGCGCTGATGGCGCATTCACAGACCATGAACCGGGCCACGGTGGCCCGACACACCGATCAAGGAAACACCATGGAAAACAGACTCTACGTTGGCAATCTCTCCTATTCGATGCGCGACGACACGCTGCAGCAAAGCTTCTCCTCCTTCGGGCACGTCGTGTCCGCCAAGGTCATGATGGAGCGCGACAGCGGCCGTTCGAAGGGCTTCGGCTTCGTCGAGATGGGCTCGCCCGCGGAAGCGCAGGCCGCCATCGAAGGCATGAGCGGCAAGGAAGTCGACGGCCGCGCCCTCACCGTCAACCTAGCCCGTCCGATGGAACCGCGCAGCGGTGGCTACGGTGGCGGCGGCGGCGGTGACCGTCGCGGCGGCGGCGGTGGTGGCGGCTACGGCGGCGGCAACCGCTATTGATGACGGCCGGCGAAGCCGGCTTCATCGATGTTCCTGCCAGCGGGCGCGCCGAACGGCTTGCTCGTTGTGCAGACAAAAAAAGGGGCGCTTCCGGCGCCCTTTTTTTTTGTGAAAGCGGGGACTGGTCCCCGGTGTTCACTTGCGTGACGGGTCCGGGTACACCAGGGGGCCCAGGCGCGTGCCGTCGAAGGGCTTCCAGTCGTCCTCGGGCTGCGCCAGCCGATCCGCCAGCGCGTACAGCACGGCCGGGTGCGTGCCCATGCCCACGTGGCTTGCAATCACCTCGACGTTCTCGTTCTGCGGGCCGGGGCGGTCCACGCTGCACTGCCAGGCCACCACCCCATCGGTCCGGCTGAAGATCGACGTGGTGGGCACCGGCGGCACGGGGCTGATGTGCTGCATGCGCTCGGGATCGCGCGAGCTCTGGCCGCTGACCATCTCGTACACGCGCCAGGCATTGGTCGCGCGCGGGCTGCCCGCGAAGGGGCTGCCCAGGGTGACCACGTCGCGCACCAGGTGCGGATGTCGGCTGGCCAGCAGGCGGGCGAACACGCCGCCCAGGCTCCAGCCCACCAGGCTGACCTTGCGGCCTTCCTTGTCGTGCAAGGCCTGCAGGCGGGCGACCATGGCGGCCTCCACGCCGGGCCGCGGGCCGAAGTTGTTGCCCAGGCCCCAGCCGTGCACGTCGTGGCCGCGGCTGCGCAGGTAGCGGCGCAGCAGGCGCGTGGAGATGTCGCTGGCCACCAGGCCCGGCAGCACCAGCACGGGATGGCCATCGCCGCGCGGCGCGAACTGGAGCCAGGGCCACATCATCAGCGTGGCGCCGGTCTCCCAGAAGGCGCGGCCCTCGGCCAGCATCAGCAGCCGGGAAGGCGGGGCGATGCGGTCCTCTTGGATGGCGTCGAAGGTGGTCGTGCTCATTCGTTGGTTCTCCTTGGTGCGTCGTTGGCTCGACATGGTCGTTGTGCTTTGCTAGCCGAGGTATTTCGACCGCAGGTAGTCAAGGTAAGCCCTGGATTCGTTGGAGACATAGGGAGAAACGAGCGTCAGCGTGTAGTACGCCGCCATCCCCGGGTCGGCCTGCTGCATCTCGTTGCGTCCCGGCACCAGGCGTTCGAAGGACAGCCAGCAGGTCGTCGTGAAGACGATCTGCAGCGCCAGCATCTGCGTCTGCTCGGGTGTGGCTTCGATCACGCCCTGCGCCGCGAGTGCCTCGCACAGCGCCTGCGCGGCCAGCAGGTTCTGCGCCGTCAGCGCCTGCGCGCGCTCACCCAGCGCCGGGTATTCGGCGGCCAGGTGGCCCATGTCGCGGTAGATGAAGCGATAGCCGTCGATCGCCTCGAAGCGCAGGTGCAGCGCCAGCCAGAGGTCGTCGATGGCGCGGATGCCCGCTGCGGAGCCGTTGAGCGACATCAGCCGTTCCTCGAAGCGCCGGAACAGCCACTCCACGATCGATTGCTTGGTCTTGAAGTGGTAGTGCAGGTTGCCGGGGCTGATCTCGGCTTCCGCGGCGATGCGGTGGGTCGATACCGCTGCCAGCCCGTGCGTGTTGAACAGCGCCAGGCTGGCCAGCAGGATGCGGTCGCGGGTGGGGGAGCCGGCCACAGGACAAGGACTGCAGGCTGCGCTGCGGGCCGTCAGCGTGGCTTGCTGCCGCCGCGCTTGCGCGCAGCCGGCACGCCACCTTGCAGCCGCTCGATCTGCGCTAGCGCCTCGTCGAGTTGCGTGCGCAGGGCGGTCACCTCGTCGCGGGTGGGCACGCCCAGCCGCTCGAGCGCCGCCGCGACACGCTGGTCGAACACGTCCTCGAACTTGCGCAGGCCCAGCGTCTCGAGGCCGGGGAAGCCGCGCGCTTGCGTCTTGCCCTCGGCATCGGGGCGTGGCGGGGCGATGCCCAGCAGCGTCTCGATCACGTTGGTGTGGCGGCGGGTGACGTCCTGGCGCACGGTGTCGAGCGCCTTGAGGCCGGCGCGCCACAGCCCGCTAGGGGCGGGCGCCTCCTTGTCGTCCGGTGCCGCCGCGTCGGCTGGTGCCGCGCGCTTGCGCGCCGGCTTCCTGGCTGCGGCTGGGGGCGCCGAGGCCTTCTTCCTGCGAGGCGCCGGGCCCGGGGCCTTGGCGGCTTTTTCTTCGGTGCCAGTGCCCGGTTCGGGGCGGGTGCGTCGGGTGGCCATGGTGTCTCCGTCGATGCGATCAGGGCCTCAGCGCGGCCGCCGCGCGTGAGGCACGGCGGCGGGAGTGCGCGGGGGCTCAGGCGCGGCGGGTGCTGCGCGCAGCGCGGCGGGCCGGCTTCGCGCGCACCGTGGTGGCTTCGGCCGATTCTGCCTTGTCGCCCGCCACACGGGCTTCGATCTTGCCGGCGCCTTCGGCGACCTTCTCGGCGACCTTCAGCGAGATCTGCGCGAAGGGCAGGTGCACGGCCTGCAGCGTGTTCAGCACCGAGGTGCCGATGTCGGAGTTCACGCGCTGGCTGGCGTCGGCCACGTACTGGATGCCGCCGGCGGTGCGCTCGGCCACGGTGTCCATCAGCTTCTCGGTGAAGGCGGTGTCGCTTTCCAGGCGGGTGGCCAGGAAGCCGGCGACCTTTTCCTGGGCGCCCAGCAGGCGTGCCTTGACGTCTTCGCCGACGAAGGGGAGTTGGCTGGTGCCGACGGCGTCGGCGTAGCGGGTGCTCGCGCCGCCGATCATGCGGCCGGCGCCGGTGCGCCAGGCGTTCAGCAGGTGCTTGCCGGCGGCGTTGTATTGGCCGACGACGTCGATGGCAACGGTGCGCAGGGTGGTGGTCATGGTGGAGTCCTTGGAAGTGGGAAGGGGGAGGTGGGGCGGACGGTGCCGCGATGGATGAATGATCCCGCCAAAGGCCTAGGCCAGGAAAACCAGAAGTTCCAGAAACTTAGGCTAAATGCCCAAATGGAGAGTCACCCCCCAAGCCGCTTCGCGGCTCCCCCCTCCGCTGCGCGAGGGGGGCGCACCCAGCGGCCTGGCCAAGCCAGTTCCGCGGGTGCCCTGGGGGCTTCGCTTCGCTCGCCGGCTGGGTGGCGGAAGTTGCTATCAAAAGAGTAGCTGGGGGCGGCCGTCCAGCGGGCGCTGGAGGCCGATTTGGCATGAAACTCCGGGCGCTCCGTACACTCGAACGGCCACCATCCCACGGAGTTCCACATGACCACCATCCGCCTCATCGGCGCCCCCACCGACGTGGGCGCCAGCGTCCGCGGCGCCGGCATGGGGCCGGACGCCCTGCGCGTGGCCGGGCTGGCCGAGACGCTTTCGCGCCAGGGCCTGACGGTGGTCGACGGCGGCAACCTCGCCGGCCCGGCCACGCCCTGGGGCGAGCCGCCGGAAGGCGGGTTGCGCCACCTCGACGAAGTCGTCGCCTGGAACCGCAGCGTGTATGACGCCGTCGACACCGCGCTGGGCGCGCACGAGGTCCCGCTGCTCATGGGCGGCGACCACTGCCTGGCGATCGGCTCCATCAGCGCCGTGGCCTGGCATGCGCGCAAGCGAAACAGGAAGCTGCGCGTGATCTGGCTCGACGCGCACTCCGACGTCAACACCGAGACCACCAGCCCCAGCGGCAACCTGCATGGCATGCCGGTGGCCTGCCTGCTGGGCCACGGGCCGGCCGCACTCACCGGCTGGAGCGGCGAGCGCGCCGCGGTGGGGCACGACGCGCTGCGCTTCATCGGCATCCGCAGCGTCGATGCGGACGAGCGCGAGGCCATCCGCACGCTCGGCCTGCAGGTCTACGACATGCGCCACATCGACGAGCACGGCATGCGCACCACCATGGTCGAGGCGCTGCAGGACGTGGACGACGACACCCACCTGCACGTGAGCTTCGACCTCGACTGCCTCGACCCCGACGTGGCGCCCGGCGTGGGCACCGGCGTGCGCGGCGGGCCCACCTACCGCGAGATGCAGTTGTGCATGGAGATGATCGCGGACACCGGCCGGCTCGGTTCGCTCGACGTGGTCGAGATCAACCCCGCGCTGGACGTGCGCAACCGCACGGCCGAGCTGGCGGTGGAGTTCATCGAGAGCCTGTTCGGCAAGTCGACGCTGGTGCGCTGAAGGAGCGCGGCGCGCCATGCGGGCGAGCCGCAATGGCTGTGCTCCTACACACAACGCCGTCGTGCGGGAGACTCCGCCGCACGGGGCAGGCGACTAGAGTGGTGGCCTGCCATGAGTCCCGCCCCCCTATCCGACCCCGAACGCCCTTTGCGCGTGCTGGTGGTCGAGGACGATCCCGCCACGCTCGCCACCACCGTCGAGATGCTGCAGGCCCTGGGCCATTGGGCCACCGGCGTGGGCACGGCCGAGTCGGCGCAGTCGCGCTACTTCGACGGCGCCTTCGACGTGGTGATGACCGATGTCGGCCTGCCGGCCCTCTCGGGCCTGGACCTCGCCGCGTCGCTGCGCGCGAAGCACCCGATCCGCATCCTCTTCGCCACCGGCCAGCCGGCGCCGGCCAAGCCCCTGCCCGGGGCGCGCTGGCTCCAGAAGCCCTTCGGCATCGACGCGCTGGCCGAGGCGCTCGAGGCCTTGCGCGGGGGCGGCGGCTGTCCTAACCCCGATTCGCCGTCAACGGCACCGGCGCACTCGTAGGCGGCGCGGCCGGCTCGTCCCTGGCGGTCGCCGCGGGCGGCGTCGGGGCTTCGGGCGGCAAGGGATGCGCCGCCAGCGGCTCGGCAGCCAGCGCCGACGCCGGCACGACCGGCGTGGCCACCGGCTCGGTGAGCAGCGGCGGCTCCGGCGGCCCGCGGCGCGATTCGGGCGGGTAGGGCGAGCCCAGGTAGCGCTCGATCAGTGCGAAGAAGCGCTCGTAGAAGCCCTCGTCGGTGAGCGTCTGGCTCGCCACCTTCACCATCGCGTCGTTGCTGGCATTGAAAGGCAGCGACACCGAGCCGATCGCACCCACCCCCACGCTGGCCGAGCTGTTGACCTTCTTGAGCTCGTAGCGCTCCTGCACCGCGGTGGCGAAGGCGATCGAGCCGCGCGCGCCGGCCTGCTCGTTGGCGCAGACGACGCGGAACTCCACCTCCAGGTGCACCTCGCCCTCGGGCTGGAAGTTCTTGCGGCCGGTGACCTGCTCCGCCGTGGCGGTGGTGATGAGGTAGCCCTGGCTCAGCAGCGCGCGCCGCGCCGCCTCGCAGGTGCGGCCCTGCTCCACGCCGTAGGTGCGGGTGTGCGTGGTCGTGGAGTCGAAGGCCTCGGGGTCGTAGTGCTTCACCGGCCGCGGGCCGGACGAGCCACACGCCGCCAGCAGCAAGGCGCCGAGTGCTGCGGCTGGCCAGCACCATGCGGGTCGGCGCGCGGCCCCGGCCTGAGCGGATGCGGAGAAGGGCGCGGGCGGGGTGGCAGGCATGGGGTTCGATCGGCGAGGAGGATGGGTCGATGCTGCCCGAGAAGGCGGCCGCCGCGTTCGAGCCAGGGGCGCCGCGGATGTTCCCGCACGGCGTCGCCATCGCTCGATTGCTACCAAAATCATAGCTGCTTGCGCCCGCAGGACGGGCGTTGCAGCCACTTTTAGTTCAGGACTTCAGCCCGCCGGCGGCCGCAGCGGAAAGCGGGCCGAGAACACCACGTACGGGTCGGCGTGGGTGTAGTCGATGGTGCCGCCGTGCGCCACTGCGATGGCGCGCGCGATGTGCAGCCCCAGCCCCAGCCCACCCCTGTTGCGCGCGTTGGGCTGCGTCTGCCGCTTGAAGGCGTTGAACAGGTGCGGCACCAGATCGGGTGCGATCGGCGGGGCGCTGTTGCTCACGTCGAAGTGCACCTCGTCGCCCTGCACCGACAACTGCACGATCACCGGCTCGCCCGGTGTGCCGTGGTGGCGCGCATTGCTGACCAGGTTGGCGAAGACCTGCGCGATGCGGTCGGCATCGGCATGCGCGAGCAGGCTCGGGGGCATCTCCTTGATGAGGCTCACGCCCGGGTGGGCCGTGTGCGCCTCGTCGAGCAGGTCTTCCAGCACGCGCGACAGGTCGACCTCGGCGAACTGCATCTGCAGGCCCAGGCCGGTCTGCAGCCGCGAGGCATCGAGCACCTGGCCGATCAGCCGCGCCATGCGGCTGCTCGAGGACTGGATGCGCTGCCCGAGGCGGCTGCCCGTTGAGGCGTCGGGCGAGTCGGCAGGGCTGCGCTCCAGCACGCGCGCAGCCATCGCGATCGACTGCAGCGGGTCGCGCAGGTCGTGGCCCAGCATGGCCAGCAGCTGGGTGCGGGCGCGGTTGAGCTCGGTCATGCGCGCGGCATTGGCGCGCGCCAGCTCGTCGAGCAGCTGCCAGCCCAGGGTGCGTTCGCTTTCGGTCCATGGCACGCTGGTGCCGCGCACCTCCTGCTTCCAGACGTCGAAGGAGCCGCGCGGCGTGAGGCGCGGGCCCAGCGGGCCGCTGACGTACTCCTTCTCGGGCCGGCCGCCCCAGTGGATGGTCTCGATCTGCTCCTTGCGCAGCAGCACCAGCCAGCCGTCGGCCAGCTCGTCGAAGCGCAAGGCCAGCATGCCCGCCCACACGCCGGCCTCGTCCGTCAACGAGGCCGACAGTTCGGCGAGGCGATGGCTCTCGACCACCTGGCCGGCCGGCGCATCGGGGCCGGTCAGCCATTGCACCAGGCGGCTGGCCATGTCACGCGGCAGGTCGCCGTGCACCACCAGCTTGGCGTCTTCGGCCACCACCACCGCCTGGGCCTCGAAGGCCGTGCCGATGTCGCCGGCCATCGAGGCCAGCGCATTCACCGGGTCGTCGGCATGCAGCACGGCTTCGATCAGGCGGGCGCGCAGCCGAGCGCCGTCTTCGGCGCGCCGGGCGTCCTCGCGCGCCAGCAGGCTCTGCACATTGGCCGCCAGCACCTGGGCCAGCACGTCGCACGCCATGCGCACGGAGTAGGGCACCTGCAGGGCCGTGCGGTGGTGGCAGGCCAGCATCCCCCACAGCTTGCCCTGCACCACGATCGAGATGCTCATCGACGCACCCACGCCCATGTTGCGCAGGTACTCGATGTGGATGGGCGACACGCTGCGCAGCAGGCAGTGGCTCATGTCCAGCGGCGGCAGCGCGGCGCTGGCGGCCGTCACCGCCACCGGTGCGGCCTGCACGTCGGCGATCAGCCGCAGCGTGTTGACCACGTACAGGCGCCGCGCCTGGGCCGGAATATCGCTGGCCGGGTAGCGGCGGCCGGCGAAGGGTTCCAGCGCGTCGACCTTCTCTTCGGCCACCACCTCGCCGCTGTCGTCGTGCCGGAAGCGGTAGGCCATCACGCGGTCGAAGCCGGTGAGCGCGCGCACCGCGCCCACGGCCAGCGCCAGCAGGGCGTCGGTGCTGGTCTGGCGCTTGAGGCGGTCCATCGCCCGGTGCGCCTTAAGGGCGAAGTCGGCCACCGCGTCATCGGCCACAGGGCGCAGCTCGAACTCGGCGACGGCCTCGGTGCCCACGCGATGGGCGACGAAATCGAACACGCGGCCGCCCAGGCGCACTTCGGCGGCCTGGGGCTGGCCCTCGGCGGCATCGGCGAGCGCGGCGGCGATCAGCGCGTGCACCTCGGCGTCGCCGCCGAAGTCGCCGGGCGACAGCGCGGCACCCGGCAACGGCAGCGGCACGCCCAGCAGGGTTGCTGCATTGGCGCTGACGTGCGTGGCGCGGCCCTGCGCATCGAAGGCCAGCAGCGCGCCGTGCGGCTGCACCAGGCCGGGGATGTGGATCGGCTCGCGGTCGCAGTTGTCCAGTGTGATCGGTGGAGCGGCCGTGGCGACCAGCGTCATGCGGCACGCTCCCCCGCGCGGCGGCAGGCCAGGAGCAGCGCGAATGCCTGCGCAGCGCCATCGCAAGCAGCGCGGACGTCGTCGTCGGTGCGCAGTTGCTGGCGCAGCTCGGCAAGAAAGGCAGCCCAGCGGGCGCCCGTGTCGCGGCCGGCGCCTCGCAGGTAGGCCAGGGAGTGCGGCGCCAGCGCGTCGGCGAGGCGGCGGTACATCACTTGCCCGCCCAGGCGCGAGCCCTCGATCACGTAGGCGACGCCCCAGCCAAAAGGGCCAGGCGCTGTGGCAGGGGAAGGCGGCGGCTGCGGCTGGTCTCGATGCGGGGTGTTGAGCAGGCGCTCACATTCGGCCAAGTCCGCGTCGACGCGTCGTGCCTCGTCATCCAGTCGCTCGACATCCATGGGCAGCGCACGCAGGGCATCCACCCAGTCGGCCAGCAGGGCCAGGTGGCACTGGTAATCGGCCAGCGAGGGGTTCGGGCGTGCCAGCGGCATGCTCGCATCCACCTCCGCGTGCAGGTGCGCCGTGGCCCGCCGCAGCGCATCGCGGGGGTCGTGGGCGTTCGCCGGGGCGCGGCGGGCATCGGTGGCAGGCAGGGCCATCAAGCGGGGGCGAAGTAGGAAAGGATCGTGCCTGAATCGACGCGATCGGTGAACAGCCATTGATGATACGGGCGCCCTGCCCGGGTGCGCTGTCAGCCGACCCAGCAAAAGACATGGTCGGCCCGCTCGCGCGTGGCCGCGATGCGGCGAGCGTTGGGCTCGTCGGTGCCGGCCACCCAGGCGCGTGCGTCGGCCGGGCTGCGGCCGAAGGCCTCGTGCCGGGCGACCAGGCGCTGCACGCGGAGGTCGTCGTCGCCGCCCACGTACCAGCAGGCGTCGAGGAGGGGGCGAACGCCTGCCCAGTCGCCTTCATCGAACAGCAAATAGTTGCCTTCGGCGATCAACAGCGTCGTTTCAGGCTGAATTGGAATGCTACCCGCCACCGCCTCCTCGATCTCGCGATGGAAGGCCGGGGCGTAGACCGGTGCATCGCCCGGCCGCTGGGCGCGCAACCGCGCCAGCAAGGCGACGTAGCCCGCGGCGTCGAAGGTGTCGGGCGCGCCCTTGCGGCCAGCACGGCCCAGCCGCAGCAGCTCGGCGTTGGCCAGGTGAAAACCGTCCATCGGCACGATCTGCGCCCGCGCGCCGAAATGCGCCGCCAGCGCCTCGGCCAGCGTGGACTTGCCCGCGCCGGGCGGCCCCGTCAGCCCCAGCAGCACCCGCCGGCCGGGGGCGAGCAAGGCATCGATGCGGGCAATGGCGTCGGTCGGGATCGGCGGCAGCGGCATGCCGACCATTGTGGCGCCGCCCCGCATTCACGCCCTCTCCCTCTGGGAGAGGGCGGGGGTGAGGGCATCCGGCGGTCGATCTGCTCGCGGCGCTTCACTCGTGTTCCGACCCGCTCGCGCAGGACGGCCCCCAGCAAGCGGCAGGCCCCCAATCAGGGATACAACCCGCGCTCTTCGCGCGCGATCAGGATCCGCTCGCAAGCCACCGCATAGGTGGCAGTGCGCAGCGAAATCTTGTGCTGCTCGCCCTTGGCCCAGATGTGGTCGAAGGCGCCCACCATGATGCGGTCCAGCCGCTGGTTGATCTCGTCCTCGGTCCAGAAGAAGGAGGAGAAATCCTGCACCCATTCGAAATACGACACCGTCACGCCGCCGGCGTTGCAGATCACATCGGGCACCACCAGCACCCCGCGCTCCGCCAGGATGTCGTCCGCCTCGGGCACCGTCGGGCCATTGGCGCCCTCGAGCACCAGGCGCGCGCTGATCTTGCGCGCCCGCTCGGCCGTGATCTGGCCTTCCAGCGCGGCCGGGATCAGGATGTCGCACTTCACGTCCCAGAAGGCGTCGTTGTCGACCTTTTCGCCGTCCTTGAAGCCCATGATGCCGCCCTGGTCCCTGGAGAAGGCCATCAGCGCCGGCATGTCGAAGCCCTTGTCGTTGGCCAGCGTGCCCGTGTGGTCCTGCACCGCCACCACCTTGGCGCCCGCTTCGGCGAACAACTCCGCGGCCACCGAGCCCACGTTGCCGAAGCCCTGCACCGCCACGCGTGCGCCGCGCAGGTCGAGTCCCATCCGCCGCGCCGCCTCGCGCCCGGTCACGAACACGCCGCGGCCCGTGGCCTTCACCCGGCCCAGCGAGCCGCCCAGGTGGATCGGCTTGCCCGTGACCACGCCCGTGGCCGTGGAGCCGGTGTTCATCGAGTACGTGTCCATCATCCAGGCCATGATCTGGCCGTTGGTGTTCACGTCGGGGGCGGGAATGTCGGAGTGCGGGCCGATGATCAGCCCGATCTCGCTCGTGTAGCGGCGTGTGACCTTTTCCAGCTCGTTGCGCGACAGCGTCTTGGGGTCGACGCGGATGCCGCCCTTGGCGCCGCCGTACGGCAGGTTCACCGCCGCGCATTTGACGGTCATCCAGGCCGAGAGCGCCATCACCTCTTCGAGCGTCACGTCGGGGTGGAAGCGCACCCCGCCCTTGCCCGGACCGCGGCTCATGTTGTGCTGCACGCGGTAGCCCTCGTAATGGGCGATCGTGCCGTTGTCCATCTCGATCGGCACGTCCACGATCAGCGCGCGCTTGGGACGCTTGAGCGTCTCGGACCAGCGGGCCAGGTGGCCCAGGTAGGGGATGACGCGGTCGACCTGGGAGAGGTAGGTGCCCCAGGGGCTGGTGGGGGAGGGGTGGACGTAGGAGAGGGGGCTGTTGGACATGGTGCGATGACGCTGATGAGGACGAATGCAACATTAGTCGCGCAGCAACTGGAGCGCCAGAGTTATGCGCACCATGTTCGAGCCTATGCGGGTCTGGCAAGGAGTGCTGAGTGCTTGACGGCGTTGTGCGACGGCCGGAGGAACCTTGGGCGTCGATATTGAAGGCGCGGCAAAGTACGGCTGTGCCGCATGAGCAACGGAGCGAAACGGAAAATCCGATCTTGCGCTCGCCCAAATGGCATCATCAAGGGTCAATGTACGATTTGTAACTTCGACTGTGACCAGCCTTGAGCAACTCCTTTCCCGTCTCGACCATGGCGATGCGACGGTGGGCATCTACGGGTTGGGCTACGTAGGCCTGCCTTTGGCTTTACGTTTCGCCGATGTCGGCCTAAAGGTGGTCGGGTTCGACATCGATCAGGGCAAGGTCGACAAGCTCAATGGCGGGGAAAGCTACATCGAGCGATTGACGCCAGATCTCATACAGCGGGCGCGCGGGCAGGGCTTCGAGGCCACCTGCGATTTCTCCCGTACGGTGGAGCCCGATGCGCTCATCATCTGCGTGCCCACGCCGCTGGACCGGCACCGTCAGCCCGATCTCAGCTTCATCATCGGCACGGTCGAAGGCATGCTGCCCTATATGCGCGAGGGTCAGCTATTGAGCTTGGAGAGCACCACCTGGCCAGGGACAACGGAGGAGGTTTTGGCCCCGCGCCTCAAGGCGCGCGCGCTCATTCCAGGCGAGAACTGCGCCTTGGTGTTCAGTCCAGAGCGTGAAGATCCCGGCAATCCGCACTTTGGCACACGCGACATTCCGAAAGTCGTCGGTGGGCTGACAGCTTCATGTCTCAAAGCCGGTTTGGCGCTTTATCGCCGCGCGATCGATACATTGGTCCCTGTGAGTTCGCCACGGGTGGCCGAAATGACCAAGCTGCTCGAAAACATCCACCGCGCCGTCAACATCGGTCTGGTCAACGAGATGAAGATCGTGGCCGACAAGATGGGCATCAACATCCACGAGGTGATCGATGCTGCAGCCACCAAGCCGTTTGGCTTCGTACCGTACAAGCCGGGGCCGGGCCTGGGGGGGCACTGCATTCCGATCGACCCCTTCTATCTGACTTGGAAGGCACGCGAGTACGGCGTCAACACCCGCTTCATTGAGCTGGCTGGAGAGATCAACCACTACATGCCGCAGTGGGTGGTGAGCAAGGTGGCGGACGCGCTCAACAGCCGGGGCAAGGCCGTCAAGGGCAGCCGCATCCTCGTGCTGGGGCTGGCCTACAAGAAGAACATCGACGACACGCGTGAATCACCCGCGGTGGAAATCATGGACCTGCTACACGCGCAGGGCGCCCACATCGACTACAGCGACCCGCATGTGCCGGTGTTTCCGCGCAAGCGGGATTACTATTTCGACCTGCGGTCTGTGCCGTTAACGCCTACCGCGTTTGATATCTACGACTGCGTAGTGCTGGCGACAGATCACGACGCCTTCGATTACGCAATGTTGCGTGCGCATGCCGCTCTTATTGTGGATACGCGCGGCCGGTTGCAGGGCGCAGTGCATGTCGTCAACGCATAAAGCACCTGCTGCGGCATGTCGGAGGATATTGATCGTCACGCGAAATCTACCGCCACTTGTAGGTGGTATGGAGCGGTTGAACTGGCACATTGCAGATGAACTTTCGCGGGACGCTTGCGTGCGCGTCGTAGGGCCGGAAGGCAGTGCGGCGCTGCGGCCAGATGCCGTTGATATCTACGAAGTAGCTTTCCGGCCCTTGTGGCGCTTTGTTTTGGCTTCGGCTTGGAGGGTCTGCGCTCAGGCTTGGCTGTTTAAGCCGGACATTATCTTTGCAGGCAGCGGCCTCACAGCGCCTGCCGCGTTTTTAGCATCGCGATTCACTGGTGCGAGATCGTGCGTGTACCTACACGGCCTAGACGCTGCGGTCAAACATTCCGTCTATCGCGCAATCTGGAATCCGTTGATTCGCAGTATGGATGTCGTTGTTGTTAATAGTGCAGCAACTGCGGAGTTGGCGCGTAGACTTGGGGTAGCTAATAACAAGATACGAATCGTGCATCCCGGGGTTGGACTGCCTCTGGCAGCTCAAGCGGCACGTAATTTACGGTCGTTTCGCGCTCGCCACGGATTGGACGATGCCCACATCCTCATATCGGTCGGGCGGTTGACGACGCGTAAAGGACTGCGTGAATTCGTGATAGAGACGCTTCCAGAGGTCGTGCGCGCTGTACCCAATACTCTTCTTGTCATCGTCGGCGAGGCTCCTTTGAATGCCTTACACGCGACCGCGCAGTCTTGCGAGAGCATTCAACGGGCAGCAGACGCCGTTGGCGTCGGGGAGCATCTGCGATTTTTAGGGGTCATCACAGATCGAGAAGAGTTAGCTTGTGCCTATGAATGTGCGGCGGTTCATGTGTTTCCGGTCCGCGAGATCGCTGGGGATCCAGAAGGATTCGGCATGGTGGCAGTCGAAGCGGCCGCCCATGGTGTGCCGACGGCCGCCTTTGCTACGGGCGGCGTCATTGACGCGGTATCGCCGGAGCAGTCGGGCCTCCTTGTTGCGTCTGGCGACTACGCAGGTCTGGCCCGTGCGATAACAAGGCTAATAGCCGAGGGCCCGACCGTTTGGGCGCACAGCTGCCAAGTTTTTGCGATGAGATTCGCATGGCCGGAGATAGGCCGACAACTCTCTCACGTGTTGGAGGTGGAGCATCAAACCTAGTGTACCTCCCGCCGTGTGGTTCCCGACGGTTCGCACGCGGACTGGCACCGACGTTTTTACCGAGCGCCTCGTCAAGGGTCTTAGGCAGCGCGGTATTCGCGCTGAAATTCATTGGCTACCTCTGCGTGCAGAGTATGCGCCTTGGACAGTGGCTATTCCTCGACCTCCAGATTGGGCAAACGTTGTACATGTGAACTCGTGGCTGCCCAAGCGATTCCTGCCGCGACAGGCGCCTATCGTGGCTACAGTTCATCACGCGGTGCATCACCCAGAGGCGCGTGCGTACAAAGGCGTAGTACGCGCTGCCTACCATCGGTCATGGATTGCTCCTAATGAGCGTCGAATGCTTGGCCGGGCTGACGTCGTAGTCGCGGTCAGTGAGTTCGTCGCCAAAAGTAGCATGGAGGTGCTCTTAGATGTACCAATGGAGATAATTTACAACGGCGTCGATACTTCGATCTTCTGCCCATCTCCAATTGCACAGCCATCGCGCGACACGTTTAGAGTTCTATATGTCGGCAGTTGGACGAAGCGTAAGGGGATAGATTTGCTTCCCGGCATTTTCCGAGATCTAGGTGAGGAGTTTGAGCTTCGCTATACCGGGCGGCAAAAATTGAACGTCAACGCCCCGATGCCAGCTAACGCTCGCAACATTGGCCGGTTGTTGGGTGATGCGGCGGTCGTCGCGGCTATGCAGGACGCGGACGTATTGCTGCTCCCATCTCGCAGCGAAGGACATCCGCTTGTCGCGATAGAAGCTATGGCTTGTGGTCTGCCAGTGATAGCTATGCGGGGATCCTCATTGGAAGAGGCCATATCAGACGGCGAAACCGGGCTTCTGTGTGAGCGAGAGAGTCCTATGGCATTTGTGTTGGCGCTCCGGAAACTAGCTGCGAACGAGCCCCTTCGCGCCGCGCTGTCGCGCCAGGCAACAGCGAGCGTTGCCGCGCGCTTTTCGGAGGCTGCGATGATCACTGGATATCTTGCCGCATACGCAAAAGCAATATGCCGCTTCGGAACTGCCAAATGACGGCTGCTGCCATCATTCATTTCAACAAGCCTAAACTGACCCAAGGATGTATTGAGAGTTTGCTAATCGATGGATGGGCTCCTGTGCTGGTATGGGATAACTCCGACGATCAAGGTACGAGCCTCAAACTCCTGCAACAGGTCTTCAGCGGTGAAACTCGTGTGAACTGGGTAAGAAGCCAGGCAAATATCGGATTCGCCCGCGGCATGAATGCCGCGCTTGCCGCACTTGGAGAGCAAGGATACGAGGGACCGGTGCTGCTTCTCAATAACGACGCTAGGGTGCGACCCGGCCTACGGTCGACGTTGATGAATGCCCGATGGGCTAGCGCAACGCGTCCCACATTGGTCGCGCCGCGTATCGCGCAAGAGGGCCAAGAGCAGGGATGGCTCTATTACCAGCGCTGGTTCGCACTTGTGACGTTACGTCCGTTCTTCGGGTCCTTCCCATATTTGAGTGGTTGCTGTTTGCTGGTTGTTCGTGAAAACAACGCACAGCCGCTGTTTGATGAAGATTTTTTTATGTATGGGGAGGATGTTGAACTCTCATGGCGAATGCGCCGTGAGGGCGGCGACCTCGTCTTGCTTGACGATACTTGGGTTGAACATATTGGCTCAGCGAGTACTCGCCAATCCAGCGCCGCATATGAGCGGTTTTTGATCGAATCCCATACCCTTCTTGCCCGCAAGCTCGCGAACGCCGCCTACATTCAGAAACTGCTTCTGGCCACCCGTTTCCCAACCCTTCTAGCTAGAGCGCTACTCCGCACAATTCGATATCGATCGCTTACACCGGTATATTCATTTGCGCGATGCTTTTTTAGCCGGAAGCCACTTTAGCTTTAAGTTGCATTATGCCCAAAATCTGCTGGGTTGTTCCTAAATTAAAAAAAAGTAAATTCACTGGCGGAATTTACAGTGTACTCAAACACGCGCAGGGCTTGGCCGAACGAGGGCATGAAGTCTGCGTAGTTCCTCTCCTCCCTTCGACAAACCCGGATTGGTTTGGTAGCTATGATTTTCGGCTCAAGTCGAAAAGTAGGTGGGAAGTAGCGTCGGAACTCGCACGAGGGATAAACTCTGACCGTAAGCTGGAGTCAGTATTGCACGCGCTGAGCAGCGCTTTTGCTAGCGTTGAACCGCGCGTCTTGCCGTTTTCGTTTCGTTGCGCAGCGATGAGTGAACGAGCACGTGTATTGCTACCGAAGGCCGATATCACGGTGGCAACTTCTTTCGAGACAGCGCTTCCTGTGCATCTATATGGAAGCGGTGTACGCGCATACTATGCGCAGCACTTTGAGCCTTTCTTTTGCAATGAATTCGATGAAGCTGCGCACGCGGAGGCTGCAGCGAGGGCAAGCTATTCTTTGCCGCTAAAAATTATAGCTAATTCACTGTGGCTCGCTGAAATAATCGATACAGAGTGTGGTCGGAAGGTAGAGGCTATCGCCGGTAACGCGATCGAAGACTCAATGTTTGCTGGGGCGCCGCCTGAGCTGACGGACCCACCACTTCGCGTTATCAGCTACGGTGGAAGAGCTGCAAGATGGAAGGGCTTTGATGATATGGCAGAAGGCGTACGGCTAGCTCGACAGCAAGGTGTGAGCATAGATTGGTCTGTCTATGGTGACTGCTCCATGTCGCCTCAGAACACGATAGCGCCGTTTCGATCGCTTGGATTCTTAAATTCAAATCAGCTTGCGAGCGCGTACAGCAAGGCCGAGGTTCTTTTAAGTGCATCGTGGTACGAGAGCTTTCCATTGTTTCCCCTCGAAGCTATGGCGGCGGGCCTTGCCGTGATTACGACGAGGCCGGGAACCGAAGAGTTTGCGCGCCACGGTGAAACCGCATTGATTGTTCCGCCTCGTGACCCTGTCGCACTCTGCAATGCGATGATCAGCCTGGCAAATAATGCAGCACTACGCAGAAAGCTTGGCGTTCAAGGAATGGAACAGGCCAAGAACCATACATGGGAACTCGCGGCCGCACGAATGGATGAGGTGTTGTCAAAGCTGCTGCGCTAATTTGGCAGCAGCAGATAAGGCCGCTGCGGCTACTTGATCCATGTTGTAATATCGGTATTGTGCAAGTCGACCAACGAAAGTCACGTGATTGGCTTCAAGTTCCGCAAGAATTTTATATTTTTGATACGTTGCCTCATTTTGCGTTGTAGGAATCGGATAATATGGATCTCCTTCTGCGCAAGGGTACTCACGTACAATTGAAGTGCCCGAGTGGTTTTGCCCGGTCAAATGCTTGAATTCCGTAATGCGGGTAAATTGTTGGTCATTGGGGTAATTCACCGTGCCCACTTCTTGATAAATCGGCTTGCCCGGCAGATGCTCATGTTCAAAGTGGAGTGATCGATAGGGAAGACGGCCGTATCTAAAGGAAAAATATTCGTCAATACGGCCTGTGTAAACCATATGACTGTAAGATGCGCGGTCCTTTACCTCATTGAGGTCTAGTCCCAAACTGATCTCGATGTTTCGGTGATCAAGCATGCGCCTAAACATCTTTGAGTAGCCTTCTAGCGGCATACCCTGAAATTTATCTGTGAAATAACGATCATCTTCGTTAGTTCTAACTGGGATGCGCGCGGCCACGCCGGCTTTCAATTGTGCGGGTTCAAGACCCCATTGCTTCCTCGTGTAATTTAAAAAAAACTTTTCGTACAAGTCTCTGCCAACTGAATTCAGCACCAAATCTTCACTGGTCGCGATGATATCCCGAGGTTCGCGCACTTTCTCATAAAATTCCGCTGCTTCCGTCTCGCTCAGGTTGATTCCATATAGTCCATTCAAGGTCGTGCGATTAATCGGGAAAGGGTATAGGCGCCCCTCAATCATGCTCAAGACGCGGTGTTCGTATTTGCGCCAAGCACTGAAGCGAGAAAGCCATTCGAAAATACTTGAGCTGTTCGTATGAAAGATGTGCGGTCCGTAACGATGAATCAGCACCCCGTGATTGTCTAATTCGTCGTAAGCATTTCCTGCTAGATGATTTCTTTTATCTATCACGTGCACCACCTTGCCAGCGTCCGCCAAGTATCGAGCAGTGACACTACCGGCAAAGCCTGCACCGACAATCAAGATTGGTCTCATTTGCAAATGCGATCAAAGCCTAGACGAAGCGTGCATTGGATGTGCTTACCGCTGTGGACGTGCAATTTTACGGAGCTTTGAGCCCGCATAAAAGAAAAATATTACTGCGGCCTCGCCTATATAGCTTGAGATCACTGCGCCGGTTGTTCCGTATGGTGGTACTAGTATTGCAACACTAGCAACGCCACAGGCACTGCCTGTCCCGTATATCCATGCAAATTGTCCGGTCAGGCCAGCGTGGATAGCTCGAAAGTTAAAAAGAGCGCGCACTGTCTGAAAAACAGGCAGCCAAGCCAACATTTGGAGAATTGGAACTGCTTCATCGAACTGGCTTCCCAAGATGTTTGGAAGGGAGGGTGCAATCGTCCAAGTGCAGATTCCTAAAAGTAGCGCGCATATCAACAATGCTGCGCCTGAGCGAATCAACTGCGCGGATGCGTTTTCTATCGAGTGCAATCTGGGCCAAAGGGCCTCCTGAAGCGCGGTTAGCGGTAATGACGCTAGTTCCACCAGACGTTGCGCAATGTTGAACGCCCCAACGCTAACAAAGCTGCTCTGCGCGAGGACCGGTTTATTGAACTCATTCTGCAACTTTGTGCTTAGGACTGCAAAGCTAAAAGGCAAACCGCTTTTTGAACTCATCTTTTCAGAACCTGATTCAAAAGCGAAGGCCTGCCGGCGCGTCAGCAGTGGCAGTACTGCACAAGCGAAAATGATGCTGGCACCTGAGTAAGACCAAGCGACCAATACGAGGTCCGTCCTACCGGCCAGATGAGTGGTTGCGCCTAGGGCTAACAAGCGAGCAGCTGGCAACGCTACGCCGATGGTTCCGTAGACATGGACGCGTTGCTGCGATTGGTAGTGTCGAGTTGCCAATTCTGCGAGGGACCCTGCACTGAGCTCGGCTGCAGCTAACAAGCCCAACGTCATAGCAGACCCCGCGTGCGGTACTGTCCAGAGCGCAGTGCCGAGCGCGGCGATGCTGCACGGCAGCAGTGAATATCTCCACCATTTCAGCGCATAGCTCAGATAGTACGCACTATGCGTGGGGTCGCGGGCGCCGTTACGCATGACGACGTGTGATAGTCCGAGTCCGACGAACGGAACAAAAAATGAATATACGGCAATCGCCGAGACGAATTTTCCGTAAGTGCTTGTACCGAGGCAGTTAGCCAATAAAAGAATAACGGCGGCTTGCAGGGCCGCGCGTATGAGCATCCAGGCAAGGAGAATCAGCCCTTTGCGCCCTAAGCCGCCGAGGCGAGCGTTAGTCACTGGCGCGCACCCACGGCCGCAAAAAAGGGGTTAAATGCATTTTTGGCTACTATTTTGCTTGATACATTAGCGCGGTGATCTGCTCAGAGATTAATCCGAGTAAAAATACCATTACACTCCCGGTGTATAGGAGCGCGCTCATGTTCGTAAATCGAGCCTCGTGCCACCAAGTCCAGCCGTACCAGCCCGTTGCGAGCATGAACAGGCCGAGGGCCACTGGCGCAAAAATCTTCAATGGCGAAAACAGTGTGCCGATCTTGAAGATGATGAGAAAAAAGCGTGCGCCGTCGCGCAGCAGTCGGATATGGCTTTTACCAATGCGCTTCGCTGCATGGATGGGCACATAGGCCACCGAATACCCGGCGCGGAAGAATGCCATCGTGCTGGTGGTAGGGTACGAAAAGCCGTTCGGCAGCAGGTAGAGGAACTCGCGGAACTTGTCGGCCCGTACGGCGCGGAAGCCCGAAGTCAAATCTTCCACGTTGTGGCCGGTCATCCAACTTGCGAGGCGGTTGTACAGCCGATTGGCAAAGCTGCGCCCCACGCTGGCCTGCGAGCCCCTTTGCCGTGCGCCCACCACCATGTCGTGGCCTTGCGCCAAGTTGTCTAGCAGCCGGGAAATGTCGGCCGGGTCGTGCTGGCCGTCGGCATCCATGAACACGATCACGTCCCCGGTCGCAGCGCGCGCCCCTGTTTTGATCGCGGCGCCGTTGCCTTTGGAATAAGGGTGGCTGATGACTTTGGCTCCGGCCTGCTCAGACACCGATGCAGTAGCGTCAGCAGAGCCATCGTTGACCACTATCACTTCGACCCCCGGATGGATCGCCGCGATGCCCTCCACAGTCTGCCCCACGGCTGCGGATTCGTTTTTGGCAGGGAGGACAATGGAGATTTTCATGCGCATCTCATGGTGTGATCGGCTGGCCGGCGTTGCGATCATGTATTTGATCACTTAGCTATTTCAGCTCCCGGATGCGCGATCTTCGGAGCATGCTCTGGCGTAGAGATTTTCAACGCGAAATCAATATTTGCTAGTAGCTGGTCCCACTCGGCGCGTGAAGTGCCCTGCGGGAGCGCAGCATGCACGACTGCTTCGTGTAGCCTCTGCAACTCCGCATATGACCGATGCTGCTGGGCGAGATGAAGATAGAGGTTCGCCATGCTGTACGTAGCCGAATGCTCAATGGCCTGTAGATAGAAGCTCATTGCCGCTTCCATGTCGCCATGATCCATGGCCACCAACCCGAGAATGGAGAGCATGTTGCTGGCGACCGAGTGCTGTTCCTGGTACACAGGCTGGCTAAGGAAGGTAGCTGCAATTTCTCCAACTTGCTGCTCCGTGAGGCCTGGGCACTCGCCTTTTCGGACCGGATCAATCAGCTTTTCAAGCGTATCAGTAGCCCATCCCTCATAAGGTAGCGTGAGGATGGCACTTTTTATCTCACGTACGCGATCGGAGTGATCTGCGGCCGGCGCTAACTGGCAGGCGTTGATCAACCCAATGAGCCGAATGCCGATGCGATCTTGGCGTTGGACGAAACGATCCAGATGATTCTGCGCAGCACCCAGGCCTTGTGTCCGGTCCAATTCGTATGCTAGGTTCATCGCTGCACGGGCACTGTGCGGTTGTTCATTCGCCCAGACTTCCGCTGCCAGTTCGCTTTGACCCCACAGCGAGGTGTTCATCCAAGTGACAACGCCAAGCACAACGACATAGGCAGCAAACACGCTTCTCCAGAGGCCGACGTGCTGCCGCAGACTCAACAGGCCAAACACCAGCGCGAACACGAGGCCCACCGCAGGCAGGTAGTTGCGGTGCGCGAAATAGAGTTCGAGCGGAACCCACCCGGACTCCGGGATGTGGCCGTAGAAGAACCAAGCCAGAGCGAGGGCCGGCAGGCGCCAACCACGCCACCACGCAATCAAGGGGCTCAGCATCAACGCGATCCAAAGGCACACGCCCCACAGCGTGTGCAGCATGTCATGGTGTGCGTTGTAACTCCGGAACGGGTTCAACTCGCTGGACGTGGGAAGAAAGAGTCCTTTCAAATAGGCTAGGAGAAGCACCCCTTGGCTGGCCAGGCGCTCGGGCATCGTGAAGCCGCGCTCCATTTCGGTGCTGGGCGCCCAAAAAAGGATGGGCAGCAGCCTGGCGAACAGGAGTGCACAGCCCACCATCAGCGCGATCGCCACGGGACTGAGGCGGCGGTTGGCGCTGGTTCTGGTGAGTACGCAGAGTTCGAGAATCAAGCCATACACAGCGGTTAGGACACCCGTTTCCTTGGTCAGCGCCGCCAGTGCGCCAAACGCGGCCAGCAGCGTCAGGGCCAGCAGTTGCCGCGTCCAGTCAGCATCGACCGGACCGCGCACTTTGAGGTAGGCGATTAGCCCCGCCAGCACGAAGGTGCCTGACAGCACGGTCATCCGCTGGATGATGAACAGCGTCGAGGTGTTCAGCAGCGGCAAGATGCCCCAGCAGAGGGCAACGAGAAATCCGATCGCAAGCTGCTTGTTGTCCGTGGGCCCCAATCGTTGCGCCACAAGCAGAGACAGCCAGAGCACCAACAGGGCATTTATGACGTGCAGCGCAATATTCCAAAGCAGCAGCGAGTACGGCTGGGGCCACTGGTAGTACTGTAGTGCGAATGTGGCCAGCGCAATCGGCCGCCCCAGCGGCCCGGCTCGGCCCTGGCTAATCCAATCCCATGCCTCATCAAACCCTGTGATCGTGTTCAGCTTCGATAGATTCGCGAGGTCGTCGAATTGGACGATACCCGGCAGGGCTGGCGCGAACAGCAGCCAGATTGCCAGCATCAAGACGACGACCGCTGCCAAAGACGCGACCGCCGAAAGAAAAAGCCCGCCCCGAAGGGCGGGCTTGACAGGCAACAATGCCACTCGTGCCGAAACCTTACTTGCAAGAGGCCGGAAGGAATTTCGCCGGCATTGGGTTGCTTGTACCTGCGCCGCAGACCCAGGTAACTTGCCCGGTGGAGGCTACATACGTACCAGTCAGCGCAATAGTCTTGCTTTGCGCAGTCGTCGGCAGTTTGCTGTTGGTGGACGAGGTGGCGGTGATCACGCCCTTACCACTGGCGACCGTATAGGCAACGCCGGACACAAAGTCCGACGTTTGGCTGGTGACCGAAACGCTCGTTGCAGAAGGAATCTTGTTGAGATTGGATGCCGCTTCGGAGACGGTGGTGCGCGCAGACGACGCGGCCAGTACAACTTCAGACACGCGTGCGCGGGTCATGTAGTCCTGATAAGCCGGCAGCGCAACTGCTGCCAAAATCCCGATGATCGCCACGACGATCATCAGTTCGATAAGGGTGAAACCCTTTTGCACGTTACGCGCGATGGAACGACGGTTCATTTGAACTAACTCCTTGAAGAAACGAAAGCCTTGGGTGAGTGATCCGTGACGGGTCGCCGCCTCGGTGCCATCTTCTTTGCAGTCGGCGTGCCAACCGCAGCTGGCAGCGGAAAGTGTGATTTTGTATTCATCTGTAACGGATATGGCGCTGCTGACGCGTCAGCGTGTCACGCATGGCGTGACACCGCGTGCCAGAATCTTGTCAGACGAAGTCCAGCGCGCATGACAGAACTGCCTACCATCACCATCGAAACGGCCATGTCCATCACGGATCGGCGCAGCAAGCGTACCTGGATGCGTCGGCTGGAAGAGGGGGTGGTGCGGCGGGTGGGGCCGGATGCGGGTTTGCAGACGCAGCTGGTGCTGGCGGACGTGTTGCCGGTCACGGCGATTCCGTTCACGGCGGACATGGAGCCGCTTTTGATGCAGGCCAGCATGGGCCACGCCGAGGCGCAGGCCGAATTGGGACAGATGTTTTGCTTGGCCGACCGCAACGACTTGGGCGCCTACTGGCTGCAGCAGGCAGCCGAACGGGGCAGCGCGGACGCGATGCAGTGGTTGGCGGTGCTGTCGGCTCGGGGTGTCGGCATTGCCAAGGACGATGGCGAAAGCCTGCGCTGGCTACGGCGGGCGGCGCAGCTGGGCCATGCGATCGCTCGTGAGCAGTTGGGCGGATTGCAGGCAGCGTGACTTTCGGGGCGGGGATTCGACAGGCTCAGCCCGAACGGGTGGTGGGCCGAGGCCGCCCGCCAAAGATCGCCGTCCCTACCCGCACCATCGTGCTGCCCGCGGCGATGGCCGCCTCCAGGTCGGCGCTCATTCCCAGTGACAGCGTATCGATCGCGATGCCCGCCGATCGGATCTGATCGGAAACGGCTGCAGCGCCCATGAACAGGGCGCGTTGGGCTACGAAATCAGGAGCGGGTTCTGGAATCGCCATGATCCCGCGCAGCCGCAGACGGGGCAGTCCGGCCACCGCGCGGGCCAGCCCCAGCGCCTCCTGCGGCGGCACACCGGACTTGTTGGCGCCGCCATCCACATTCACCTGCAGGCACACCTGGAGCGGCGGCAGCCCGGCCGGCCGCTGCTCCGACAGGCGCTGGGCGATCTTGAGACGGTCTACGCTGTGCGCCCAGTCGAAGTGCTCGGCCACCAGGCGTGTCTTGTTGCTCTGCAGCGGGCCGATGCAGTGCCATTCCAGTTCGGCGCGCAGGTCGGCCAGGGCCTCGATCTTGCTGAGGGCTTCCTGGACGTAGTTCTCGCCGAAGGCATGCTGGCCGGCGGCGTGGGCTTCGCGGACGGCCTCCGGCCCGAAGGTCTTGGAAACCGCCAACAGTTGCACGCCGGCTGCATCCCGGCCCGCGGCTGTGCACGCTTTCACGACGCGAGCACGTACTTGTTGGAGGTTGTCGCCGATCGTCGTCATAATCTTCCAAAATCGTATCAAAACGTCACGGAGCTGGAATTCAGCCGGTTCGGACGTGTAGCCAACCGAGGAACCGCGCGTGGACATCACCCAACTGCTGGCTTTCAGCGTCAAGAACAAGGCGTCGGACTTGCATCTGTCGGCGGGCCTGCCGCCCATGATCCGGGTGCACGGCGACGTGCGGCGCATCAACGTCGACGCGCTCGACCACAAGGCGGTGCACGCCATGGTGTACGACATCATGAGCGATACCCAGCGCAAGCACTACGAAGAGTTCCTGGAGGTCGACTTCTCCTTCGAGATCGACGGGCTGGCGCGCTTCCGCGTCAATGCCTTCAACCAGAACCGGGGCGCGGCGGCCGTGTTCCGGACCATTCCGTCGAAGATCCTCACGCTGGAACAACTCAATGCGCCCAAGATTTTCGGCGAGCTGGCGCTCAAGCCACGCGGGCTGGTGCTTGTCACGGGCCCCACGGGCTCGGGCAAGTCGACCACGCTGGCCGCGATGATCAACTACCTCAACGAGACGGAGTACGGCCACATCCTCACGGTGGAAGACCCGATCGAGTTCGTGCATGAGTCGAAGAAGTGCCTGATCAACCAGCGCGAAGTGGGGCCGATGACGCTGTCCTTCGCGAACGCACTGCGTTCGGCGCTGCGCGAGGACCCGGACGCGATCCTGGTGGGCGAAATGCGCGACCTGGAGACCATCCGCCTGGCGATGACGGCAGCCGAAACGGGCCACCTGGTCTTCGGCACGCTGCACACCTCGTCGGCCGCCAAGACCATTGACCGGATCATCGATGTGTTCCCGGGCGAGGAAAAGGAGATGATCCGCGCCATGCTGTCCGAATCGCTGCAGGCCGTGATCTCGCAGACGCTGTGCAAGACCAAGGACGGCTCCGGTCGCGTGGCGGCGCACGAGATCATGCTGGGCACCCCCGCGATCCGCAACCTGATTCGCGAGGCCAAGGTGGCGCAGATGTACTCGTCCATCCAGACGGGGCAGGGCGCCGGGATGCAGACGCTGGACCAGAACCTCACCGACCTGGTGCGCCGCGGGGTAATTTCTGCCGCTGAAGCGCGCGGTAAAGCGAAGATCCCGGAAAACTTCCCCGGCTGAACCACGGAGCAACTCCATCATGGAACGCGATCAAGCCAGCCAGTTCATCACCGACCTGCTCAAGCTCATGGTCAGCCGCAACGGCTCCGACCTGTTCATCACGGCCGACTTCCCGCCGGCCATCAAGATCGATGGGAAGGTCACCAAGGTGTCGCAGCAGGCGCTCTCGGGGCAGCACACGCTGGCGCTCACGCGTTCGGTGATGAACGACCGGCAGACGGCCGAGTTCGAGCGCACCAAGGAATGCAACTTCGCCATCTCGCCTTCGGGCGTGGGGCGCTTTCGCGTCAACGCCTTCGTGCAGCAGGGCAAGGTGGGCATGGTGCTGCGGACCATCCCGGCCAAGCTGCCGACCATCGACGGCCTGAACATGCCGCAGGTGCTGAAGGACGTGTCGATGACCAAGCGCGGCCTGGTGATCCTGGTGGGCGCAACGGGGTCGGGCAAGTCGACCACGCTGGCCGCCATGATCGACTGGCGCAACGAGAATTCGCAGGGCCACATCGTCACGGTGGAAGACCCGGTCGAGTTCGTGCACCCGCACAAGAACTGCGTGGTGACGCAACGCGAAGTGGGCATCGACACCGATTCGTGGGAAGCAGCGCTGAAGAACACGCTGCGCCAGGCGCCCGACGTGATCCTGATGGGCGAGATCCGCGACCGCGAGACGATGGAACACGCCGTGGCCTTCGCCGAGACTGGCCACCTGTGCATGGCCACCTTGCACGCCAACAGCGCCAACCAGGCGCTGGACCGCATCATCAACTTCTTCCCCGAAGAGCGCCGCGCGCAGCTGCTGATGGACCTGTCGCTCAACCTGCGCTCGCTCGTCTCCCAGCGCCTGGTGCCGACCGAGGACGGCCGTGGCCGCGCCGCCGCGGTCGAGATCCTGCTCAACACGCCGCTGATCTCCGACCTCATCTTCAAGGGCGAGGTGGGCGAGATCAAGGAGATCATGAAGAAGAGCCGCAACCTCGGCATGCAGACCTTCGACCAAGCGCTGTTCGACCTGTTCGAGCAACACACCATCTCCTTCGAGGAGGCACTGCGCAACGCCGACTCGGCCAACGACCTGCGCCTGCAGATCAAGCTGGGCAGCCAGCGTGCGCGCAGCACCGACCTTGCCGCTGGCACCGAGCACATGGCGATCGTCTGATCCCCGGGGTTTCTCCTTCTCCCTCCGGGAGAGGGCAGGGGTGAGGGCGTGCACGGTGAATACCTCGCATGGAATCCATCGCCCCATGCCCCTCACCCGGCCTCTCCCCAGCGGGGAGAGGTGAAAAACGCAGAGCGCGCTTTTCCTATTTCGCGTAAGCCTTGCGCGACCCGTCTTCGAACACCTCGTCGTCGCGCTGCAGCTGCCCATCATTGCCCCAGGTGCGTTCGCGCGTCACACGGCCCTGGGCATCGAAGGTCGATTCCGCCACCAGCCGGCCCTGTTCGTTGAAGCGCTGGTGCGTGCCGGTGGGCAGCTGCCGGCCGCGGCCCACGGCGGAATAGCGGCCCTGCGCGGCGCGCTGGCCGTTGTCGAAGTACTCCGTCACCTCGCGCACGCGCGTGTCGCCGCTGCCGCTGTAGACGGCCTTGCTGCGCGGCTGGCCATTCAGGTAGTAGCTGTCGTCGCCCATCGCTTCGCCTTCGGGCGTCCAGCGCTGCTCGCGCACCAGGGTGCCGCGCTCGGAGAACTCCGCCTCTCGCTGGCGGACCGTGCCGCGCTCCACCAGCAGCGACACCACCTCGCGCCGCTTCACGCCCTCGCTGGAGAAGCGGCGCTCGATGCGCTGGTTGCCCGACTGCTCCATCTGCGCCGAAGGCTGCCCGTTGTCGTAGAACTCCTCGGCCCGCACGCGCTTGCCGGCCGTGAAGCCGAGGCGCGAGCGCATCACGCCCTTGCCGTCGAAGAGCTCGACCGCCGACGGCGTGGTGCCCGCATGGCCGCAGGGCCGCGCGTCGTCGAAGGCCGGCGCCAGCACCGCCTTGTCGGCGCAGCGCAGTGCAGAGAGCTGGCCGCGCTCGGTGAACTCGGCCACCGCGCGCTCGCCGCCCGGCTCCTCGTGGAAGGACGCCCGCCGCAGCTGCCCCGTGGAGTAGAAGCTGCGCACCAGGCCGACCGTGCGTCCGTTGTCGTAGGTCGCCTCGCGCACCACCTGGCCCGAGGGCGAGAACTCGCGGGCGCGCCCGTCCATGTTGCCCTTGGCGTTGACGCTGTGCTCCTTGGCGAGCTTGCCCTGCTCGTAGAAGCGCACCAGCCCCCTGAACACGCCGCTCTTGAGTTCCTGCTCGCGCTGGATCACGCCGCTGTCGCGGTCCTTGCAGCGCATCAGGCCGGTCTTGCCGGCCGTCGTGTTGCCGTTGGCCGGATTCACGCTTTGGCCATTGAGCTCGCAGTCCTGCACGGCGTGGGCGGTGCCTGTGCACACGCCCAGTGCGAGCGCGAGGATCGGGAATAGCTTGATGTTTTTCCGCCGGGCCGCCCCAAGGAAAAACGCGCCCCCTTGGGGGGCAGCGGACCACGCGAAGCGGGGGAGCGTGGGGGCCACGATCACTTGTCGTAGACCGTCGCCAACGAGCGGAAGCCCTTGACCTCGATCGGATTGCCGAAGGGGTCGCAGAAGAACATCGTCCATTGCTCGCCCGGCTGGCCCTCGAAGCGCACCTGCGGCTTCAGCACGAAATCGGTGCCGGCGGCCTCCAGCCGCTGCGCCAGCGCCTGCCAGTCGTCCAGTTGCAGGATGAGGCCGAAGTGCGGCATCGGCACCAGCACGTTGCCCACGTGGCCGGTGCGCGCGGTGGCGAAAGGCTCGCCCAGGTGCAGCGAGATCTGGTGGCCGAAGAAGTCGAAGTCGACCCAGGTGTCGGTGCTGCGCCCCTCTGCGCAGCCGAGCACGCCGCCGTAGAAGCGGCGCGCCGCGTCGAGGTCGCGCACGTTGAAGGCCAGGTGGAAGATGCTGTGCATGGCGCGATGATAGGCAGCGCCCCGCCGCAGGAGAATCGCGGCCTACCGCCCGTTGTGTGCGATCCCGACCCATGCCGCCCTCTCTGTCCATCCTGAAGACATTCGCTGTCCGCACCGTGCGCGCGGCGCTGTGGGGGCTGGCCCTCGCCGGCACGGCGGCAGCGGCGCCGCCCGCCGCACCGGCCTGCCCGCCCACGGCCGAAGCACGCCTCACGCCGCAGGTGCTCGAGCAGGCGCGCCGCCGCCCGGTCGACCGGGGCTACCTCTGGCGCATCGAGAAGGACGGACGCACGTCCTGGCTCTACGGCACCCTGCACCTGGGCCGCGCCGCCTGGGTGGTGCCGGGGCCGCGCATCGCGCAGGCGCTGCGGCAGAGCGACGCCGTCGCGCTCGAACTCGACCCGCTCGACACCGACGCCATGCAGCCGCTGTTCGCGCCCGGCGATCCGGTGCGGCGCGCCGAGGTGATGACGCCGGCGCGCGCCGATCGCCTCAACCGCCAGTGGGCCGCCGCCTGCGCGCGCGAGGCCGGCGACCCGCAGCTCAAGCTCCAGCCCATCCTGCAGACCACCGCGCTGGCCGGCTACGTGGCCCGCACCGACGGCCTGTACACCGACTTCGCCATCGACACCGTGCTGGCCGGCTACGCGCGCCGCGCCAAGCTGCCGCTGGTGGCGCTCGAGAGCGTCCAGGCGCAGCTTGCGCTCTTCACCGCCGACAGCGCCCGCGAAGAGATCGAACAGGTCGACGACGCGCTTGACGAACTCGAGAACGGCAAGCTGCGCCAGCGCATGCTCGAGCTGGCCGACATGTGGTCGCGCGGCGACCTGCCGCGCCTGGCCGACTACGAACGCTGGTGCGAATGCATGCAGACCCCGGCCGAGCGCGCCATGATGAAAAGGCTGCTCGACGACCGCAACCCGCACCTGGCCGACGGCATCGCGGCCCTGCACGAGCGCGGCCAGCGCGTCTTCGCCGCCGTGGGCGCGCTGCACATGGTGGGGCCGCAAGGGCTGGTCAAGCTCCTGGCCGAGCGCGGCTTCACCGTCACGCAGGTCGTGCCGGCGTCTGCGGCGCCGCGCTGACGGGGCCGCCGCATAATCGCGCCTTCCCATGCCTGTCCTGCCCCGCCTCCGCGTGATCCAGCTCGGCCGCCTCGTGCTGCTGTGGTTCGTGCTGTCGCTGGGCGCCGCGGTCGCCTCGCCGGTGGTCAACCCGCAGGCCATGGAAGTGGTGTGCTCCAGCGCCGGTGCCGTGAAGGTGGTCGTCAAGACCGACGACGGCGCGCAGGAGCTGGGCGGCTCGCACCTCGACTGCCCCCTGTGCGTGCTGACCGGCGCGCCGCCGCCGGCGCCACCCGTCGTGCAGCTGCCCCAGCCGCAGCCGCTCGGGCATGCGCTGCAGTCCATCCCCGCCGCGCGCATCGCCGCGGCCACCGCCGCGCCGCTGCCGGCGCGCGGGCCTCCTGCCCTCTGATTTGCTATTGATTTCGTAGCGCCTTGCGCCCGTCCCACGGGCGCTGCGGCGCGATTTCATTCGCAAGTCGCGGCCCCGCACGCAGGGGGCCGCAGAAGGTTCATTCATGAAGAGATCCGTGCTGTCGCGCGCCGTCGGCGTCGCCGCAGTTCCCGTCGTCGCCTGCGGCTGCAGCTTGGCGAGTTCGGCCATGGCCCAGCAGGCCGCCCCCGCCGACGACGCGCCCGAGCGCACCAAGTCGCTGGGCATCGTCACCGTCACCGGCGGCCAGCCGACCTCGCTGCCGACGCAGATTCCCACCACCATCGAAGGCGTGACGCGCGAGGAGATCGACACGCGCATCAACGCCACCGACAGCGAGGACGCGCTCAAGTACCTGCCCAGCCTGCTGGTGCGCAAGCGCTACATCGGCGACTACAACCACGCCATCCTGTCCACCCGTGCCTCGGGCACCGGCAACAGCGCGCGCTCGGCCGTGTATGCCGACGGCATCCTTCTCTCCAACTACCTGGGCAACGGCATCGCCAACGGCACCAACTACGCGCCGCGCTGGGGGCTGGTGTCGCCCGAGGAGATCGAGCGCGTCGACGTGATGTACGGCCCCTTCTCGGCCGCCTACCCCGGCAACTCGGCCGGCGCGGTGGTCGACTACGTGACGCGCATGCCGACGCAGTTCGAGGCGCACGTGAGCGCCGGCTATTCCTCGCAGCCCAACGACCTGTACAACACCCGCCAGACCTTCGACAGCTGGCAGACCAGCGCCTCGCTGGGCAGCAAGGCGGGTGACTGGTCGTGGTGGCTGCACCTGTCGCGCACCGACAGCGAGGGCCAGCCGCTGACCTTCACCACAGCCACGGCCGCTTCGGGCCGTGCGGGCTCGGCCGGCACGCCAGTGACGGGCTACGTCGGCGGACTCAACACCACCAACACGCCCTGGTACATCCTGGGGACCGGCACCGCGTACCACACGGTGCAGGACCAGGCCAAGCTGAAGCTGGCCTACGACTTCTCCCCCACCATGCGCGCCACCTACACGCTGGGCTGGTGGCAGAACACCGGCGAGGGGCGTCCGCAGAGCTATCTGGCCGGGGCCAACGTCCTGCCGATCTACAGCGGCACCGTCAACATCCTCGGGCGCAGCTACACGCTGGCCCCCACGGCCTTCCCGCTCACCAACGACGACCAGACGCACGTGATGCACGGCCTGTCGGTGAAGAGCCGGACGAATGGCGTCTTCGACTGGGAAGTCGCCGCGAGCCTCTACGACTACCGCAAGGACCAGCAGCGCGCGCCCACCGTGGCGCTGCCACTCGCGGCCTTCGGCGGCGCCGGCACGCTGCAGGACCAGAACGGCACGGGCTGGAACACGCTGGCGCTCAAGGGCACCTGGCGCCCGGGCGGCCCGCAGGGCGCACACATCGTCGACTTCGGCATCGGTCGCGACAGCTACAAGCTCGCGATCGACAAGAACAACGTGCTGGGCAGTTGGCTCGCAGGGCCAGCCAACCCGTTGTCGGTGGTGAGTGATGTCGGCGGCCGCACGCAGACCACCAGCGCCTGGGTGCAGGACGCGTGGCGCTTCGCCCCCGACTGGAAGGCGGTGCTCGGCCTGCGCTGGGAAGACTGGAAGGCCTCGAGCGGCTTCACTGCCACGGCCAGCAGCCTGCAGCGCTACGGCGAGCGCAGCGAATCGCACCTCTCGCCCAAGGCGGCGCTGGCCTGGCAAGTGGCGTCCGACACCGTGCTCAAGGCCTCGGTCGGCCGCGCGGTGCGCTTCCCCACCGTGGGCGAACTCTACGGCGCCACCTCGGGCGGTGCGCTGTCCTTCATCAACGACCCGACGCTCAAGCCCGAGAAGTCGTGGACGGGCGAGCTGAGCCTGGAGAAGGACCTGGGCAATGGCCTGGCCCGCGCCACGCTGTTCCACGAAACCACGAAAGACGCGCTCTACAGCCAGCCAATCCCCAACAGCACCGTCTCGCGCGTGCAGAACGTCGACAAGGTGCGCACCACCGGCCTCGAACTGGCCTACACCGGCACCGACGTCTTCGCGGCCTGGGGCTTCAAGGGCGTGGACCTGGGCGCGAGCCTCACGTATGCCGATTCGAAGACGGTGGCCAATGCCAACAACCCGGCCAGCGTCGGCAAGTGGCAGCCGCGCGTGCCGCGCTGGCGCTCCACGGTCTATGCCACCTACAAGCCCCCGGCTCTGGATGGCCGCTGGGCCTTCACCGTGGCGGCGCGCTACAGCGGCCGGCAGTACTCGAACCTGGACAACAGCGACGTCAACGCCAATGCCTACTTCGGCGCCAGCAAGTACTTCACCGTCGACCTGCGCGTGCGCTACCAGATCACGCGCCAGTGGTCCGCGTCTTTCGGCATCGACAACGCCAACAACGACCAGTACTGGAACTTCCACCCCTATCCGCAGCGCACGTACACGGCGTCGCTGAAGTGGGACCTGTGATCTGGACCTCAGGAGCCAAAGTGATGAAATTTGCTCTCAAAACGATAGCTGCTTCCGCAATGCTGACGGGCGGTGCAGCCTCTTTTGCCCATGTGGTCCTGCAACCCGGCCCGGCCGTGGCCGGCAGCGCCTACGACGCCGCCTTCCAGGTCGGCCATGCCTGCAAGGACGCGCGCAGCACGACCGGCCTCATGGTGCGCCTGCCGCGCGGCTTCGTGCTGCAGGACGTGCCGGCCCGCGCCGGCTGGAAGATCGACATCGAACGCGGCGGCGCTTCCGCAGGTGGCACCGTCCGCTGGACCGTCGACAGCCCCGCGCATGCCCTCCCCGGCGACCGGAAGAGCGAGTTCGTCCTGCGCGGCACGCTGCCGGCCGCGCCCGGCCCGTTGTACTTCGCCGTGCTGCAGACCTGCGACGTCGGCAGCGCCGACTGGGCGCAGCTGCCCACCGGCACGGCAGGCGAGAAGCTGCCTTTTCCGGCCGCACGCCTGAACGTGGTGGCACCTGGCAGCACGCTGGTCGACGCCAGCGGCGCCTGGGTGCGCGCCGCGGTGCCGGGCCAGAGCGGCACCGGCGGCTTCATGAAACTCGCGGCCGGCGTGCCGCTCAGGCTCGTCGGCGTCGCCACGCCCGCGGCCGGCGTGGCCGAAGTGCACGAGATGAAGATGGAGGGCGACACCATGAAGATGCGCGCCCTTGCAGCGCTCGACCTGCCCGCGCGCCAGACGGTGGAACTCAAGCCCGGCGGTTACCACCTGATGCTGATGGACCTGAAGCAGCCGATCGCCGCGGGCGGCGGCATCCCGCTGACGCTGACCTTCGAAGACGCCAAGGGCACCCGGAGCACGCTGCTCGTGCAGGCCCCGGTCATGACCGTGCCGGCCGGCGGCGCGGGCGACCCGGGCGGCCATGCGCACAAGCATTGACCGGGCCCGCGCCGCAACCGACAGTGGCCGCATGACGACGCCGCCTTCCGACGCTCCGAGCGCCACGCCGCCGCCGCGTTCGCGCGCATGGCGCATGGCGCGCGCGCTCGCCGTGCTGGTCGTGGTGTCGGTCGCCGGCACGGCGCTCGGCCTGGCGGCGCTTCGCTTCGTGACCGAGACCGACGGCTCCACCGACCGCGCGCTCACCCGCTGGGTCGAGGTCTGCACGCAGACCGGCAACTACCTCATCAGCGTGGCCGTCGGGCGTCCGCCGCCGGCCAGGGACTGAGCCCTTTTCGTCCCGCTTCTTCTCCTTCAGGAACTCGAGCATGAACTCCTCGTTTGCTATCAAATTCGTAGCTGCCTGCGCCCTGTCCGCGGCCGCTGTGGCTGTTTTTGCCCAGAATGCCGCGCCGGTGGAGGCGAGCGGCGCCTGGGTGCGTGCCGCCGTGCCGGGCCAGAGCGGCACGGGCGCCTTCATGAAGCTCACGGCGCAGGCGCCGCTCAAGCTGGTCGGCGTCGCCACGCCCGTGGCCGGCGTGGCCGAGGTGCACGAGATGAAGATGGAGGGCGACACCATGAAGATGCGCGGCGTGCCCGCGCTCGACCTGCCCGCCCGCCAGGCCGTCGAGCTCAAGCCGGGCGGCTACCACCTGATGCTCATGGACCTGCAGCAGCCCATCCGCGTCGGTGGAAGCGTCCCGCTCACGCTCACCTTCGAGGATGCCAAGGGCGTGAAGAGCACGCTGGCGCTGCAGGTACCCGTGCAGGCCGGCGCGCCGGGCATGGCCGCACACAAGCACTGATGCCGAAAGGCGTCGGATCAAGATGAGCCGTTCGGGCTGAGCCTGTCGAAGCCTCACGCGGCGCTTCGACAGGCTCAGCGTGGATGGTGATGCCTTGAAGGCGATCCGGTACGCGCCCGAGCGGCGCCCGGGTCTGCGGCGTACCTGGCGGGGCGGATGCGCCTCGGGGCGCAGGGGCATGTCCGACTTCGGGCGCACGGCAGTCGGGTTAAGCTGGCACGACTCGTCCCGGCCCAAGAACCACACCCCAGGAGACCCCCATGACCGAAGCCGCCAAACCCTTCGCCTTCAGCCAGCTCGTCCCGGGATTCGATTTCCTGAAGAGCCTCACGGGCGCGGCGGCCAGCGGGACGGTGCCGGGGCTGCCCAGCCTGTCGAACTGGGTGGCGCCCACGCTCAGCGTGGAAGAGCTCGACAAGCGCATCAACGAACTGAAGACCGTGCAGTACTGGCTCGAGCAGAACGTGCACGCGCTCAAGGCCACCATCCAGGCGCTGGAGGTGCAGAAGATGACGCTGTCCACCCTGCGCGGCATGAATGTGCGCATGGAGGACCTGGCCAACGCCTTCACCCGTTCCACCGCCAGCGCCGCCGCGGCAGTGCGCGATGCGGCGGGCAGCGCGCCTCCTGCGGCTGCGCCGTCGCCGTCGCCCGCGCCGGAGGTCGACGAGGAGCCCGTGGAGGACGAGGATGCACCCCCGGTCGGCCCGGCCCCCGCGGCCGCGCGCGCGCCAAAGGGCGCATCCGCCGGCACTGCTGCGGACAAGCCGGCCGGCGATGCGCCGGGCGTCATCGATCCGCTGCAGTGGTGGAATTCGCTCACGCAGCAGTTCCAGCAGATCGCGAGCAACGCCTTGCAGGACGCGTCGCAGCTGAAGATGCCCGGCATGCCGCCGCAAGGTGCGGCCCCGCCCGCCAAGCCCGGCGCCAAGGCGTCGGCTCCTAAGAAGAAGGCCGCCGCCAAGGCGCCGGCCCGCAAGGCCCCGGCCAAGAAGGCCGCGGCCGCGAAGCGCCCCGCGTCGCGAACGCGCGGCTAGGGAGCGTCCACAGGCCCCAGGCCTCACACGATGTCGCCGGCGGCAGCCGTCGCCGGCCCGAGAAAGTCCGAATGAAGCTCTTCCCCTCCGGCCACGCCACCCATCCGCAATGGCGCATGGCCGCCGGCCTGGTGCTCGCGCAACTGCGCGCGCAGATGGCATTGCCCGACCACGAATCGGCGCCCACGCTGGGCCTGCTCTACATCACCGACCATTACGCCGCCGAGGCGCAGGACATCCTCGACCACTTCGGCGCCGAACTGCCCGAGGTCACCGACTGGGCGGGCACCGTGGGCCTGGGCATCGTCGCCAACAACGTCGAGTACGTCGACGAGCCGGCGATCAGCGTGCTGCTGTGCGCGCTGCCGGCCGACCAGTACCGCGTGTTCTCGGGCGTGGCGCCGCTGGCCGTGGCCGACGGCGACGGTGCCAACGGACCCAACCAGCACTTCCGCGCCCACACGGCACTGGTGCATGCCGATGGCGAGACGCCCGAGCTGCCCGAGCTGATCGCCGAGGTGGCGGGCCGCACCGACACCGGCTACCTCTTCGGCGGCCTGTCCTCGGGCCGCCGCGGCGGACTGCAGTTCGCCATCGGCGGCAACGGCACCATCCGCGGCCAGGGCGCGGCCAGCGGCGTGTTCCGCGGCGGCCTGTCGGGCGTGGCCTTCGGGCCGCAGGTGCGGCTGGTGTCGCGCGTCACGCAGGGCTGCCAGCCGATCTCGCCCGAGCGCGAGATCACCGAGGCCGACGGCAACCTCATCCTGCGCGTCGGCCAGCAGATGGCGCTGGACTGGCTGCTCGACACGCTGAAGGTGTCGCTGGAGGAGCCGCAGGAGGCCATCGACGCGGTGCGCGCCACGCTGGTCGGCCTCGTGGCGGCCGGGGCCGACGGCCGCCGCCGCACCGGTGACCTGGGCGCCGACGTGCTGGTGCGCCACATCATCGGCCTGGACCCCAACCGCCGCGGCATCGCCATCGCCGACCAGGTCGAGGTCGGCATGCGCATGAGCCTGTGCCGCCGCAACGCGACGGCGGCGCGTGCCGACCTGATGCGCATCTGCGCCGAGATCCGCGAGGAGCTCGAGCCCGAGGAGCAGACGCTGGCGGTGGCCCAGGCCGTGGCCGCCGGCGAGGCCGAGGCCGCGCCGCACCCGGCACGGCGCATTGCCGGCGCCATCTACGTGAGCTGCGTGGGCCGCGGCGGCGCGCATTTCGGCGCCCCCCATGCCGAACTGCAGATCCTGCGCCACGCCCTGGGCGACGTGCCGCTGGCCGGCTTCTTCGCCGGCGGCGAGATCGCGCGGCATCACCTCTACGGCTACACGGGCGTGCTGACGGTGTTCACCACCGATTGAGCCGGAGGGGCGACGCCATGCCGGGGCAGGACTCCCCATCGTCGCCGTCGGTCGCGCGCACCGGCGCACGCGGCAGGTGGGTGCTGGCGATGCTGGTCGTCGTGCTGCTCCTCGCAGGAGCGACGTTCGCCTGGCTAGGCCCGCTGCGCGCGCCGCTCGGGCGCTCGGAGCAGGCCGTGCCGGGGCTCGACCCCACGCGGGTGCTGGTGCTGCGCACACCCGGCGGGCACCTGGAGGTGTCGACGCTGGTGAAGGTGGAGGAGTTCGGCTGGCGCTCCTCGCGCACCTGCCTGTGGCGCGACTGCGGCTGGCTGCTGGGCGAGCGCCTTGGCACCATTCGCGCGCCGGTGCACTACACCTACCGCATCCCGCTGGCCGAGACCTGGACGCTGCGACCGGACGGCAACGGCTATGTGCTCAGCGTGCCTGCGCCGCAGCCGCTGCTGCCGCCGGCGGTCGACCTCGCCAAGGCCGAATTCCGCAGCGAGAAGGGCGGCCTGCTGGCGCCCGACGGCGCCGCCAACCAGGCGCTGCTGATGCGCAACCTCGGCCCGGAGCTCGAGCGCCGCGCCGGGCGCAGCGAGTACCTGCGCGCGCAGGCGCCGATGGCCGAGCAGACGATCCGCGAGTTCGCGCAGAAGTGGATGCGCGAGCAGCTGGGCGCCTCGGGCGCGCCGGTGCGCATCGAGGTGCGTCTGGGCGACGACGGTTAATCGGCCCGGTACTGCGTGACCGCGCCCTCGAGCCAGCGCGCGAAGTCCTCGCGCTGCGCGCCGGCACTGCCTTCGGGCCACACCAGCCAGTAGGGGTACGCATAGGGCACGCGGATGTCGGTCAGCGCCACCAGCTCGCCGCGGCGCAGCAGCGCATCGGCCACGCTGCGCCGCTCCAGCGCCACGCCGAGGCCCAGGCGGGCGGCCTCCAGCGAGAGGTTGGAGTCGTTGATCCACAGGCCGCCCGCGGGCGGTGGCTCCCGCAGGCCCGCGGCCTGGCACCAGGGCGCCCACGGTTCGGCCGAGCGGATGCGCGTGCACGCGAGCACCTCGGCCGGCGTGCGGGGCAGGGCGCCGCCGTTCAGATGGGGCGATGCCACCATGAGCAGCTCGTCATCGAACAGATGGTGCTGCGCCAGCCCGTCCCATGGCCCCTGGCCCATGCGGATGGCGACGTGCGCCGCGCCCTGTCGCAGGTCCTGCACCTCCAGGCTGGCCTGCAGGCGCACGCAGTGCTCGGGGTGCAGGGCGAGGAATTGCGGCAGGCGCGGCAGCAGCCAGTGCAAGCCGAAGGAGGGCACGACCGCGACCACCAGTTCCCCGGCGCGCGGGCGGATGCGCAGCGCGCGCGTCGCTTCGCCGATGCCCTGCAGCGCGGCCCGCACCTGCATGGCGTAGAGGCGTCCGTTCTCGGACAGGCGCAACCCGCGCCCTGCGCGCTCGAAGAGCGACAGGCCCAGCAGCTCTTCCAGTTGCCTCACCTGCTGGCTGACCGCGGAGTGCGTGACGTGCAGTGCATCTGCAGCGCGCGTGACGCTGCCCAAACGCGCCACGGCCTCGAAGCAGCGCAGTGCCTGCAGAGGCGGCAGGTCGGTGGGCGTGAGGGCGTCGGGCGGCGAAGAAGTCATGTCAGGATTTCTAACGCATCCGGGCAGAACAAGTCGATGGTCGTCTGCTGCTGCACGGGCTAGATTGCGATCCTGGCATGCGACGGCGCATGCGACAAAGAAAGCGCAACTGAAATGATGCAACTCATCGGCATGCTGGATTCGCCCTTCGTCCGGCGCACGGCGATCTCGCTGCAACTGCTGGGGCTGGCCTTCGCGTCTCGGCCCGTGTCGGTCTTTCGCCAGATCGACGAATTCCGCCGCTTCAACCCGGTCGTCAAGGCGCCCACGCTGGTGCTGGACGACGGCACGGCGCTGATGGATTCGAACCTGATCCTGCAGCACGCCGAGGAGATCGCCGGGCCGGCGCGCAGCCTGTGGCCGGCGGCACCGGCCGAGCGCGTGCGGGCGCTGCGGCTCACCGGCCTGGCCCTCGCGGCCTGCGAGAAGGCGGTGCAACTCGTCTACGAGCGCGAACTGCGCCCGGCCGACAAGCGCCACGCGCCCTGGACCGAGCGCGTACACAGCCAGGTGCTGGCCGCGTGGCAGGCGATCGAGGCCGAGATGCGCCGCACCGCGCTGCCCGCCGCTGCCGGTGGCCAGCCGATCGACCAGGCCGGGCTGACGATCGCCGTGGTCTGGCACTTCACGCAGGCCCTGCTGCCGGGCGTGGTGGCGCCCGGCGACTTCCCGCTGCAGGCTGCGCATTCGGCGCAGGCCGAAGCGCTGCCGGCGTTCGCGGCCTGGCCGCACAGTTGATGGGCTCCGCGGGGCGGCGGAAAACTCCCGGGCTCCGACGCGTCCCCTGGCAGGTGGCTGGCCGGCGAAGCGTTCGCGTCCTGCGAAGATCGCGCCCATGCGCACCCCCACCGCTGCCCTCCGCACCGTCGCCCTGTTCGAGGCCTTCAAGGGCGTGCTGGCGCTGGCGGCGGCCTCGGGCCTGCTGACGCTGTTGCACGGCGACCTGCTCGGCCTGGCTGTGCGCCTCGTGCATCACCTGCACCTGAACCCTGCGGCGCACTACCCGCATGTGTTTCTCGACTTCGCGCAACACCTGCAGGATTCGCGGCTCGGGCTGCTGGCGCTGGGCGCCTTCGCCTACGGCACGCTGAGGCTGGCGGAGGCCTATGGCCTGTTGCGCAACCGCGCCTGGGCCGAGTGGCTCAGCGCGGCCAGCGGGGCGATCTACGTGCCCTTCGAGCTGACGGGCCTGCTGCGCCATGCCGATGTGCTGCATGCCGTGCTGCTGGTGGCCAACCTGGCGGTGGTGGCCGTGATGGTGCTGGCGCTGCGGCGGCGCCGCAGCGGCGAGGCGGCCCCGGCCTGAAGGGCCGTCAGCGCGGTCGCGGTGCGAGCGGCCGGGCGTCCACCGCCTCGCCGTCCACGATGAAGTGCCCGCCGGCCACATGGTGCAGCGTGCGCAGATCGTCATGCCCGTCGAAGTGCCAGCGCCCGGCGCTGAAGACGCGCGGGTCGGCCTGGGCGGCGATCACTTCGCCGAGGAACAGGTCGTAGCGCTGCTGGATCGGTGGCTCGGGCAGCAGCCGGCATTCGAGCCAGGCCACGCAGCTTTCGAGCAGCGGCGCGCCGGTGGCGCTGCCGGCGAAGGTGGCGAGGCCGAAAGCATCGAACTTGTCGCGTCCGCCCAGCGCTTCTTCATCGGTGCCCGAGACGTTGCCCAGTGCGTCGACCAGGTCGAGCTGCGCGCGCACCGGCACCTGCAGCGCGAACTCGCCGCTGGCCTCGATGAGGCGGCGTGTGTAGGTGGCCTTGTCGAGCACCACCGCCACCTTGGGCGGCGCGAAGTCCAGCGGCATGGCCCAGGCTGCGGCCATGAGGTTGCGGCGGCCCTCGGCGGCGGCGCTCACCAGCACGGTGGGGCCGTGGTTGAGCAGGCGGTAGGCCTTGGCGAGGTCGACGGGTTCACGGGGAGTGGTCATGGGTGTCGGAAGGGGTGGGGCGGTCGAGATGCCGACGATAGGCGCTTGCGGCTGGGTGAGTGGTGAGAAGGTCGGTGCAGGTGGAAGATTGGAAAGTGCAATCGGGCTGTGGCGCTTGCTGCGTCTGCGTTGCGGCCGAAATCGTCACGTTCGTTACTTTCTTTGCTGGGCTTGGCTTTCGATCATGAACGCGGGCTGGTTCCGTCGTTGCTGTGGATCGGCCCGCACGACCGGCTGGGGGCGCTGGCGGCGGCCGCGGGCCTGCGTTCTCCGGCGCTGGCTCGCGCTGACCGGCTTGTCGTGCGTGCTGTGTGCTCGCTGTCCGTCGACGTGCTCGAGGGACTGCACGGCGCCGCGAATGGCGCCTGCGCCCGCAGGCCCACGACCACCGCCCTGAACCGCTGCGCTTCACCCCCTCCGGGCCCCTCTCCCTCCCCCGCTGGGGGGAGGGTCGGGGTGGGGGCTTGCAGCGATTGATGAGGCGCGCCTCATCCAACGCCGGGGTGCCCCTCACCCCACCTCTCCCCAGGGGGGAGAGGAGTCAAACCGGACGCGCCCGCCCCATGCCGGCCGAACGCGCGCCCGGTCCAGGCCGGTGGTGCCGGTGTGCGGGCGCAGGCGCCATTCGCGGCGCCGTGCAGTGCCCAAGGCACGTCGATTCCAGGCGAGCACATCCGTCGTGCCGCACGACAGTCAGCGCGAGCCAGCGCCGGAGAACGCATACCGGCGCCGCCGGCCGGGTTCAGACCCACAGCGCTCGTACCGACCAACCGACCAACCGACCAACGTACCTACAGACCTGCCGACCTGCCCAAGAGTCCAAGAGTCCAAGCGACCCGATCAACAGCGCAAAAACCCAAAAGTGCAATCGCCCGCCAGCGCAAGCCAGCCGGGCGCTACAGCCAAACTCGTCACAAACGTGACGATCTATTCGAGCAAGAAGACGCGGCTCAGATCTCGACCTTCGACCCCAGCTCCACCACCGCATTCGTCGGCAGCCCCAGGAAGTTCGCCGCCCCGCTCGCGTTGTGGTGCATCTGCGCGAACAGCTTCTCGCGCCACGGTGCCATGCCGCTGCCCAGCGTCGGCGTGACGACGTCGCGCGAGAGGAAGTAGCTCGTCGTCATCGGCTCCAGCTGGCAGCCGCGCAGCTTGGCATGCTCCAGCGCGCGCGGCAGGTCGATGTCGTTCTTGAAACCGTAGTGCACGATGATCTGCCAGCAGTGGTGGCCCAGCGGCTCCATCTCGATGCGCTTGTTCATCGGGATCCACGGCACCTCATGGCTGCGCACCGTGACGAACAGGTTCTGCTCGTGCAGCACCTTGTTGTGCTTGAGGTTGTGCAGCAGCGCATTGGGCACCACGCCCGGCTCGGCCGTGAGGAACACCGCCGTGCCCTCCACCCGCACGGGAGGACTCACAAACACCGAATCGAGGAAATCGCGCAGGTCGATGGCCTCGGCGCGCTGCACCTCGCCCATCAGGCGCCGCCCTTCCTTCCAGGTCAGCATCATCATGAAGATGGCGCCGCCGATCAGCAGCGGGAACCAGCCGCCCTCGGGCAGCTTGAGCAGGTTCGAGGCGAAGAAGGCGAAGTCGACGACGAAGAACAGCGAGGTCGACGCGATGCACACCGCCAGCGGCAGCTTCCAGGCATAGCGGATCACGAAGAAGGTCAGCACCGTGGTGATGAGCATGTCCGTCGTCACGGCGATGCCGTAGGCCGCAGCCAGGCTGCTGGAGTTGCGGAACATCACCACCGCCAGCACGATCGCCACGAACAGGCCCCAGTTCACGAAGGGGATGTAGATCTGCCCGGCCGTCTTCACGCTCGTGTGCTCGATGTTCAGGCGCGGCAGGTAGCCCAGCTGGATCACCTGGCGCGTCACGCTGAAGGCACCGGTGATCAGCGCCTGCGACGCGATCACCGTGGCGGCCGTCGCCAGCAGCACCAGCGGGATCAGCGCCCACTCCGGGGCCATCATGAAGAAGGGGTTCTTCACCGCCGACGGGTTCTCCAGCAGCAGCGCGCCCTGGCCGAAGTAGTTGAGGATCAGCGCCGGCATCACGACCGAGAACCACGCGATGCGGATCGGCCCCTTGCCGAAGTGGCCCATGTCGGCGTACAGCGCCTCGGCGCCGGTCACGCACAGCACCGTGGCGCCCAGGATGATGAAGCTGGTGCCCGGGTTGTCCCAGATGAACTTGAGCGCGTAGTGCGGACTGATGGCCTTGAGGATCTCCGGGTGCGTGAGCACCTGATGCACGCCCAGCACCGCGATGGCGAGGAACCACGCCAGCGTGATCGGCCCGAAGAAGCGGCCGATGCCCGCCGTGCCGCGCTTCTGCACGGCGAACAGGCCGAACAGCACCACCAGCGTGATCGGGATGACGTAGTGGCGGAACTGCGGCGACACCACCTCCAGGCCCTCGACCGCCGACAGCACCGAGATGGCCGGCGTGATCACGCCGTCGCCGTAGAAGAGCGAGGTGCCGAAGATGCCCACCACCAGCAGCACCTGCCGCAGCCGAGGCCGGTCGTGCACGGCGCGCGAGGCCAGCGCCAGCATGGCGACCAGGCCGCCCTCGCCCTCGTTGTCGGCCCGCAACACGAGCACCACGTACTTGATGGACACGATCACCGTCAGCGTCCACACGAACATCGACAGGATGCCGTAGACGTTCTCGATCGTGAAAGGAACGTGGCCGTGGCCGAAGACTTCCTTGACGGCATACAGCACGCTGGTGCCGATGTCGCCGTACACGACGCCGATGGCGCCGAGGATCAGTGCCGGCAGGGGCGATTTGGGGGCAGACACGAGGTCGGGGAACAGGCGAAGCCGCGTGCCGCTGGCACGCCCGGTCACGGGGGCCGCGCCGGCCGCCGTTCACCCTCCGCCCTTGGAATTCCGTTGCTGTGGGGCCCGCTATTGTGCGCTCGCAGCATGGCGCCGCAAGGCTTGACGCCCGCCGGCGGCCGCGCTACCAGCGCCGCCTATTCGTAGACTTCGGCCTCCGGGTTGGTCGCCTCCAGCTCGTACGAGGCCGCCACCATCGCGAGCCGGCCGATCACGCCGTACATGTAGAAGCGGTTGGGCGCACTGGCGCCCAGCTTGGCGCCCGGCTGCGGCAGCTGCGCACTTTCCGAGAAGGCCAAAGGCACGAAGCTCGCGCCGGGCATGGCCAGGTTCTCGTCGGTGCCGCGGTCGGGATGCACGCGGTAGAAACCGCCCACCACGTAGCGGTCCATCATGTAGACCACCGGCTCGGCCACGCCGTCGTGCACCCGCTCGTGCGTCAGCACGCCTTCCTGCACCACCACGTCGGTGCTGCCCACGGCCAGGCCCTCCACCGCCGGGGCCTTGTCGGCGCCCTTCTTCTGACGCGTGCGGGCGACCAGCGGCTCGATCTCCTTGGCGTCGCGCACCGTGGTGATCGACAGGCCCGAGGCGCCGTTGTCGGCCTTCACGATGACGAAGGGCTTCTCGTTGATGCCGTACTCCTTGTACTTGCGGCGCACCTTGGCGAGCACCGCGTCGACCTGGGCCGTGAGCGCGTCGGTGTTCTCGGCACGGGCGAAGTCCACGTCGTCGACCTTGCCCCAGATCGGCTGGATCAGCCAGGGATCGATGCCCAGCAGCTTGCCGAAGCGCTTGGAGACTTCTTCGTAGCTGTGGAAATGGTTGCTCTTGCGCCGCACCGACCAGCCCGCGTGCAGCGGCGGCAGCAGGTACTGCTCGTGCAGGTCTTCCAGGATGCCGGGCGTGCCGGCGGCCAGGTCGTTGTTGAGCAGGATGGTGCAGGGGTCGAAGTTCTTCAGGCCGAGGCGCCGCTTGCTGCGCACCACCGGCTCCAGGCACACCGTGTCGCCGTTCGGCAACTCCACCTTCTTGGGCGACTTGATGGCCGGATCGATCGAACCGATCTTCACGTTCAGCCCCGCCATCTGGAAGATGCGCGTGAGTTGGGCGACGTTGGCGAGGTAAAAGGTGCTCTTAGACTGGTTTTCCGGAATGATGAGCAGGTTGCGCGCTTCCGGGCAGATCTTTTCGACCGCCGCCTGGGCGGCCTGCACGGCCAGCGGCAGCATCTCGGGCGTCAGGAAATTCCAGCCGCGCGGGAAGAAGTTCGTGTCCACCGGCGCCAGTTTGAAGCCGGCGTTGCGCACGTCCACCGAGGTATAGAAGGGCGGCGTGTGCTCCATCCATTCGAGGCGGAACCAGCGCTCGATGGCCGGCATGCCGTCGAGCACGCGCTGCTCGAGTTCGTTGATCGGGCCGGTCAGGGCGGTGACGAGATGGGGGACCATGCGACGGCCTTGTGGTGTGGGAGGCAGGACGGGGCGGGAAAGCCGGACTGGAATTGTAGGATTTGGGGATGGCGCACCCGATGACAAGGCGCCGGGCACGCACCTTGCCCGCCCTGCATTCGCAGGGCGCTCACAGCGACGGGCTCACTGGCGGATTTCGCCCTGCCCCAGCACCACGTACTTGAGCGAGGTCAGCCCCTCGATGCCGACCGGACCGCGTGCGTGGAACTTGTCGGTGCTGATGCCGATCTCGGCGCCCAGCCCGAACTCGAAACCGTCGGCGAAGCGCGTGCTGGCATTCACCATCACGCTGGCCGAGTCGACCTCGCGCAGGAAGCGCTGGGCGTTCACGTGGTCGCGCGTGAGGATGGCGTCGGTGTGGTGGCTCGAATAGCGGTTGATGTGGGCGATCGCCTCGTCCACGCCCTCGACCACCTTGATGCTGATGACCGCCGCGAGGTACTCCTCGTACCAGTCCTGCTCGGTGGCCGGCACGACGCCGGCCACGCCGGCCAGCAGCGCCGCGGCCTCGGCGTCGCAGCGCATCTCGACGCCCTTGGCCGCGAACACCGCGCCGATGCGCGGCAGGAACTGCGGCGCGATCGCGCGCGCCACCAGCAGGCCTTCGGCCGCGTTGCAGGGGCTGTACTTCTGCGTCTTGGCGTTGTCGACCACCGTGACGGCCATGTCCAGCTCGGCCGTCGCGTCGACGAAGACGTGGCAATTGCCGTCCAGGTGCTTGATGACCGGCACCTTCGCGTCGCGGCTGATGCGCTCGATCAGGCCCTTGCCGCCACGCGGAATGATGACGTCGACGAACTCGGGCATGGCGATGAGCTGGCCCACCGCCTCGCGGTCGGTGGTCTGCACCAGTTGCACCGCGTCCTCGGGCAGGCCGGCCTCGGCCAGCGAGGCGCGCACCAGCGCGGCCAGCGCCTTGTTCGACTCGATCGCCTCGGAGCCGCCGCGCAGGATGGCGGCGTTGCCGCTCTTGATCGCCAGGCTCGCGGCCTCGATGGTCACGTTGGGCCGGCTCTCGTAGATCATGCCGAAGACGCCGATCGGCACCCGCATCTGGCCGACGCGGATGCCGCTGGGCTGCTGCTTCATGCCGATGATTTCGCCGATGACGTCGGGCATGGCGGCCAGCTGCTCGCAGCCCTCGGCCACCGTCTCGATCACCTTGGGCGTGAGCTTGAGCCGGTCCACCATCGGCGCCGACAGGCCGGCAGCGGTGGCGCGTGCCAAGTCCTTCGCGTTGGCTTCGGCCAGCGGGGTGCCGGCGTCGCGCAGGCGCCGGGCCAGCGCCCTGAGCGCTCTAATTTTGATAGCTGCATCCGCCCGCGCCATCTGGGCTGCAGCCGTTTTGGCCTGCAGGCCAAGGGCTTGCATGTGTTCGGCGACGTTGAAGGCGTTCATGGTGGGCATTTTCCCACGGAGAGCGAAATCGGGCAGCCGTACGCGAAGGGCTCGAAAGTCACGCGAAGGACGCAAAAGAGAGAAGCCAGATCTTTGAACTTCTTCGTCGCGACTTTCGCGAAATCTTCGCGTCCTTCGCGTATGGATGCCCGCATTCCTCAGCGCACCGCGCAGGCCCGGCACAGCATCAGTGCCAGCCGCTGCAGCGACTGCCAGCCGCTGGCCGGCCAGTCGGGCTGCTTCAGGCCCTTGACGATGCCGTCGACGGTGTGCGCGGCGCGCAGAAGGCGCGTCAGCAGGCGCGCGTCCAGGCGCGGCAGCACGCGCTCGAAGGCGCGCTCGCGCGGGCCCCAGATGCGGTTCTCGCGCAGCGCCAGGGGCAGCGGCCGGCCGGCGTCCATCGCGTCCTTCACGCGCTTCAAGGCGCGGATGTCCTCGGCCAGCGTGTAGTGCACCAGCACCTCGGCCTCTCCCTCGGCCTGCAGGCCCTCGAGCATGCGCGCCACGCGCGGCGCGTTGCCGGCCAGCACGGCTTCGGAGAGCTTGAAGACGTCGTAGCGCGCCACGTTGTTGACGGCCGCCTCCACCTGCTCCCAGCCCAGTTCGCCGGGCGGGTGCAGCAAGGCCAGTTTCTGGATCTCCTGGTGCGCGGCCAGCAAGTTGCCCTCGACACGGTCGGCGAAGAACTGCAGGGTGCGCTGCCCCTCCTCGCCGGCCTTCACGCGCTGGCCCTGCTGCGCCAGGCGCTGCGCGATCCACGGCGGCAGCGCAGCGCGCTCGACCGGGTCGACCTGGATGGTGACGCCATGCCCTTCCAGCGCCGCGAACCAGGCGCCGCTTCGGGTCAGCTTGTCCAGCCGCGGCAGGAAGACCAGTGTGAGCGTGCTGTCGTTGCCGTCGGCCGCCTCGGCGATCTGCTGCAGGGCGACGCTGCCGTCCTTGCCGGGCTTGCCCGAGGGGATGCGAATCTCGACGATCTGGCGGTCGGCGAAGAGGCTCAGCGAGCCGCCGGCCGCGAGCACCGCACTCCAGTCGAAGTGCGCGCCGGCCACGGTGTGGCTGCTGCGCTCGGTGTAGCCGGCCGCACGGGCGGCCGCGCGGATGGCGTCCGCGGCCTCCTGCGCCAGCAGCGGCTCGTCGCCGTGCACGGTGTAGAGCGAGCGCAGGCCCTTGCCCAGGTGGGCACCGAGCTGCGCGGCGGCCAGTTGCATCTCAAACTTTCGAACTCAAGGTGCCGTACGCTCGACGCACAGGTTCGGGCCGGCAAGCGCAGCGGCGCCCTCAGGGCACCCGCGGAACTGGCTCTGCCAGGCCGCCGGGTGCGCCCCCCTCCAAGCCGAAGGCGCCAGTGAGGGGGGAGCCGCGAAGCGGCTTGGGGGGCGCTTCATGTCACAGCGTCTTGACCGCCCCGATGCGGCGCACGATCTGGTTGCCGATGTCGGAGGTCATGTCGCGGTAGAGCAGGTTCTGCTCGTTCTCCTTGGCCAACGCCGAGGTCTCGTTGTAGCTGATGTCGCGCGACTGCGTGACCGTGACCGGCGCGATCAGCTCCTTGCCGCCCGCGGTACGCAGGCGAAAGCGCACGGACAGCGTGAGCGTCAACTCGCGAATCGTGCCGCCCGAGGTGCTGGCCGCAATGGCCGTGCCGCGGTCCTGCGCGAGGATCTCGCACACCACCTGGGCGTCGTCGGGCTTGGCCGAGGCGTCGAGCACCTGCAGGCCCTGGCCCTTGAGGTCGCGCCGCACCTGGGCGGCCAGCGGGTTGCCGCCGGTCACGGCGATGGTCTTGAACGGATAGTCCGGCGCGCGCCGCAGTTCGAAGCCGCAGCCGGCCAGCAGCAAGGCCGGCGCAGCCAGCAGCAGGGCGCGGCGCGGAAGGCGGGAAGAAGAGGCCATGCGCGGGCTCCGGTTCAGATGACGATGTTCACGAGCCGGCCCGGCACCACGATCACGCGCTTGGGCTTGGCGCCCTCGGCATGCTTCACGAAGTCCTCGCAGGCGATGGCCAACTGTTCGATCGCCGCCTTGTCCGCACCCGCCGGCACGCGCAGCGAGCCGCGCAGCTTGCCGTTGACCTGGAGCATGAGCTCGATCTCGTCCTGCTCCAGCGCCGCCGGGTCGACCTGCGGCCACGGCGCGTCGAGCAGTTCGCCGCCCTCGGCCGCGTAGCCCAGCGCATGCCAGAGCTGGTGCGTGAGGTGCGGCGTCGCCGGGTACAGCACGCGCAGCAGGATGCCGAAGCCCTCGCGCGCGGCCATCAGGTCGCCGGCCGAGCCGTCGGGTTTGAAGCCTTCCAGCGCGTTGAGCAGCTTCATCGCCCCCGAGACGACGGTGTTGTACTGCATGCGCTGGTAGTCGTAGTCGACCTGGCGCAGCACGGTGTGCACCTCGTGGCGCAGCGCCTTGGCATTCTTGCCAAAAACGGCTGCAGCGCCCGCCCCACCTGCGGGAGCAGCTATGTTTTTCATAGCAACCCCGTAGTTCCAGACGCGCCGCAGGAAGCGGAAGCTGCCCTCCACGGCGGCGTCGTTCCATTCGAGCGTGGCCTCGGGCGGCGCCGTGAACATGGTGTACAGGCGCGCGGTGTCGGCGCCGTACTTCTCGATCAGGTCCTGCGGGTCGACGCCGTTGCGCTCGCTCTTGCCCATCTTGCCCACGCCGCCATATTCGACCTGCCGGCCGTCGGCGGTGGTGCCGCCGACGATGCGGCCCTGGGCGTCGAGCGTGGGTGTGACCTCCAGCGGCGGGTGGTAGTGCTTGCCGCCCTTCTCGTCGCGGTGGAAGTAGATGTGGTTGAGCACCATGCCCTGCGTCAGCAGCTTGGTGAAGGGCTCGTCGATGCTGACCAGGCCCATGTCGCGCATCACCTTGGTCCAGAAACGCGCGTACAGCAGGTGCAGGATCGCGTGCTCGATGCCGCCGATGTACTGGTCCATGCCGCTGCCGCCCGGCGCGTCGCCCTGCGCGCGCATCCAGTAGGCGGCGCCTTCGCCCACCATCGCGGTGTCGAGCTTCGGGTCGCAGTAGCGCATGAAGTACCACGAGCTGTCCACGAAGGTGTCCATCGTGTCGGTCTCGCGCCGCGAGGCCTGGCCGCAGATCGGGCACTCGCAGGCCAGGAAGTCCTCGCGCTTGTTCAGCGGGTTGCCGCTGCCGTCGGGCACGCAGTCGGTGGGCAGCACCACCGGCAGGTCCTTCTCGGGTACCGGCACGGCGCCGTGCTCGAGGCAGTGGATGATCGGGATCGGCGTGCCCCAGTAGCGCTGGCGGCTCACACCCCAGTCGCGCAAGCGCCAGGTGGTCTTCTTCTCGCCCAGGCCCTTCTGCTGCAGGGCGTGGGCCACGGCGTCGACCGCCTCCTGGTAGCGCATGCCGCTGAAGTTGTCGGAGTTGATGGTGATGCCGCGTTCCTTGTCGGCGTACCAGTCCTGCCAGCGGTGGTAGTCGAAGTGCGGCTCGTCCTCGAGCAGCACCACCTGGATGATGTCGATGCCGTACTTGTTGGCGAAGGCGAAGTCGCGCTCGTCGTGCGCCGGCACGCCCATCACCGCGCCGTCGCCGTAGCTCATCAGCACGTAGTTGCCGACCCACACGGGCACCGGCTCGTCGGTGATGGGGTGCGTGACCGTGAGTCCCGTGGGCACGCCCTTCTTCTCCTGCGTGGCCAGTTCGGCCTCGGTCACGCCGCCGGACTTGGCCTCCTCGATGAAGGCAGCGACCTTCGGGTCGGTCTTCGCGGCGTGCGCAGCCAGCGGGTGCTCCGGCGCCACGGCGCAGAAGGTCACGCCCATGATGGTGTCGGCGCGCGTGGTGAAGACGTACATGCGCCCACCCTGGATGGGCTCGCCGTCGTCGCCGCGGATGTCGTGCGTGAAGGCGAAGCGCACGCCTTCGCTCTTGCCGATCCAGTTCTCCTGCATCAGCTTGACGCGCTCAGGCCATCCGGGGAGCTTGTGCTGCGTGTGGTCGAGCAGCTCGGCGGCGTAGTCGCTGATCTTCAGGTAGTAGCCGGGGATCTCGCGCTTCTCGACCAGCGCGCCGGTGCGCCAGCCGCGGCCGTCGACCACCTGCTCGTTGGCCAGCACGGTCTGGTCGACCGGGTCCCAGTTCACGACCTGGGTCTTGCGGTAGGCAATGCCCTTCTCGAGCATCTTCAGGAACAGCCACTGGTTCCACTTGTAATAGGCCGGATCGCAGGTGGCGATCTCGCGGCTCCAGTCGATGGCCAGCCCCATCGCCTGGAGCTGGCTGCGCATGTAGTCGATGTTCTCGTAGGTCCACTTGGCCGGCGGCACGCCGTTCTTCAGCGCCGCGTTCTCGGCCGGCAGGCCGAAGGCGTCCCAGCCCATGGGCATCAACACGTTGTAGCCGTTCATGCGCAGGTAGCGCGTGAGCATGTCGTTGATGGTGTAGTTGCGCACATGGCCCATGTGCAGCTTGCCGCTCGGGTAGGGCAGCATGGAGCAGGCGTAGTACTTCTTCCTGCCGGCCTGTTCGGTGACGCGGTAGGCATCGGCGGCCGTCCAATGGGCCTGGGCGGCGGACTCGACCTCGCTGGGTTGGTAGGTGGGATTCATGGCTGGGAAAACGGGCAGTCCCGGCGCGGCCGGCCGGGGGAAGGCGGATTATCCGCGCTGCGCCGTCGCCATCCGGGGCGCCGGGACTTGGCCCGTTTCTCGCGTGCCACAATGAATCGGACATGCGAGAAAGCCAAGCGATGAGGAACGACTGGTGGCGCGGCGCGGTGATCTACCAGATCTACCCGCGCAGCTTCATGGACAGCAATGGCGACGGCATCGGCGACCTGCCCGGGATCACCTCCAGGCTGGGGCACGTGGCGGCCCTGGGCGCGGATGCGATCTGGATCTCGCCCTTCTTCCGATCGCCGATGAAGGACTTCGGCTACGACGTGGCCGACTACCGCGACGTCGACCCGATCTTCGGCACCCTGGGCGATTTCGACGCCCTGCTGGCCGAGGCCCACCGCCTGGGCCTGAAGATCATCATCGACCAGGTGCTCTCGCACACCTCCGACCAGCATGCGTGGTTCAAGGAAAGCCGGGCGAGCCGCGACAACCCGAAGGCCGACTGGTACGTGTGGGCCGACGCGAAGCCCGACGGCACGCCGCCGACCAACTGGCTGTCGGTCTTCGGCGGCAGCGCCTGGCAGTGGGACTCGCGCCGGCGCCAGTACTACCTGCACAGCTTCCTGACCGAGCAGCCCGACCTGAACTTCCACTGCCCCGCCGTGCAGGATGCGCTGCTGGGCGAGGTGCGCTTCTGGTGCGAGCGCGGCGTGGACGGCTTCCGCTTCGACGCCTGCAACCACCAGTTCCACGATGCCCGGCTGCGCGACAACCCGCCCGCCGCCCTGGCCGACATCGCGGGCGTGAGCACGGTACGGGCCGAGAACCCCTACGCCATGCAGCGCCACCTGTACGACAAGAGCCAGCCCGAGAACCTGGCTTTCCTCGAGCGGCTGCGCGCGCTGCTCGACGGCCACGGCGCGGTGGCGCTGGGCGAGGTCGGCGACGAGAACGCGCCGCCCGTGATGGCGCAGTACACCGAGGCGGGCCGGCGCCTGCACATGGCCTACAGCTTCGCCCTGCTGACTGGCGAACACAGCGCCACCCACCTGCGCGGCCAGGTGCAGGCGCTGGAAGAGGCCCTCGACGCCACCGGCGGCTGGGGCTGCTGGGCGGTGTCGAACCACGACGTGCCGCGGGTGGCCACGCGCTGGAGCGCCGGGCGCGCGGCCGATGCGGCGCGCGACCGGCTTTGGCTCGCGCTGCTGCTCTCGCTGCGCGGCAGCGCCAGCCTCTACCAGGGCGAGGAACTGGGCCTGCCCGAAGCCGAGGTGCCCTTCGAGCTGCTGCAGGATCCCTACGGCCGCGCCTTCTGGCCCGAGTTCAAGGGCCGCGACGGCGCCCGCACGCCGATGCCCTGGCAGACCGACGGCGTGCACGGCGGCTTCTCCACCGGCGCGCCCTGGCTGCCGATGTATGGCGCGCACCTGCCGCTGGCCGTGGACCGCCAGTCGGCCGACGCGCGTTCCATGCTGGCCTACAGCCGCGCGCTGATCCAGTGGCGGCGCGGCCAGCCGCTGCTGCGCACGGGCGCGATGCGCTTCCACGATGCCCCCGAGCCGGTGCTGCACTTCGAGCGCAGCGAGGGCGACGCGGTGCTGCACGCCGTGTTCAACCTCTCGCCCGAGCCGCAGGTGCTGCCATTGCCGGCGCCGCTCTCGGCTGTCGGCGGACACCCCTGCGAAGGCGGCTTGATTTCCGAGGACGGCCGCACGCTCGCGCTCGCACCCTACGGGGTCTTCTTCGGACACCCCTGGAACCCCTGACCGCCATGCACGCCCTGGCCCTGCCCGACGCCGACCTGCGCGCCCTGATGCGCGCCGAACACGGCGACCCCTTCTCGGTGCTGGGGCCGCACGAGACGCCCGAGGGCCTGTGCATCCGCGCCTTCCTGCCCGGCGCCCGCTCGGTGGGCGTGGTGCATGCGGCCTCGGGCGATCCGCTGGCGGTGCTGCAGCGCCAGGGCGATTCGGCCCTCTTCGCCGCCCTGGTACCGGCCGCGCCCGCCCGCATGGGCTACCGGCTGCGGGTGCAGTGGGAGCACCAGCTGCAACTGCTCGACGACCCCTACCGTTTCCCGCCGGTGCTGGGCGAAACCGATGTCTGGCTGCTGGCCGAAGGCACGCACCTGCGGCCCTGGGAGCGGCTGGGCGCGCACCTGCTGCACTGGCGGGGTGCCAAGGGAGTGGCCTTCGCGGTCTGGGCGCCGCATGCGCGGCGCGTGTCGGTGGTGGGCGAGTTCAACCAGTGGGACGGCCGGCGCCACCCGATGCGCCTGCGCCGCGAATGCGGCGTGTGGGAGCTCTTCGTGCCACACCTGGTGGCCGGCGATGCCTACCAGTTCGAGCTGCTGGCGGCCGACGGCACCGTGCTGCGCAAGGCCGACCCCTACGCCTTCGCGGCCCGCCTGCGGCCCGACACCGCCTGCGTGGTGCGGCCGCTGCCCGCGCCGCAGCCGATGCGGCCCGAGCGCGCGGCCGCCAACGCGCGCCATGCGCCGATCAGCATCTACGAGGTGCACCTGGGCTCGTGGCGGCGCAAGAACGGACACGAGTGGCTGACGTACCCGGAGCTGGCCGACACGCTGGTGCCCTACGCGCGCGACATGGGCTTCACGCACCTGGAGCTGCTGCCCATCACGGAGCACCCCTTCGACGGCTCCTGGGGCTACCAGCCCATCGGCCTGTACGCGCCCACCTCGCGCTTCGGCACGCCGTCGGAGTTCCGGCATTTCGTCGAGGTGGCGCACGACGCCGGGCTGGGCGTGATCCTCGACTGGGTGCCGGCCCACTTCCCGACCGACGCCCACGGCCTGGGTCGCTTCGACGGCACCGCCCTCTACGAGTACGCCGACCCGCGCGAGGGCTTCCACAACGACTGGAACACGCTGATCTTCAACTGGTCGCGCACCGAGGTGCGCAACTACCTGGTCGGCAACGCGCTGTATTGGCTGGAGCGCTACGGCATCGACGGGCTGCGCGTGGATGCGGTCGCCTCGATGCTCTACCGCGACTACAGCCGCGCGGCCGGCCAATGGGTGCCCAACGAACACGGCGGGCGCGAGAACCTCGAGGCCATCGACTTCCTGCGGCGCATGAACCATGTGGTGGGCACCGAGCGGCCCGGCGCCATGACGATCGCCGAAGAGTCGACCAGCTTCCCGGGCGTGACCAGGCCGCCCGAAAACGGCGGCCTGGGCTTCCACTTCAAGTGGAACATGGGCTGGATGAACGACACGCTGGCCTATGCGCACACCGACCCGGTGTACCGCCGCCACCACCACCGTCACATCACCTTCGGCCTGATGTACGCGCACACCGAGAACTTCGTGCTGCCCTTCTCGCACGACGAGGTGGTGCACGGCAAGGGCTCGATGATCGGCAAGATGCCCGGCGACGAGTGGCAGCAGTTCGCGGGCCTGCGCACGCTGTACGGCTACCAGTGGGCCTACCCGGGAAAGAAGCTGCTCTTCATGGGCTGCGAGTTCGCGCAGCGCACGGAATGGAACGCCGACCGCAGCCTGGACTGGCACCTGCTCGAGCCCGGCGCCGCGCAGCCCCTGCACGAGGGCGTACGCCGGCTGGTGCGCGACCTCAACAACGTCTACCGCCACTACCCGGCGCTGCACGCGCAGGACTGCGAGGCGGCCGGCTTCCAGTGGCTGGTGCACGACGACGCCGACCAGTCCGTCTTCGCGTTCGTGCGGCGGGCGCCCGATGGCGCCTGCGTGGTGGCGGTGTGCAACTTCACGCCCGTGGTGCGCCACGGCTACCGGCTCGGCCTGCCGCAGGCGGGCACCTGGCGCGAGGCCATCAACACCGACCAGGCGGTGTACGGCGGGTCGGGCGTGGGCAATGCGCCGGTGGACGCCCAGCCGGTGCCCTGGCACGGCCAGGCGCAGTCGGCCGTGATGACGGTGCCGCCGCTGGCGACCGTGCTGTGGGTGCTGGCATGAACGGCCCCATTTCTCAAGCAAAAAGTGGCTGCATCGCCCGTCACACGGGCGCAAGCAGCTATCAAAAAAAATAGCAATCGACGATGCTGACCGCCGGTTCCGCGTACCCCCTGGGCGCCACCCTGCTGCCGGAAGGCGGGGTCAACTTCGCACTGGCAGCGCCTTCGGCCACGGCCGTGGAGCTGTGCCTCTTCGACGCGGTGGGTCGCCAGGAACAGCAGCGCCTGCCGCTGCCGGCGCACACCGACGGCGTCTGGCACGGCCGGCTGCCGGCCGGGCGAGCGGGGCTGGTCTACGGCTTCCGGGTGCACGGCCCGTGGGCGCCACGCCAGGGACTGCGCTTCAACCCGGCGAAGCTGCTGCTCGATCCCTACGCCCGCGAGGTGGTGGGCGTGTACGGCGGCGAAGACCTCTTCCTCGGCCATGCACCCGGCCAGCCGGACGTGGCCGATCCGCGCGACAGCGGGCCGGCGGCGCTCAAGGCCCGCGTCACCGCGCCGCTGGGCCTGCCGCCCCCGCGCCGGCCGCGCATCGCGCCCGGTGAGCGCGTGCTCTATGAACTGCACGTGCGTGGCATGACCCGCCTGCATCCCTACGTGCCCGAGCCCCTTCGCGGCACCTACGCCGGCCTGGCCGAGCCGGCCGTGCTCGACCACCTGCAGCGCCTGGGCGTGACCACGCTGAGCCTGATGCCGGTGCAGCACCGCGCCGACGAGGAGCGGCTGCAGAAGCTGGGCCTGTCGAACTACTGGGGCTACAGCCCGATCGCCTTCTTCGCGCCCGAGGCCCGCTACTGGAGCGGCCGGGCCGGCACCTCGCCCACCTCCGAATTCCGTGCCCTGGCCGACGCGGTGCATGCGCGCGGCATGGAGCTGGTGATCGACGTCGTCTATAACCACAGCGGCGAGACCGACGAGTTCGGCCCCACGCTGTCGCTGCGCGGCATCGACAACGCGCTGTATTACCGCCTGCGCGCGGACGACCCCTTCTACTACGAGAACTGGACCGGCTGCGGCAACTGCCTGGATTTCTCGGAGCCGCGCGTCGTGCAACTGGCCACCGACAGCCTGCGCCACTGGGTCACCGAACTCGGCGTGGACGGCTTCCGCTTCGACCTCGCGCCGATGGTCGGCCGCGTGGGTGGCGACCTGGGCGGCGGCTTCGACCGCCGCGCCCCCTTCTTCGCCGCCTGCGCGCAGGACCCGGTGCTGTCGCAGGCGCTGCTGATCGCCGAGCCCTGGGACATGGGCCCGGGCGGTTACCGGCTCGGTGACTTCCCACCCGGCTGGCTCGAATGGAACGACCGCTACCGCGACACGGTGCGCGGCTTCTGGCTGCGTCAGGGCCGCGAGGGCGCCGAGGGTCGCGGCGCCTTCGCGCACCGGCTGCTGGCGTCCAGCGGCGAGTTCCGCCACAGCGGCCGGGCGCCGACCGCCACCGTGAACTTCGTCACCGCGCACGACGGCTTCGACCTGCGCGACCTGCTGAGCTACGACCGGCGCCACAACGAAGCCAACGGCGAGGGCAACCGCGACGGCCATGGCCACAACCTCAGCGCCAACCAGGGCGCGGAGGGCGACACCGACGATCCGGCGGTGCGCGCCCGCCGCCGGCGCCTGGCGCGCACCCTGCTCGCGACGCTGATGCTGTCGCAGGGCACGCCCATGCTGCTGGCCGGCGACGAGCTGGGCCAAACCCAGCGCGGCAACAACAACGCCTACTGCCAGGACAACCCCACCACCTGGCTGGCCTGGGTCGACGCCGACCGCGCGCTGGCGGCCTTCGTCGGCCGGCTGGCCGCCCTGCGCCGCGAGGCCCCGCCGCTGC
>NZ_CABFMN010000070.1 GCF_901875635.1 Xylophilus ampelinus | reverse complement strand
GCCGGGCAGGGCGCAGGCGGCGCGGGCGGCCGTGGCGTCGCAGGGGGCGGCGGTGCCGGGGGCGCAATGGCCGGCGGCGCCGGCATGGGCATGGGGCTGGGCGTATCGCACCGGCCTGCCGACGACGCGCCGGACGCCGCGCTGCCCGATGGGTCAGGTGCCGAGCGCAGCCCCTGACGCGTGCATGGCTGGCTGGCGGGCGTCGCCTGCTATTGAAAAGATAGCTGCTCGCGTCCGCGGGACGGGCGCTGCAGCCCGATTCGATCAATGAAAACGGATCAGAGCTTGTAGAAGCGCTTGATCGCCGCCCAGGCGTCTTCGGGCGTGTCGACGTATTCGAAGAGGTCGATGTCCTCGGGCGAGATCACGCCTTCCTCGACCAGGAAGTCGAAGTCGATCAGCCGCTTCCAGTATTCGGAGCCGAACAGCACGATCGGCACCTGCTTGGACTTGCGCGTCTGCACGAGGGTGACCACCTCGAACAGCTCGTCCAGCGTGCCGAAGCCGCCCGGAAAGGCCACCAGCGCCTTCGCCCGCATCATGAAGTGCATCTTGCGGATGGCGAAGTAGTGGAACTTGAAGGAGAGCGCGGGTGTGACGTAGGGGTTGGCGGCTTCTTCCATCGGCAGTGCGATGGCCAGGCCGACCGACAGGCCGCCGCCCTCGTAGGCGCCGCGGTTGGCGGCCTGCATGATGCCCGGACCACCACCCGTGCACACGAAGAGCTGGTCGGCCGGCTCCTTGTCGTTGCTGTAGTGCGCGACCAGCTTGCCGAAGGCACGCGCCTGCTCGTAGTAGTGGCTGCCGCGCGCCAGCTTGCGCCAGCGGGCAGCGGCCTTGGCGTCGCCGGCGGCGTCGGCCTGGGCGATGAGCGCGCCCATTTCCTCTTCGCTGCGAAAGCGCGCGCTGCCGAAGACGACGATGGTGTTCTCGATGCCGTGGGCGCGCATCTCCAGGTCGGGCTTCATCAACTCCAGCTGCATGCGCAGGCCGCGGGTTTCGCGGCGCAGCAGGAACTCGGGGTCGGCAAAAGCCAGGCGGGAGGGATCGTGGTCGAGCGGCAGCCCCTGGTCGGCATGGGCCTGGAGCGTGGCCCAGGCATCGGCGAGGCGTTTGTCGTGGAGGTCGTGCGTGTCGTTCGGGCTCATTCTTGGGCGGGGTCGCGGATGCTTTGGGTGACAGTGATTGTGCGCCCAGCAAGCATCGGGCCAGGCGGGCAGCGATCCGCCTGCGGCAGCGTCAGCCTCTGGCTTCCAGGAACTCGAATCCCATGGTCCGCGCGTGGTAGTGCAGCCCGCCGTCCTGCACGATCAGGAAGCGTGCGCCGTGCGCGCCCTCGTTGTGATGCGAATGCGGCGCGCCCGGCGGCGTCACCAGCGTGGCCCAGGGCGCCCAGGGGCAGCGCTCGCCGCCGACCATCGAATGGCAGTTTTCGCCCCTCATCACCAGCGTGATGGCGGCCGAGTTGTGGCGATGCGTGCGCTGGTGGGTGTGCGGCTCGAGCGTGTTGAGGCTCAGCGTCAGCGTGGGCGTGAGGTTGCGCGCGGCGGCCTGGCGGTCGGACGAGAAGATCAGCGCGCGGCCGGAGGTCTCGTCGTGCGTGCCGGTGGACAGGATCAGCGCGAGCTGGCGCTCGATCTCCGCAGCCGGGTAGTGCACCGCGTCGATGAGCGCCTCGGCCACGGGGGCCGGCTGCGCGCGCTCGAAGGCCAGTTGCGGCGCGTTGTCGACGCTCCAGAGCAGGGCACCTTCGTCGCCGGCCTCGAACCGGTAGCCCCGTGCGCCCGGCAGCAGCAATACATCACCCGCAGCGAAGGCCAGGTCGATCGCCGGGCCCGTGACATGCCCGGCGCCGGAAATCACGTACCAGACCGAACCGGTCGCATGCACATCGAGCGGTGGCAGCGCGTCGCGTGCGGCGATGCGCACATAGCGCGCCAGCATCAGCGGCGTGGTGGCCGCAACGCCGCCACCCAGGGCGGGGGACTGGTCGCAGTCGAACACACCGAAGCGTTCCTGCGGCGGCGGCCCGAAAAGCCGAGCGGGCACCGCGGGCAGCTTCACGTTGAAGGCATTGCCGGAGTTGAAGAAACGGGCCCTGGCCTGCGCCGCACCGGCGGGCGCGGCCGGGTACTGCATCGGCAGGTCGGCCATGTCGACGACGGTGGGGCTCACGGTGTGCCGTCCTTCGCGACGCCCGCCCAGGGAAGCAGGACGTCCAGCAGCACATCCGCGCCGGCTGCGACATGCGCCGGCTCGGCCCACTCGTGTTCCGCGTGGCTCACGCCATCGCGGCATGGGATGAAGATCATCGCGCTGGGGCACAGGGGTGCCAGGTGGCGCGCATCGTGGCCCGCCGCCGAGAGAATCGGCATGTGGGGAACGCCCATGCGGGCCGCGGCCCGCGCGATCGCCTGCTGCAGCGACGGATCGAAGCCGTTGGAGGGCGCGTCGACCAGCGCCGTCACGCGCACGCTGCATGGCGCGGCCAGGGCCGCACACAGCTCGGCGATGCGCTGCCCCAGGTGGCCGAGCACCGCGTTGTCGGGATGCCGCAGGTCGATGCGCAGGGTCACGCGCTCGGGCACGACCGAGGGCGCGTTCGGTTCGACCTGCAGGCGGCCGATGGTGAACTTCACGGCCTCGTCGTGGCGCCCGATCTCGGCATAGAGCGCGGAGGCCATGCGTGTGAAGGCTTCCAGCGCGTCGTGCCGGTCGGACATCGCCAGCGTGCCGGCATGGCCGCGTTCGCCCTCGACGACGATGTCGAAAGTCTTCTTGCCCTGGATGCCGGTGACCACACCGATCGTGCACTGCTGCGCCTCCAGCACCGGCCCCTGCTCGATGTGCGCTTCGAGGTAGGCCGCCACCGGAAAGCCCAGCGGCCTGCGGCGCAGCGCCGGAAACGCCGCATGCAGCGCGTCGAGCGCATCGCCGACGGCGATGCCGCCGGCATCGCGCACCGCCCGCACGGCCTCCAGGCTGCGCACGCCGGCGAAGGCCTCCGAGCCCATCATCCCGGGCGCGAAGCGCGATCCCTCCTCGTTCATCCACGCCACGCAGACGATGTCCACCGGCGGACGCACGCCGCGCCCGGCCAGGGTGGTCAGCACCTCCAGGGCCGCGACCACGCCGTACACGCCGTCGAAACGCCCGCCACCAGGCTGGCTGTCGAGATGGCTGCCCGCGAGCACGGGCGGCGCATCGCGATCGGCCCCCGGCAGTGCGATGAAGAGGTTGCCCGCGGCGTCGGTCGATGGCTCCAACCCCGACGACTCGGCCCAGCCGATCATCGTGCGCCAGGAATCGATCTCCTCCCGGCTCAGCGCCTGCCGGTCCACGCCGCCGCCGGGCGTGGCGCCGATGCAGGCCAGCGCCATGAGCCGGCGCCAGAGCCGGTCGGCGTCGATGCGCCAGGCGCCCTGGGCCGGCGGGGCTGTCGCGGTGGCGGTGGCGGTGGTCATCAGTCCGTCTTCATGATCTGGCTGGGCAGCGCACGCGGGTCGCGCGGCTTCCACTGGCCGGCCTCGACCTGTGCCAGGAACTCCGCCAGCAGGGCGTTGAAGGCCGCAGGCTCTTCCAGGTTCAGCGTGTGACCGGTCTTGGGCATCACCGCCAGGCCGCAGGCCGGCAGCGTCTTCTTGAGGAAGATGCCGGGCTGCAGGCAGTGGTCGTCCTCGTCGCCGACCACCACCAGCGAGGGCACGGCCATTGCGCGCAGCTCGCCTTCCAGGTCGTAGATCGAGGGGCGGCGCGCCTGCACGCCGCGCATGGTGTTGGCCGCGCCCACGGCGTCGTGCTGGCCGAGCCAGGTCGCGAACTCCTGCCAGCCGCGCGGGTCCTTGTTCTGGAACTGCACGCGGCTCGCGCCCAGCGAATAGGTGCGGGCGAATTTCTCGGCGCCCTGCGCCTCGAACTGCCTGGCGACCTCGAGCGAGACGCCGCGGAAGTATTCCTCGTGCTCCTTCTCGGCACCGTAGCCGGCACCGGCGATGACGAGCGAAGCGGCCCGGTGCGCATGGCGAAGGCCGAAGTGCAGCGTCGCGAAGCCGCCCATCGACAGGCCGACGATGTGGGCGCGCTGCAGCCCCAGCGCGTCCATCACGGCCGCGATGTCGTCGGCCGCGATGGCCTGCGAATAGCGCTCCACGTCGGCCGGCACGTCGGAGGGCGGATAGCCCCGCGCGCCGAAGGTCACGCACTGGTGGCGACGCGCGAAGTAGCGCATCTGCGGCTCCCAGCTGCGGTGGTCGCCGCCGAACTCGTGCACGAACACGATCGGCGTGCCGCTGCCGGCGGTCTCGTAGTAGAGGCGGATGCCGTCGGGGGTGGTGGCGAAACCCATCGTCGGGCCCTTTCTCAGAACAGCGCCGCCGTCGCCGGCAGGCCGCGCGCGCGCTCGACCGCCTGCGGCAGCACGTCGCACAGCGCCTGCGCCCAGGCCCGGGGCACGGTGGTGGAGATCTTCACGAAGCGGTGGCCGAAGCGCGGCGTGTGGTAGGTGCCCTGCCGCACCATGATGTCGTGCTCGCCCAGCGCGGTGACCAGCGCCTCGGGCGTCACGCCCGCCTTGCTGCACTCGACCACGATGAAGTTGGCCTGCGACGGAAACACCGGCACCTCGAAGCCCGGGAGCTTGCCGAAGGCTTCGACGATCATCCGCTGGTTCTCGCGCTGCTGCGCGATCACCTCGGTCATCCATTCGGTCTTGACCGCGAGGCCCGCGATGGCCGCGCGCTGTGCCAGCACGCTCGCGCCCAGCGGCGCCTGCGAATGCGGCAGGATGCGCGCGAGCAGCTCCGGCGAGGCGACGAGCGCGCCGAGCCGCAGGCCCGCGAGCCCGAGCCACTTCGAGAAGCTCACGATGGTCACGGTGCCTTCCGGGTAGAAGCGCGAGGCCAGGGTGTGGCTGTCGGCGAAGTCGCGGTAGGTGCAGTCGTGGATGAGGATGGCGCCGATCTCGCGGGCCCTCTCGGCAAAGGCGCGGATCTCGTCCTCGGTGTAGGTGGTGCCCAGGGGGTTGTTGGGGTCGACGAGGTAGATGACGGCGGTGTCCGCGCCGGTCGATGCGGCCAGCGCCTCGGCCGACAACTTGAAGCCGTGCTCGGGCCCGTAGATCGGAATCTCGGTGATGGTGCAGCCCGCCTTGGCCGCGAACTGCAGCGGCCATTTCCAGCCCGGGTCGGTGGTGACGAAGCCCTTGCCCGCGGCGCAGAAGGCCCGGCAGGCCAGCGCAAGCGCCGAGACCGCGCCGTCGGTCACCACGGCCGATTGGTCGGGCACGCCCAGGTCCGCCACGATGGCCGAGCGCAGCGCCTCCATCCCCAACGGTGGCGCGTAGGCGTGGAAGCTCTCGTCGTCGATCGCATCGTGCAGCGCCTTGCGCACGGCCGGGTGCAGCGGAAAGTGGTTGGTGTTCTGGCCCAGCCACATCAGATCGGGGTTGGAAAAGAGCCGGTCGAAGTAGCGGTTGCGGGTTTCGGCATCGCTGGTCACGGCCGGCACCGCGGCGGCGGGATTCAGAGCCGCATTCATGCCGCGAGCCTTTGCGCCTGTTCGGCTGCCAGCGCCTTCTTGCTCGTCTTGATGATCGAGCCGCGCGCGGCGATGCCGCCATCGATGGTCACGACCGTGCCGGTGATGTAGCCCGCGCGCGGCGAGGCCAGGAACACCATCAGCTCCGCCACCTCTTCCGGAGTGGCGGGGCGGCCGCCGGGGTAGTTGTCGAACAGCTCTTCCCAGCGGCCTTCGTCGCCGTGGGTGTCGAGGGCGCGGCGCTTCATGAGCTTGACCATGCGATCGGTGGCCACCGGCCCCGGGTTCACGCCCACCACGCGGATGCCGTCGTCCAGGCTCACGCCGCCGAGTGCGCGCGTGAAGGCCATCACGGCCGCGTTGCCGGTGGATCCGGCGATGTAGTTGGCGTCCCAGTTCTCGCCGGAGTTGCCGATGTCGTTCACGATCACGCCGCCGCCCGCGGCCTTCATGCGGGCATAGTAGATCTGGCTGAGTTCCATGTAGCCCAGCACCTTGAGCTGGAAGCCGCGGCGCACCACGGCGAAGTCCAGCGACTCGATGGGGCCCGAGGGAATGTCGCCCGCGTTGTTCACGAGGATGTCGACATGGCCGGCGGCCTCGGACAGCTGGGCCATGGCACCGGGGGCGGCCAGATCCATCGGGTGGATGTTCACCTTGACCGGGTGGAGCTTCTCGATGTCTGCCTTGGCGGCCGCCAGCGCGACGCCATCGCGTGCGGCCAGCTGCAGGTGGCAGCCTTCGGCCGCGAACGAATGGGCAGCTGCAAGGCCGATGCCTTTGGAGGCTCCGGTGATGAGTACGGTCTTGCCGTCGAGTTCGAGTTTCATGAAGTTGTCCTGGGATGCGGGGAGGCGATCGGAAATGGGTGGAAGAGGGGAGTCACGCGACGCCCGCGTCCTGCTCGGACAGCGCGGCGATGAGGTCGACGATGTCGTCCTCCAGCAGGCTCACATGGTCGATGGCGGCGTTGAAGGCTGCCGCCGGATCGTTGCGGCGGATCGCGTCGAGGATCGCGCCGTGCTCGCCGATGGTGGCGCTCATGCGCCCGGGCTGGAAGGTCACGTAGCGGCGGTACACGCGCACCCGCTTGCGCAGCGCGCGGGTCTGCTCGGCCAGGTAGTGCGTGTTCGACGCTTCGTAGAGCGCGTCGTGGAAGTCCTGGTTCACGTCGTAGAAGCGCGAGTGGTCGCCCGAGGCGAGGATGCGGGTCAGCTCGTCGTGCAGGTCGCCCATGCGCTGCTTCTGCGCCTCGCTGGCGCGGCGCGCCGCGAACTTCGCGCACAGGCCTTCCATCACCGCCATCATCTGGAACATCTCGATGAGCATCGGCAGCGAGATGCGCGCCACGCACACGCCGCCCTGGCGGCTTCGCAGGTCGACGAGCCCGGTGGCCGCCAGCGCCTTGAGCGCCTCGCGCACCGGTGTGCGCGAGACCTTGAAGCGCTCGGCCAGCTCGGCTTCGTCGAGCCGCGCGCCGGGCTTCATGACGCCGCTGACGATCAGGTCCTCCAGCGTGTCCTTCAGTTCGTCGGACAGGGTGGCGCCCCTGCCGCGCTGGCGCTCGCGGGCGCGCGGCAGCGAAGGGTCCGCGGTCATCTCCGGGTCATGGGGTTCCATGGTCTTGCCTTTCGTTGTTGTGTCTGTCTTTGGCGGGCTTGTGCCGGTTCGGCGGACGGCCGGCGCGTGACGTCCGAGGTCAGAACGGGCGGTCTCCGGCGACGGTGGTGCGGTGCATCACGCGGCGGTACACGTTGTCGTCGTAGGGCGTGGCACGGTGCATGGTGCAGCGGTTGTCCCACACCAGCAGGTCGCCGGCCAGCCACTTGTGGCGGTAGCTGAACTCCGGCGAGATGGCGTGTGCGTTCAGCTCGGCCAGCAGTTCAGCGCTCTCATCGGCGGGCAGTCCGTCGATCTGCTTGACCACGTCCTCGCCCACGTAGAGCGAGAGGCGGCCGGTCTCGGGATGCGTGCGCACCAGCGGGTGCACCACGTCGGGCGTGGCGGCCAGCTGCTCGGGCGTGAGCGGGTTGCGGTCGGCGAAGGCCTTGCCGTAGTAGTTGGCGTAGCTGTGGGTGGCGGTGAGATGGCGGATGCGCGCCTTCATGTCGTCGTCGAGCGCGTCGTAGGCGGCATGCATCGAGGCGAAGAAGGTGTCGCCCTCCACCGGCGGCACTTCGAGCGCATAGAGCAGCGCGCCCATCGAGGGCTCGGCCTTGTACGAGAGGTCGGAATGCCAGTTCCAGCCTTCCTTGTGGTTGCCGATGGGCTTGCCGTTCTCCGATACGTTCGACAGCACGTATACCTCGGGATGCTCCTTCTTCAGGAACTGCGTAAGCACATGGCCCAGCAGCGGCCCGAAGCGGCGCGAGAAGGCCACATGCTGGGCCTCGTTGATCCGCTGGCCGCGAAACAGCAGCACCGAGCGCTGGTTGAGCGTTTCGCGCAGCACGGCGAACTCGGCGTCGCTCACCGGTTCGCGCAGGTCGATGTCCTTGACTTCCGTGCCGAGGAAGGGCGTGAGGTTCTCGAATTGCATGGTCTCTGGGAGGTGTAGGAAAGGGGGGAAGAAGGGATGAACGGCCGTCAGAGCCGGTAGTCCGGCTGCGTGCGCTCCAGCATGCGCAGGAACGCGGGCCATTCGCGCGTGCCGGGCGGCAGGATGTCCCCGGCGAATTCGGTGAACTGGCGCGCGGCCAGCGCGCTCACTTCGGGCTGCGGGTACACCAACTGCTCGCCGGCGGCGAGGCCGGCCTGCGCGAGCAACTGCACCTTGGCCGCCTTCTCGAAGTAGTACATGAGGATGAAGGCCTCGGGGATGGTGCGCCCCACGGTCAGGATGCCGTGGTTGCGCAGCACCAGCGTGTGGTGGTGTCCCAGGTCGCGCACCAGCCGCGCGCGCTCGCCGGTCTCCAGTGCCACGCCTTCGTAGTCGTGGAAGGCGGTGTGGCCCTGGTAGCGCATCGCGAACTGGCTCAGCGGCGCGAGGCCGTGCGGCATGGCGGCGATCGCGGTGCCGGCCTCGGAGTGGGTGTGCAGCACGCACAGCGCGTCGGGACGGCCCGCATGGATGGCGCTGTGGATCACGAAGCCGGCGCGGTTGACCTCGGCGTCGGTGTCGTCCACCTTGTGGCCGTCCAGGTCGATCTTCACCAGCGAGGAGGCCGTGACTTCCGAGAACAGCAGCCCGTAGGGGTTGATCAGGAAGTGATGCTGCGGCCCCGGCACGCGCGCGGAGATGTGGTTGTAGATCAGGTCGTCCATGCCGAAGTGCGCTACCAGCCGGTAGCAGGCGGCGAGCTGCACGCGCAGCTCGGCTTCGGTCTCGGGGTAGGCCGCAGGGTTCGTCTTTGTCATCATCGCCACCAGACCAGTTTTTGGTCGATCCACACGAGCACGCCGTAGAAGACCATGCTCGCGAGCGACGCCACCAGCACAGCCGCCCACACGCTCAGCAGGTCCACCTGCTGTGTCGATTCATAGATCATCCGGCCGAGCCCCGCATAGGCGCCCAGCATCTCGCCGACGATCGCCACGATCATGCTGCGCGGCACCGAGACACGCAGCGCGGTGACCACGGAGGGCATCGCCACCGGCAGGCGCAGGCGCCAGACGATCTTCAGCGGCCCGGCCCCGAAGCTGCGCATCAGGTTGACCGCAGCGGCGTCGGCCTGCTTGAGGCCGTGCAGCGCATTCACCAGCATGGTGAAGCCAACCGCCAGCGCCACCAGCGCCACCTTCGACGCCGCGCCGAGCCCGAACCAGATCAGGAAGAGCGGCGCATAGGCGACCGTCGGCACCGCGTTCACCGCCACCGCCAGCGGCATGACGATGCGCTCCAGGGGCGGCGCGAGCAGGAGTACCACGGCCAGCAGCAGGCCGAGCAGGCTGCCCAGCGCATAGCCGCCGAGCGCTTCCCCCAGCGTAGCCAGCAGCGCGGCCAGGAGCCGGCCGGTGTCGCTGAATGCATGCCGCACGATCGCATCCAGGCTGGGCAGCACGAAGGGCGGGATGCCCAGGAGCAGGATCGCACCTTCCCACACCGCCAGCAGCACGGCGATGCTCAGCACCACCGGCACCACGGGCGATGCCATCAGCTTTCGCTGCGCCACCATACGAGCCTCCTTTCCACGAATGTGAGCAGCCCGTAGAGCATGGCGCCCATCAGCCCGCAGGCGAACATCACCACCCACAGGCGCAGGACCAGGTCGGCGTTCATCGCCTCCATGAGCATGACGCCCAGGCCGACCGTCTCGCCGAACCACTCGCCCACCACCGAACCGATCAGGCTCAGGCCAATGGCCACGCGCAGGCCGACCATCACCTGCGGCAGGGCCGAAGGCACGGCGAGCTTGAAGAACATGACGAAGCGGTCGGCACCGAAGCTGCGCATGAGCGCGACGCGCTGCGGGTCGCAGGACTTCAATCCGCGCAGCGTGTTCACCGTCACCGGGAAGAAGGTCAGGAAGAAGGCGGTCATCACCTTGGCCAGCAGCGAGTTGCCGAACCAGATCACGATGAGCGCGCCGAAGGCCACGACCGGCACGGTCTGCGACACCACGAAGAGCGGGAACACGGAGCGCTCCATCCAGCGCGAGTAGGTGAACACCGTGCCGCAGAAGAAGCCGAAGAGCGCGCCCGCCGCGAAGCCGAGCACGGTCTCCAGCAGCGTGCGGCCGAAGCCGCGCAGCAGCTGGGGCCATACCGACCACGCGTCCTGCGCGATGGCGCTCAGCGCAGGCAGGAGGCGCGGCGAGGGGGCGAATGCGTGCACGCACAGTTCCCAGGCCAGCGCGAGCCCGAGGAAGGCCAGGGCGGGCGAGCGCAGGGCGCGCTGCAAGAAGGCGTTCACGAAACGGAACCCTCCTGAGCGAAGGTCTTGCGGCTCTCCTCCTCGATCTCGGCGAGCAGGCGCTGCTTGATGCGGATGAACTCCGGCGTCAGCACCACCGAGGGATCGCGCGGGCGTGGCAGGTCGATCACGGTTTCGCTCTTCACCGTGCCGGGGCGTGCGCTCATCACCAGCACGCGGTCGCCCAGCACGATGGCCTCGTCGATGTCGTGGGTGATGAAGAGCACCGTCCGCCGGTGGCGCGCCCAGATGTCGAGCAGCCAGTGCTGCATGCGGCTGCGCGTGAGCGCGTCCAGTGCGCCAAAGGGTTCGTCGAGCAGCATCAGGTCGCGCTCGAACAGGAAGGTACGCATCAGTGCGACACGCTGGCGCATGCCGCCCGAGAGCTGGTGTGGGTAATGATTGGCAAAGCCGGCCAGGCCGAACTCGGGCAGCATGGCGCGGGCACGCTCGCGCGCCTGCTTGCGCGGCAGGCCCTCCACTTCGAGCGCGAGGATGGCGTTGTCCAGGACGGTGCGCCAGGGGAACAGCAGGTCGCGCTGCGGCATGAACGACACCTTGCCGAGCAGCTGGCCGTCGCGCTGTGGCGCGCCGCCGAACAGCAGCGAGCCGTCATCGTCGGGCGGCAGCAGTCCCGCGATCATGTTGAAGAGCGTGGACTTGCCGCAGCCCGAAGGGCCCACGAGCGTGACGAATTCGCCCTTCGCGATCCGCAGGTTGACGTTCGACACCGCCACGGTCTGCGCCTGCGCTTCGCCGAAGCGCTTCCACACATTGACCAGCTCGAGCATGGGCGGCGCGGTGTCGCTCGCGGCGGGCGGCATCACTTCATGGGGCATGAATTTCATGGCTTCGGGTCGTGAAGGCGACGCGGCGGCTCAGAACTTCTTGTCGGCCACGGGCACCTGGGCCCAGAAGCTCGGGTCGTAGGCTTTCGACAGGTCGGCCGGCGCTTTCAGCGCCTTGTAGCCCACGAGCTGCGCCTGCATCTTCTCGACCGTGGGCAAGTCGATGGCGAGGATGCCGTCGGTGCTGCCCTTGCCGGCCTTCACGAGCTTCTCGAACTCGTCGAGCATGGCTTCCTGGTGCGCGCGGTTCAATGTGGGGGCGGCGGCCATGACGATGTCGATGGCTTCCTTCTTGTTCTGCAGCGCGTACTTCCAGCCCTTGATGGTGGCGGTCAGGAAGGCCTGCACCTGCTGCGGCTTTTCGTTGCGGTACTTCTCGGACACGAGCACTGTGTCCTGCTGCACGACGACGCCGTAGTCGTCGGGCTTGATGAGCGTGAGCTTGTCGCCCAGGCCCTGCTCCTTCAGTGTGTTGAGCTCGTTGTAGTAAGTGGCGGCGGCCACGTCGAACTGCTTCTCGACGAACGGTGCCATCGAGCCCGACTGGGGAACGATGGTCAGGTCGCTCTGCTTCAGGCCGGCCGAAGCGAGCATCGAGTACAGCGTGTACTGGGTGCCGGTGAACCAGGTGGCGACCTTCTTGCCGGCGAAGTCCTTCACCTTGGTGATGCCGGAATCCTTGTAGGTCACATAAGTGAAGGGCGTGGTCTGCACCGTCACGCCGATGCACACCAGCGGCAGGCCCTTTTCGCGGGCGAGCAGCACGGTCTCGGTGCCACCGGCCAGGCCGAAGGTGTCGTTGCCGGCGGCGACCAGCGTCTCAACGTTCAGGTTGGGGCCGCCCGGATTGATCGTCAGGTCGAGCCCGGCCTGGTCATAGAAACCCTTGGCCTTGGCCACGTAGAAGCCGGCGAACTGTGCCTGCGCCAGCCATTTGAGGCGCAGCGAGACCTTTTCGGCAGCCGACGCGGGCGTGCCCGCCAGAAGAGCCATCGACGTCGCGACGGCGGCCAGGATGCGCAAGGACTTGAAGGACATGGATGGGCCTTTGAATACAAAAAATAGATTAAGCAGTATCCATGCCAACAAAATGAGGCCCCGTTCGCATGCTTGCGGCCTGAAATTGGCCCGAAACATGCACCAGAGTGCAGCTTCCGCCCCAATTCAAGCTCTTCATGGACCGAATGCATGCGTTGACTGACATTTCTGTACGCGAGGCTGCCCGCCGGATCGCATCGGGCGAACTGCGCGCCACCGACTACGCGCAGGCCCTGCTGGACCGGGCTGGCGCCATTGCGGCCTACGGCGCCTTCCTGCACCTGGACCCCCCTGCGCTTCTTGCGGCCGCGGCCGACCTCGACGCCGGGCGCCGCATGCCCGGCCCGCTCCCGCTGTGCGGCGTGCCGCTGGCCTTCAAGGACAACATCGACGTGGCCGGCATGCCGACGACCGCCGGCAGCCCGTGGATGGCGGATCACCGTCCGCGCCGCCACGCCGGCGTGACGCAGCGACTGCTCGACGCGGGCGCGCTGGTGCTCGGCAAATCGAACATGCACGAATGGTCGCAGGGCGTGACGGGCCACAACCATGCCTTCGGTCCCTCGCGCAATCCTTTCGACCCCACGCGCGTGACGGGCGGTTCGAGCGGCGGCAATGCGGCGCTCCTCGGACTGCGCGCCGCGCCGGCGGCCATCGGTACCGACACAGGCGGCTCGGTGCGCGTGCCCGCGGCGCTGTGCGGTCTCACGGGATTTCGCCCGACGGTGCACCGCTGGCCCGACGACGGCCTGGTGCCGATTTCACCGACTTTCGACACCGCCGGCGTCATGGCGCGATGCGTGGACGACTGCGTGCTGCTCGACCATGCCGTGGCCGGCGGCCCGGCCCAGCTGGCGGCGACGTCACTGGCGAGTGTGCGGCTGGGTGTGCCGCAAGCCTGCTTCTGGGAGGAGCTCGATCCGCCCGTCGAGCGGCTGGCACGCGAAACGCTCGAGCGGCTGGCAGATGCGGGCGCCGTGCTGGTGCCATGCGACCTGTCGGAAGCCGACGCGCTGTTCCGCGAAGGGTCGATGACGATCTCGCTGTTCGAAATCCTGCCTGCGCTGGCCGCGTACTTCGCACGGCATGGGCGCCCCTTCGACGCGCGTGCGCTTGCCGATGCCGTGGTCAGTCCCGACGTGCGCCCGCTCTTCGAACGCCTCTTCGGTGCGAGCGCGATCACACCCGATGCCTACGCGCATGCGCTGCACACACTGCGCCCGCGCATGCAGGCGGCGTACCGGGAGTGCTTCGCGCGCCATGGACTGGCTGCCCTGGTGTTTCCGACCAGTCCGCTGACGGCTGCGCGCATCGGGGAGGATGTGGACGTCATGCTCTGCGGTCGCCTCACCAGCGCCTTCTCGGCCTACATTCGCAACACCGGGCCGGCCGGCATGGCCGGTCTGCCGGCGCTGAGCCTGCCGATGGGACTGAGCTCTGACGGCCTGCCTGCCGGGCTGGAATTGACCGGCGCCGAGAACACGGATTCGGCATTGCTGGCGTTGGCCCTCGGCATCGAAGCGATGCTGCCTCCTGCGCCTGTCGCGGCCGCGGCGCAGACGGGCTCTGTGGGCGGTCGCCGGCAGGATCCATGAAGTGGCGACTGCCCTGGGACGCAGGGTGAGGGTTCGCGGAAAGCCTCCCGCGACGGGTTCAAAACCGGCCGTGCCGCCCGGCCCCCTGAACGAAGCGCGCCGCCCCTGCCGCGCCTTCGGCGGCGACGATGGGCACGCCCCGGCGGCCTTCGGCGCGCAGGGCTTCGGCCAGCGGCAGGTCCCACTGGCCGTAGGCTGAGGCGCGGTCCGTCAGCATGCATTGCTGCGGGAAGGCGGAGATCTCGCGGGCCAGCTGCTCGGCCGCAGCGCGCGACTGGCCCGGCGGCACCACGCGGTTGACCAGGCCCATCGCCAGCGCCTCGTCGGCCGGCACCGGCCGCCCGGTAAGGATCAGGTCCAGCGCGCGGCCCATGCCGACGATGCGCGGCAGGCGCACCGTGCCGCCGTCGATCAGCGGCACGCCCCAGCGGCGGCAGAACACGCCGAGCACGGCGTTCTCTTCCGCCACCCGCAGGTCGGCCAGCAAGGCCAGCTCCAGCCCGCCGGCCACCGCATGGCCCGCGATGGCGGCGATCAGCGGCTTCTTGAGCGCCATGCGGCTCGGGCCCATCGGCCCGCTGCCGCCGCCTTCGGGGTCGAGTTCGTGGCGCCCGGCGGGGTCGCTCACTGCACCCAGGTCAGCGCCGGCGCAGAAGCTGCCGTGTTCGCCCCACAGCACGGCCACGCGCTGGCTGTCGTCGGCCTCGAAGCGCTCGAAGGCCTCGCGCAGAAGCGCCGCCGTCGGGCCATCGACGGCATTGCGGCAGTGCGGGCGGCTCAGGACGATGGTGCAGACGGGGCCGTCGGCTTCCGTGCGGACTGCGGGCGGGGCGGGCTGGTCGGTCATGCCGCCAGCCTACGCAAAAATAAAAAGGCTCCCAAGGGAGCCTTCACGGATGCGCAGGGAGAGGCAGCGCTCAGACGCGCTTGCGGTACTCGCCCGTGCGGGTGTCGATTTCGATCTTGTCGCCTTGCGAGACGAACAGCGGCACGGGCACTTCGAAGCCGGTGGCGATCTTGGCGGGCTTGAGCACCTTGCCCGAGGTGTCGCCCTTGACGGCCGGTTCGGTCCAGGTGATTTCGCGCTCGACGCTGGTGGGGACTTCGACCGAGATGGCCTTGCCGTCGTAGAACACGACTTCGAGCGGCATGCCGTCCTCGAGGTAGTTCAGGGCGTCGCCCATGTTCTCGGCTTCGACTTCGTACTGGTTGTATTCGCTGTCCATGCAGACGTACATAGGGTCGGCGAAGTAGGAGTAGGTGCACTCCTTCTTGTCCAGGACGATCTGGTCGATCTTGTCGTCGGCCTTGAAGACCACTTCGGTGTTGAAGTTGGCGATCAGGCTCTTCATCTTCATGCGCACGGTGGCGCTGTTGCGGCCGCCGCGGCTGTATTCGGTCTTGAGCACGACCATCGGGTCCTTGCCGTGCATGATGACGTTGCCGGCGCGGATTTCTTGAGCGATTTTCATGAGTGTGTGTCCTGGGGGGACGTTGGCCGCTCGGTGCAGGTCGCCGGCTCACTGGCTGTGGCTGGCGCGCTGCGGACCCGCGGCGGGTTGTGCGGATGGCCCCCGAGAGGGCCGTCGAGGTTGCAACCCCGATTTCCGCAAAGCCTGCTATTTTAGCTTTTTTGGGTGACGAAGCGGCGCAACTGGGTGGCGAGGTCGTCCCGGGCCAGCAGGCGCGCACGGCCCGCCTGCGTGGCAGCGCGCCAGTCGGCCAGCATGGCCGCGTCGGGCGCCAGCGCCGGCGCGTCCGAAAAGCCGTTCCAGGCGTGGTGGAAGGCGCGCAGCGAGGCCGGCGCATCGAGCCAGTCCAGCCAGGCGTTCAACTTGATGTGGTGGGCGTCGTCGTCCTGCGGGTAGATCTGCCAGACGAAGGGCGCGCCCGCCCAGTGGGCGCGCACGAAGGAGTCTTCGCCGCGCACGAGGTTCAGGTCGCAGGACCACAGGAGCGCGTCGAATGCGGGCTGTGCGAGATGCGGCAGGTATGAAATCGATAGCGCCCCACGTCCGGCCGGTGGGACTTCCAGCATGTTCAGGGCCTGCTCGACGGCGTTGTTTGCGCGGCCCGCGCTGACCAGCAGGCGTGTCGGTTCCAAGTCGTCCATCCACTGGCGAAGCAGCGGCGCCAGCGCAGGTGGCTCGTAGCAGAAGAGGGACACCAGCCGTTCGCCCTGCCAGTCGATGCCCCGGCCGGCGAGCCAGGCGCGCCTGTCGAAGGTGTTTCGTTGCGCGACCAGGCCCGGCTCGCGCAGCAGCCCGCCCGTCGCCGACGTGAAGCCCGGGTAGAAGAACCACTTGGTCAGCCCCTCGCCCGGGCCGCGGAAGACGGGGGAGGGCAGGCGGTGCAACCGTTCCACGTAGGGTTCGGCCGAGAGGTACTCGAGGTTGATCCAGGCGTGGCGGCGCGCCGTAACGGCGTGGCGGGCGAAGTGCGCGACGAGTTCGGGCGCCGGGTCGCAGCCGAAGGCCTCGACCAGCACGTCGGGCGCGGGCGCTTCGGCCACGGCGCGTTGCACGGCGCCGGCGTCGCCCCAGTCGACCACGGTGACGCCCGGGTGGCCGGCGGGCGCCATCCAGGCGAGCGCACGGCCGTCGTCGATCCACAGCCGCACCGCGTCGCCGCCGTCGGCGAGCTGGCGGGCCAGGCGCCAGCACACGCCCAGGTCGCCGTGGTTGTCGATGACGCGGCAGAACAGGTCCCAGCGCAGGCGGTCGGTGTCGGGCGTCGGCATGGGGCGATTGTCCGTGGCACCCCGGGGCATGGCCGTTGCTATGGAATTGATAGCTGCCTGCGCCCACCCCGCGGGCGCTGCGGGCACTTTTGGCTTGAAAGTGAATGGCCGCGTGGCGCGGCCACAATAGCCGCCATGTCAGACGTGCATTCCGAACAACTGCTGGCCGAGGTGGCCGCGCTGCCCTCGATGCCCGGCGTCTATCGCTACTTCGATGCGGCCGGCGGCGTGCTCTACGTCGGCAAGGCGCGCAACCTCAAGAAGCGGGTGTCGAGCTACTTCCAGAAGAACCACGGCGGCACGCGCATCGGCCACATGATCGGCAAGATCGCGCGCATGGAGACCACGGTCGTGCGCTCCGAGGCCGAGGCGCTGCTGCTCGAGAACAACCTCATCAAGACGCTCAAGCCGCGCTACAACATCCTGTTCCGCGACGACAAGAGCTATCCCTACCTGAAGATCACCGGCACCCGCGAGCGTGACGCCGCCGACGGGCTGGCCGCCGGCAGCGTGCCGCGCTTGGCCTACTACCGCGGCGCGACCGACCGGCGGCACCGCTACTTCGGGCCCTACCCGAGCGCCTGGGCCGTGAAGGAGACCATCCAGCAGCTGCAGAAGGTGTTTCGCCTGCGCACCTGCGAAGACACGGTGTATGCCAACCGCACGCGGCCCTGCCTGCTCTACCAGATCAAGCGCTGCACCGGGCCCTGCGTGGGCCACATCGAGCCGCAGGCCTATGCCGACGACGTGGCCGACGCCGAGGCCTTCCTGCGCGGCGACACGCAGCAAGTGCTGGCCGAGCTGGAGGGGCGCATGATGCAGCACGCCGAGAAGCTGGAGTTCGAGCAGGCGGCCGAGCTGCGCAACCGCATGTCGGCGCTGTCGAAGGTGCTGCACCAGCAGTCGGTGGAGATCGCGTCGGACAAGGACGTGGACATCCTGGCGGTGAAAGTGCAGGGCGGCAAGGCCTGCGTCAACCTGGCCATGGTGCGCGGCGGGCGACACCTGGGCGACCGGGCCTACTTCCCCGCGCACGTCGAGGACGCTGCTCTGGTGGCGCAGGCCGAGGCGCAGGAAGACAGTGGCTCGGACGCCGCGACGGAGGTCGAGACCGTCGAGCAGCAGGTGCTCGAGGCCTTCATCGCCCAGCACTACATCGATTCGCCCGCGCCGCCGACCCTGGTGCTGGGCGAGACGGTGGGGCGTGAGTTGATCGAGGCCGTCGCGCAGCAGGCGGGCCAGCGCACCACGGCGGTCTTCCAGCCCCGCGCCCAGCGGCGACTGTGGCTGGAGATGGCCCAGAAGAACGCCGACATCCAACTCGCCCGGCTTTTGGCCGAGGAGGGGTCGCAGCAGGCGCGTACGCGCGCATTGGTCGATGCGCTCGAGCTGGCGCCAGATGAACTGGACAGCTTCCGCATCGAGTGCTTCGACATCTCGCACACGGCGGGCGAGGCGACGCAGGCCTCCTGCGTGGTGTTCGAACACCATGCGATGCAGAACCGCGAGTACCGGCGCTACAACATCGACGGCATCACCCCCGGCGACGACTACGCCGCGATGCGCCAGGTGCTGCAGCGCCGCTACGGCAAGATCGCCGAGGCCATCGCCGCCGAGGCAGAGGCTCCGCCGCCGGGCGACGCGGCCGGGGGCGATGCGCCGCCCGGCACCGTCGGCGCACGCATGCCCGACCTGGTGCTGGTCGACGGCGGCAAGGGACAGGTCTCGATGGCGCGCGAGGTGTTCAGCGAACTGGGGCTGCCGCTGTCGCTGATCGTCGGCGTCGAGAAGGGCGAGGGCCGCAAGGTCGGCCTGGAGGAACTGGTCTTTGCCGACGGGCGCGAGAAGGTGTACCTCGGCCGCGATTCGGCGGCGCTGATGCTGGTGGCGCAGATCCGCGACGAGGCGCACCGCTTTGCCATCACCGGCATGCGGGCCAAGCGGGCCAAGGTGCGGGTGGGCGGCAGCCAGTTGGAGGAGATTCCCGGCATCGGCCCCAAGCGCCGCGCACGGCTGCTGCAGCGCTTCGGTGGCATCCGCGGCGTGGCGGCGGCCAGCGTGGAGGACATCGCCTCGGTCGACGGCATCGCCTTCGACCTGGCCGAGGAGATCTACCGCGCCCTGCACTGATGCACCCGCAGCCATGGCCCGTGCCGGTCATGGCTTCACGGGCGCATGACACAATGACCCGCATGTTCTGGACGCTCCCCACCATCATGACCTGGACGCGCATCGTCGCGATTCCGCTCATCGTGGGGGTGTTCTACCTGCCCATCGCCGAGCCGATGCGCAACCTGATAGCGACGGTGATGTTCATCGTCTTCGCCGCCACCGACTGGCTCGACGGCTACCTGGCCCGCAAGCTGAACCAGACCTCGGCTTTCGGCGCCTTCCTCGACCCCGTGGCCGACAAGTTCCTGGTCTGCGCGTCGCTGCTGGTGCTGGTCCACCTCAACCGCTGCGATGTGTTCGTGGCGCTGATCATCATCGGCCGCGAGATCGCCATCTCGGCCCTGCGCGAATGGATGGCGCAGATCGGCGCCAGCAAGAGCGTGGCCGTGCACATGATCGGCAAGGTCAAGACGGTCGTGCAGATGGTGGCCATTCCCTTCCTGCTCTACAACGGGCGCCTGTTCGGGTTCATCGACACCGGCGCCTGGGGCCAGTGGCTGATCTGGATCTCGGCGGTGCTCACCATCTGGTCGATGGTGTACTACCTGCAGAAGGCGATTCCCGAGATCCGGGCACGGGCCCGATGAGCGCCGCGGCGCGCAGCGACGGCTGGCTGCGCGCCATGCCCGCGGTCTTCGTTCTGATCTGGAGCACGGGCTTCATCGTGGCGCGCTATGCGATGCCGCACGCGCCGCCGCTGAAGTTCCTGGCCGTGCGCTACGCGCTGTCTTCCGCCTGCTTCCTGGTCTGGGTGTTGGCGGCCCGCGTGGCCTGGCCGCGATCGCGCACGCAGATGCTGCACCTGGCCGTGACCGGCGTGCTGATGCAGGCCGGCTATCTCGGCGGCGTGTGGGCGGCCGTGAAGGCCGGCATGGGGTCGGGTCTCGTGGCCTTGCTGGTGGGGATCCAGCCCGTGCTCACGGCCGTGTGGATGTCTTTCAACGGCGGGCGCATCGCGCCGCGGCAGTGGCTCGGTCTGGTGCTGGGCTTCGCGGGGTTGGCACTGGTGGTGGCCCGCAAGCTGGAGCAGGGCGGCGAGGTGAGCGCCCTGACCCTGTCGCTGGCCCTCCTGGCGCTGCTGTCCATCACTGCGGGCACGCTGTATCAGAAGCGCTTCGTGTCTCCCTGCGACGTGCGTTCGGCCAGCGCGGTGCAGCAGCTGGCGGCGCTGGCGGTGACGCTGCCGCTCGCGCTGCTGCTGGAGCATTCATCGATCGAATGGACCGCGGGATCGATGGGCGCCATGGCCTGGTCGGTGGTGGCACTGACGCTGGGCGGCAGTTCGCTGCTGTACATGCTCATCCAGCGCGGCACGGCCACGGCCGTGACCAGCCTGCTGTACCTGGTGCCGCCCTGCACGGCCGTCATGGCGTGGCTGCTGTTCGGCGAGCCCATCACCGTGCTCACGGTGGCCGGCATTGCGCTGACCGCCGTCGGCGTGAGCCTGGTGGTGCGCCAGCCGCGCGGGGCCTGAGCGTCACCCTTTCCGGCGGACTCTCGCCGGCGGCTTCCACGGTTCGCTGCGGAAATGCTCAGCCAGCGCGTCGACCAGGAGGCGCACGCGGCGTGGCGTCTTCGGCTGCCAGGGTGCGATCCAGTGGATGTCGGCATCGGTCATCGCGTATTGCGGCAGCACCCGCACCAGCCGGCCGGCGGCCAGGTGCGGCGCGACGTCCCACAGGCTGCGCAGCATGAGCCCGTGCCCTGCGAGGCACCAGTCGCGCACCAGCTCGCCGGAGTTGCTCGACAACGGACCCTCTACGCGCACGCGGTGCACGGCACCCTCGCGCTCGTGGCGCAGCGTCCAGACCGGCCTGGCATTCGCCGTGCGGCCGCTGTCCTCGTTCTCCTGCACCGACAGGCAGGCGTGGTGGACAAGGTCGTCCGGCGATGCCGGCGCGTCGTGTGCATCGAGGTAGCCGGGCGCCGCGACCACCACGCGCTGGTTGCGGGCCAGGCGCCGCGTCACCCAGTCGGCGGCGTGCCGCGCCTGCACGGACCAGAGCCACACGGCGCCGTCGTAGCCTTCGGCCGCGAGCTCGGGCAACTGCTCGCTCAGGCGCAGGTCGATGCGTACGCCAGGGTTCTTCTGCTGGAACGTGGCGAGGGCCGGCCCGACCCAGCGCCTGCCGAAGCCCAGCGTGGCGGCCAGCCGAATGGTGCCGCTGAGGGCCTGCTGGCGTTCGCGCAGGTCCGATTCGAGCGCCGCGAAGCCTTCGAGCAACTTCTGCGCATGGCCGCACACCGCCTCGCCCTCGCGCGTGAGCACGAGCCGGCGCGTTGTGCGTTCGAACAGGCGCTGACCGAGCCGCGCCTCGAGCGCGGCGAGGCGCTTGGTCACGACCGAGGGCACCACGCCGAGCGCCGCCGCAGCGCCCGCCAGGCTGCCACGGTCGCGCACGTTCAACACCAGCTCGAGGTCCGCGCGTTCCATTCATTCAAAATTGGAAAGAGTCGATTGGCGGATTGTTGCTTGATCCGCCGGCGTGGCGCAACGCACAATCGCCGCGTGCTGGAAGACTTCACCCCCTTCGACATCGAACGCGATGGCGTGCGCATCCACGGCCGCGTCGGCGGGCAGGGCGCACCCCTGCTGCTGCTGCACGGCCATCCCCAGACGCATGCGATCTGGCACCGGGTCGCACCGGCGCTGGCGCGGCAATTCACGCTCGTGATGGTCGATCTGCGCGGCTACGGCGATTCGGGCCGGCCGCCCACCGATGCGGAACATCGCTCCTACAGCAAGCGCGAGATGGCGGAGGATGCGTTGGCGGCCATGCAGCACCATGGTTTCGAGCGCTTCGGCGTGCTGGCGCATGACCGCGGCGCCCGCGTCGCGCATCGTCTCGCGGCGGACCACCCGTCGTCGGTCGAACGCATGATGCTGCTGGACATCGCACCCACCCTGGCCATGTATGAGCGCACCGACCAGGCCTTCGCGAGCGCCTACTGGCACTGGTTCTTCCTGATCCAGCCGTCGCCCTTGCCCGAGGCGTTGATCGAGTCCGATCCGGTGCGCTACGTGCGCAGCACCATGGGCGGACGCTACGCCGGCCTGGGCCCCTTCGCGCCCGAGGCGATGGCCGAATACGAGCGCTGCATCGCGCTGCCCGGCAGCGCACGCGGCATCTGCGAGGACTACCGCGCCTCGGCTGGCATCGACCTGACGCACGACCGCGAGGACATCGCCGCGGGCCGGCGGCTCGAACAGCCACTGCGTGTGCTGTGGGGCGCCCACGGCGTGGTCGGCCGATGCTTCGACGTGCTCGCGCTATGGCGTGAGCGGGCCCTGCAGGTGTGCGGTGCGCCGCTGCCCTGCGGCCACTACATCCCCGAGGAGGCGCCCGAGGCCCTGGCGGCCGAGGCCCTCCGGTTTTTCACCGAGTCCAAGGAAGACACACCATGAGCAGCGGCAAGAAGCGCATCGCCGTCATCGCTGGCGACGGCATCGGCAAGGAGACCATGCCCGAGGGCCTTCGCGTCGTCGACGCGGCGGCGCGCAAGTTCGGCATCGACCTGGCCTTCGACCACTTCGATTTCTCGAGTTGGGACTATTTCGAGAAGCACGGGGAGATGCTGCCCGACGACTGGAAGGACCAGATCGGCGGGCACGATGCGATCTTCTTCGGCGCCGTCGGCTGGCCCGAGAAGATCGCCGATCACGTGTCGCTGTGGGGCTCGCTGCTGCTGTTTCGCCGCGAGTTCGACCAGTACATCAACCTGCGTCCCGCACGCCTGATGCCTGGCATCACCGCACCGGTGGTGCGCCGCGACGGGAGTCCGCGCGAGCCCGGGGAGATCGACATGTACATCGTGCGCGAGAACACCGAAGGCGAGTACTCCAGCATCGGTGGCCGTATGTATGCCGGCACGCCGCGCGAGATCGTGGTGCAGGAAACGGTGATGTCCCGCCACGGCGTCGACCGCGTGCTGAAGTTTGCGTTCGAACTCGCGCAGTCGCGGCCCAAGAAGCACCTGACCAGTGCCACCAAGAGCAATGGCATCTCGATCACCATGCCCTACTGGGACGAGCGCGTGGCCGAGATGGCCAAGCAGTACCCCGGCATCACGCTCGACAAGTTCCACATCGACATCCTGACGGCGCATTTCGTGCAGCGCCCGGACTTCTTCGACGTGGTGGTCGCGAGCAACCTGTTCGGCGACATCCTCTCGGACCTCGGGCCTGCATGCACCGGCACAATCGGCATCGCGCCGAGCGCGAACCTCAACCCCGATCGCACGACACCCTCGCTCTTCGAGCCGGTGCACGGTTCGGCGCCGGACATTGCGGGGCAGGGCATCGCGAACCCGATCGGGCAGATCTGGTGCGGCGCGATGATGCTGGAATTCCTCGGCCACAAGGACGCGCACGACGCCATCCTCCGCAGCATCGAGGCCGTGCTCGCGCCCGGCAGCGGCGCGCCGCGCACCCGTGACATCGGTGGCAGCGCAGGCACTGCCGACCTGGGCAAGGCGATCGAACAGGCGCTTTGAAAGAGGACTTCACAAAACGCCCCTAAAATCGGCGAGCTCGCTGCGGCAGGGGGCGTTCGTCTTATTGACACCCTCTGGCTGCGTGGCTTTAATCGCCTTCGGCAGCGCGCTGCCGAAGCGTCAGGACTGCCTCCCACCCTCGCCCGAAATGCCCGGCATTGCCGCAGGGCCGGTCGCGCACTTGACGTCACCCGATCAACTCTTCCGAACAAGGGGCCCTTGTGAACAAGACCGAACTGATTGAGCACATCGCAAAGAACGCCGATATTTCCAAAGCAGCCGCCACGCGCGCGCTCGAGTCGACCATCGGTGCCATCCGCACCACGTTGAAGAAAGGCGGTTCCGTGTCGCTCGTCGGTTTCGGCACCTTCGCCGTGGGCAAGCGGGCCGCCCGCACCGGCCGCAATCCCCGGACCGGCACCGCGATTAAAATCAAGGCCGCCAAGATCCCGAAGTTCCGCCCCGGCAAGGCGCTCAAGGACGCGCTGAACTGATGGGGAACTGACGGTGGGGTGCTTAGCTCAGTTGGTAGAGCGGCGCCCTTACAAGGCGTAGGTCGGCGGTTCGAGCCCGTCAGCACCCACCACCCGAAGCAAAGGCGAACATCGGTTCGCCTTTTTTGTTGGTCTCGTCGAATGCGCTCCGGCGCGCAGCCAGAGAAAGTGTCCAGGCATGTTTGATTTCTTCCGCAAGTACAACAAGTTCGCGATGTTCTTCTTGTTCTTGCTGATCATCCCGTCGTTCGTGCTGTTCGGCGTCGAGCGCTACACGGAACTCGACCGCGGTGGCGACACTGTGGCCACGGTGGACGGGCAGGCCATCACGCGGCCGGAGTGGGATGCGCAGCATCGCAACGAGGCCGACCGGTTGCGCCAGCAGATGCCCGGGGTCGACCCGGCGATGCTCGATTCGGACGCAGCACGCTACGCCACGCTCGAGCGGATGGTGCGCGACCGCGTGCTCGTCGCTGCCGCGTCGAAGGCCAACCTGACCGTGTCGGACATGGCGGTGCGTCTGGCGGCCGAGGATCGCGGCGTGAAAAATTTCCGCAACGCCAAAGGCGAACTCGACGAGGGCGCATTTCGCCTCGGTGTGGGCATGACGCCCGACCAGTTCGCGCAGGCGGTGCGTGCCGAACTCACGACGCAGCAGGTGCTCAACGGCGTGACGACGACAGCGCTCGCAAGCCAGGCGCAAGCGGACGTGGCGCTGAACGCCATCTATGACCAGCGCGAGGTGCAGTTGGCGCGTTTTTCACCGAAGGAATTCGCGAGCAAGGTCAGCGTGAGCGACGCGGACCTCGAAGCCTATTACAAGGCCCACACGGCGCAGTTCCAGGCGCCGGAGCAGGCCAGCATCGAATACATCGTGCTTGACCTCGATGCTGCCAAGAAGAGCGTTGCCGTGAACGACGCCGAGCTGAAGGCCTACTACGAGCAGAACAAGGAACGCTTCGGCACCAAGGAGGAGCGGCGCGCAAGCCACATCCTCATCACGGCCGCCAAGGATGCGCCGGCCGCCGAGCGCGAGAAGGCGAAGGCCAAGGCCGAGCAGTTGCTGGCCGAGGTGCGCAAGTCGCCCGCGAGCTTCGGCGACCTGGCGCGCAAGAACTCGCAGGACCCGGGCTCGGCCGAAAAGGGCGGCGAACTCGACTTCGTGACGCGCGGGGCGATGGTCAAGCCTTTCGAGGATGCCGTGTTCGCCATGAAGAAGGGCGAGATCAGCAACGTGGTCGAGTCCGAGTTCGGCTACCACATCATCCGCCTGGACGACGTCAAGCCCGCCGTCGTGCCGCCCTTCGAACAGGTGCGCGCCCAGATCGAGAACGACGTGCGCACCCAGCAGGCCGCGCAGGAGTTTGCCAAGGCGGCAGAGACGATGAGCGATCTGGTCTACCAGCAGGGCGACAGCCTGCAGCCGGCGGCCGACAAGCTCAAGCTGACGATTCAGAAGGCGTCGGGCGTCACGCGGACGCCGGCGCCGGACGCCAAGGGTGCACTGGCGAGCCGCAACTTCCTGGCGGCGCTGTTCGCGCCCGAGTCGCTGGACCGCAAGCACAACACCGAGGCGATCGAGATCGGCTCCAACCAGCTCGCCTCCGGCCGTGTGACCCAGTACTCACCGGCGCGTACCGTGCCCTTCGCGGAGGTCAAGGACAAGGTGCGCGAGTTGCTCGTGGCCCAACGAGCCGCAGCACTCGCCAAGGCCGAAGGCGAGGCCAAGCTCGCAGCCTGGCAGGCGAACGCGGCCGGTGCCTCGCTGGGCGCGTCGATCGTGCTCTCGCGTGCGCAGGCGCAATCGCAATCCCCCGCACTGGTCGAAGCCGCGCTGCGCGCGGATGGCGCCAAGCTGCCGGCCTGGGTGGGTGTCGACTTGGGCAACGATGGCTATGCCGTGATGCGCGTGAACAAGGATGTGCCGCGCCCCGCGTCGCCAGCAGGTGTTCAGCAGCAGGAGCGCGCACAGCTTGCCCAGGCCACGGGCGGGGCCGAGGCAGCTGCCTATTACGAGGTGCTCAAGGATCGGCTCAAGGTCAAGATCCTGGTGCCGCGCCCGGCTGAAAGTATGGCCGGCGGCGCGCGAAGCTGAGCATTTTCACAGTACAATTCGTAGTTCTCCGGTGGCTGTAGCTCAGTTGGTAGAGTCCCAGGTTGTGATCCTGGTTGTCGTGGGTTCGAGTCCCATCAGCCACCCCATCTTTTGATCTCGTCCGTCGCTCGGGCGAAGGTCGCGTAAAACGTAGAACCCCGCATTCGCAAGGATGCGGGGTTTTTGTTTTCAGGCGTCGTGGCGAGCGCAATTTCCAGCAGCCTTGTTGCTGGCCATGAAACATTCGGTTTCCACTATTCAATGAACAAGCCGGACGAATTGGGTCTTCCATCCATTTCGACATGAATTAGAATTCGCGGCGTTTCAATTGGAAGGACCCTTCGAATGGCCACTACCCTTGCCGAGATCAATTCCCAGATTCAGCAGCACGACGAGCTCATTGCGCAATTGCGCAAGCAGGCCGAGGAGTTGCGCACCCACGAACGTGCCGGCGTGATCGAGGACATTCGCAAGAAGATTGCCGATTACGGCATCACCGCCGCCGACCTCAAGTTGTCGGTCCGCGGCGCCGGCAAGCGGGCCGTATCGGCGCCGGCGGCGAAGCCGGCAGTGAAATACCGCAGCCCGACGGGCGAAACCTGGTCGGGCGGCCGCGGCCGCAAGCCGCGCTGGGTGACCGAGGCGCTGGCTGCCGGCAAATCGCTCAGCGAATTCGAAGCCAACTGAGCCGCCGCCGGCGCATCGCGCAGGCTAAAAACAAAGGCCCGCATTCGCGGGCCTTTGTTTTTTGCGCCTGTCGAGCGTCAGTTGACAAGCACGAGCTTGCCCATCACGCCGCGCGATCCCATGTGCGCGTAGGCCGCCTTCAATTCAGCCATCGGCATGGTGCGGTCGATGACGGGCTTGACCTTGCCTTGTGCATACCATTGTGCAAGTTCGGCCATCATCTGCGCATTGGCCTTGGGCTCGCGCTTGGCGAAATCGCCCCAGAACACGCCCACCAGCGACGCACCCTTGAGCAGCATCAAATTGAGTGGGAGCGAGGGAATAGGGCCAGAGGCGAATCCCACCACCAAATAACGACCGCGCCACGCGATGGACCGGAATGCTGGCTCGGCGAAATCGCCGCCCACCGGGTCGTAGATCACGTCCGGACCCTTGCCATCGGTGGCTGCTTTCACCGCCTCGCGGAATGCGCCCGGCAGGGCGTGGGTGCTGTAATTGATGGTCGCATCGGCGCCGATGGATGTACACAGCGCACACTTTTCGTCGGTGGATGCCGCGGCGATCACGCGCGCGCCCGCCGCCTTTGCGATCTGGATCGCGGCGGTGCCCACACCGCCCGCGGCGCCCAGCACCAGCACCGTCTCGCCGGCCTTGAGTTGTGCGCGATCGATCAGCGCGTGCCACGACGTGGCGTAGATCATGATGAAGGCCGCCGCGTCGACGTACGAAAAGCCATCTGGCAGCGGCATGCACAGTGCGGCCGGTGCGAGGGTGTGCGTGCCGAAGCCACCGGTGCCCGACAGGCAGGCCACGTTCTGACCGGCCTTCAGGTGCGTGACGCCTTCGCCCACCGCCCGCACGATGCCGGCGTATTCCGAGCCGGGCACGAAGGGCAGGGGCGGCTTGATCTGGTACTTGTTCTGGACGATGAGCAGGTCGGGGAAGTTCAGGCTCGCGGCCTGGATCTCCACCAGCACCTGGCCCGTCCCGGGCTCCGGCGTGGGCAACTCTTTCCAGGTGAGCGCGTCGACGCCCACCGGATCCTCGCAAAGCCATGCATGCATCCGAAAGTCTCCGTCTGTGAAGCGGCGCATGATACGGGCCGCTCCTGCGGGCGCGATGTCCCTGGCGAGACCGCGATCCGGCGTCGCCCCGAGCGGCGCGGACGGCCGCAGCGGCGGCCTAGAATCGCGCGTTCTGCCATGAAGATTCTCATTTCCAACGACGACGGCCACCAGGCGCCCGGCATCGTCGCATTGCACAAGGCGCTGGCCGAGATCGCCGACGTCGAGGTGATCGCGCCGGAGCACAACAACAGCGCCAAGTCCAACGCCCTGACCCTGTCCGCGCCGCTGTACGTGCACCAGGCGCACAACGGCTTCCGCTATGTGACGGGCACGCCCGCCGATTGCGTGCACATCGCGCTCAAGGGCTTGCTGGACTATCGGCCGGACCTGGTGGTTTCCGGCATCAACAACGGCGCCAACATGGGCGACGACACCATCTATTCGGGCACTGTCGGCGCTGCGATGGAAGCCTACCTCTTCGGCATTCCGGCCATCGCCATCTCGCAGATCGAGAAGGGCTGGGCGCACGTGGAGGCCGCCGCACAGGTCGCGCAGCGCCTGGTGCAGCGCATCGAGCGCGAGCGGATGCTGGGCGGTGCGGCGTGGCTGCTCAACGTCAACGTTCCCAACCGGCCTGTGGACGAGCTCAAGCCCATCAAGGTCTGCCGCCTGGGTCGCCGGCACGCGGCCGAGAAGGTCATCACGCAGGACAGCCCGCGTGGCGACACCATGTACTGGATTGCCGGCGCCGGCGGCGCGAAGGACAGCGGCGAGGGCACGGATTTCCACGCTACGGCAGCGGGCCACGTGGCCCTCACGCCCTTGCAGATCGACCTGACCGACCACGCGCACCTGGGCGAGTGGGGCGAGGCCGTGGCCCGCCTCGACGCGGCCGACTGAGCGCATGGCCCAGCAACGCCCCACGTTCCCGGTCAAGCTCACGCCCACCGCGTCGGCCGTCACGCGCGGCCGCCAGCCGGCCGTGCCGGCCAGCCCGGTGGTCAGCAGCACGCCCTCGATGGCGTCTGAAGCCATCCGCGCGCGCATGGTCCAGAAGCTGGCCCAGCAGGGCATCGCCGACGGGCGGGTGCTGCGGGCCATGGGCACCGTGGAACGGCATCGCTTCGTCGACAGTGCCCTCGTCAACCAGGCCTACGAGGACACCAGCCTGCCGATCGGCCTCGGCCAGACGATCTCCAAGCCGAACGTCGTCGCCCGCATGACCGAACTGCTGCTCGGCGCGCCGGCCCTGGCCGGCAAGTCGCAGGAGCGCCTCGGCCGCGTGCTGGAGATCGGCACCGGCTGCGGCTACCAGGCCGCGGTGCTCAGCCACGTTGCGAGCGAGGTGTACAGCATCGAACGCCTGCGCGGGCTGCACGAGCGTGCCCGAGCCAACCTGCGGCCCTTCCGCCTGGCCAACGTGCACCTGATGCTGGCCGACGGCCGCATCGGCTACGCGCGCGGTGCGCCCTACGCCGGCATCATCGCGGCCGCCGGCGGCGAGGATGTGCCGGCGGAGTGGGTCCAACAGCTGGCCGTGGGCGGGCGCATCGTAGCTCCGACGGTTTCTGCAAATGGCGGCCAAACGCTTGTCATCATTGATAAAAATGCCCGTGGGATCGAGCGACGTGTTCTTGAGGCCGTGCACTTTGTCCCTCTAAAATCCGGGATTGCTTGAAGGAAAGACACATGCAGGGTTTTGGTAACCGGCGCTGGCTGGTGTGGTCGTCGTTGGCGTTCGTGCTGGCAGTCGCGGGCTGCAGCACCGCCAAGCGCGGGCCGGCGCCCGTCGAGGACCGGGGCACCATGAGCCAGGCGCCGGCTGCCGCTGCAGGGCCGGTCATCGGCCCCAACGGCCTGCCCATCACCGATGCCAACGGCAAGCCGCTGCCGGGCGTCGAGAACCTGGGCAAACCTGGCTACTACGCCGTGCGGCCCGGCGACACCATCCGCCGCATCGCGTCCGAAACCAGCCAGAACTGGCGCGATCTCGCCCGCTGGAACAACCTCGACAACCCCGACCTGATCGAAGTGGGCCAGGTGCTCCGCGTGATTCCCCCGGCTGCCGGTGTCCCTGTGGCGGCGGTTCCCCCCACGTCCATGCCGCCGGCTGCCGCGGCAGGTGCGTCGGCCGCCACCGGCACCACGGCGCCTGCTGCAGCCGCGAGCGCCCCGGCGGTGAAGCCGACGCCACCCGTCACCACCTCGTCGGTGGCCCCTGCCGCCGCCGCGTCGGGCGACGAGGACGTGGGCTGGATCTGGCCCGCCCACGGCAGCCTGATCGCCGGCTTCGACGAGGTGAAGAACAAGGGCCTAGACATCGGCGGCAAGGCCGGCGATGCGGTGCTCGCCGCGGCCGACGGCCGGGTGGTCTACGCTGGCGCGGGCCTGCGCGGCTACGGCAACCTCATCATCCTCAAGCACAACAACACCTATCTGACGGCCTACGCCCACAACCAGACTTTGCTGGTCAAGGAGGATCAGTCGGTGCAGAAGGGCCAGAAAATCGCCGAGATGGGCAGCAGCGATGCCGATCGGGTGAAGCTGCACTTCGAGATCCGCCGCCAGGGCAAGCCCGTCGATCCGTCGCGGTATCTGCCGGCGCGCTGAAGCGTCGCGCCACGCCGCGGCGAATTCAACCGATGCCGGACCAGGCCGCAGCCTGGTCCGGCATTTTTTGTTTCTGTTCGCCGGGGTTCAGCGCAGGAAAACGCGCTGCATGAAGAGTTCGATCGGCACCTGGAGAGCGGTCTGCACCGGTGTCGGCAGCTCCAGCGGGCGCATCAGCATCTTCAGGGTCATGCCGGGGTTGAGGTTGCGGCTGATGGTGCGGCTCACGCGGCTGCTCAGGCCACGCTGCCAGGCGCGGTCGGGGGCCTGGGCGGGATGGCGGCCGCGCGCGATGTGGCGCAGGGCGCAGTCGGCGTCCTCGCTCTTCAGCTCCCAGGTGCGGCGCGCCACGGTGCCCAGCACGCGCAGGCGGCCAAGCCGTTCCTCCTGGCGATAGCGGCGGAAGAACTTGTAGAAGTGCTTGTAGTGGTTGACCTCGTCGGTCGCGATGCGGGTGCACAGGTCGACGAAGACCGGCTCGCTCGCCGCCTTGGCCAGCGCCCGGTAGTAGGTGGCGGTGCCGGTCTCGACCACGCAGCGGGCCGACATCTCCAGGCCGCGCGTGGGCGCGAGCAGCTCCACCTTGCAATAGGTCGCGTATTCGGTGAGGAAGCTCTGGAAGGCCGGCTCCCAGTCGAACTCCGGCCACACGTGGTTGACGTAGGCGCGCAGGGCGCGGCCGTGCTGCAGTTCCTCGTGCTCCCAGTGGTCGCGCAGCCAGGCCGTGACCTCCTCGTCGCCGGCGAAGAAGTCGACCAGGTTGTGGGTGTAGAGGTCGGAGCCGCTCTCGATGAAGGAGGCGGAGCAGGCAAGGTAGAACAGCGTGTCGTCGTCGCGGATGCGATCGAGCTCGATGCGCGAGAAGTCGAGGTCGTTGATGGTCCAGTGCGCGGCTTCGTAGCCAGCCATGCAGAAACTCCTTGTGACAGGGTGCGGGCGCCGCGGTGGCGGCTCTCGCGGGCAAGGCGCGACCTGTGGGCCGCGTCGACCTGCACCTTACGCGCATTGTGCAGTCGCGGGACTGACCTGCCGCAAGCCGGGGACGCCCGCATGCCCTTGCGGCGCGGACGCTCGGCCACTTGCCCGCAGGCCCCGCATGGCCGGCCCGCCGCCATCGGCCGCATGGGGGCCCCAAACCTATAATCGAATGTTCAATCGAATCAAGCAGTTAGCGGCCGTGCCACCCCTGTCGCCGGGCGGTCCGGCCGGCCGCCGGTGCCCCAGCCTCCACATCCCATGAGCCAGCCCACGTTCACGGTCGCGGACATCCGCAAGACCTTCCTCGATTTCTTCGAATCCAAGGGCCACACGGTCGTGGCGTCGAGCCCGCTGGTGCCGGGCAACGACCCGACGCTGATGTTCACCAACTCGGGCATGGTGCAGTTCAAGGACGTGTTCCTGGGCACCGACAAGCGTCCCTACGTGCGCGCGGCCTCGGTGCAGGCCTGCCTGCGCGCCGGCGGCAAGCACAACGACCTGGAGAACGTGGGCTACACCGCGCGGCACCACACCTTCTTCGAGATGCTGGGCAACTGGAGCTTCGGCGATTACTTCAAGCGCGAGTCGATCACCTGGGGCTGGGAGCTGCTGACGAAGGTCTACAAGCTGCCGGCCGACAAGCTGCTGGCCACCGTCTACCACGAGGACGACGAGGCCTACGACATCTGGACGAAGGAGATCGGCCTGCCGCCCGAGCGCGTGATCCGCATCGGCGACAACAAGGGCGGCAAGTACAAGTCCGACAACTTCTGGATGATGGCCGACACCGGCCCCTGCGGCCCCTGCTCGGAAATCTTCTACGACCACGGCCCCGAGATCCCCGGCGGCCCGCCCGGCAGCCCGGATGAAGACGGCGACCGCTTCATCGAGATCTGGAACCACGTGTTCATGCAGTTCGACATGCAGCCCGACGGCAGCGTGGTCAAGCTGCCCGCGCCCTGCGTCGACACCGGCATGGGCCTGGAGCGCCTTGCGGCCATCCTGCAGCACGTGCACAGCAACTACGAGATCGACATCTTCGATGCGCTGATCAAGGCCGCGGCACGCGAGACCGGCACCACCGACATGGCCAACCCCTCGCTCAAGGTGATCGCCGACCACGTGCGCGCCACCTCCTTCCTGGTCAGCGACGGCGTCATCCCGAGCAACGAGGGCCGCGGCTACGTGCAGCGCCGCATCATCCGCCGCGCCATCCGCCACGGCTACAAGCTGGGCCGCAAGAAGCCCTTCTTCCACAAGCTGGTGAAGGACCTGGTCGCGCTCATGGGCGCCGCCTACCCGCGCCTGCAGGCGCAGGAACAGCACATCACCGACACGCTCAAGGCCGAGGAAGAGCGCTTCTACGAGACGCTGGCCAACGGCATGGAGATCCTCGACAGCGCACTCGACGGCGGAAAGACCACGCTGCCGGGCGACGTCGCCTTCAAGCTGCACGACACCTACGGCTTCCCGCTCGACCTGACGCAGGACGTGGCGCGCGAGCGCAACGTGGCGGTGGACGAGGCCGGCTTCGACGCCGCCATGGACCGGCAGAAGGCCGCCGGCCGCGCTGCCGGCAAGTTCAAGATGGAGCGCGCCGTGGAGTACGCCGGCGCCGCCAACACCTTCACCGGCTACGAGCACCTCGAAGAGGCTGCCAAGGTCGTCGCGCTCTACCACGAGGGCGCATCGGTGCCCGAGCTGAAGGAAGGCCAGCCCGGCATCGTCGTGCTCGACACCACGCCCTTCTACAGCGAGAGCGGCGGCCAGGTCGGCGACCAAGGCACGATCAGCGCCGAGGGCGTCGCCTTCGGCGTCGAGGACACGCAGAAGATCAAGGCCGACGTGTATGGCCACCACGGCGTGCAGACGCAGGGCACGCTCAAGGTCGGTGACGCGGTGAAGGCCGCGGTCGACGGCGAACGCCGCGCGGCCACCATGCGCAACCACTCGGTCACCCACCTGATGCACAAGGCGCTGCGCGAAGTGCTGGGCACGCACGTGCAGCAGAAGGGCTCGCTGGTCGATGCCGAGAAGACGCGCTTCGACTTCGCGCACAACGCCGCCGTGACGCACGACCAGATCCTCGAGATCGAGCGCCTCGTCAACGCCGAGATCCTGGCCAACACCTCCACGCAGGCGCGCGTGATGGGCATGGAGGACGCGCAGAAGACCGGCGCGATGATGCTCTTCGGCGAGAAGTACGGCGAGACCGTGCGCGTGCTCGACATCGGCAGCAGCCGCGAACTGTGCGGCGGCACCCACGTGCACCGCACCGGCGACATCGGCCTCTTCAAGGTCGTGAGCGAGGGCGGCGTGGCCGCCGGCGTGCGACGCATCGAGGCCATCACCGGCGCCAACGCGCTGGCCTACCTGCAGCAGCTCGAGTCGACCGTGCACAGCGTGGCCGCCACGCTCAAGGCGCCCTCGGCCGAAGTGCAGCCGCGCCTGGCGCAGGTGCTGGAGCAGGTGCGTGCGCTGGAAAAGGAAATCGGCGCGCTCAAGGGCAAGCTGGCCTCCAGCCAGGGCGACGAGCTGGTCAACCAGGCCGTCGACGTCAAGGGCATCAAGGTGCTGGCTGCCCAACTGCAGGGCGCCGACGCCAAGCAGCTGCGCGACACCATGGACCAGCTCAAGAACAAGCTCAAGAGCGCAGCGATCGTGCTGGCCGCCGTCGACGGCGCCAAGGTGCAGATCGCAGCCGGCGTGACGCCCGATGCGATGGCGAAGATGAAGGCCGGCGAACTGGTCAATTTCGTCGCCAGCCAGGTCGGCGGCAAGGGCGGCGGCAAGCCGGACATGGCCATGGCCGGTGGCACCGATGCGGCCGGGCTGCCCAAGGCGCTGGCGTCGGTGCAGGGCTGGGTGGCCGAACGCGCCTGAGGCGCCTCGACACGGCCCGCGCCATGCGTGCGACCTTTGTTCGCCACGGCCAGAGCACCGGGAACGCCGGCCAGCCCACGCGCGATCTGGTCGCGATGCCGCTCACGCCGCTGGGCGTCTCGCAGGCGCGCGAGGTGGCCTGCAGCTGGCGGCGCGAGCCGACGCACATCGTGAGCTCGCCCTTCCTGCGTGCACGCCAGACGGCCGAGCCCACCTGCGTGCGCTTTCCCGGCGTGCCGATGGCGATCTGGCCGATCCACGAGTTCACCTACCTGTGCCCGGCCAACTGGGCCGACACCACGCGCGCGCAGCGCCGACCCTCGGTCGAGGCGTACTGGCAGCGCGCAGACCCGGCCTACATCGACGGCGAGGGCGCCGAGAGCTTCTCGCAGGTGCTGCGCCGGGCCGAGTGGGCGCTGGCCCGTCTGGCTGCGCTGCCGGACGATGCGGAGGTCTTTCTCTTCAGCCACGGCCAGTTCATGCAGGCTGTGCGCCAGAGCGTGGGCCTGGCCGGCGAAAGCGATGGCGACAAGATGGCCCAGTTCTGGCCCTTCGAGCAGCGCTCGCCGGTGCTCAACTGCCAGAAGCTGGTGCTGGGCCATGCGGGCGGCGTCTGGCGCCTGATCGAGGAGGACCCGCTGGCTGCGCCCGAGCTGCCCGTTGCTATGGATTCGATAGCTGCTCGCGCCGATCTGGCGGGCGCTGGAGGCCGATTTCGTCATGAATGATCTGGACGCACCCGGCGAGGTGCTGGTGATGGGCGCCGGCGCCGTCGGCTGCTACGTGGGCGGCTGCCTGGCGGCGGCAGGCGTGCCGGTCACCCTCGTCGGACGGCCGCGCGTGCTGGAGGCGCTTGCGGCGCACGGGCTCACCCTGACCGACCGCGACGGTGCCTGCCACCGCGTGCGAGCCGCCGACCTGCGGCTGGCCGCCTCGGTGCCTGCCGGCGTGCGCCCGGCGCTGGTGCTGTTGTCGGTGAAGAGCGGCGCCACCGCCGCGGCCGCGGCCGAACTGGCGGCGGCCCTGCCGGCCGGCACGCCCGTCGTGTCGCTGCAGAACGGGATCGGCAACGCCAGCCTCGCGCAGCGCGCCGCGCCCTCGCTCAAGGCGCTGCCGGGCATGGTGCCCTACAACGTGGCCGAGCTGGCGCCCGGCGCCTACCACCGCGGCACCCCCGGCCGCCTGGCGAGCGTGGCGCACCCCGCCCTGCTGCCGTGGGCGCCGGTCTTCGAGGCCGCGGGCGTGCCGATCGACCTGCGCAGCGACCTGCAGGCGATCCAGTGGGGCAAGCTGCTGCTCAACCTCAACAACCCGGTCAACGCGCTGTCGGGCCTGCCGCTGCGCGAGCAACTGCTGGACCGCGGCTACCGCCGCTGCTTCGCGGCACTCATCGACGAGGCGCTGGCGGCCCTGGACGCTGCCGGCATCGAGCCGGCGCAGATGACCGCCGTGTCGCCACGTCGCCTGCCGATGCTGCTGCGCCTGCCCGACTGGCTGTTCCGCCGCATCGCCGCGCCCATGTTGCGTGTCGATGCCAAGGCCCGCTCGAGCATGGCCGACGACGTGGCACTGGGGCGACGCACCGAGGTCGATGCGCTCAGCGGCGAAGTGGTGCGCCTGGCCGAAGCGCACGGCCATAGCGCGCCGCGCAACGCGAAGATGGTCGAGCTGCTCGACGGCGGCTGGCCGAAGCCGCCGGTGCGCATGGATTCGACTGCATTGCAGCGCGCGCTCGGCCTCTAGCGCGCCGCCGGGCTTTCAAGAAAAAATCGGCTGCAACGCCCGCAGGACGGGCGCTTCCAGCTATCGATTCGATAGCAACGAGGCGTCCGGTGCCTGGCCTCGTCAGCGCCGCGCCACCAGCGTGCCCAGCACGGTGCGCAGCGTGCCCACCGCCGCCTCGCGTCCGGCCGCATCGCCGGCCATCTGGGCGCGCACGATCGCGCCGTCGAAGACCAGCGCCGCCGCATCGGCCAGCAGCTCGCGCGTCGCGCCCTCGGGCAGCAGCTCGGCGATCACCTGCGTCATCTCGGCCTTGTGCGCGCGCGCGATGTCCACCGCCTCGGGCAGCGCCTGCGCGATCTCGACCACCGAGTTGATGAAGGCGCAGCCGCGGAAGTCGGGCTGTTCGGTCCATTCCTGAAGCACGTCGGCCAGCAGCATCAGGCGTGCGCTGCCTTCGGCCGGCGAAGCCGCGCCGTGGCGGCCCAGCGCGTCGATGAACCACGCCATCCAGCGGCGATGGCGGAAATCCAGGAACTCGCGCACCAGCGCGTCCTTGCTCGCGAAGTGCCGGTAGAAGGTGAGCTTGGCCACGCCGGACTCGGCGATGAGCCGGTCCACGCCAGTGGCGCGGATGCCGTCCCGGTAGAAGAGGTCGTGCGCGGTCGCGAGGATGCGCTCGCGTGCCGACGGGTCGGCGGCAGGGGTGGTCGGGGAGGGCATGATGTGATTGTAGACAGGTCTGTCTACATGGGTTATCTTCGGCGCCTACTGTAGACAGGTCTGTCTACATCAACCAGGCCCAACCGCAGGAGCCCTCACATGTCCGACACCCAGCCCGAAACCCGTCCGCCCGTGCCGCCGTTCACGCTGGCCACTGCCACCCAGAAGGTCCGCGGCGCCGAGGACGCCTGGAACTCGCGCGACCCCGACCGCGTGGCCCAGGTCTACACCCCCGACACCCTCTGGCGCAACCGGGCCGAGTTCCCCAGGGGGCGCGAGGAGGTGCGCGCCTTCCTGCAGCGCAAGTGGGCGCGCGAACTGGACTACCGCCTCATCAAGGGCCTGTGGGCCTTCACCGACCACCGCATCGCGGTGCGCTTCGCCTACGAGTGGCACGACGACTCGGGCCAGTGGTTCCGCAGCTACGGCAACGAGAACTGGGAGTTCAACCCGCAGGGCCTGATGCAGCGGCGCTTCGCCAGCATCAACGACCTGCCCATCGCATCGGGCGACCGGCGGTTCCATTGGCCGCTCGGCCGCCGGCCCGACGACCACCCCGGGCTGGAAGAACTGGGCCTCTGAAGCGCCACCGCTGGTCAGGCAAGGGGCGCTACATTGCCGGCATGACGCCCCTGCCGCTCATCCGCCTCCTGCTCGCCGTGGCCGCGCTGGCACTGGCCGGTTGCGCCAGCCTGCCGCCGCCCCAGCCGGCACCGCGCTCCACCGCGCCGACCGATGTCGCCGGCACCCGACTGGCGCAGATCGCCAAGGCCAGCACGCCGCCCGGCACCGGGCCCGACGCGCTCTCGGGCTTCCAGCTCATGCCCGAGGGACCGACGGCGCTCAATGCGCGTGTCGCGCTCGCGCGCCAGGCCCAGAAGAGCATCGACGCGCAGTACTACATCCTGCAGGCGGACGGCTCGGGCCTGCTCTTCCTGCACGAGTTGCTGCAGGCCGCGCGGCGGGGCGTGCGGGTGCGGCTGCTGGTCGACGATCTCTACACCGCGGGCAAGGACGAGCTCTTCGCCGCGCTGGCCTCGCAACCCAACTTCGAGCTGCGGCTGTTCAACCCGCTGGCGGTGCGCACTGGCCCGCTGACGCTGCGGCTCGCGCTGTCGCTGGGCGACGTGCGGCGCATCAACCGGCGCATGCACAACAAGCTCTTCGTGGCCGACAACAGCGTGGCCATCACGGGCGGGCGCAACATCGCCGACGAGTACTTCATGCGCAGCGACGTGGCCAACTTCATCGACATGGACGTGCTGGCCACCGGGCCCGTGGTGCCGGAGCTGTCGGCCTCCTTCGACGACTACTGGAACAGCGCCCAGGTACGGCCCATCGGCTCGCTGGTGCGGCTGCCCATCGACGGCGAGGGCACGCGTGAGTGGCTGCAGGAACACCTGCGCGGCAAGCGCGAGCCCCTGCCCGAGCGCTACACCGACGTGCTCGGCCATCCCACCATCGCGGCGCAGCTCTCGGCCGGCCGGCTCGAGCAGACGCCGGGCGACGGCCGCGCGGTGGCGGACATCCCCGAGAAGATCACCATCCAGGACCCCGAGGCGAGCTACGCCGACAGCGTGACGCAGCGCACCGTCGCCATGCTCTACGGCGCGCGCGAACAGGTGGTGATGGTGTCGCCGTACTTCATCCCGGGCGAGCGCGGCCTGGAGATGCTGGAGCAGGGCGTGAAGCACGGCGTGGAGATGATCGTGCTGACCAACTCGCTCGACGCCACCGACGAGTCGCTGGTATACGCCGGCTACGCGCGCTACCGCATGGCCATGCTCAAGGCGGGCATCCGCGTCTATGAACTGGGCGCCAAGCTGGCCCCGCGCGACCACCAGCTGGGCGATTTCAAGAGCTCGACCGGGCGCCTGCATTCCAAGCTGGCCATCGTCGACCGGCGGCGCATGTTCATCGGCTCGATGAACCTCGACGGCCGCTCGGCGCGCCTGAACACCGAGATCGGCGTGCTGATCGACAGCCCGGAACTGGCGGCGCAGGTCGGGCGCTTCATGCCGCTGCGCGCGCTGGGCGCCTACCAGCTGCAGCTCACCGCTGGCGGGACCGCCGTGGAATGGATCGAGCACAACCCCGACGGCAGCAGCAAGGTCATCACCGACGAACCGGGCGCCCACTGGCTGGGGAGCTTCCGCGACTGGCTGCTGCTGCGCTTCCTGCCCGAAGACCTGCTGTGAACGCCATGGCATGTCGGTTGCATGCCTTGCGTGCATGTCTCAAGCGCTGAACCTGCCCCGCGCCGCCGATCCCGGCGTCGACCCGCTCTGGGGCCATCCGCTCAGCCTGCTGCTGGAGTCCACCGGCGAGGGGGTGTTCGGCATCGACCTCGACGGCCATTGCACGTTCATCAACCGCGCGGGCGCTCGCCTGCTCGGCCACGATGCGGCGGCGGTGATCGGCCGCAACATGCATGAGCTGACCCACCATTCGCATGCCGACGGCTCGCCGTACCCGGACACCGACTGCCCGATCTTCAACGCCTTCCGGCGCGGCCTGCCGTGCCGCATCGACACGGAGGTGTTCTGGCGCCGTGACGGCAGCGCCTTCGCGGTCGAGTATTCGAGCCATCCGATCCTCGACGGCGACGCCGTGCGAGGCGCCGTCATCACCTTCGTCGACATCACCGAGCGCCGGCGGGCCGCGCACGCATTGCAGCAGTCGCGCGACGAGCTGGAGCGGCGCGTGGCCGAGCGCACCTCGGAACTGAGCGCCGCGCTCCAGCAGGTGCGTGAACTCTCGGCCTGGATGGAGTCGGTGCGCGAGGACGAACGCACCCGCATTGCGCGCGAGGTGCACGACGAGCTGGGCAGCCTGCTGGTGGCCCTGAAGATGGACGTCGACTGGATCGGCAAGCGCCTGGGCGAACAGCGGGCGCGCACGCCCGAGGCGGCCGAGGACATGCGCCTGCAAATGCGCTGCAAGTGCAGCAACATGAGCGGGCTGATCGAGCGCGCGGTGGACAACGTGGGCCGCATCATCACCGACCTGCGGCCGAGCATCCTCGACCACCAGGGCCTGTGGGCGGCGCTGGAGTGGCAGGCCCAGGAGTTCGCGCGCGCGGCCGAGCTGCAGATGGACTGGCGCATGGCGGTGGACGAGTCGCTGGAACTGCCCGGGCCGGCCGCCATGGCCGTGTTCCGCATCTTCCAGGAGATGCTGAGCAACGTGGGTCGTCATGCGCGCGCGAAGCGGGTGGAGGTCGACATCCACCTCGAGGGCGACGCGCTCTACCTGCACGTGCGCGACGATGGCGTCGGGGCGCCGCCGCAGGCCTTCCATGCACCGACGTCCTATGGCGTGCGCGGCATGCGGGAGCGGGCACTGCACTTCGGCGGCAGCGTCGAGATTTCCAGCCAGATCGGCCGCGGGAGCTTGCTGTGCCTGCGTATGCCGCTATCGAATGAATAGCAACGCCGTGGCGACACCCATCCGCGTCCTGCTGGGCGACGACCATCGCATCGTGCGCGAAGGCCTGCGCCAGATGCTGGGCGACCCGGCCAACGGCAGCCCCGAGATCGCAGTGGCGGCCGAAGCGGCCACCGGGCCCGAAGTGATCGAGCGCGTGACGCAGCTCGGTGGCTCGCAGGGGGTGGACGTGGTGCTGCTGGACATCGCGCTGCCCGGCAGCGATGGACTGGACGTGCTCCAGGACCTGCGAGCGGGCTGGCCCGACCTGCCGGTGCTGATGCTGTCGACCTATCCCGAGCGGCAGTACGCCGTGCGCTGCATCCGCCTGGGCGCGGCCGGTTACCTCAACAAGAGCGCGGATGCCGAGGAGATGGTGGCCGCGGTGCGCAAGGCCGCTGGCGGTGGCATCTACGTCACGCCGGCCACGGCCGAGGCACTGGCCGGCGCCGTGGGGCGCAGCGGTTCGGCCACCGAGGCGCTGTCGCACCGCGAGCACCAGGTGTTCCGCCTGCTCACGACGGGGCACAGCGTGAGCGAGATTGGTGCAAGCCTTGGCCTGGCGCCCAACACCGTCAGCACCTACCGGGCGCGCATCCTCGAAAAGACGGGCACCAAGAACGACGTGGAGCTGGCGCTGTACGCCGAGCGGCACGGCCGGCGGCCGCCGGCGAGCTGATTCCGGCGCTGTTTCGGCCCGGCTTGTAGGGCCAGCACTACAAGGCCTCGACGGGCGCGGCACGATTTTGTCGTGCAGACCTCGCTGCGGCGCCGAACAGGCCCGCACGTTGCATGGGACGAGGCACTTCCATTGCCCGAGGAGCCTCCATGCCGCGACTGCCCACCACCCTCCGCGCCGATCCCTACGACGCCGACCGCCCGCTGATGATGCGCTGCGCCTGCGGGCAGGACCATGCACCGCAGGCCCACGGCGAGGCCCAGGCGGTGGCCGCCGCCTCGGTGGAAGAGGCCTCACACGACTTCGTCGAGGCGGCGCTGGTCAAGGCGCTGTTCCCGCACGAGCCGCTGCGCCGGCGCTTCCTGAAGGCGGTGGGCGCGGGCACGGCGCGCGCCGCCATCGCCTCGCTGCTGCCGGTCGCATCGCTGCAGGCCATGGCGCAGGAGAAGAAGACGCCGGAGAAGAAGGACCTGAAGATCGGCTTCATCCCGATCACCTGTGCCACGCCGCTGATCATGGCGCACCCGCTGGGCTTCTATCGCAACGAGGGCCTGAACGTGGACGTCGTCAAGACGGCCGGCTGGGCCCTGATCCGCGACAAGATGATGAACCGGGAGTACGACGCCACGCACTTCCTCAGCCCCATGCCGCTGGCCATGTCGATGGGCGTGGGTTCCAACCCGGTGCCGATGAACGTGGCCACCATCCAGAACACCAACGGCCAGGCCATCACGCTGGCCGTGAAGCACAAGGACAAGCGCGACCCGAAGCTGTGGAAGGGCTTCAAGTTCGCCGTGCCCTTCGAGTTCAGCATGCACAACTTCCTGTTGCGCTACTACGTGGCCGAGCACGGGCTGAACCCCGACACCGACATCCAGATCCGCGTGGTGCCGCCGCCCGAGATGGTGGCCAACCTGCGGGCCGGCAACATCGACGGCTACCTGGGACCGGACCCGTTCAACCAGCGTGCAGTCTATGAAGAAGTGGGCTTCATCCACCTCCTGACCAAGGAGCTGTGGAACGGCCACCCGTGCTGCGCCTTCGGCACGAGCACCGAGTTCATCCAGAAGAACCCCAACACCTTCGCGGCGCTGTACCGCGCAGTGCTCACGGCCTCGGCAATGGCGCGCGAAGCCAAGAACCGCGAGCTGATCGCCAAGGTGATCGCGCCCGCGCAGTACCTGAACCAGCCCGAGACGGTGATCGCCCAGGTGCTGACCGGCCGCTTCGCCGACGGGCTGGGCAAGATCCAGACGGTGCCCGACCGTGCCGACTTCGACCCCATCCCGTGGCAGAGCATGGCCGTGTGGATGCTCACGCAGATGCAGCGCTGGGGCTACGTCAAGGGCGACGTGAACTACAAGCAGATCGCCGAGAAGGTGTTCCTGCTGACCGACGCCAAGAAGTACATGAAGGAGCTGGGCCAGCCGGTGCCGCAGGGCGCGTACCCCTCGTTCAAGATCATGGGCAAGGAGTTCGATCCGGACAAGGCCGCGGCCTACGCCAAGAGCTTCGCGATCTCCAAGTCATGAAGTCGCTCAACGCCAAGGCGGCGCTGCTGTCGCTGCTGCTGCTGCTGGTCGTGCTGGGCATCTGGCAGCTGGCGACCGCCACGGGCGCGGCCGGCGGTGGCACCGCCGGCATGACGGCCGAGGAGATCGAGTACGCCCGCATGATGGGCAAGGACCCCGGCGCCGCCAAGGCCGGGGGCTTTCCCACGCCGCTGGAGATGGGCCGCACGGCCTGGAAGCACCTGTCGCACCCGTTCTACGACAACGGCCCCAACGACAAGGGCATCGCGATCCAGCTGGGCTACTCGCTCGCGCGCGTCGGGCTGGGCTTCGGCCTGGCCTGCCTGGTGGCGATCCCGCTGGGCTTCGTGATCGGCATGTCGCCGCTGGCCTACCGGGCGCTCGACCCGTTCATCCAGGTGCTCAAGCCGATCAGCCCGCTGGCGTGGATGCCGCTGGCCCTCTACACCATCAAGGATTCCGGCGTCAGCGGCATCTTCGTGATCTTCATCTGCTCGGTCTGGCCGATGCTGGTCAACACGGCCTTCGGCGTCGCCTCGGTGCGGCGCGACTGGCTCAACGTGGCGCGCACGCTGGAGGTGAGCCCCCTGCGCAAGGCCTTCCGGGTGATCCTGCCGGCGGCCGCGCCCACCATCCTGACGGGCATGCGCATCAGCATGGGCATCGCCTGGCTGGTGATCGTCGCGGCCGAGATGCTGGTCGGCGGCACCGGCATCGGCTACTTCGTGTGGAACGAGTGGAACAACCTCTCGCTGACCAACGTGATCTTCGCGATCCTGCTGATCGGCGTGGTCGGCATGCTGCTGGACCTCGCGTTCGGCCGTCTGCAGAAGGCCGTGACCTATGTGGAGTGACCATGGCCACGCAGCGCCCGAGGCAACGATGACGGCCACCATGACGGCACCGACGACAGCAACGAACCCATCGCCGGAATTCCTTCGCGTCCAGGGCCTGGCGCGGTCCTTCCAGGCGCAGCGCCCGGTGTTCGCCGAGGTCGACTTCGACGTCGCGCGCGGCGAGTTCGTCTGCATCATCGGGCACTCCGGCTGCGGCAAGACGACCATCCTCAACGTGCTGGCAGGCCTCGACCGCGCCAGTGCCGGCCATGTGTTCATGGACGGCCGCGAGGTCGCCGGCCCCAGCCTGGAGCGGGGCGTGGTGTTCCAGAGCCACGCGTTGCTGCCCTGGCTGACAGTGCGGCGCAACATCGCCTTCGCCGTCGAGTCGCGCCGGCCCGACTGGCGCCGGGCCGAGGTGGCCGCGCACGTCGAGAAATACGTGGCGATGGTCGGCCTGTCCGCGGCGCTGGACAAGAAGCCGTCCGAGCTCTCCGGCGGCATGAAGCAGCGCGTGGGCATCGCGCGGGCCTTCGCCATCGAGCCCAAGATGCTGCTGCTCGACGAGCCCTTCGGCGCGCTGGACGCGCTCACCCGCGGCACCATCCAGGATGAACTGGTGGCCATCGTGCGGCGCACGCAGCAGACCGTCTTCATGATCACGCACGACGTGGACGAGGCCATCCTCCTGGCCGACCGCGTGCTGATGATGCGCAACGGCGTCGAACTGCCCGGCGGCGGCTGGCGGCCCGGCGGCATCGCCGAGGCGCTGCGCATCGAGCTGCCGCGAGAGCGCACCCGCGGCACGCTGCACCACATGCCCGGCTACTACGAGCTGCGCAACCACATCGTCGACTTCCTCGTGACCCGGGCGCATGCCGCCTGAGGCCTTCCGCTTCCCCCCGCACAACAAGGAGTGCTATCCATGAACCGCAACGACGTTACCGAGAAGATCATTGGCACCAAGGTCGCCAAGGGCATCCAGTGGGCCGACGTGGCCACGAAGGTCGGCCTGTCCAAGGAGTGGGTCACGGCCGCCTGCCTGGGCCAGATGACCCTGGACGCCGCGCAGGCCCAGGTGGTCGGCGAGATCTTCGGCCTCGACGCCGAGGAGCAGAAGTGGCTGCAGGTGGTGCCGTACAAGGGCTCGCTGCCCACGGCCGTGCCCACCGACCCGCTGATCTACCGCTGGTACGAGATCGTCAACGTGTACGGCACCACCATCAAGGAGTTGATCCACGAGGAATTCGGCGACGGGATCATGAGCGCCATCGACTTCAAGATGGACATCGTGCGCGAGGCCGACCCGAAGGGCGACCGCGTGAACGTGGTGCTCTCGGGCAAGTTCCTGCCCTACAAGACCTACTGAAACGGCCCCGAATTCCGAAAGCGCAATCGGCCGCCAGCGCCCGCCAGCCGGGCATTGCGGCCGAATTCGTCACGAACGTGACGATCTGCCGACGTGCGCTTCAGGCCGTGGCGGCGGGCGCGACGGAGGCGCCTTCGATCCGGTGGCGCGCCAGCGCGTCGGCCACGAAGCCGGCGGCCTTCATGTCCTCGACGAAGGCCGCGAGGAAGGCCGCCGCCTCGGCGCCGTGCCCCGCGGGCAGGCCCATTGCCTGCTGGATCACCATGAAGCGGCCGGGCAGCATGCGCAGCGAAGCGTCCTCGCGCGCCCAGCCTTCGAGCAACTGGCGGATGCCCGCCGCCACCTCGATAACGCCCGCCTTGGCCGCCTCGCGCACGGCGCCGGCATTGGGCAGGCGCTCGATCGCGGCGGCCTTCAGCTCACGTGTGAGGAAGAGGTCGTAGGCGCTGCCCGCGCCGACGCCCACGCGCGTGCCGGCGCGGTCGACTTCGGCGTTGTCGGCCAGCGCCGAGGCGGCCGGCACGATGTAGCTGCCTTCGATGAGCACATAGGGCGCGGTGAAGCGCAGGCCTTCGCCACGCGCCGGGTCGATGGCGAAGAAGCCGATGTCGGCCTGCTCGTTCTTCACGGCCTCGACCGACTGCGCCGCCTTGTCGAACACCACCAGCTCGACCGTCAGGCCCAGGCGTGCGCCGAGCGCGCGGGCCAGGTCGACGGAGACGCCGGCCGGTTCGCCCGTGGCGTCGCGCCCGGCCAGGATGGGATTGCCGAGGTTGATGGAGGCGCGCAGCACGCCGGTCGGCGCGAAGGCCTGGAGGAGGGCAGGGGACGGTGCGGTCATGGCGCGGCGGCGAGGAAAAGCGGCGGGCCAGTGTACGGCGCATGCCGTGGCGCACTCGTCGGTCCAGGTGCCCACTGGCGTCAGTCCAGATGCCCGCTGGCCAGTGCCGCGGCGGCGGCGCGCGTCTCCACGCCCAGCTTCTCGAAGATGTGTTCCAGGTGCTTGTTCACCGTGCGCGGGCTCATGCCGAGGATGTCGGCGATGTCGCGGTTGGTCTTGCCCTTGGCCAGCCAGGACAGCACCTCGGTCTCGCGCGGGGTAAGGGCGGCCTCGCCCAGGCGGGAGGCGCCGCTGGGTCCGCGGTCATGTGCCAGCAGCAGCATCGTTTCGCCCAGGGTGGCGGTGCCCAGGTTGCGTGCCGACAGGCGCTGGCCGGTGGCGGTGGTCAGCCGTTCGGTGCCGCCCTGCAGCACCGGCGCGAGGGCGGGCGGCAGGTGGCCGGGCAACGCAGCCTGCGGCAGGCCCTGCAGCCAGGCGGCGGCCTGCGGCGACAGCCAGGCGATGCGGCCCTGTGCATCGACGAAGACCACGCCCATGCCCGCCACGTCGACCGCATCGCGCGCCATGCGGGTGATGCGCGCGTTGCGCGTGTGCGTGTGCAGCCGGGCCAGCACTTCCTGCGCGCGGATGGGCTTGACCACGTAGTCCACACCGCCCGACTCGAAGCCCTCCACCACATGCGGCGTTTCCGACAGCCCGGTCATGAACAGCACCGGGATGTGCGCCAGCGCCGCGTTGGCCTTGATGCGCCGGCAGGTGTCGAAGCCCGACAGGCCGGGCAGCATGCCGTCGAGCAGGATGGCGTCGGGCACGACCAGCTCCAGGCGCTCCAGCGCGCTCTCGCCGTCGCCGGCCACCAGCACGGTGTAGCCGCTCGATTCGAGCGTGTCGCACAGCATGCCCAGGCTGCTGGGCGCATCGTCCACCACGAGGACGACGGGGCGTTCGGCGTCAGAGGTCGAGGGCGACGGCATCATCGGCGATCACTTTCCTGAGTTGGTCGAGTTCGAAGCGCGACACCAGGCCGCGCAGTTGCGTGCAGGCCGCGGCCAGCTCGGGCCGCTCGGCCGCGATGCGGTCCAGGGCCTGCTGCAGCCCGCGCACGTGGCCGATCTGGGCCAGGTGCAGCAGTTCGGCGCGGGCCTCCTCGGGCAGGGCGATGGCGCCGGGCTGCGGCGGTGCGTCCATGCGCACCGGCGGCGCCGGGGTGTGCACCAGCCATTCGAGGCCCAGGTGCCGCTCGAGCGCGGCGATGAGTTCGGATTCGATCACCGGCTTGCCCACGAAGCCCTGGCAGCCGGCCTCGCGCAGCCGGTCGGCCTGGTTCTCGAACACGTTGGCCGAGACGATGATGATCGGCAGCCGGTCGAAGCCTGCGGCCCGCACGTGGCGGGCCGTGTCCCAGCCGTCCATGTCGTCCATGCTCAGGTCCAGCAGGATGGCCGAGGGCTGGTGGTCGCGCAGGCTGTCCAGGCACTCGGTGCCGCTCGCGGCCTCGCGCACGTCGAAGCCCAGGGGCATGAGCAGGCCGGCCAGCATCTGGCGCTGCACCGGCTGGTCGTCCACCACCAGCAGCGTGCGGCGCGGGCCGAAGTAGCCCGAGATGGGCCGCTGCGGCTCGGCCCGCGGGCCGGGGTCGGCCACCTCGCGCAGGTAGATGCGCACGCTGAAGGTGCTGCCGCGGCTGGAACTGTCGGCCAGCGCGAGTTCGCCGCCCATCAGCGAGGTGAGCAGGCCGGTGATCGTGAGGCCCAGGCCGGTGCCCGGCTCGCCCGCGCGCCGGCCGACGCTGCCGCGCTCGAAGGGCAGGAAGATGCGCTGGCGGTCCTGCGGGGCGACGCCGGGTCCGGTGTCGATGACGTCGAAGCGCAGCACCTCGCGCCGTGCGTCCACCTGCAGCGTGACGGTGCCGGCCTCGGTGAATCGCACCGCGTTGGCCAGCAGGTTGATGAGGATCTGCCGCAGGCGTTTGGCATCGGCATGCACCCAGTCCGGCAGACGGCCCAGGTGGGTGTAGACGAAGGCGAGGCCCTTGTTCTCGGCCTGCGGACGCACCATGCGCACCAGCTCGTCGAGGAAGGCCGGGAGCGCCAGCGGCGCCGGCTCCAGCTGCAGGCGGCCGGCCTCGATGCGCGCCAGGTCGAGCAGGCCGTCGATCAGGCCCAGCATGTGCTCGCCGCTGCGGTGGATGGTCTGCACGGCGCCGTGCACCGAGGCCGGCGTGGCGGCAGCCGGCTCCGACTTCAGCAGGATCTGCGAGTAGCCCAGGATGCTGTTGAGCGGCGTGCGCAGTTCGTGCGTCATGCCGGCCACGTAGCGCGTCTTGGCCTGGTTGGCCGCCTCGGCCGCTTCCTTGGCGGCCTGCAGCGCCGCGTCGGTGCGCTGGTGGGCCTCGATCTCCACCGTCAGCAGGTGGTTGTGGCGGTTCGATTCCTCCTGCGCCATGTGGCGGCTCTCGCTGCCCAGCACCACCCACCAGGCGGCCACCGCCGCCACCAGCGACAGCAGCGCGAAGACCTTGAGGAAGGGCGTGCGCAAGGCCTCGTTGGGCATGCCGCCGGCGCCGATCAGCTCCTGCGCGTAGACGATGCCCATGATGGTGGCCAGCAGCGCGACCAGCGAGAAGGCCACCACCAGGTAGTGGGCCACGCGGAAGTTCAGGCGCGCCGACAGCCGGGCCGGCAGCAGTGCCTGCAGCCAGCCGCTGATCTGCTCGGCGGCGCGCGAGTCGGTCTTGCAGCGGTCGTGGCAGCGCGACTCGAGCGTGCAGCACAGCGAGCAGATCGGCGCGCTGTAGGCCGGGCAGAAGGCCATGTCCTCGGCCTCGAAGCGGTTGTCGCACACGTGGCAGGTCACGCTCTGGCCCGGCGTCCAGTGCTGCAGGTCCTGGCGCGCGAGGTAGTAGCGCCCGCGCGTGCGCCAGGCCAGCAGCGGCGACACCACGAGCGCGGTCGCCAGCGCGATGAAGGGCGAGAAGGCTGCGGCCCAGTGCCCCAGCAGGCCGGCGTAGGCCACCATCGCCAGTCCGGCCGCCACCAGCGTGGCCACCAGGCCGACCGGGTTGATGTCGTACAGGTGCGCGCGCTTGAACTCGATCACCTTCGGGCTGAAGCCCAGCGGCTTGTTGATGACCAGATCGGCCACCAGCGCGCCGACCCAGGCAATGGCGATGTTGCTGTACAGGCCCAGCACCTTCTCCAGCGCGCCGAAGACGCCCAGCGTCATCAGGAGCACGGCGATCAGCACGTTGAAGACCAGCCACACCACGCGCCCCGGGTGGCTGTGCGTCAGGCGGGCGAAGAAGTTCGACCAGGCCAGCGAGCCGGCGTAGGCGTTGGTCAGGTTGATCTTCATCTGCGAGACGACCACGAAGAGCGTGGTCACTGCCATCACCATGGCCGGGTCCTTCAGCACGTACGCGAAGCCGGCCAGGTACATGCGGGTGGGCTCCACCGCATGCTCGGCCGGGATCTCGTGCTGCAGCGCCAGGAAGGCCAGGAAGGCGCCGCCCAGCATCTTGAGCATGCCCGGCACGATCCAGCCCGGGCCGGCGATGAGCACCGCGGCCCACCAACGCCCGCGGTTGGCAGCCGTCTTCTCGGGCAGGAAGCGCAGGTAGTCCACCTGCTCGCCGATCTGCACCACCAGCGAGAAGGCCACGGTGGCACCGGCGCCGAACATCAGCGGGTCGAAGCCGCTGCTGCCCGAGACGCGCCCGACGAGGCCGGTGAAGTCGGCATACACCTGCGGGTTCTTCGCCAGCACGGCGAGGAAGGGCAGGAAGAACAGCACGATCCAGATCGGCTGGGTCCACAGCTGCAGCCCCGAGATCAGCGTGATGCCGCGCATCACGAGCGGGATGATGACCAGCGACGACGCCAGGTACAGCACCGGCAGCGGCCAGTCCAGGTACATCTGCAGGGCCAGCGCGAGGATGGCCGCCTCCAGTGCGAAGAAGATGAAGGTGAAGCTGGCGTAGATCAGCGAGGTGATGGTCGAGCCGAGGTAGCCGAAGCCCGCGCCGCGGGTGAGCAGGTCCATGTCCACGCCGTGGCGGGCCGCGTAGTACGAGATCGGCAGGCCGGTGAGGAAGGTGATGATGCCCACCACCAGGATGGCCCAGACCGCGTTGGAGAAGCCGTACGACAGGGCGATGGCGCCGCCGATCGCCTCGAGCGCCAGGAAGGAGGTGGCGCCGAAGGCGGCGTTGGCCACGCGGAATTCCGACCACTTGCGAAAGCTGCGCGGCGTGTAGCGCAGCGCGTAGTCCTCCAGCGTCTCGTTCGCGACCCAGGTGTTGTAGTCGCGCCGGATGCGGAAGATCTTCTGGCCGGAAAGGGGTTGCATCGAAGGGTCTCGCGAAAGCGGGGCAGGCGAGCCGTCTTGCAAGAAGCGATCCGCGGGGCGGGCGCAGACACCGCAGCACGCCCGCGCAGTCTGCCGCCGCGGCCGCCGCATGCCGCTACGTTGAATGACGTATTCGCCGTGCGTAGGGCCGTTCCTACAGTGGCGGCCATGGTGCTTCGCGGCACCTCCCGCTGCACCCCGATGGTGCGGCGAGGCCCCTTCGCCACTCAACCTGGAGCCTTCGATGTCCCGACCCCAAGACCCCTCCGACCTCCTCGCGCTGCGCCGCCGCCGGCTGCTGCAGGGCGCGGCGGCCCTGCCCGTGATGGGCCTGGGCGGCCTGGCCTTCGGCCAGACCCCGCCGACCGCCAAGGTCAACACCACCAAGCTGGCGGTGACCGACACCGAAGTGACCGTGGGCCAGCTGCATTCGTCCTCGGGCACCATGGCCATCTCCGAGACCGGCTCGATCCAGGCCGAACAGCTCGCGATCGACCAGATCAACGCCATGGGCGGCATCCTGGGCCGCAAGATCAAGGTCATCAAGGAAGACGGCGCCTCCGACTGGCCCACCTTCGCCGAGAAGAGCAAGAAGCTGCTGGTCAACGACAAGGTGGCCTGTGTCTTCGGCTGCTGGACCAGCGCCTCGCGCAAGGCAGTGCTGCCCGTGTTCGAGAAGGAGAACGGCCTGCTGTACTACCCCACCTTCTACGAAGGCCTGGAGCAGAGCAAGAACGTGATCTACACCGGCCAGGAAGCCACGCAGCAGATCATCTACGGCCTGGACTGGGGCGCGAAGGAGAAGAAGGCCAAGACCTTCTTCCTGGTCGGCTCCGACTACATCTGGCCGCGCACCTCGATGAAGATCGCGCGCAAGCACATCGAGACGGTGGGCAAGCTCGGCAGCGTGAAGGGCGAGGAGTACTACCCGCTGGGCCACACCAACTTCAATTCGCTGATCAACAAGATCAAGGTCGCCAAGCCCGACTGCATCTTCGCTGCGGTGGTTGGCGGCTCCAACGTGGCCTTCTACAAGCAGCTCAAGGCCGCCGGCATCACCGGCGACAAGCAGTTCCTGCTGACGCTGTCGGTCACCGAGGACGAGATGACCGGCGTGGGCGGCGAGAACTTCGCCGGCTTCTACTCGTCGATGAAGTATTTCCAGACGCTGGACAACGCGAACAACAAGAAGTTCGTCGAGGCCTTCAAGGCCAAGTACGGCAAGGACGCGGTGATCGGCGACGTGACGCAGGCCGGCTACCTGGGCCCCTGGCTGTGGAAGGCCGCCGTGGAGAAGGCCGGCAGCTTCGATGTCGACAAGGTCGTGGCCGCATCGCCCGGCATCGAGCTCAAGACCGCGCCCGAGGGCTACGTGAAGCTGGACGCCAACCACCACCTCTGGAGCAAGTCGCGCATCGCGCAGGGCCAGCCCGACGGCACCTTCAAGGTGGTGGCCGAGTCGCCGGAGCTGATCAAGCCCGATCCGTTCCCGAAGGGCTACCAGTAACCCTGGACCTGCTCCCTCCCCCGCTGGGGGAGGGCCGGGGGTGGGGGCACGCAGCGCCCCCATGGACCCGGAGTGCCCCCATCCCTGCCTTCCCCCAGTGGGGGAAGGAGTCGAAACGCATCGGACCTTCCATGACTCTCTCCGACATGCTCAACATCGGCCTCATGCAGGGCTTCGCGGGGCTTTCGCTCTTCGCGGTGCTGCTGCTCATGGGCCTGGGGCTGGCGATCATCTTCGGCCAGATGGGCGTCATCAACATGGCGCATGGCGAGTTCATGGCCATCGGCGCCTACACCGTCTACATGTCGGCCCTGTTCACCGAGCGCACGGCGCCGGGTGCCATGGCCTACTACTTTCCCGTCGCCATCGTGCTGGGCTTCGGCGTGGCCTTCGCGCTGGGCTGGCTCATGGAATGGGCGCTCATCCGCCACCTGTACAGCCGCCCGCTCGACACGCTCCTGGCCACCTGGGGCGTGAGTCTGGGGCTGCAGCAGTGCTTCCGCACCTTCATCAACCCTAAGGAGGTGAGCCCGACGCTCCCCGAGTGGCTGATGGGCTCGTGGACGCCCATGGAAGGGGTCGACATCCCGATCAACGGCCTGTTCGTGCTCGCCCTGACGGCCGTGGTGACCGTCGGCGTGCTGATCGCCCTGCACAAGAGCCGCTGGGGCCTGCGGGTGCGCGCCACCGTGGCCAACCGCACCATGGCCAATGCCACCGGCATCGACACGAAGAAGACCGACCGCCTGACCTTCGCCATCGGCTGCGGCATCGCCGGGGTGGCGGGCGCGGCTTTCACCACCATCGGCTCCACCGGGCCCACCTCGGGGCAGCTGTACATCGTCGACTCCTTCCTGGTCGTCACCTTCGGCGGCGCCGCCAGCCTGCTGGGCACCGTGGTCTCGGCCTTCGGCATCGCCCAGACGCAGTCGATCTCGGAGTTCTTCATGACCGGCTCGATGGCCAAGGTGCTGACGCTCTCGCTGATCGTGCTGATCCTGATGATGCGACCGCAGGGTCTCTTCGCCTCCAAGGTTCGCCGCTGATTCCACTTCCTCTCGAAACGACGCCATGGACTCCCTCAAGGCCCTGATCAAGCGCTACCAGCTCGGCAGCCTGCTGCTGCTCACCCTGCTGCTCGTGGTGGTGCTGCCGCTCACGCTGGACATCTTCCGCCTCAACCTGGTGGGCAAGTACCTCTGCTACGCCTTCGTCGCCGTCGGGCTGGTGATGGTGTGGGGCTACGGCGGCGTGCTGAGCCTGGGCCAGGGCGTGTTCTTCGGCCTGGGCGGCTACGCCATGGCGATGTTCCTCAAGCTCGAGGCCTCGGACCCCGAGAGCACCAAGATCCAGTCCACGCCGGGCATCCCCGACTTCATGGACTGGAACCAGATCACCTCGCTGCCGGCGTTCTGGGTGCCCTTCAAGAGCCTGCCGCTGGCGCTGCTGGCGGTGGTGCTGGTGCCGATGGCGCTGGCCTGGCTGATCAGCTTCGCGATGTTCAAGCGGCGTGTGGGCGGCGTGTACTTCGCCATCATCACGCAGGCGGTGGCGTTGATCTGCACCGTCCTCATCATCGGCCAGCAGGGCTACACCGGCGGCGTCAACGGCATGACCGACCTGAAGACGCTGCTGGGCTGGGACACGCGCACCGACAGCGCCAAGTACATCCTCTACTTCGTCTGCGTGGCGCTGCTGATCGGCTCGATCGTGCTGTGCCGCTGGATCCAGACCAGCAAGCTGGGCACGCTGTTGCTGGCCATGCGCGACAAGGAAGACCGGGTGCGCTTCTCGGGCTACGACGTGTCGAACTTCAAGGTTTTCACCTTCTGCCTGGCGGCCGGCCTGTCGGGCATCGGCGGCGCGATGTTCGCGCTGCAGGTGGGCTTCATGTCGCCCAGCTTCGTAGGCATCGTGCCTTCGATCGAGATGGTCATCTTCGCGGCCGTGGGCGGGCGCATGAGCCTGGTGGGCGCGGTGTACGGCACGCTGCTGGTCAACGCCGGCAAGACGCTCTTCTCGGAAAGCTTCCCGGACCTGTGGCTCTTCCTCATGGCGGGCCTGTTCATCGGCGTGACCATGGCCTTCCCCATGGGCCTGGCCGGCCTTTGGGACGAGAAGATCAAGCCCTGGTGGAAGCGCAGCCGCATGGAGCGCAAGGCCGATGCTGCGCGCGTGGCCGCTGCCCATGCCGCCTACCCCGAAGCGCTGCCGCCGCGCGACGGCAAGGAGTCCGCCACCGAACTGCCCGAGGGCATGAGCGGGCAGGGCGCTTGAGGAGCCGACACCCATGAGCAACACCGACTTCGCCCTCGCCGTGGAAGACCTCACGGTGTCCTTCGACGGCTTCAAGGCCATCGACACGCTGACCCTCTACATCGACCGCAACGAACTGCGCGTGATCATCGGCCCCAACGGCGCCGGCAAGACCACGCTGCTGGACCTGATCTGCGGCAAGACCAAGGCCAGCGCGGGCAGCATCAAGTTCAAGAACACCGAGCTGACCGGCATGGCCGAGCACAAGCGCGTGCGCCTGGGGATCGGCCGCAAGTTCCAGACGCCCTCCATCTACGAGAACCTCTCGGTGTTCAAGAACCTGGAAGTGTCGTACCCCGCGGGCCGCTCGGTGCTGGGCGCGCTGGCCTTCCGGTGCACCGACGAGGTGAAGGCCCGCGTGCAGGTGGTGGCCGAGGAGATCGGCCTGGCCGACCGGCTGGAGACCGAGGCCGGACTGCTCAGCCACGGCCAGAAGCAGTGGCTGGAGATCGGCATGCTGCTGATGCAGGAGCCCGAGCTGCTGATGCTGGACGAGCCCATCGCCGGCATGAGCGCCAAGGAGCGCGAGCTGACGGCGCAGCTGCTCAAGCGCATCTGCCAGAACCGCGCCGTGATCGTGATCGAGCACGACATGGACTTCGTCAAGCAGATCGCGCACAAGGTCACCGTGATGCACCAGGGAAAGATCCTGGCCGAAGGGCCGATGGAAAAGGTGCAGGCCGACCCGAAGGTCATCGACGTGTACCTCGGCCACTGAAGGAGCAGCAATGAGCAACGTGATGCTGAAGGTCGAGGACCTGCATGTCGCCTACGGCCAGAGCGAGGCGCTGCACGGCGTCTCCTTCGAGGGCATGGCGAACGAGACGGTGGCCATCATGGGCCGCAACGGCATGGGCAAGACCACGCTGTTCAAGTCGCTGATGGGCGTGCTGCCCGTCAAGAGCGGGCGCATCGAGGTAGCGGGCCAGGACGTGACCAAGGACGAGAGCTTCCGCCGCGTGGCCAAGGGCATCGCCTACGTGCCGCAGGGCCGCATGATCTTCCCGACGCTGACGGTGGAGGAGAACATCCAGACCGGCCTGGAGAACAGCAGGACCCGCCGCATCCCGGAGGAGATCTACGCGCTCTTCCCGGTGCTCTTCGACATGAAGCGGCGCAAGGGCGGCAACCTCTCGGGCGGCCAGCAGCAGCAGCTGGCCATCGCCCGCGCCCTGGTGACCGAGCCCAAGGTGCTGCTGCTGGACGAGCCGACCGAGGGCATCCAGCCTTCCATCATCAAGGACATCGCGCGCGCCCTCAACGAGATCCGCCGCATGAAGGGCATCACCATCGTGGTATCGGAGCAGGTGCTGTCCTTCGCCATGGACGTGGCCGACCGCCTCTTCGTGATCGAGGGCGGCCGCCTCGTGCACGAGACCGCCCGCGACAAGACCGACGAAGCCCACATCAAGGCCTACCTCTCGGTCTGACCGCCCCGCCTTTCCCTCCCGCCATTTCAACCAGGAGCCTTCCCAAATGCCCGACACCCTGATCAAGGTCGACCTTTCGCAGCCCGCGCCCAGCAACGAGATGGTGCACAACCGCTGGCACCCGGACATCCCGATGGCCTGCTGGGTGAACCCGGGCGACGACTTCAAGCTGGAGACCTACGACTGGACCGGCGGCTTCATCAAGAACAACGACAGCGCCGACGACGTGCGCGACATCGACCTGACCACGGTGCACTACCTCAGCGGCCCGGTGGGCGTGAAGGGCGCCCAGCCCGGCGACCTGCTGGTGGTCGACCTGCTGGACATCGGTGCCAAGGACGACAGCCTCTGGGGCTTCAACGGCTTCTTCAGCAAGAAGAACGGCGGCGGCTTCCTGACCGAACATTTCCCCCAGGCGCAGAAGTCGATCTGGGACTTCCATGGCATGTTCACCACCTCGCGCCACGTGCCGGGCGTGAAGTACGCGGGCCTGATCCACCCGGGCCTGATCGGCTGCCTGCCCGACCCCAAGATGCTGGAGGTGTGGAACACGCGGGAGCAGGCGCTGATCGACTCCGATCCGGCCACCAGCGGCCTGGCCAACCCCCCCTTCGCCGGCACCGCGCACATGGGCAAGCTCACGGGCGAGGCCAAGGCCAAGGCGGCGGCCACCGGCGCGCGCACCGTGCCGCCGCGCGAGCACGGCGGCAACTGCGACATCAAGGATCTGTCGCGCGGCTCGAAGATCTTCTTCCCGGTCTACGTCGAGGGCGCGGGCCTGTCGGTGGGCGACCTGCACTTCAGCCAGGGCGACGGCGAGATCACCTTCTGCGGTGCCATCGAGATGGCCGGCTGGGTGCACATGAAGGTGTCGATCATCAAGGGCGGCATGGCCAAGTACGGCATCAAGAACCCGATCTTCAAGCCCAGCCCGATCAAGCCGGTCTACGACGACTACGTGATCTTCGAGGGCATCAGCGTCGACGAGAGCGGCAAGCAGTACTACCTCGACGTGAACGTGGCCTACCGCCAGGCCTGCCTCAACGCTATCGAGTACCTGAAGAAGTTCGGCTATTCGGGCGCCCAGGCCTACTCGATCCTCGGCACGGCGCCCGTGCAGGGCCACATCAGCGGTGTGGTCGACGTGCCCAACGCCTGTGCCACGCTGTGGCTGCCGACGCAGATCTTCGACTTCGACATCAACCCGAGCGCCGCCGGGCCGACGAAGTTCCTGGACGGCAGCATCGACATGCCGCTCTCGCAGGATCTGCTCTGAGATGCCGGCCTACGAGTACGAATGCGCCGGCTGCGGGGGCTTCGATGCCTTCCGCAGCATGAGCCAACGCAACGAGCCCGCGGCCTGCCCGGTGTGCGCCGCGCTCTCGCCGCGGGTGCTGGCGAGCGCGCCGCGGCTGGCGCTGCTCGACGGCGGCACGCGGCGTGCCATGGACGTCAACGAGCGCGCGCGGCACGAGCCCAAGAGTTCGCGCGACTACCAGCGGCTGCGCCACCCGGCCGGCTGCGGCTGCTGCAGCCCGGGCCGCAGCAAGGCGACGGTGACGGCACCCAACGGTGCCAAGGCTTTCCCGTCGAAGCGGCCCTGGATGATCAGTCACTGAGGGCCGGCACGCGGGCCTCGGCCCGTCCGCACAGCCGCGCGACCAGGGCGCCTGCGTCCGCCGGCAGCCGGTCGCCACGCCAGGCCACGTGCTGGTCGGCGCGGCACAGCACCAGCGCGTGGCGGTAGCCGGCCTCGGAAGGCAGTTCGTCCTCCGTGGCGTCGACCAGCGTCAGCGGCATGCCGACGGCCTGCGCGGCCGCCTGCAGCGGTGCGACGTCGACGGTCGGGTCGCGTCGCAACAGCGTGTAGCCGGGACCGAAGGCGTCGTAGAGCGAGCGCCCGTCGGCCAGCCACACATGCGGCGCCCGGCAGCCAGGCACCGTCGACGACGTGAAGCCGCCCATGCTGTACGGAGGAGGAGCTTCGCCGTCGGCGGCGATGATGGGCGAGGCATCGTAGAAGTAGCCGAAGTTCAGGCCGGCGCAGCAGAACTGCTGCACGTTGAGCTCGTAGGCCTCGCGGCCCACGGCCTCGCGTAGCGCCTCGCCTTCGGGCCCCGGCGCTTCCAGGTCGGGGGGCACCGCGCCGCGCGCCCGGATCATCTTCTGCGCATGCTCCATCGCGAACTGCGACACCTGCTCGGTGATCGGCTGGCGCTCGGCTTCGTAGGCATCCAGGATGGCCTCGTCGGCCCAGCCTTGCAGGCACGCGCCGAGGAGCCAGCCGAGGTTGACGGCGTCGGCAATGCCGGCGTTCATGCCGTAGCCGGCGTAGGGCACCCACAGGTGCGCGGCGTCGCCCGCGATGAACACGCGGCCGGCGCGGAAGCAGTCGGCCACCAGCCGCCGGCCCACCCAGTCCTCCTTGCTGATGACCTCGTAGGGGAAGTCGGCCTCCACGCCCAGGATCTCGCGGATCGACGCGTCGCGGTCGACCGAGTCGAATTCCGGCTCGTGCGGATTGAGGTGGTTGTGCACCAGCCAATGGTCGCCGCCGTCGATGGTGAACACGGTGCCGCAGCGCCGCGGATTGACGGCGTAGCAGCACCAGGCGTCGGTGCCCTGGGTCCGCTCGCGCAGCCCCGGGGCGCGGATGTAGGTGGACTGCACGCGCTGGATCACCGGCGTGCCGGCCAACTGCGCGCCCATGGCCTTGCGCACCATCGAGCTGCCGCCGTCGCAGCCGACCAGGTAGCGCGCGCGCAGGGTGCGGGTGCTGCCGTCGTCCAGGTCGAGCGCGGTCGCGGTCACGCCGTCGGCGTCCTGCGCGAAGCCCCTCACCTGCGTGCGGCTGAGCAGCGTCACGCCCGGCCGGCTCGCGGCATGTTCCAGCAGGATCGGTTCCAGGTAGATCTGGTTGATGCGGTGGGGCGGTTCCGGCGTCGGCCACCAGGTGTCGGGGCCGCCGGTGGCGGTGTAGCGCTCGCGCCGGCTCGGGATCGGGATGCGCGTGAGCTCCTGTCCGGTGAAGGTGGTGCGGAAGACGACGTCGTTGGGGTGGTCCGCGGGCAGTCCGGCGTCGCGCACCTGGGCGGCAACACCGAGGCGGCGGAACTGCTCCATCGTGCGCGCCGCCACGTGGTTGCACTTGACGTTGGGCGGCTCGCCCCGGCGGCGGGTCTCGGCCAGGGTGACGCGCACCCCGCGCGAGGCGAGGTCCATCGCGAGGGTGAGGCCGACCGGGCCGGCGCCGACGATCAGGACGTCGGTGGTGGGTGTCTCGAGGCTCATGGGCTGCGGATGTCGAGGAGAGGGGTTCAGTCGAGCTTGATGCCGGCGCGCTGGATGACATGGGCCCACTTGGTGCTTTCGCTGCCGATGTAGCGCGCGAAGGCGGCAGGACTTTGCGGCGCCGGCTCCACGCCCAGGTTGCGCATGGCGGCGCGCGTCGCCTCGTCGCCCAGGCCGGCGTTGATCTCGGCATTCAGCCGGGTGACGATGGCATCGGGCGTGCCCGCCGGCGCGACGATGCCGAACCAGCCGGTGGAGTCGTAGCCGGGCACACCGGCTTCCGACATCGTTGGCACGTCGGGCAGCATCGGCAGGCGCGCCGCGCTGGTCACGGCATAGGCGATCAGCTTGCCGGCGCGGATCTGCTGCAGCGCCGAGGGCAGGTCGACGATGCCCAGCGGCACCTGGCCGCCCAGCACGTCGAGCGCGGCCGGGCCCGATCCGCGGTAGGCCACTTCGACCAGCTGCACGCCGGCCATCTGCGAGAACAGGGCGGCCGACAGGTGCATGGCCGTGCCATTGCCGCCGTGCGCCACCGACAGCTTGCGCGGCTCTGCCTTGGCCTGCTCGATCAGTGCCTTGAGCGTACGGGGCTGCAGCGAGGGGTGCCCCACGAGCACGAAGGGGATGCCCGCCACCATCGCCACCGGCTTGAGGTCGCGCGCCGGGTCGAAAGGCATCTGGGCGTACAGGCTCGCATTGGCCGACAGCGCACCGGCTGCACCCAGCCCCAGGGTGTAGCCGTCGGGCGCCGCGCGGGCCACCAGCGTGAGCCCGACGTTGCCGCCCGCACCCGGACGGTTGTCCACCACCACCGGCTGGCCAAGGTGCTCGTTCAACCGGGGCACCAGCATCCGGAACACGGCGTCCGAGCTGCCGCCGGGCGGGAAGGTGACGACCACGCGGATCGGCTTGTTGGGGTAGTCGGCCTGTGCCAGTGAATGCAGCGGAGCGGCCAGCGCGATCGCGCCTGCAGCCAGCGTGCCCAACGCGCGGCGGCGGACCAGGCAGGGCCGCGCGCTCGCGCGGCCTGAAGAGGGATGCATGCGTGTCTCCGATTTCGGTGTTTTCCACATTGAAACCGCGATGAATTCATTCGTAAATCAATAAATTCGAAACCATTCTGAAGATGAGCTGATGAATACGACCTTCGCGCCGACGATCCGGCAGCTGCGTGCCTTCGTGCAGGTGCACCGCCTCGGCAAGCTCGGTGCGGCGGCCGAGCAGCTGTTCGTCACGCAATCGGCCGTGAGCATGCTGATCCGCCAGCTGGAGGATGGCCTGGACGCGCGCCTCTTCGACCGCACCACGCGTTCGCTCCAGCCCACGGCCGCCGCCTCGGAGATGCTGCCGGTGGCCGAGCGCATCCTGCGCGACGTCGACGCGCTGTCCACCGGCTTTCGCGAGCTGGCCCAACTGGAGCGCGGGCGCGTGAGCGTCGCCATCACGCCCACGCTGGCGTCCTTCCTGCTGCCCGAGGCCATCCGCGCGTTCGCACGCAGCCATCCGCAGGTGCGGGTGCTGGTGGACGACTGCGCGCCCGACCAGTTCGTCTCGCGCGTCATCGGCGAGCACGTGGATTTCGGCATCGGCACGCCCGAGCGGCCGGGTGCCGAGGTCGACACGCAGATGCTGCTGCGCGATCACCTGGCGCTGGTGTGTCCGCGCACCCATCCGCTGGCAGCGCGGCGTTCGGTGCGCTGGCGCGCCCTGGCGGGCGAACCACTCACCACCGTGCGGCCCGGCTATGGCATCCGTCCGCAGATCGAGGCAGCGGCGGCGCGCGCCGGCGTGGCGCTGGACGTGGTGCACGAGGTGTCCTTTCTCTCGACCGCGCTGTGGATGACGGCCAGCGGCATGGGCGCGGCCATCATGCCCTCGGCCTTCGCGCGGGCGGCGGGCGATGCCTCGCTGGCCATCCTGCCGCTGGTCGGGCCGCGTGTGTCGCGCGACGTGTCGGTCGTCACGCGGCGCGGGCGGTCCCTGTCGGCGGCCAGCCTGAGCTTCATCCGTACCCTGCGCACGACGCTGGCCGCGCACAAGGTCTGAGCGGCTGCGCGCGACAGGCGCCGGTCCCTACGTCAATCAACGTATGGGCCAGCCGGGCGGCGGTTTCCAGAATGCCGGCATCGACATTCCCCCCGGAGCGCAGCCATGATCCACGGCGACATTTCCAGCAGCAAGGACACCGTCGGCGTCGCCGTCGTCAACTACAAGATGCCGCGCCTGCATACGCGCGCCGAGGTGCTCGCGAACGCGAAGCAGATCGCCGACATGGTGGTCGGCATGAAGGCCGGCCTGCCGGGGCTGGACCTGGTGATCTTTCCCGAGTACAGCACGCACGGGATCATGTACGACAGCGCCGAGATGTACGAGAACGCGGCCAGCGTGCCGGGCTTCGAGACGGAGATCTTCGCGCAGGCCTGCCGCAAGGCCAGGGTGTGGGGCGTGTTCTCGCTCACCGGCGAGCGCCACGAGGAGCACCCGAACAAGGCGCCGTACAACACCCTGATCCTCATGAACGACCAGGGCGAGATCGTCCAGAAGTACCGCAAGATCATGCCCTGGGTGCCGATCGAGGGCTGGTACCCCGGCAACTGCACCTACGTGAGCGAGGGCCCCAAGGGCCTGAAGATCAGCCTCATCATCTGCGACGACGGCAACTACCCCGAGATCTGGCGCGATTGCGCGATGAAGGGCGCCGAGCTGATCGTGCGCTGCCAGGGCTACATGTACCCGGCCAAGGAACAGCAGATCCTCATCAGCAAGGCCATGGCCTTCGCCAACAACGTGTACGTGGCGGTGGCCAATGCGAGCGGCTTCGACGGCGTGTACTCGTACTTCGGCCACTCGGCGCTGATCGGCTTCGACGGCCGCACGCTGGGCGAATGCGGCGAAGAGGAAATGGGCGTGCAGTACGCCGCCCTGTCCAAGGGCCTGATCCGCGACTTCCGCAAGAACGGGCAGAGCGAGAACCACCTCTTCAAGCTGCTGCACCGCGGCTACACCGGCGTCATCAATTCGCGCGAAGGCGACAAGGGCGTGGCCGACTGCCCGTATTCCTTCTATGGCAAGTGGGTGTCCGACCCGGAGGGCACGCGGGAGATGGTCGAGTCCTTCACGCGCAGCACCGTGGGCACGGCCGAGGCGCCGATCGAGGGCATCCCGAACGAAGAGACGGCCAACCTGCACCGCTGACCCGCACCGCCGACAGAGCGCCGGCATGGACGCCCACGACCCGTTGCATGCCTGGCGCATCGCGCAGGAGCCGTTCTACCGGGCCGTGGGCGACGAATGCGTCCGCTTCGAGGCCGCGTGGTCGCGGCGCCTGCCGCTGCTGCTGAAGGGCCCGACCGGATGCGGCAAGACCCGTTTCGTCGAACACATGGCCTGGCGCCTGGGCCGGCCGCTGGTCACCGTGGCCTGCCACGAGGACACCGGCGCCGGCGACCTGGTGGGCCGCTGGCTGCTCGACGCGGACGGCACGCGCTGGCAGGACGGGCCGCTGGCCCTGGCCGCCCGGCACGGTGCCATCTGCTACCTCGACGAGCTGGCCGAGGCGCGACCGGAGACGGCCGTCGCCATCCACCCGCTCACCGACACCCGGCGCATGCTGCCGCTGGAGCGGCGCGGCGAGCTGCTGCGGGCGCATGCCGATTTCATGCTGGTGGTGTCCTTCAACCCCGGCCACGGCAGCCGCCTGCTGCGCAGTGCGACGCGCCAGCGCTTCTGCGGCCTCGCCTTCGACCACCCCCAGGCCGAGGACGAGGCGCAGATCCTCATGCACGAGGTGGGCATCGACGTCGAGCTGGCCAGCGCGCTGGTCGCATTGGGGCGACGCTCCCGCCGGCTGGCGGGCCAGGGGCTGGAGGAGGGCGCGTCGACACGCATGCTGGTGCGCGCGGCGGAACTGGTGCGCGCCGGCATGGCGCCGCGCGAGGCCTGTCGCATGGCGATGGTGGCGCCGCTGACCGACGACGCCACGCTGTCCGAGGCGCTCGCCGCGGCCATCGATGCCTCCTTCTGAGGTGCTGCCTGCGGCGCCGGGCCACGCGGTCCTGGCGCCTTACCTGCGGCTGCTGTGGAACATCGCGCCACCGATCCATGCGCCGGTGTCCGGCATGGACGCCGATGCGGCGCCCTTCCTGAGCGAACAGGGGCTGCACCTGCCACCGCCACCGCCCGGGCTCGAGGGCGCGGAGGCCGCCGCGTGGCAGCGCGCCGCCGCGGCGCATGCGGCGGCGCATCTGGTGTTCTCGCGGCGCCTGTTCGGGCGCGCCGGCGTGGCGCCCGTCACGCAGGCGCTGGTCGACGTGCTGGAGGATGCGCGCGTCGAGGCCCTGGCGCGGCGCGCGCTGCCGGGGCTGCGTGGGCTGTGGATGCGCTGGCACACCGCATCGCCTGCCGACGGCCAGGGCTTCGCGGCCCTGCTGGCGCGGCTGGCGCGCGCCCTCGCCGACCCGGGCTACGACGACCCGCACCCCTGGGTGCGCAAGGGGCGGTCGCTCTTCTTCCTCGATGCGGCGGGCGAGGTCGTCTCGCCGGCGCAGGGGCTGGCGCTGCGGCGCATGGCCTCCGCGCTCGGGCACGACCTCGGGCAGATGCGCATGGCCTTCGACCCGCGCACGCACCGCGTCGTGCCCTCGTACCGCGACGACAACCGCTGGCTGTGGCTGGCGCCCGAGCAGGAGCAGGCGGCGCGGCCCCCCGGAGCGTCGCCATCGGCCCGGGACGACCGTGCGCCGGATGCCGCGCTCGTGCCGCCCGAGCGCGTGTACCCCGAGTGGGATGCGCGCATCGGCCGGCTCCGGGCGTCGTGGTGCGAGGTGCGCGAGCGCCGGCCGCCGCCGGCCGTTGCGCGTGCTGCTGCGACACAGCCCGCCGGGCTGCAGGCAGCCCTGGTCGCCATGCTGCGCCGCCTGGCCCGGGCGCCGTCCCGCCGGGCGGGTCTGCGAGCGCTGGACGGCGAGGGTTTCGACCTCGACGCGGCCATCGATGCCGCGGCCGCGCGTCGCCATCGGCTGCCCTTCGATCCCCGCGTGCACCGGCGGCCGGCCACGGCGCCGTCGGGCGGTGCCGCCTTCCTGCTGATCGACACCTCGGCCTCGAGCGAGGCCAGCCTGCCGCTGGCACTGGCCACCGCCGAGGCGTTGGCGCAAGCGCTCGGCGACGCGGGCTGGTCCGTGGCGGTGCAGGGCTTCGAGTCCAAGGGCCGCCGCGCCGTGACGCTGTGGCGGGTGCTCGACGCCGGCGAGCGTTGGGACGATCACGCGCGGGGCCGCCTGCATGCGCTGCGCGCGGCGCACTCCACGCGGCTGGGCGCGGCCCTGCGCCATGCCATCGACCTGCTGGCGCAGTGTCCGGCGTCACGGCGCATGCTGTGGCTGCTGGGCGATGCCGACGCGCACGACATCGACATCCACGAGCCCGGTTACCTCATGGCCGACGCGCGCCATGCGGTGCAGGCGGCACGACGGCAGGACATCGGCGTGCACGCACTGGTCTGCGCCGGAGACGACAGCAGCGCCGCGACACGCATCTTCGGCCCCGGCGGCTGGGCCAGGGTACGCAGACTGGCGGAGCTGCCGCAGGTGCTGGGCGAGCGGCGCTGAAGCGTCTCCAGTCGCAGTTGATACCTCGCCGGCCTGCCAGACGCTTCGTGACCTCGCCTGCAACCACCGCGGCGCCGGGTGAGGCTCGGGCAGCCTGGGCATTCAATCGGAAGGCTTCGGCCCCTCACGAAAGACCGTGCCGGTCAGCGCCTTGGAGGCCGTCCACAGTCGCGCCGCAGCCGTTGCATCCAGTGCCTACGTGGGGAGCGCGGCAGGGGCCGGGTGGCCGCGCACCTCACCGAGCCGGTTCGGGCCGTGGTAATTCCCGCCGCGCGCCTTCTCTGAAGTCGCGGCGAACAGTGTCGGCTAGACGGTGGGAACGGTGCCGCCGTCGATCCGATATTCGGACCCCGAGATCGAAGCGGACCGCGAGGACGCCAGGAAGGCGATCAGATCGGCCACCTCCTGCGGCTTGGCGGGCCGGCCCAGCGGAATGCCTCCCAGCCAGTCCATGACGATTTTTTTGCCGCCTTCGTAGTCCGTTCCGGCCTGTGCAGCCATCCGCTGTGCAAACGCCACCGAAGCCTCGGTCTCGATCCAGCCCGGCGCAACGCTCAACACGCGAACGCCCTTCGGCATCACCTCCCTTGCCAAAGCCTTGCTGTAGGTCGTGAGGGCCCCCTTGGCCGCGGCATAGGCGGTGGTGGATTCGGGCAGGGGCAGCACGCGTTGGATGGAACTGACGTGGATGATGACTCCCGAGCCCTGAGCCAGCATCGCTGGCAGCAACGCGCGATCCAGACGCACGGCAGGGATCAGGTTCAGATTCAGCTCGGCGAACCAGTGCTCATCACTGATTGCGGCGAACCCACCGACGGGCGTTGTGGAGCCGCCGAGCACGTTGACCAGGATGTCGGCGCCGCCCCAATCCTGAAGGATGGTCTGGGCAAGGAGACCCGTCCCTTCCGCCGTCGTCAGGTCGGCAGGGAGGTAGGTGACCCCCTGCACCGGCTGCGCCGGCGCGCTGCGCGCGGATGTCGCCACCCTCGCGCCCGCCTCCGCAAGGGTCCTCACGACTGCGGCGCCAAGACCCAGCGTGCCGCCGGTGACCACGGCCCGCAGGCCATTGAGGTGCAGGTCGAAGCTCATGCCGTGATCTCCAGCGATGCGATCAGGCCGCGTTCGAGGCGAAAGCGGTAGAAAAGAACGATGGGGCTACCGGGGAAATTGCCGGCGACCTCAGCGCGCACGAGTTGGAAGCCGTCCTCCCGTTCGATGGCCAACGGCACGCTCTTGGCGTCGTACTTGGCGGATGCTTCGGCTATGAAGGCCTTGATGGCCTCGATGCCGGCGTAGGTGTGGCCGTCGTCCTTCATGACCGCTTGCGCCGTGAAGCAATGCGCCAGGGCTCCAGGGTTGTGTTCGGCGGCGAAGTAGGCGGCGATCGGCTCGGGGAGGGTCAGGGTGTTCAAGATGTGGGATCCATGGAAATCGGTGAAGGTCCTCAGGATGCATGCCAGGGAGAATCTAGTGAATATCGTAAAATCAGCATGATCTATGTAGAGAAAAATACATAATGCGCGGGTCGGAATTTGCCGAGTTGAAGGCATTCATAGCGGTGGTGGAGCGCCAGAGTTTTGCCCGCGCGGCGGAGCATCTGGGGCTGTCGCCCTCAGCACTCAGCCAGACCATCCGGCAGCTCGAAACCCGCATCGGCACGCGCCTTCTGAATCGCACGACCCGCAGCGTCGCGGCGTCGGCCAGCGGCGAGCTGCTCTACGCGCGCATCGCTCCGCTGTTTCGGGAGATGGCTGTCGCAGTCGCTGAAGCGAGTGAGGCCACAGGGCGGATGAGCGGCACGCTGCGCATCAACACGCTGGGAATCGCAGCCAGAACCATCATCGCGCCCCGGCTTTCACGCTTCCATCGAGCGCACCCTGACGTGGTGCTCGACATCGTGGTCGACGACGCGCTGGCAGATATCGTCGCGGGCCGCTTCGACGCTGGCATCCGCGTGGGTGGGCGGCTCGAGAAGGACATGGTCGCCGTCCGCCTCACGCCGGACATGAACATGGTTGCCGTGGCGTCCCCGGATTACCTGGCGCGCCGAGGATCACCCAGATTACCGGCCGAGCTGCATGACCATGCGTGCATCAACTGGCGGTTGCAGATGGACGGCAGGCCTTATCGCTGGGAATTCAAGAAGCGAGGTCAGCGGCTCGAAGTGGCGGTGGACGGCCCCGTCGTCACCAATCATGCCGACATCGGCATTGCTGCTGCGCTGAACGGGCTGGGAATCGCCTATCACTTCGAGCAGGATGGCGTGGGGGACCTCCTGGCACAGGGGCGGCTGGTTCGGGTGCTGGCGGACTGGTCGATTTCGCGCCCGGGGCTGTTCCTTTACTACCCGAGCAGGCAGCACCGGCCGGCGCTCCTGGGCGCGTTCATCGACTGTCTGTTGGATCGGAAGCCTTTCGATCGGGCCTAGTTGTGAAGTGCCAAGAGGTTCTTTCGACCCATTGAGAGACGAGCAATGGGTGCCACGAGGTTGATGCTGTGATGCGGGCGGTGCCAGTTGTAGAAGTGGTTCCACACGGGCAAGGCCATACGGCGCTGTTCCGAGTTGGCATGGCGTCGACCAGAGGCCCACTCACGCAGGGCCGATTGGATGTAGCGCTCGGCCTTGCCGTTGGTCTGCGGACGGTAGGCCCTGGTGAACTTCTGGGTGATGCCGAGCTCCAGGCACGCTGAGCTGAACAGGGGCCGATCGGAACGCCACGCGTTATCGGTCAGCACACGCTGGACGGCACGCCCAAGAAGGACGGCAGCCAAGCAGTTCGCTCATGACTGTTGGCCCAGATGCGGTCATAGGCCCACTCACGCAAGCAGGTTTGGATGAATCGCTCAGCCTTGCCGTTGGTCTGCGAGCGATAGGGCTTGGTGAAAGAGTGCTTGATGCCCAGGGCTGGACAAGTCCTGGCGAACAGTTGCGATCGATAGATCGGCCGTTGTTGGTGATCAGGTGCTTGATCGTCACGCCCAAAGCCGCGTAGTGAGCGACGGCGGCCTGCAGGAACGCCACGGCCGATCCCTTGCGCTTGTCCTCGTGCATCTGCACGAAGTCCGCGCGAGAGTGATCTTCGATGGCCACATGAGCGGACTCCCAGCCAGCGTCTCGCGTGGCATCTCGGCGATCGCCTGTCACGCGGTGGCTGGGCTGCGCGATGCGCCCGAGCTTCTTGGTGTCGATGTGCAGCAACTCGCCCGGCGCCTCTCGTTCGAAGCGAACGATTGGTGCAACGGGATAGAGTGCCTTCAGGCTGGACAGCTCCAGTCCTGCAATGCGCTCGACAAGCAACTTGCGACCTTCCAATGTCAATCTGGCATTCCTATGGCTGTTCATCTGGTGGGATTCCTCTGTGACTCTGAAGTGTGGTAACTCCAGTTTCCCAGACCCATTCGGATGAACAACCTATTGAGACATCACAGCTAGAGCGCCGTTTTTTTCAGCAAGTCAGAAATATCGCGCTGGATCGCGAAGCGGTCCGCCCGGTACAGGAAAAGGCCGAAATAGGCCACTTTCTGTTCGGGCCCGAAGAAGGTGCGCGTCACGTGCGCCGCTGCACTGCCTATAGTCGTCTGCAGGAGGTTTGCCTCTTCATAGTTGAGGGTTGCCACCTTGATGAGTTCAGACCCCTCGACCAACTTGGGCCGCGCGTGGTCCCGCACGAGCCGACTCAACTTGATCTTTCGCTCCGCGTTCGGCGGAAAGCTTCTGTAAATGGACATGGCGACGAAGTTGTCGGAGATCGCGTAAGGGATGCCATCATGGCTATCGACCTTCCGGATCCGCATGTACTCGGGAAACGCAACGCCAGGGCCCTGGAACTGCGCCGGAAGACCGCCGAAGCGCTCGCTATGGATGACCTCGATGGCGTAGTTCGAACCATCGGAGGTGATGGAACCGGTCGATGAGTAAAGCGGGTTGGCGTCGATCGCTGGCGCTTGGTAGGTGACGAAGGTCCGGCGGCCCCGCTGGCTCGACAGCAATCCCTCGTCGACCAGTGTCTGGATCGCCTGCCGGGCAGTGACACGAGCCACCGAAAACTCGGTGACGAGTTCATCGAGCGTAGGGATGTCGTCGTCCAGTTTCCAGGTGCCGGTCAGGACCCGGTCGCGCAGGATGGCCGCGAGTTGCGCATAGAGGGTTACTGGCCCAGGCTGTAGCCTGGGTGGCTGTGATTGGGCCGATGCCCGGGTGCGTGTGGTCGAGCGGCGGGTTTCCGTGGAGGTCATGGGCGTCTCGGCCGAAGTTTTATAGACAGGTCTTTCATCCTAGCGGGTCGCCGAATCGAGGAAAACCCGCAGAGAAGTACTATTGACAGGTCAACCGGTATACACAAAACTTCCCCGCCATGTGACCTAAACGGGCCGATCCGGGACTTCCATCGAGGTCCGCAGGATTCGGAACCAAAACCGGAGACATCGCGTGCGTCGCCCACATCCCAAATCCAATCGAGCGCCCAGGGCCTCAACCCGCTGATTTGCCATGTCACAACTGGCGCAGATTCTTCTGTCGGGCGTCGCGATCGGCGCGGTCTACAGCCTTGCCGCACTGGGCTTCACCATCGTCTTCAACGCAACGCGGGTAACGAACTTCGCAAATGGCGACTTCGTCATGATGGGCGGCCTCGTCGCGGCAACGTTGGTTGCCCAGGCGCAGCTCAACCAGCTGCTGGCTGTGGCCCTGGCGATCGTCGCGGTCACGGCGCTTGGGGTGGCACTGGACCAGTTCGGTCTGCAGCAGGCCCGCCGCAAGACCATCCTGGGCTACGCGATGATCACGATCGGCTTCAGCGTGCTCTACCGTGGCCTGATGCAGGTGACGGCGGGCCGCGACGTGCTGTTCATGCCGGCATTTGGAGTCATCCCCGACTTCCGGGCATGGGACGTGTACCTGAGCTCTCAGTCGATTTGGATCCTGCTGACGCTGGCCGTTGTGAGCGCCGCGCTAACTTACCTGTACCTGCGAACACGCATCGGCAAGGCCATGCGGGCGGCGAGCCAAAACGCCCGGGCTGCAGCGCTGTGCGGCATCGAGCCGCGGTTCATGTCGGCACTCGCATTCGCCATGGCCGCGGCGGTCGGTGCGATCGCCGGCGCTCTTGTGGCACCCGTGGGGGCCGCTTTCTACGAGTACGGGTTGACCTTCGGGTTGAAAGGCTTTGCGGCGGCTGTGCTCGGCGGGTTCGGCAGTCCCGTCGGCGCTGTCGTCGGGGGCCTTCTCATCGGCGTGCTGGAAAGCCTATCTGCCGGCTATCTCTCGTCCGGCTACAAGGACGCCGTCGCGCTCGCCATCCTGCTGGCGCTCCTGCTCGCCTGGCCTAGTGGTCTGCTGGGTCGAGTGGAAGCCAAGCGCGTATGAAGCCCGCAACCGACGTCGTGAGCATGGGAACGATGAATTCGGGCCGCTCGTCCAATCCCGCGAGCCCCGTCTCGCAGCGCCGCACACGTGATCTCGTAGGCATCGGGATTCTGGCTATCGTCGCGGCGGCGATTGGCTTGACGGTGGGACGCTCCTTCTATCTGACGATGCTCATCTACTCGGGCATCTTCGCCATCGCCGCGCTCGGCATGACGCTGCTGTTCGGGTTCGCGGGACAGATCTCTATTGGGCAGGGGGCGTTCTTCGGTGTCGGAGCCTATGCGAGTGCCTATGTCGTGATGCGCCTGGGGCTGCCGTCCTGGATCGGTACTGTCGCCGCGATCGCCCTGTCGGGAAGCTTCGGTTGGCTGGTCGCGAGGCCGCTGCTGCGACTGACGACGAACTACCTAGCCTTGGGCACCTTGGCGTTCGGCGTCATCTGCTTCATCTTGTTCGCGCAACTGCGCAGCATCACGGGGGGGCTGGATCCGGGCATTCTGGGCCTCGCCCCCTACAAGGTCGGTCCATGGGTGCTGGACGAACCGTCGCGCTTCTACTGGCTCGTCGCCGTCGTGCTTTGCGCGGTCATGGTCCTCGTGGTGAATCTGGCCCATAGCCGCATCGGCCGTGCCCTCAAAGCGCTGAAGGCGTCGGAAGTTGCTGCAGCGGGCACCGGCGTGGATGTCGTTGGCTACAAGGTCGCCGTGTTCACGCTGGCAGCGGCGCTCACCGGCCTCGCCGGATCGCTGTTCGCACACTTCCAAAGTGCGTTCAACGCGAGCGTCTTTAACGTCGGACTTTCGATCGAGCTCCTCATCATGATCGTGGTGGGATCGGTCGGAACAGTTTGGGGCGCCCTGTTCGGCGCCTTGCTGGTGACGATCCTGCCAAGCCTGCTGGAGAACTTCGAGCAATACAAATTGCTGATCTACGGCGCCATCATGACGTTGGTCATGATTTTCATGCCCGATGGTTTCGGCAAGGCCATCGTGGACGGCATCAAGGCGATGATTCGCCGGGGGGGCCCGAAATGAGCCTGGTCGTGACGGGATTGACCAAGCGCTACGGGGGACTATGCGCCGTCGACAGTGTGGGCTTCACGGCTGCCCCCGGAGAGATCACTGCCCTGATCGGGCCCAATGGCGCCGGCAAGACCACGTTGCTGAATCTTGTGAGCGGCGTTGTCCGTGCTGACCACGGGCAGTGCAGGCTCTTCGACACTGATGTCTCGGGCCGCACGCCCCATGAGCTCGCGTCGCTCGGCCTGACGCGAACCTACCAGAGCCCGCAGCTGTTCGACGACATGGATGTCCTGTCCACGGTCATGGTCGGCGCGCACCTGGGGGGTTCCAGCGGATTCGTGGGTTCGATGCTCCGGCTTGGGGGGGCGCGTGCCGACGAGCGACGCATCGAAGAGCGCGCACGCGATGCGATCGCAAAGGTGGGCTTGCCTGAAGAACTCCTGCAGCGGCCGGCCACGGATCTCGCCTACGGCCTGCAGCGACGTGTAGAGATCGCCCGTGCGCTTGCCATGCAGCCCAAGGTACTGCTTCTCGACGAGCCGGCGGCCGGCCTGAACTCCAGGGAGACTTCTGAACTCGCTGAGCTCATCCATGACCTCGCGCGGGGAGGTCTGATCGTGCTGCTCGTCGAGCACGACATGGATATGGTCATGGGCTACTCACAAAAAGTCGTCGTGATGAATTTCGGACGCAAGATCGCGGAGGGCACGCCAGAGGTTGTGCAGCAGAGCCAGGATGTCATCGATGCGTACCTGGGCACCGAAGCCGTGCTGGAGGGCGGCGATGCTTGAAGTCAGGAACCTGAGTGTGCGCTACGGCGCCATCGAGGCCTTGGCCGACGCCAGCCTCAGCGTCGGGCAGAACGAGATCGTCTGCCTGATCGGTGCCAACGGTGCCGGCAAGTCGACGGCCCTCAACGCGATCAGCGGCGTGGTCCCTGCATCTGCGGGCCAGGTGGTGTTCTTCGATGAGCGCATGAGCGGCCGTCGTGCGAGCCGGATCGTTCGTGCGGGGCTGGTCCAGGTACCAGAGGGGCGCCTTGTCTTCCCGGACATGAGCGTCATGGAGAACCTGGAGATGGGGGCGTACAGCCAAGCTGGCCACTTTCAGGAGACCCTCGACTCCGTTCTAGCGCTTTTTCCGCGCCTGAAAGAGCGAAGAACCCAGCTGGCGGGCCTCATGTCGGGCGGGGAGCAGCAGATGCTCGCGATCGGCCGTGCCCTGATGGCCAGGCCTAGGCTACTGTTGCTGGACGAGCCGTCGATGGGCCTGGCGCCCTTGGTGATTGCCGACATCTTCCAGACGTTGCGCAAGCTGAGGGCGACTCTGGGCCTGTCGATCCTGCTGGTCGAACAGAACGCGCGCGCCGCACTGGCATTGGCTGATCGCGGCTATGTCCTGACCAACGGCCGCATCACCGCGAGCGGCACCTCTACACAACTGCTCGCCGACTCGGCGACGGTCGAAGCATTTCTCGGCCATTCCAAAGCGGCCGGAAACCCCCGTGCGCGAGCGTCCGCGCCGGCTTGAACTCACCCAACCTCTGAACGGATCCACGATGAAACTGCTTGCCCATCTCGCGGTCGGTCTGATCGCCCATTTCGGGGCGTCTGCTGCGATCGCACAGGAAACCTTCAACATCGCCGCAGTCATCGCGACGAGCGGGCCGGCCTCCATCTACGGAGCGCCGGCGGAGAAGGCATTGAGGGTGATGGTCGATAACCTCCCCAACAAGTCCATAGGTGGGCGACCAGTCAAGCTGACCATCTATGACAGCGAAGGGAACTCCACCAAAGCCGCCCAGCTTTTTCGTCGGGCGGCGGAAACCGACCAGGCGCACGTGATCCTCGGCCCGTCGACCAGCGGGGAGTCCCTCGCACTGCTTCCCATTGCCAACCAGCTGAAAGTGCCCACGATCAGCCATGGCGGCGCGGAAGCCATCACCAAGCCCGTGACCCCCTACATGTTTGCGCTGCCGCCGACAGATCGAATCATGGTGGAGTCCATCGTCTCGTACATCAAGCAGCGGGGATGGAAGAAGGTCTCGGTCATCTACTCGCTCGATGGCTTCGGGCAATCCGGCGGGAAGATCGCGGAGGAGCTTGTCCCGAAGATGGGGCTGGAGCTGGCCGGCGTCGAAACCTTCGCTTCGCAGGACACGAACATGACGCCGCAGCTGCTGCGCATTCGCGAGAAGAACCCCGATGCGATCATCATGTGGTCTGCCAACCCCGGCCCCACCATCGTCGCCAAGAACGCCGCGGAAATGGGGCTGAGGAAGCCCTTTTTCGTCAGCACCGCCAATGCGACGCTCGGCTTTATCCAGCAGACCGGTGCGGCAGCCGAAGGCTTCTATGCGTCCACCCTTCCAATCGTGGCGCCCGAAGCGCTGCCGGACGAGGATCCGCGCAAGCCCATCTTCCTGAAATTCAACAAGCTCTACAAGGAAAAGACCGGCCAGGTCTCCGACCAGGCGTCGGGCCACGGGCTGGACGACATCCTGATCCTGGAGGAGGCGGTGAAGAACCTGAAGGGCCCGCTGACGCGAGAAAGCCTCAGGGACGCTCTGGAAAGCGTGAAGATGTGCGGATCCAACGGCTGCCGTCAGATGCGCGCTGATGACCACCGCGGGCTGACCAAGGAAGCGATCGTCATCATGCAGATCAGGTCGGGCAAGTTTGTCCGAGCCGAGTGAGGCGTAGATGATCAGATTCGACAACCGGGTGGCTCTTGTCACCGGGGCGGGTGCCGGGCTGGGGCGCGAATACGCGCTGCTTCTTGCGCAGCGCGGCGCCAAGGTCGTGGTGAATGACCTTGGCAGCAGTGTCGGCGGCGACTCTCCGTCGTCATCGCAGGCCGCGGAATCGGTCGTGCGCGAGATCCGCGCCCAGGGCGGCACCGCAATCGCGAACTTCGACAGCGTCGCCGACACGGCCGGTGCCCAGCGCATGGTAGACGCAGCGCTGAGCGAATGGGGTCGACTGGACGTGCTGGTGAACAACGCGGGCATCCTGCGGGAGTCTCTGCTGCAAGACATGCCGCTCGACGCGCTGCAGAAGGTCATCGACGTCCACCTCATGGGGACGCTTTACTGTACGCGTTCGGCGCTGGTGCCGATGCTGGCGCAGGGCTATGGACGGATTGTGCTGACCAGTTCGGCCAGTGGTCTCATGGGCCATGTCAATCAGGCGGTCTACGGCGCTGCAAAGTCGGCGATGGTGGGGCTGATGAACTGCGTCAAGCTGTCGTGTACCGACAAGGACGTGCTCATCAACACGGTGGCGCCCAGCGCCGACACCCGGATGAGCAAGGGACTCATCCGGGCAGAGCTTGCCCGCAACATGTCGCCGCAACTTGTGGCGCCGATGGTCGGATGGTTCGCCAGCGAGGACTGCAAGGTGACCGGGGAGGTCGTCAACGCGTGCGGCGGCTACTTCTTCAAGATCGGCTACTACAAGTCTCCCGGCGTGCAGTTCGACCCGGCGCAGCCGATCGATCTGGACATGGTGGGCGAGGCCTACCCGCGGATCTCGGACATGTCGCAGTTGGAGCCTTACCGCGGGACGCTCGCGAGCCTGGAACCCAGCCTGCGCCACATCGGGCGCTTGTGATCGGACGGAGAACACCCATGACCATCAGGAAGATCTTGGCGGGCGCCGCGCTCGCCGTCGGTCTGGCATTGCCTGGCCTCGCCGCCGCGCAGAAGGATCCGATCCGTATCGGGGCGATGATCGCTTTGAGCGGTCCCGCCGCGGTGTTTGGCGGGCCAGCGGAGAAGGCGCTGAGGGTGCTGGTCGAAAACCTCGGGCCGAACGGCATCGACGGGCATCCCGTACAGCTCACGATCTATGACACAGAGGGCAACACGACGAAGGCCGTGCAGCTTTTCCGGCGGCTGGTCGAGAACGACAACGTGCACATCGTCCTGGGTCCTTCGACCAGCGGCGAATCGTTGGCGGTGGTCCCGCTCGCCAACCAGATGCAGGTGCCGAACATCACCTTTGGTGGCGCGGAACCCATCACCAAGCCGACCACGCCCTACGTCTTCGCCACATCTCCGACGGACCGACTCGTGGTGGAGAACATCCTCAGCGACTTCCGCGAGCGCAAGCTAAGCAAGGTGGCGCTCATCTACTCGCTCGACGCGTTCGGCCAGTCCGGCGGGACCATCGCGCGCGACCTGGCCAACCAGTATGGCATCACGATCGTGAGCGAAGAAACCTTCGGGCCGCAGGACACGAATATGTCGCCGCAACTGCTGCGGATCCGGGCTGCACAGCCCCACGCGATGCTCGTTTGGGCAGCCAATCCTGGACCGTCGATCGTGATGCGCAACGCGGCGGAGATCGGGCTGAAGGTTCCGACCTATGCGAGCTATGCGTCCGGCTCACGGCAGTTTCTGTCTCAGACCGGCCCGGCGGCAGAAGGCGTTTTCGTGCCTTCCTATCGTATCGTTGCCCCGGAGACCCTGCCGGAGAGCGACCCACTCAAGGAACCATTGATTCGCTTCGCCAAGCTATACAAGGATCGGTGGAATATCGATCCGGACCAGACTTCGGGTCATTCCTACGACGTCGTCCTTATCCTGGAGCAGGCGCTCAAGGCGATTAAGGGGCCGGTGACGCGTGCAAACCTGCGCGACGCGATCGAGACCGCACAGATCAACGGCGCGAACGGAATCCGTCGCCTGTCGGCCGAGGACCACCGTGGCCTCGACAAGACGACCGTGGTGATGATGCAGGCCAGGAGTGGGCGGTGGCAGGCCGCGCCCAAGCCATGAACCGTCGGATCGTGCTGGCGCGCCGCCCCGCTGGCATGCCTCATCCCGAGGACTTCGCCCTCTCCGAGGCGGAGATGCCTGAACCGGATGACGGGCAGGTGCTGCTTCGTCACACCTGGCTCGGGCTCGCGCCTGCGGCAAGGCTGCGCATGGGTGAGGAAGCGTCATACACCCGGCCCATGGCGATCGGCGATGTCGTCTATGGGCAGGCGGTGGGCACGGTCCTGAAGAGCCGGCACCCGGAACTGGGGGAAGGGGACATGGCCGTCACGATCAGTGGCGGATGGCAGGAACATTCGGTGGCTGGTGGGAGCGGCCTGAGTCGGATCGATCTGTCGCTTGCGCCCGCCGCCGCTTGGCTCGGAATCCTCGGAACTTCTGGCATGACGGCCTACGTAGGCCTGCTCGACCACGGCAGACCGCATGCCGGAGACACCGTGCTGATAAGCGCCGCCTCCGGCGCCGTGGGTTGCATGGTGGGACAAATCGCTCGCCTCAAGGGATGCCGGGCGGTCGGAATCGCAGGCGGGCCGGCCAAATGCGAACTCGCCCGCGAGCTCTATGGGTTCGACGCCTGCGTCGACTACCGCGCACCTGACTTCGCCGATCGGCTCGCAGCCGCCTGCCCGGATGGTGTGGACATCCTCTTCGAGAACGTGGGCGGCCACGGCCGCGACGTCGCCTGGCAGCTGCTGAACCAGCGCGCACGCGTGGTCGTGTGTGGCCTCATTTCCGAGTACAACGGAGAGCAGGCCCCAGGCCCGTCGTGGTTCCCGGTCCTCTTCAAGCGACTGTCCTTGAATGGTTTCATCCTTTCCGACCACCTGGACCGTCGGCCCGAGTTCATCCGAGAGATGGGCGCCTGGTACGCCGCAGGCCAGGTCCGGATGAAGGAAGATGTGCGCCACGGACTGGCGCAGGTTGTGCCGTCCTTCATCGACATGCTCGGTGGTGCCAATATTGGAAAGACACTTATCTCGCTCTAGCCGCAGGGAAGTGCTGGCTGCGCTGGCGCTGCTGCCCGTGGCCGGCCTCCGCGCGCAAACGCCGGCCGCCCACAGTCCGCCGGACGTCGTGCGCGTCGTGGTGGGCTATGTGCCGGGTGGCAGCCTCGATGCGGTCGCCCGCCTGACCGCTGCAGAGATGGCAACGACGCTGAGGTGCACGTTGATCGTGGAAAACCGGCCGGGTGCCAACGGCAACATCGCGGCCGAGTACGTCGCCCGAGCGGCGCCCGACGGCGGCGTGATGCTGGCGACCTTCAACACGCACCCGCTGATTGCCGCGCTCTACCCGCACCTGAAGTTCGACCCGGTGGACGGTTTCCGGCCGGTCGGGATGATCGCGCAGATACCTTATGTGCTGGTGGCACGCCCGGATCTTCCGGGCGCGACGCTGACGGAGGTGATTACCACAGCGCGGAGTAGCGGACGGGTGCTCTCGTATGCCACCGTCGGTGCCGGTTCACCGCAACATCTCAGCATCGAGCGATTCAAGGCGTCCGCGCATCTGCCGGTGACAGTCGTCCACTACAAGGGGGGCGCACCCGCGCAACAGGACGTGCAGGGCGGGCATGTGGACATGATGCTGTCCACCGTGGCACTGGCACTGCCACAGGTCCAGGCAGGAAATCTCAAGGCGCTGGCCGTCAGCTCGCCCCAGCGCCTGGCGGCGCTGCCGCAGACTCCCACCCTGCACGAGTCGGGCAACGCGGACTTCGTCGGCGATGGCTGGTTCGGCATGCTGCTGCCCGCGAAGACGCCGGATGCGATAACGCAGCGCTACAACGAGGCGCTGAACCGCGCCCTGGCAGCACCTCACCTCCAGCAGGCCCTGACCCAGATGGGCGCGACGCCCGCCGGTGGCACCACACAGTCCATGGCGGCGCGGATGTCCAGGGAGCGCGAGGTGTGGACCCGCGTCATCCAGGCCAACGGCATCAGGACGGAGTAGCGCGGCTTCGCCAGTGCGCCTCGCGCGGGGCGCGCATCCCAACTCGATCAAGCGGCGACTGCGCCGCGGAACCCGGGCTCGATGTCCCCGAGCCACGCGGTGGGCACGCGGATCGGGTGACACAGAATGATCTGGCTGAAGGTCTTGCCCAGCGGGTCGTTGCGCAGCGACGCTGCACCGCCACCACCCAGGGCGGCTTCGAGCACGAAGTTGTAGGCGTGTATGCCCGGCACCTCGTAGCGCGCGACCGCACCGTCGGTGAGATGGGCGAACCACCGCGCGACCTCGGCAGTCCCCAACTGGTCACCGATCAGCGCAGCGAACTTGGGCGCGCGCGCGATGACCGCCACATGGGCGCGATCTCCCTTGTCGCCGCTGCGGGCCACGGCGATCGCTGACAGCGGCACGGTCGTCGTCGCGAGCGAAACGTCGCCCCCGGGTGAGAAACATTCGCCGACGTTGACGCTGTCCTCGCACACCGGACCGGCTGCAGGAACGGCGAATCGCTCGCCTTCGATCTCCACCCACGGCTGCGCGTCGGACTTCGGCCAGAGAAAGGAAAAGAGGCGATAGACCGGTTGCGCCTTCTGGCGGCCGCTGAAGCCGGTCGTTCCAGCTGCCCCAGCGATTCCCATCGGTGCCACTTCGCGGGCCAGCAGGTCCAGGGCACGCGGATCTTTGTGGTGGACCGCGAGCCGCCCCACGACTTCGCGCGACGCGGGCACCGCCACGGCGCCGAACGAAGGTGCTTCGCTGCCGAGCATCTCGATGTTCACCCGAAGAAAGTCCTCGAATCCGCCTTCGAGGAGCAGGCGGCGTACGCGCGCGACGATGGCCTCAAGCGACCGACGCCCCATGGCGACGGCGTCGGTTCCCACGAAGGTGAGGGTGGCCGTCATGCGATATCCATCCTGCCAGGTTGCGCTCACCTTGTAGTGCGGCGTCGGCGCCGAGCCCCTTGCGCCTGCGAACCGCACGCGGTTCACTTCCATCTGTTCGATGGTGACAGCCGTGAAGTCGCAGCGCACGTCCGGAAGCAGGTAGTTGGCTGGGTCCGTCACCTCGTAGAGCATCTGCTCGGCCGCCACCAGCGGCGTGATCAGGCCGCCTGTACCGTCGGGCTTGCTGAGCTCGAAGCTGCCATCTTCGCAGCATTCCGCGATCGGGTAGCCCATGTCCTTCCAGCCCGGCACTTTCCACCAGTCAGTGAACAGACCGCCGGTGGTCTGCGTAGTGCATTCGAGCATGTGGCCGACCAGACTGCCGCTGGACAGGCGATCGAAGTCGTCGAAGGACCAATCGAATCGATGGATCAAAGCCGCGAGCGCCAACGCGCTGTCCACGCAGCGGCCCGTGATCACGACCTGTGCGCCCTGCCGGAGAGCCTCCACGACAGGAGCGGCGCCAAAGTAGGCGTTGATGCTGTTCATTGATGCAGGCATGGGAGCCCCCGTCACGAATTCGCGCACGCCGGCGGCCTGCAGCTCAGCTGTCCTGTCGAGCAGGTCGTCTCCAAGGACAACGGCGATTTTGAGGGACACCCCCGCCGCCGCCGCTTCGCGCTCCAAGGCTTGTGCACAAGCGTGGGGATTCATTCCGCCTGCGTTGCTGAGCAGCAGCGTGCCCTTGCGCGCCACGTCGACCAGCACGGGCTTGAGCGCCGTCACGAAGTCCGTCGCGTACCCCAGCTCGGGCTTGCGATCCCGGGCGCTGGCCATGATGGAGAGCGTGAGTTCCGCAAGATAGTCGAACACCAGCACGTCGACCTCGCCGCGCCGCACGAGCTGCATCACTCCGTCGTTGCTGTCGCCCCAGAATGCGCAGGCACCGCCGATGCGGATCGTGTCTCTTCCCATGGTGCGCCGAGCCTCAGTAGGAGCGGGGCAGGCCCAGGACCCGCTCGCCGATGTAGTTCAGGATCATCTCGCGGCTCACGGGCGCGATGTTCGGGATCATGATCTCCCGGAAGTAGCGCTCGACGTCGTATTCGGCCGCATACCCCATGCCGCCGTGGGTGCGCACGGCCTGCTCGCACGCGTGAAGGGCGGCCTCGGCGCCCAGGAACTTGGCCGCGTTGGCCTCAGCGCCGCAGGCCCTGCCCGCATCGTAGAGTTGGGCGGCGCGCCACATGAGCATGTCGGCCGCCTCCAGCTCCATCCAATTGCGGGCCAATGGGTGAGCGATGCCCTGGTTCTGTCCGATAGGTCGGCCGAATACCTCCCGTTCGCGGGCGTAGGCCACCGCTTTGCCCAGGGCGCGCCGGCCGATTCCGATCGCCTCGGCTGCGACCAGGATGCGCTCCGGATTGATCGCATCCAGGAGGATGCGAAACCCTTCGCCCTCAGCGCCGATACGGTGTGTTTCAGGCACAGGAAGGCCATCGATGAACACCGCGTTCGAGTCGACGGCAGCGCGTCCCATCTTCTGGATGGCCCGAATCTCCACATGGCTGCGGTCCAGATCGGTATAGAAAAGGGTCATGCCGTCGGTTCGACGTGCACACTGATCGATAGGCGTGGTGCGGGTCAGCACCATCATCTTGTTGGCCTGCTGGGCCGTCGTGATCCACATCTTGCGACCGTGGATGACGTAGTCGGCGCCTTGTCTGACTGCGCGCGTTGAGATGTTCGTGGTGTCGAGCCCTGCATCGGGTTCGGTCACCGCGAAGCAGGCGATGTCATCCCCCCGGATGAGCGCGGGGAGCATCGCGCTCTTCTGCTCCTGCGTGCCATGCACGACGATGGCATGTGGCGCGAAGATGTTGATGTGGATGGAGGAGCAGGCAGCCAGGGCGCCAGCGGAGTTGCCCACCGTCTGCATAAGCAGCGCTGCCTCAGTCACGCCCAACCCTGCGCCGCCGAACTCGGGCGGCATGGTGATGCCAAGCCAGCCGGCCTGGGCCATCGCCGAATGGAACTCGGTGGGATAGCTGTGCTCCTGGTCTTTGCGACGCCAGTACTCATCGTCGAAACGACTGCACAAGGCCGTGACCGCTTCCTGAATCTGCTTGCGCTCGGGACTGATTTCGAGATCGATCATTGGTAGTGGTTTTCCTTGATTCGCATCTTTGGCATGCGCAAAGTGTGTGAGATGGCGTATAGTCCTGTCAATAGTACTTCTATGTTCTTCGACAGCCGGGAAGGAGACGACGGTGAGCCAGTCCGAACCGCAAACCAGCGACCTGCACATCGCGCGCGAACCGCACGTGCTGCGGCTCACCATCGATCGGCCGGGTCGCCGCAATGCGCTCACGGATGCGGTTCTACTCGGCCTGCGTGATGCAATCTGCGCGCACGCGAGCGATCCCGCCTTGCGGGCGATCGTCCTGACTGGGGCAGGGGACAAGGCCTTCTGCGCAGGTGCCGACCTGACGCCCGGAGACACGCCGTTCCAGCCGGATTTCGGCCGACTGATGCTTCCCATGGGGGAGTTGGCACGGCAGGTCCAGGCGTGCCACGTGCCGATCATTGGCCGCATCAATGGAATCTGTGTTGCAGGTGGCATGGGCCTGCTCGGCTTGTGCGACCTGGCGGTCGCAGCGAAGAGCGCGCGCTTCGGACTTCCCGAGGTCAAGGTGGGTATCTTCCCAATGCAGATCCTCACGGTGCTGCGAGACCTCATTCCGCCAAGGCTGCTCAACGAGCTGTGCCTGACCGGCAAGATGATCGGCACGGCGCAGGCGCTCGAGGCCGGTCTGCTCAATCATGTCGTCGAGGACGGGGAGCTCGACGCTGCGGTCGATGCTCTTGTGGCCGAGATCGTGGCGGTGTCGCCCATCGCCGTGCGCCGCGGCAAGTACGCGATGCGTGCGGTCGAAGCCATGTCGTTCGAGCAGATGATGGCGTTCACCGAGTCGATGATCCCGGCCATGATCCAGACGCAGGATGCGCGCGAAGGCCTAGCTGCGTTCAACGAGCGCCGAGCACCCGCGTGGACGGGGCGCTAGGTGCCGCCCTGGGCTGCGCTGCTGTCATGCACGACTTCCGCTACCTAGGGTCGGCGCTTCGTCTGCACTACGGGCGTGGCGCGCTTGGCGCCTTGAGCCGGGAGATGGATCGGCTGCGTCTGCGCCGTGCGATGGTTGTCTGCGGACGGAGTGTCGCTGGGCATCCGGACCTCCTCGATCTCGTGTCGCAGGCCCTGGGTGGCAGCTTTGCGGGCATTTTCGATGGGGTGCGCGCGCATTCGCCTGCTGGCGTCGTCATCGAGGCCGCGCAAATGCTGGAGAGACTGGGGGCAGATGCAGTGGTAGCGGTCGGCGGCGGCTCGACCATTGTGACGGCGCGCGCAGCCGCCATCGTGCTTGCCGAGGGAAGGGACGTGTCGGCACTGGCGACGTCGCAAAGGCCGTCTGGGAGCTTGGCGAGCCCACGGCTCGATGCACCGAAGGTGGCCCAGTTTGTGATTCCGACAACGCCGACGACGGCCTGCGTAAAGGCTGGAAGCGCAGTGCTCGATGAGGTGACGGGCCGCCGAATGGCACTGTTCGACCCCAAAACGCGTGCCAGTGCGGTTTTCATCCATCCGCAATTTCTTGCGAGCGCGCCTGCTTCACTGGTGCTGGCAGCGGCGATCAACACCCTGGCGATGGCGATCGAGGGCCTGCAGGCGCCGGCCGGCAACCCGATGACCGACGCAGACTTCCTGCAGGCCGTTCACTTGGTCCGGTCGGTGCTCGGTCGGGTTGGGAGCATCGACGACGAGGCTGCCAGAGGCGAGCTCATGCTGGCTGCGGTGCTCTGTGGCCGCGGCACCGACCACGCGGGCGGCGGTGTCTGCTCCGCGCTGAGCCATGCTTGCGGCGCTCGAACGGGGGCCGACAACGGCTTCGTTAATGCCGTGCTGCTACCCCTCACAGTGGCTTTCAACCTGGAGCTCCCAGGACGATGCATGGAACGGCGTGTCCTGCGGCCCCACGGCGCCGAGGCGATTGCAGATGTGCTCCAGCCCGCAGCGCTCAGGCGCCTTCTGGAAGCCGCAGGCGCGCCCAGCCGGCTGCGGGACCTGCAAGTCCGAGAGAGCGACCTGGATGAGATCGCGCGTGCCGCCGCCCAGGACTGGTTCCTGCAGCAGGGGCCCCGGCCCGTGGAGGGCGTGGGACAACTGCGGAACCTGTTGGAGCGAGCCTGGTAGTCCAAGAGAAGAAGGTATGCAATGACCAAAGACAGAGAAGAAGCCGGTGCCACGTCAGGACCGCTTTCGGGCGTGAAGGTGATCGACATCACCGCAGTACTCATGGGGCCTTCTGCGACGCAGATGTTGGCGGATCTGGGCGCCGACGTGATCAAGATCGAGCCGCCCGGAGGCGATGCGACCCGCAAGATCGGGCCAGGGGGCGATGAACGCATGGGTCCCATCTTTCTGGGAGTCAACCGCAACAAGCGCAGCATGGTGTTGAACCTCAAGGAAGCGGCGGGCCGCGACGTGCTGATGCGGCTCATTGCGGACGCGGACGTGCTGACCTACAACGTCCGGCCTGCGGCGATGCAACGCCTCGGGCTGACCTACGAAGCGTTGAGCGAGATCAATCCGCGGCTGGTCTACGTCGGCATGTTCGGCTTCTCACAGAAGGGCCGCTATGGCCCTTCGCCGGCGTTCGACGACCTCATACAGGCTGCAACCGCCATGCCCAGCGCGATGGCAGCCAGCGTCGACGGCACGCCGCGGTTCGTGCCCATCAACCTGGTGGACCGCTCGGTAGGGCTGTACGCGTTCGGTGTGATCGCCAGTGCGCTGTATGCACGAAGCCGGACGGGAAAGGGTCAGCGAGTCGACGTTCCGATGTTCGAGACCATGGTGCCTTACCTGCTGGGTGACCATCTCTACGGTCAGAAGTTCGTTCCCGACAGGGGCGAATACGGCTATCCGAGATTGCTGTCCTCCGCGCGGCGACCGTTCCGCACGAAGGACGCCTACGTCTGTTGCGTGATCTACCAGGACCATCACTGGAAGGCTTTCCTCGAGATCCTGGGGATGAGCGACATGCTGGCAACCGACCCGCGCCTCAAGACGATCACGTCGCGCACGCACCATGCCGATGAGCTGAATGCATTCGTGGAAAAGCATCTCGCGCAGAAGACCACGGCGGAGTGGCGCGATCTGCTCAAGTCGGCGGACATTCCCGTGTTCCCGGTCCATACCTTCGAGACACTCCTGCAGGATGGACACCTCGAGGACATTGGCTTTTTCAGGCACGAAGAGGTGCCCGGTCTGGGTGTGATTCGCGAGACGGCGGTGCCCAGCGAATGGCACGGCACCATCCCGACCGGGTACCGCCCGCCGCCCCGGATCGGCCAACACAGCGTCGAGGTGCTTCGCGAGCTGGGCTACGACGATGCGCAGATCGGCACCCTGCTGGCAGCAGGCGTGACGGCGGAGAGCCCGGGTCATGCCGCGGCAGGCGCCACGACGTCGCAGGACGCCGCACCGCTGTAGGGTCCATGATTTCCCGACTGTACTAGACCTATTGACAGGCCTTTAGACCTAGCTTCTACTGACAACCACTCACTCGGAGACGGCATCGATGTCCAACATTCCCCTGCGTCACGGCGTATTCTTGGCACCCTACCACCCCATCGAAGAGGGCCCGACCACCTGGTTGCGGCGAGACATCGAACTGGCCCAGCACCTGGACCGGCTCGGCTTTGACGAGCTCTGGGTCGGCGAACACCACTCGGGCGGCTACGAGATGATCGCGGCGCCGGACCTCCTGATCGCGGCCGCTGCGGAGGTCACGCGTCGTCTGCGCTTCGGCACCGGCGTCATCACGGTGCCGTACCACAACCCCCTCGTGATCGCCAACCGCATGGCCCAGCTTGATCACATGACGATGGGGCGCGTCTCCTTCGGTTTTGGGCCGGGACTGCTCATGACGGACGCCCTGATGCTCGGCCTGGATCCGGACAAGACCCGGGACATGATGCTCGAGGGCATCGATGTGATAGTCCGCTTGCTGCGCGGCGAGACCGTCACCGCGAAGACCGACTGGTTCAACCTCGTTAACGCGCGCGCGCATTTGCTGCCCTTCTCGCAGCCGCTCGAGATGGCCGTTGCCAGCGCCGGGACGCCATCTGGCGGGCGCGCGGCAGGACGCTTTGGGTTGTCGATGCTTTGCGTGGCTGCGTCCCAGGCAGGCGGCTTCGACGTGCTTGCGAGCAACTGGAAGATCGCAAACGAGGTCGCCGCGCAGCACGGCAACACCATGAATCCCTCCAACTTGCGCCTGGTGGCACCGGTGCACATCGCCGAAACCAGGGAAAAGGCGCGCGAGAACGTCCGGCACGGTCTGGAGCGCTGGTCGCGCTACTACGACATGGTGGCCCCTAACCCTTTCCCGCGGGACGGGCGGGACGTCGTGGATGTGCTCATCGAGTCGAAGCGGGCGGTGATCGGCAGTCCGGAGGACGCCATCGAGATGATCGAGCGCCTGCGCGGCAAGCAGGGGCAGTTCGGCGTCTTTCTGGCACAGCATGTTGACTGGGCGGACTGGGACCAGTGTATGAAGTCGTACGAACTCTACGCTCGCTACGTCATGCCCCACTTCAGTGGCGCGAACAAGAACCGACAGGCCACCTACGACTGGATGCAGGAGCGCAACGCAGACCTGTTGGCCATGCGCCGGGGCGCAGCCCAGAAGGCCTTCGACAAGCATGAGGCCGAAGTGGCCAAGGGCCGGTGACGGAGCTGGGAATGTTCCTCAGATGGAATGGCAGCCGGGTCGTTCTTGAGGATCCGGACGACTTCAAGTCCTTCAAGATTGTCGTGTCGGGGAAGCCGCCGGTCAGCGGCATCCTCCGCACGGCGCTTGCGGATGTGGGCGAGTTCGAGTCCGACTCGGTGTTCTGGGTGTCCGCCACCGCGCTGCGCCGCTGGTCCGGCCGGACTGATGAGCCCGGGTGGCACACGCAACTGGACGCCATGATCGCCAAGGCAGCGTCCCATGGATGGATCGATCCGTCCACAGGGGCCATCCGGGCGCATGTGGAGTACGAGGGGACGCAGCAGTGACCAAGGTCACCACCACGCAGGCTCTGCAAGAGATCGCGGCCGAGATGACCGAGTTCACGTCCATGGACTTTCGGCGCTGCCTGGGGGAGTTTGTGACCGGGGTGACCGTGATCACAACGGTCAGCCCGGACGGCACACTCTACGGGCTGACAGCGAACTCCTTCAGCTCGGTATCGCTCGACCCGCCGCTGATCCTCTGGAGCTTGAGGCTCAACGCCACCAATTTTCCGATCTACAGCACGGCGGAGACGTTCGCGGTCAACATCCTTGCCGAAGACCAGGTCGACATCTCGAATCGCTTCGCCAAGTCCGGCCCTGACCGTTTTGCAGGCGTCTCCATTTCCAGAGGTGGCAACGGGGTGCCCCTGATCGACGGTGCCGTTGCCCAGCTCGAGTGCCGTCGCGAGGCGAGCTACCCCGGTGGCGACCATGTGGTGTTCATCGGCCGCGTGCTGCGGGTGCGAAACTCGGGGCGCCGCCCGCTGGCACTGCGCAGCGGTAGCTATATGACGGTGCATTCGCATGCGCCGCTTCTGCCTTCGGACGCGGACGACAGGAACATCGCCACGCTGAAGGCCGTCCACGCGGCCCGACCCGTCGTCGAGGATCTGGCCAAGGACACGGACCACGCCGTAGGCCTGGGCGTTTGGGGCAACCACGGCCCGACGATCATCTGGTGGACCGAGGCCTCCAATCCTTTACCGACCACGCTGCGATGCGGTCTGGTCCTCAGTCTGCTGGACTCTGCGACCGGCGCTGTCTTCGCGGCATTTGCTTCGCCAGACCTCGTGGCACCACTGATCGATGCGGAACTGCAGCAGGTGAGCAAGTCCGGCGAGTCCGCGCCCTTCGCGACCCGGCTGGAGTTCGACCGGTGGCGTACAGCGGTGCGGGACGAGGGAATGGCCTCGATGGCCGGAATCATGAACCCCGGCATCAACTTCAAGGCCATCACGTCGTTCAGCGTGCCCGTGTTCGACGCGCGTGGCGAGATCGTGCTGGCGCTCACACTGATGGGCGACGCGGAGGAGTTCGACGCTGCCGACCCCGGCATTCCCAGGCTGCGCGAGGCCGCGGCGCGCCTGTCCGAACGACTTGGCTTTCCGTCGGGACACCGACCAGCGCGCTGAGAACATCCGGAGGCATATCGTGGACTTTGAACTCAAAGGGCGGACACTGCTCGTCACGGGCGGGGCGTCTGGCATCGGGCTGGCTGTTGCACGGCTTGGGGGGCGGCAGGGCATGCCGGTCGCGATCATCGACGCACAGAAGGAGGCGACCGAAGCGGCCGTCCGCACGTTGCAGTCGGAAGGCATCATCTGCGCCGGACGGGTGCTGGATGTACGGGATACCCAGGGCTGGCAGCGTGTCCTCGACGACGTCGAGCAAGAATTGGGACACGTGCGCGCGATGGTCGGATGTGCCGGGATCTCTCGTCCGGAACCGGCGGATTCGATGAGCGACGAAGCCTGGGACAGCGTGCTGGGCGTGAACCTCACCGGCCTCTTTCGATCGATCCGAGCCGTTGGAGGGCGCATGGTGGCACGGCGCGGCGGATCGATCGTTGCCATTGCTTCGACCAATGCGCTCGGAGGTCACGCCGGTCGCGCAAACTACTCGGCTACCAAGCACGGCGTCGTCGGTCTTACCCGGGCGCTGGCCATCGAATGGGGACGGCAGGGTGTGCGGGTCAACGCCGTGGCGCCAGGCGTGGTCGACACGCCACTGCTGCGTCGCAACGTCCCGGCCGATCACATCCAGCACGCGATGGTGGACCGCGTCCCCCTGGCGCGGCTCTCTGTCGCCGAGGAGCAGGCCCAGGTGTGCCTGTTCCTGCTTTCGGACGCTTCTTCCTACGTTTCCGGGGCGACGATACCGGTCGACGGCGGCCTTACTGCCGGCTACTTCACCCGGTGGAACGGCGCCGATCTCGGGTCGAACGCATTGCTTGCCCGGGGGGTTTACGAAGCGCCTGAGGGTCCGGGCGAGGCCTGACGGGGATGATCACCGCTTCGGGTCCTGCTCATTGCGGAGCGACGACGCCGGCCGCCGGTCTTCTGGAGCACCTGGCCCTCGATGGCTGGACCGGCGTGCTGGTCGACGAGCACGGCGTTGTCTTGAGCCCACCAGACAACGCGCACGCGTCGACCGACCCCACGGCTATCGCCTTGCAACTCCTGCGCGGTGTGCGCGATCCCGGCAGGCATCCGATCAACGGAGAGCACTACGATCTGAGGCACGTCTCGATCGCACGAATCCAGGGTGACGCAGTCGCCGTGATGGGTATCGACTGGACGGCACCGAAGGCATCGAATGATGAGTGCCTCGCAACGGGAGCAGGTCTGCCATTGCGCGTGGACACCCGATGCGTGCCCTTGCGCAGGCTGGCTGACGTGTTGGCGAGTCGATGTGCGGATCGGGTCCTGGTGGCGTTGGTCGCGCGGGAGTCGTATTTCATGGCCGCACTCCTGCGCTCCATCGGAAAGGCTACCTGGGCCGAAGAACTTCTTGAAAAGGTGGGTGTGCGGGGGGAGTGCGTCGCTGTGCGGGATGCCCCTGGGCTGCGTGCGCTGACGCTCGAGTTCGCACTGGAGACGCCCGGCCCGGATCTTGATGTCTGGCGCGACCAGGCACTTGCCATGTCGATTGGCCTATGACCAACCGTTACCGCACCCTCTACCGCCAGTCCGTCGAGCAGCCCGAGGCCTTCTGGGCCGAGCAGGCCCGCCTCAGAAAGGCAGAAATCGGCCGGGCAAGCACCTCGCCGGCCGTTGTGGACGAGTTCCTCGCTTAGCAGGTCGAGGTGGCCGCGGGCGTCCGCCAACAACTGGCGGCAGACGCGGCGAGGTTGAAGGGTCTGCGCCTCCTGCCCGGCCGGTTCATGCTGATCCAGCAGGCGATGGGAACGCCGCGTAGCCGAGGCACGGAGGTAGTCGGCTACCTCGGCGAGTTTGTCGAGGACATGAAATCCTCCGGCTTCGTCGCCGAGGCCATGGCGCGCCACGATATCCAGGGCGCTTTGGTGGGGCCCCCCGCATCGGCCTGAGTGGCATGACGCCATGCTTGGTGGCTGCATCGGATGCGCTGGTACCACGATTGGTGATGTCTTGAACCATCTCCAGGCGGCGCAGGTACGTCAATGGGCATTCTTGTGGGTGTTCATCCGGCTCGGGGCTTTGAGTTGACTGGGGGTTTTGCGATTTCCAGCCTCGCAAAACCTATCCGGGCGAACACCCGCAACAACCTATTGAACCTTCATACCTGGGCTCTGGCCGACGGCCGATGCTGCTGTATCAGGCTTCGCGCGGTCCGGCGAAGCTCGGTGCTGGCGTCATGAAAAAAAAAGCCGCCCCGAAGGACGGCCTTGCGATCGCGCCCGACGCGCATCGTGGACTCAGGCAGCGACGGACGCGAGCGCGTCGTTGAAGGTCTTGCTCGGGCGCATTACCGCCTCGGTCTTCTTCTCGTCGGTCTTGTAGTAGCCGCCGATGTCGGCCGGCTTGCCCTGCACGTCGGCCAGTTCGCCCACGATCTTCTTCTCGTTGGCGGCCAGCGTGTCGGCCAGCGGCTTGAACTGCTTGGCGAGTTCGGCGTCCTCGGTCTGCTCGGCCAGGGCCTGGGCCCAGTACAGCGCCAGGTAGAAATGGCTGCCGCGGTTGTCGAGCTGGCCGGTCTTGGGCGAGGGGCCCTTGTTGTTGTCCAGCAGCTTGCCGGTGGCGGCGTCCAGCGTCTTGGACAGCAGCTTGGCCTTGGCGTTGTTGTTCTTCAGGCCCAGGTCTTCCAGGCTCACGGCCAGCGCGAGGAACTCGCCCAGCGAATCCCAGCGCAGGTGGTTTTCTTCCACCAGCTGCTGCACGTGCTTGGGCGCCGAGCCGCCGGCACCCGTCTCGTACATGCCGCCGCCGGCCATCAGCGGCACGATCGACAGCATCTTGGCCGAGGTGCCCAGTTCCATGATGGGGAACAGGTCGGTCAGGTAGTCGCGCAGGATGTTGCCGGTGGCGCTGATGGTGTCCAGGCCGCGGATGACGCGCTCCAGCGTGTAGCGCATGGCGCGCACCTGGCTCATGATCTGGATGTCCAGGCCGGTGGTGTCGTGCTCGTGCAGGTACATCTTCACCTTGGTGATGAGTTCCTTCTCGTGCGGGCGGTAGGCGTCGAGCCAGAAGACCACCGGCATGCCCGAGTTGCGCGCGCGCGTGACGGCCAGCTTGACCCAGTCGCGGATCGCCGCGTCCTTGGTCTGGCACATGCGCCAGATGTCGCCCTGCTCGACGTTCTGGCTCATCAGCACCTCGCCGGTGGCCAGGTCGGTGATGTTGGCGACGCCGTCCTCGGGGATCTCGAAGGTCTTGTCGTGCGAGCCGTATTCCTCGGCCTGTTGCGCCATCAGGCCGACGTTGGGCACCGTGCCCATGGTCTTCGGGTCGAAGGCGCCGTGCCACTTGCAGAAGTTGATGATCTCCTGGTAGATGCGGGCGAAGGTCGACTCGGGCATGACGGCCTTGACGTCCTTCAGGCGGCCGTTGGCGTCCCACATCTTGCCGCCGTTGCGGATCATGGCGGGCATGGACGCATCGACGATGACGTCGTTGGGCGAGTGGAAGTTGGTGATGCCCTTGGCCGAGTCGACCATGGCCAGCTCGGGGCGGTGCTCGTGGCAGGCGTGCAGGTCGCGCTTGATCTCGTCCTGCTTGCTCTGGGGCAGCGTGGCGATCTTGGTGTAGAGGTCGACCATGCCGTTGTTGACGTTCACGCCCAGCTCTTCGAAGAGCTTCGCGTGTTTCTCGAACGCGTCCTTGTAGAAGATGCGCACGCAGTGGCCGAACACGATGGGGTGCGACACCTTCATCATCGTGGCTTTGACGTGCAGCGAGAACATCACGCCCGTCGTGTGCGCGTCCTCGATCTCCTTCTCGTAGAACTCGAGCAGCGCCTTCTTGCTCATGAACATCGAGTCGATCACCTCGCGGTCCTTCAGGGCGACCTTGGGCTTGAGCACGATGGTCTTGCCGCTCTTGGTGATGAGCTCCATCTTCACGTCGCGCGCGCGGTCCAGCGTCATCGACTTCTCGCCGTGGTAGAAGTCGCCGGCGTGCATGTGCGACACATGCGAGCGCGAGGCCTGGCTCCACTCGGCCATGCTGTGCGGGTGCTTGCGGGCGAATTCCTTCACCGCCTTGGGCGCGCGGCGGTCGGAGTTGCCTTCGCGCAGTACCGGGTTGACGGCCGAGCCGATGCACTTGTTGTAGCGGGCGCGGATGTCCTTTTCCTCGTCCGTCTTCGGGTTCTCGGGGAAGTCGGGGACCTTGTAGCCCTTGTCCTGCAGTTCCTTGATCGCCGCCTTGAGCTGCGACACCGAGGCGCTGATGTTGGGCAGCTTGATGATGTTGGCTTCGGGCTTGAGCGTGAGCTTGCCCAGCTCGCTCAGGTTGTCCGTCACGCGCTGCGCTTCGGTCAGCGCTTCGGGGAACTGGCCCAGGATGCGGCCGGCCACCGAGATGTCGCTGGTCTCGACGTTGATGCCCGCGGCCTGGGCGAAGGTGCGCACGATCGGCAGCAGGGACGCGGTGGCCAGCGCGGGCGCCTCGTCGGTCAGGGTGTAGATGATGGTCGGAGGCGTCGTGCTCATGGCGCTGGATGTCCTTGGGAAGAAAGTGAACGGAACGGGCCGGCGGGCATTGTCGCGCCGAATGCGGCGCGGCCCGGCGCGCAGGGGCCGCTGGCGGCAACCGTGAAGTATGCCGCGCTGCTGTCGCGGCCGTGCCCGCCCCACCGCTCGCCGCAGGGCCTCGGTCGGATTTCAGTGCTAAATCGGGCCGCAGCGCCCGCGGGACGGGCGAGAGTCGCTATGAAAAATATAGCGCTTGGACGGCCCTTGAGCGACGCCGCGCGTCCGTCGTCAGCCGATGCGCGCGATCACACTGCCAGCCGCCGCGTGCCGGCCAGCTTCGGCCTGGCGCGTGAGGCGCCCGCTGCGGTGCGCCGTCACCTGCATCTCCATCTTCATCGCCTCCATGACGGCGATGGTCTCGCCCTCGGCCACCTCGGCGCCGTCCTCCACCTTCCAGGCCTGCAGCGTGCCGGCGATGGGCGCTGCCACGGCCGTGGGGTCGGCCGCCGGCGCCTCC
>NZ_CABFMN010000069.1 GCF_901875635.1 Xylophilus ampelinus | reverse complement strand
CGCTGGTGGCCGGCCGAGCCGGCGGCGGGCGAGCCCGGCGTGCGCTGGCACGCCCCGGCCGGCCACGCGATGGCGGCGGCCGACTGGGAGGACGCCGGCACGGCGCAGGCCCTGGCCGTGGTCTTCGAACCCGAAACGCCGGCCGAGGCTGCCTGGCTGCTGCTGGTCAATCCCGCGGACGAGCCGGCACCCTTCCTGCTACCCCCAGGAGACTGGACCCGGGTGCTGGCGACCGACGCCGAGGACGGCGCGCCGCCCCGCCCGCTCGAAAAGCGCGAGCGCGTATCGGCCGGCAGCCTCTGGCTGGCAAGACAGGCCCCGGCCGCGGTGCTAGGCTGACCGGCGCCCGCCCACAACGATTCAAGGAGACTCCCATGGACCCATCGATCGAAACCCACCAGCTCGTGCGCAGGAGCATCGCACTGGTGCTCGCGGGCGGCCGCGGCTCGCGCCTGAAGCAGCTCACCGACCGCCGGGCCAAGCCGGCGGTGTTCTTCGGCGGCAAGTTCCGCATCATCGATTTCGCGCTGTCCAACTGCATCAACTCGGGCATCCGCCGCGTGGCGGTGGTCACGCAGTACAAGTCGCACTCGCTGATGCGGCACCTGCAGAGCGGCTGGAACTTCCTGCGCGCCGAGTTCGGCGAGATGGTCGAGGTGCTGCCCGCCCAGCAGCGCCTGTCCGAGGAACACTGGTACCGGGGCACGGCCGACGCGGTGTTCCAGAACATCGACATCATCCGTTCGCGCTCGCACCGGCACGACTACGTCGTGATCCTGGCCGGCGACCACATCTACAAGATGGACTACTCGCTGATGCTGCGCGACCACGTGGCCAACGGCGGCGGCTGCACGGTGGGCTGCATCGAGGTGCCGCGCGAGGAAGCCACCGCCTTCGGCGTGATGGCGGTCGACGAGGACCGCCGCATCACCGCCTTCGTCGAGAAGCCCAAGGACCCGCCGCCCATGCCCGGCAACCCCGACGCCTCCCTGGCCAGCATGGGCATCTACATCTTCGACGCCGACTACCTCTACCAGTTGCTCGAGGACGACGTGAACAACCCGGCGTCGACCCACGATTTCGGCAAGGACGTCATCCCGCGCGCCGTGGCCGAGGGCCGGGCGCTGGCGCACCCCTTCGGCATGTCCTGCGTGAGCCGGGTGCCGGGCGTGGTGCCCTACTGGCGCGACGTGGGCACGATTGATGCGTTCTGGTCGGCCAACCTCGACCTGGCGTCGGTGACGCCCGAACTGGACATCTACGACGACGAATGGCCCATCTGGACCTACCAGCGCCAGCTGCCGCCGGCGAAGTTCGTGCCCGACCGCAACGGCAAGCCGGGGCAGGCGGTGAACATCATCGTCTCGGGCGGCTGCATCGTCTCCGGCTCGGGCGTGCGGCAGTCGGTGCTGTTCTCGGGCGTGCGCGTGCACTCCTTCTGCGACATCCAGGAAGCGGTGATCCTGCCCGACGTGACCATCGGCCGCAGCGCGCGCCTGCGCAAGGTGGTGATCGACCGGGCCTGCGTCATTCCCGACGGCATGGTCGTGGGCGAGGACCCGGAGGCCGACGCCGCGCGCTTCGAGCGCACCGACAGCGGCGTGGTGCTCATCACGCGCGAGATGCTGCGCAAGCTGGCCGCCTCGGCGCCGCCCAAGGCGCCCGCCGCGCCGCCGCAGATCGCCGCCCTGGAGGACAACACGGACTGATGCGAATCCTCCAAGTCAGCGCCGAGCTGTTTCCGCTGCTCAAGACCGGCGGCCTGGCCGACGTGGCCGGCGCCCTGCCGCTGGCGCTGGCCGCCGCCGGCGAGGACGTGCGGGTGCTGCTGCCGGGCTTCCCGGCGCTGCGCGCGGGCGTGCACCACGCCGCGCAGGTGGCCGAGTTCCGCACGCCCTGGGGCGAGACGGCGCGCCTCGTGCACGGCCACATCGAGCTGAACGCGCGCCAGCGCATCGGCACCTACCTGATCGACGCGCCCGCGCTGTACGACCGGCCCGGCAACCCCTACGAAGACGCGAACCGCCAGCCCTACGGCGACAACCACCGGCGCTTCGCCCTGCTGGGCTGGGCCGCGGCGCAGCTGGCGCAGGGGCTGGACGGCCACTGGCACCCCGAAGTGGTGCATGCGCACGACTGGCATGCGGCGCTGGCGCCGGCCTATCTGGCCCACGTCCCCGGCGGCGCGCAGGCGCGCAGCGTCTTCACCATCCACAACCTGGCCTACCAGGGCCTGTTCGGCGCCTGGGCCTTCGCCGACCTGGGCCTGCCGGCCGAGGCCTTCCGCATCGACGGGCTCGAGTACCACGGCCAGGTGTCGTTCATGAAAGCCGGCCTGCACTACGCCGACCGGCTGACCACGGTGAGCCCGAGCTACGCGCGCGAGGTGCTGACCCCCGCGCAGGGCCACGGCCTGGATGGCCTGCTGCGCGCGCGCGCCGGGGTACTGCACGGCATCCTCAACGCCGTGGACGACGCGGTCTGGAACCCGGCCATCGATACCCTCATCCCCCAACCCTTCAGCATGCCTGAGGGCCGCCGCATGGCGGGCAAGGCACGCAGCAAGGCCGAGGTGCAGCATGCGCTGGGCCTCGCGGTCGACGCCACGGCGCCGCTGTTCGTGCTTGTGAGCCGGCTGACCGAGCAGAAGGGCCTGCACCTGGTGCTCGACGGCCTGGACGCGCTGCTCGCGCAGGGCGGCCAGCTCGCGCTGCTGGGCAGCGGCGACGTCTGGCTGCAGGACGCCTTCCGCGCCCGCGCGGCCGCTGCGCCCAGCCGGGTGAGCGCCACCATCGGCTACGACGAGGCGCTGGCGCACCGGCTGTTCGCGGCCGGCGACGTGACGCTCGTGCCCTCGATGTTCGAGCCCTGCGGCCTGACGCAGATGTATGGCCTCAAGTACGGCGCGCTGCCGCTGGTGCACCGCGTGGGCGGCCTGGCCGACACGGTGGTCGACTGCACGCTGGAGGACATGGCCGCCGGCACGGCCAACGGCTTCGCCTTCGACGGCTTCGACGCCGCCGCCTATGCACGCGCCGTGCGGCGCGCCTTCGCCCTCCACCACCGCCCGGCCGACTGGCGCCGGGTGCGCGCGACCGGCATGCGCCAGCCCTTCGACTGGGGCACGGCCGCCGCGCAGTACATCGACGTCTACCGGCGCGCGCTCGGACATTGAGCACCGGGCACGCGCCTTTCGTTTTCCTGAAACCCACGGCCTTCAGGCTTTCGCCATGACCATGTCCCAATTCGAATACGACCACCCGGACCGCGACGTCGCCGCCTTCAAGCGCGCCGTCGCCAACAAGCTCATGTACGCCGTCGGCAAGGACCCGGTGGCCGCCAGCCAGGACGACTGGCTGAACGCCACCGCGCTGGCCGTGCGCGACCAGCTCGTCGAGCGCTGGATGGCGACCACGCGCGCCAACTACGCGCAGGACACCAAGCGCGTGTACTACCTGTCGATGGAATTCCTCATCGGCCGCACCTTCACCAACGCGCTGCTGGCGGTGGACCTGTACGACACGGTGAAGGCCGCGCTGGCCGACTTCGACATCGACATGAGCGCGCTGGCCGAGCGCGAGCCCGACGCGGCCCTGGGCAACGGCGGCCTCGGGCGGCTGGCGGCCTGCTTCCTCGATTCGATGGCCACGCTGGGCGTGCCGGGCATGGGCTACGGCATCCGCTACGAGTACGGCATGTTCCGCCAGCGCATCATCGACGGCCAGCAGGTCGAGACGCCCGACTACTGGCTCACGCGCGGCAACCCCTGGGAGTTCCAGCGGCCCGAGGTGCGCTACCGCGTGCGCTTCGGCGGCCACGTCGAAGGCCGGCAGGCCTACGGCTCGGCCAAGTGGGTCGACACGCACGACGTGCTGGCCATCGCCTACGACACCATCATCCCGGGCTACGGCACGCAGGCCACCAACACGCTGCGGCTGTGGTCGGCCCGCGCCACCGAGGAGATCGACCTCAGTGCCTTCAACAAGGGCAACTACATGGCGGCGGTGGAGAGCAAGAACCACTCCGAGAACGTGTCGCGCGTGCTCTACCCCGACGACTCCACCCTCTCGGGCAAGGAACTGCGCCTGCACCAGGAGTACTTCTTCTGCAGCGCCAGCGTGCAGGACCTGGTGCGCCGCTACCTGCGCAACCACACGGGCTTCAGCCAGCTGCACGAGAAGGTCAGCATCCACCTGAACGACACGCACCCCGTGCTCGCGGTGCCTGAGCTGATGCGCCTGCTGCTCGACGAGCACGGCCTGCCCTGGGACGAGGCCTGGGCGCAGACGCAGAAGGTCTTCAGCTACACCAACCACACGCTGATGCACGAGGCGCTCGAGACCTGGCCGGTGGAGATGCTCGGCCGCGTGCTGCCGCGGCACCTGCAGATCATCTTCGACATCAACTCGCGCTTCCTGGCCGAAGTGACCACCCAGGTGGGCCACGACAACGAGCTGATGCGGCGGCTGTCGCTGGTCGACGAGTCGGGCGAGCGTCGCGTGCGCATGGGCTACGTGGCCGTGCTGGCGAGCCACTCGGTCAACGGCGTGTCGGCCCTGCACTCGGAGCTGATGAAGCAGTCCATCTTCGCGGACTTCGCCAGGCTCTTTCCCGAGCGCTTCAACAACAAGACCAACGGCGTGACGCCGCGCCGCTGGCTGGCACAGGCCAACCCGCCGCTGGCGGCGCTGCTGGACAAGCGCATCGGCCGCGGCTGGCGGCGTGACCTCTCGCAGCTGGAGGCCCTGCGCCCGATGGCCGACCAGGCGAACTTCGTGCGCGCCTTCCGCCATGCCAAGCGCGAGAACAAGCTGCGCCTGGCCAACTGGGTCGAGCAGCACATGGACGGCCTGCTGCTGGACACCGACGCGATGTTCGACGTGCAGGTCAAGCGCATTCACGAGTACAAGCGGCAACTGCTGAACGTGCTGCACGTCATCGCGCGCTACCAGCGCATCCTCGACGATCCGAATGGCAACCATGTACCGCGCGTGGTGGTGTTCGCGGGCAAGGCCGCTTCGGCCTACGCCATGGCCAAGCAGGTGATCCGGCTGATCAACGACGTGGGCGCGGTCATCAACGCCGACGAGCGCGTGGGCAAGCTGCTCAAGGTGGTGTTCCTGCCCAACTACTCGGTGAGCCTGGCTGAAATCATCATGCCGGCGGCCGACCTGTCGGAGCAGATCTCCACCGCCGGCACCGAGGCCTCGGGCACCGGGAACATGAAGTTCGCGCTCAACGGCGCGCTGACCATCGGCACGCTGGACGGCGCCAACGTCGAGATGCGCGAGAACGTCGGCGAGGACAACATCTTCATCTTCGGCAACACCACGCCGCAGGTGGCCGACATCCGCGCCAGCGGCTACCAGCCGCGCGACTGGTACGAAGGCAACCCGGAGCTCAAGCGCGTGCTCGACGCCATCCAGTCGGGTGTTTTCTCGCCCGGCGAGCCCAACCGCTACCAGGGCATCTTCGACGCCCTGGTGAACTGGGGCGACCACTACCTGCTGCTGGCCGACTACGCGAGCTACGTCGAGACCCAGGGCCAGGTCGATGCGCTCTACCGCGACCCCGACGCCTGGACCCGCAAGGCCATCCTCAACGTCGCCGGCATGGGTGCCTTCTCCTCCGACCGCACCATCGCCGAGTACGCGCACGACATCTGGCACACGAAGCCGGTGGTGCTGGGCTGACGGAAGAATTCGGACAGCCGAACGCAGAGGGCGCAGAGGGTTCGCAGAAGACGCAAAAAATTCAAAGGAAAAGTGGCCTGGGCGCCCATGGGACGGGCGCAAGCAGCTATCAAAAAAGGAGTGGCCGGCCAGCGGCGGGCCTGCTCCCTTTTTTACTTCTGCGCCCTCTGCGGAACCTCTGCGCCCTCTGCGTTCGGCTGCCCGATTCCCGGCTGCGCGCCCGACGCCGCCTCGGTCACGAAGCCCATCCGGCTCAGCCCCGCTTGGTTGGCGATGCCCATGAGTTCGACGACCTTGCCGTAGGGCACGGTGTGGTCGGCGCGCAGTTGCACCTCGGTGTCGCGGCTGCGCTCGGCGGCGCCCTTGAGCCTGGCGGCGAGGTCCTCGTTGCCGGCGATGCGTTGCTCGTCGAGGAAGACATTGCCTCCCGCGTCGACCGAGAGCGTGACGAAGCGCGGCGTGTCGCTGGGCTGGCCGGCGTCGGTGCGCGGCAGGTCGAGCTTGATGCTGCTCGCCATGAGCGGCGCCGTGATGATGAAGATCACCAGCAGCACCAGCATCACGTCCACCAGCGGCGTGACGTTGATGTCCGACAGCGGGCGCTGGCCGCCGCCGCCCATCGCGCGGCCGCCGGTGCCGCTGGCGCTGCCGAGGGAGCTGCGACCGAACGCCATCGCGTGCCTCGCCTCAGGCGGCGGTGACCGGCATCGGCCGCGCCGGCGGCATGGCAGGCGCCTCGGGCGCGAAGGTGCCGAGCAGGTCGTGCGCGAAGCCTTCGAGCTCGGCCTCGATGCGGCCGACGACGCGGCCGAACACGTTGTAGGCCAGCACGGCGGGAATCGCGACCGCGAGGCCGAAGGCCGTCATCACCAGCGCCTCGCCCACCGGGCCCGCCACCTTGTCGATGGTGAAGCCGCCGGTCTGCACCGCGATGGTGGCCAGCGCGCGGTGGATGCCCCACACGGTGCCCAGCAGGCCGACGAAGGGGGCCGTGGCGCCGACAGTGGCGAGCAGGATCTGGCCCGCCTGCAGCCGTCGCAGCGCGCCGTGCAGCGCGTCGCGCAGCGCGCGGGTCAGGCGCTGGGCCAGGCCGCCCTGCGAGGCCAGATCGCCGCGGCCGGCCTGCGCGTCCAGTGCCACCTGCTGCAACGCGAGCACGGCAGGCCTGACCAGCGCCGCGCGATCGAAGCCCTGCAGGCGCTGCGCCGCCTCGTCCAGCCCCGGCGATTGCCAGAAGGCGGCGATGCTGCGCAGCACGTCGCGCGTGCCGCCGCGCAGCAGCCAGGCCTTCCAGAGGATCACCACCCAACTCGCCACCGACATCGCGAGCAGCAGCGCCGCCACGGCGCGGCTGACGGCGTCGCCCTGGGTCAGGAGTTCGAGGGCGGACATGGCAAGCTGGCTTCTCAGCGCAGGCCGAGCACGTCGAACATGTCGAACAGGCCCGCCTTCTTCGTGGCCAGGAAGCGCGCCGCGCGCAGGCTGCCTTGCGCATAGCCGGCACGGTTGGACGACCTGTGCGAGATCTCGATGCGCTCGCCGATGCCGGCGAAGAGCACGGTGTGGTCGCCCACGATGTCGCCGCCGCGGATGGTGGCGAAGCCGATGGTGGACGGGTCGCGCTCGCCGGTCACGCCTTCGCGGGCATAGACCGCGCAGTCCTTGAGGTCGCGGCCCAGCGCGTCGGCGATGACCTCGCCCATCTTGAGCGCGGTGCCCGAGGGCGCATCGACCTTGTGGCGGTGGTGCGCCTCGATGACCTCGATGTCGTAGCCGGTCGACAGTGCCTTGGCCGCCATCTCCAGCAGCTTGAAGGTGACGTTGACGCCCACGCTCATGTTGGGCGCCATGACGATGGCGATGTCCTTGGCGAAGGCGGCCACCTCGGCCTTCTGCGCGTCGGAAAAGCCGGTGGTGCCGATCACGGCCTGCACGCCGAGCTCGCGGCACACGGCCAGGTGCGCCAGCGTGCCTTCCGGGCGTGTGAAGTCGATCAGCACCTGCGCGTTCGCCAGGCCGGCGCGCAGGTCGTCGGTGATCGGCACGCCCGCCGGCTGGCCGAGGAAGGCGGCCGCGTCGCTGCCCAAGGCCGGGCTGCCGGGGATGTCGAGCGCACCGGCCAGTTGCAGGTCGTCGGCCTGGCGCACGGCCTCGACGAGCATGCGGCCCATGCGGCCGGACGCGCCAGCGATCGCGACGCGGCGCGAGGAAGAAGACGAAGAGGAGGTCGGGGAGGTCACGCGCAGCAGGCCTGGAGGCGTCGGATCGGGAGGAGGAGGACGCCACCCGCAGCGGCCGGCGGCGCCCACGGGGCGCGAGGGACGCCGCTCAGCGCGGCGACTCGAGCGGCGGGTAGGTCGGCGGCAGCGGCGTCAGCGCGCGCGCCGAGGCCTCGGTCGATTTCGCGTCGGCCGGCGCATCGAATTTCTTGAGCTGGTCTTCGGTGGCCTCGAGCACGGGCACCTTCCCGGATTTCTTGCGGGTGTCGATGGTGGAGACGAACTCCTGCTCGCTGGGCATGGGATCGCCCTCGAAGCTGGCCAGCGTGTCGCCGTTGAACATCAGCGTCAGGCGGCGCTGCTGCGGATCGACGCCCTGGCGCTTGATGGTGAAGACGTAGTCCCAGCGGTTGGAATGGAACACGTCGGTCAGCAGCGAGGTGCCGAGAATGTCGCGCACCTGCTGGCGCGTCATGCCGGGCTTGAGCGCCTCGACCTGTTCCTTGGTGACCACGTTGCCCTGCACGACCTCGACCTTGTAGGGGGTGACGGCGTACAGCGCGTTGCGCATGCGATCGCTGGTGCTGCTGCACCCGGCCACGCCGATGCCTGCGAGCAGGGCGGCAGCCAGCAGCAGCGGCTGGCGTTGGGTTGAACCAAGCATGGGAAAAAGGCGTAGCGATATGATCCGAAGATTGTAGCGGCAGGCCCTTGCCGGGCCTTCGCCGCGGTCCTGCTGCCGAGACGACCATGGGCAACATCGACAACCTCAAGAGCACCGGCCTGAAGGCCACCCTTCCCCGCCTCAAGATCCTGGAAATCTTCCAGGCCGGCGGGTTGCGGCACATGACGGCCGAAGACGTGTTCCGGGTGCTGCTGAACGAACATTCCGACATCGGCCTGGCCACCGTGTACCGCGTGCTCACGCAGTTCGAGCAGGCGGGCATCCTCTCGCGCAGCCATTTCGAGAGCGGCAAGGCGGTGTACGAGCTCAACGAGGGCACGCACCACGACCACCTGGTGTGCACGTCCTGCGGCAAGGTCGAGGAGTTCTACGACGCCGAGATCGAGCGCCGCCAGCAGTTGATCGCCAAGGACAAGGGCTGGCATCTGCAGGACCACGCCATGTCGCTGTACGGCGTGTGCGCCGACTGCCAGGCCAAGCAGCACTGAGCGGCCGCTGCCGCCGCGACGCTCAGTCGCCCTGCTCCATGGCCTTGTGGTGCCGCGCGACGAAGTCGGCGTAGGTGTCGATGCCCCGCAGCTGCAGGATCGAATTGCGCACGGCCGCCTCGACCAGCACGGCGATGTTGCGGCCGGCCACCACCTGGATCACCGCCTTGCGCACCGGAACGCCCAGCACGTCCTGCGTCAGCGGCTCGGCCGGCAGGCGCTCGTAGTCGCGCTCGAAGGAGTCGCGCCGCACCAGGTGGACGATCAGGTTCAGGCGCATCTTCCGGCGCACGGCCGTCTCGCCGAAGATGGCCTTGATGTCCAGCAGGCCGATGCCGCGCACCTCCAGCAGGTTCTGCAGCAGGTCGGGACAGCGGCCCACGATGGTGGCCTGGTTGATGCGGTACAGGTCCACCGCGTCGTCGGCCACCAGGCCGTTGCCGCGCGAGATCAGCTCCAGCCCCAGTTCGCTCTTGCCCAGGCCGGACTCGCCCGTGATCATCACGCCCATGCCCAGGATGTCCATGAACACGCCGTGCATCGAGGTGCGCTCGGCGAAGTGCTTGGACAGGTAGGCACGCAGCACGTCGATCACGAAGGCCGAGGACTCGCGCGTGGCGAACAGTGGCAGCTGGGCCCGCTCGCAGATCGACAGCAGTTCGTCCGGCGCGGCCTGGCCGTCGGCCAGCACCAGCATCGGCGGCTCCAGTGTCACGATGCGGGCGATGCGGCGGGCGCAATCCTCGGCCGTGCCGCGCGTGAGGTATGCGATCTCGCGCGCGCCCATGATCTGCACACGGTACGGGTGGATGTAATTCAGGTAGCCGACGAGGTCGGCCGCCGACTGGGCGCGGCTGATGACATCGGGGTCGAACTGGCGCTCCGAGGCGCCCAGGCCCGCAAGCCATTCCCAGCGCAGCGCGCCGCGGAATTCCTCGAACATTGCGTCCGCACTGATGACCGTCGGTTTCATGGGTGCATTGTGACGACGACGACCGGCACCCCGCGCAGCCGGGCGCGAAGGAGCGTCAGGCCACCTGCGTGGAACGCCAGCCGGCGATCAGCGCATGCAGCGCCGTGGCGTCGCTGCTGGTCTTGATCTTTTCCCGCAGCGCCGCATCGCTGAGCATCTCGGCGATCTCGGAGAGGATTTCCAGGTGCTTCTGCGTGGCCGCCTCGGGCACCAGCAGGAAGATGAGCAGCATGACCGGCTGCTCGTCCGGGGCGTCGAAGCCGATCGGGTTGGCCAGCTGGAAGACAGCCGCCATGGGCGCCTTCAGCCCCTTGATCCGGCCGTGCGGGATGGCCACGCCATGCCCAAGCCCGGTGGAACCGAGCCGCTCGCGGGCGAACAGGCTGTCGGTGATCAGGGCACGGCCCAGGCCATGGAGGTTCTCGAACAGCAGACCGGCCTCTTCGAAGGCCCGCTTCTTGCTGGTAGCGTCGACGCTCACGAGAACTTGAGCGGGCGGCAGGATGGACGCGAGGCGGTTCATGGTGGGATCGGGGCGCGATTATGCACCTCCCGCCTGGTCTGCACCAGAAATGTCAAAGCCGCCCGAAGGCGGCTTGCAAGAGGATTTGCCCGGGGGTTCCGGCGCGCTCTACACAAAATTCTATAGAGAAAGTGTTCAGCGCCGGGGGCAGACGCTTCTCACATCACGCGCTTGGGCGCGGCGTGGTGGTGGTCCTGCAGGCGGTCCTTGTGGCGCACCACCTGGCGGTCGAGCTTGTCGACCAGCTCGTCCACCGCGGCGTACAGATCAGCGTGGCTGCACTCGGCGAACATGTCATTGCCCTTGACGTGGATGTTGCACTCGGCGCGTTGCCGGCGCTCCTTTTCCTTCTGCTTTTCCACCGTGAGGATCACCCGCACATCGACCACCTGGTCGAAATGACGCGTGATCCGATCGAGCTTGTTCGTGACATAGCTGCGAAGCGCGGGGGTGACGTCGAGGTGATGACCGCTGATCGTCAAATTCATGAATGACCTCCTGGAAATTGACGGTTGGAAAACGGCACGCGCCGGAGGGCGCAGGCCGGCGGGGAAACAGGAACGTTGGGGGTGCTTTTGTTGTTGTTCGAGGAAGGACGGTCGATTCACTATGCCCGGGGTGCCATCGAATTGCAATCCCCGCGGTTGCCCAGGGTCAAAGCGGCCGCGGGCCGCTTCCGGATCCATAGCAGCGCACGCCGGCCGGCCCTGCGTTTGCGGCCCCCTGAGGCCGAATGACTGACGTTCAGCGCCAGTTGGCACGCAGCCGCGCGCGCAGGTCCATCACGGCGGCCGGCGGCGGCACGAAGACGGGTTGAGGCGGTGGCGCCGGCCAGGTCACGCGCTCGAAGCCGTGCAGATCGGATTCGGGCAGGAAGCGCGTGCGCCCCGCGTACATGTGGCGATCGCCGCGTGCACTCTGCTGCGTGACGTAGAAGCGCTGCGGCACCAGCAGGTGCAGGTGGTCCCTGGCCCGCGTCATCGCGACATACAGCAGGCGCCGCTCTTCTTCCAGCTCGTGCGTGCCTTGCGCCACATCGGCCGGCAGGCAGCCGTCGACCACGTTGAGCACGTGCACCGCGTTCCACTCCTGGCCCTTGGCCGAGTGGATGGTCGAGAGGATGAGGTAGTCCTCGTCGAGCAGCGGCGGGCCGGGCCGGTCGCTCGTCGACTCGGGCGGGTCGAGCGTGAGTTCGGTGATGAAGCGCTCGCGCGACGCATAGCCGGCAGCAAGCTGCACGAGTTGCTCGATATCGCCGCGGCGCACCAGCGCATCGTCATGCAGCCGTTCAAGATGCGGCAGGTACCACGCCATGGCCAGTTCCATCTCGGCGGGCCAGCCGGCCTGGCCTGCACGCAGCGCACTCCAGGCTTCGGCGAAGCGCGCCCATTCCTCGCGCGCCGCGACGGGCGGCACGAAGGCCTGCAACGCGACCGCCGGGTCGGCGGCCTCGTCCATCGCATCGAGCAGTCGCGTGGCCGTGGTCGGGCCGACGCCCGGGATGAGTTGCACCACGCGGAAACCCGCCAGCCGGCTGCGCGGGTTCTGCACGAAGCGCAGCAGCGCGAGCAGGTCCTTCACATGCGTCGCTTCGAGGAACTTGAGCCCACCGTATTTGACGAATGGGATGTTGCGCCGCGCGAGTTCCAGTTCGAGCGCAGCGCTGTGGCTGGAGGTGCGAAACAGCACCGCCTGCTGCTTGAGCGCCAGGCCGTTCTCGCGCCGCGCCAGCACGCTGTCGGCCACCCACACGGCCTGCTGCGCCTCGTCGGGCACCAGCACGATCTGCGGGCGGCCCACCGAAGGCTTGTCGGTCCACAGGCGCTTGGCGTAGCGCTCCGACGCATGCGCCATGACGGCGTTGGAGGCATCCAGGATGGGCTGCGTCGACCGGTAGTTGCGCTCCAGCGTGACCACGCGTGCCGGCTGCGAGAACTGCGACGGGAAGTCGAGGATGTTGCGCACCGTCGCCCCGCGGAACGAATAGATCGACTGCGCGTCGTCGCCCACCGCCGTGACGCCGGCGCCGTCGGGCTTCAGACGCAGCAGGATCTCGGCCTGCAGACGGTTGGTGTCCTGGTACTCGTCGACCAGCACGTGGTCGAAACGCGCGCCCACATGCGCAGCGATCGATGGCTCGCCCATCATCTCGGACCAGGCCAGCAGCAGGTCGTCGTAGTCGAGCACGTTCTGCTGCTGCTTGGCCTCGACATACGCGCCGAAGAGGCGCGGCAGTTGCTCGGCCCAATCGGCGCACCAGGGGAAGGCCTGCGCCAGCACGGTCGCCAGCGGCAGCCGCGTGTTCACAGTGCGCGAATAGATCGACAGGCAGGTGCCCTTCATCGGGAAGCGCTTCTCGGTGCGCGAATAGCCCAGCTCGTTGCGCGCCAGGCCCATCAGGTCTTCGGCGTCGCCTCGGTCATGGATGGTGAAGTCGGGGTCCAGCCCGATCTGCGGCGCGTACTCGCGCAGCAGCCGCGCGCCGATGCCATGGAAGGTGCCGGCCCAGGGCAACGCGGGCGCGGCGTCGGCGCGCAGGCCCAGCACGCGCGCGGCCACCTGCCCGGCGCGGCGCGACATCTCCTGCGCCGCGCGGCGCGAGAAGGTCAGCAGCAGGATGCGCTGCGGATCGGCCCCTTGCGCGATGAGGTGTGCCACGCGGTGCGCCAGGGTGCTGGTCTTGCCCGAGCCGGCACCGGCGATGACCAGCAGTGGGCCGTTGTCGGCGGCCTGCGGGCCGACCCCGTGGTCGACCGCGGCACGCTGCGCCTCGTTGAGCGCGCCCAGGGCCTGCGCCAGGCGCTCGGCGGGCGTGCCGGCAGCGGGCGCAAGAACGTCGGACGCGAGGGCGGACATGGGCACGAAATGTACTGGATATCCATCCAGACAATGCGGGTTCGGGTGATGCTGCGGTGCCATAATCCGACCCCGCTGCAACCATCGGAGTGTTCACTTGGAACCCGACCCGTCTTGGCAGCTTTCGACTCCCGATTGAGCCGGCACCCGTCACCCCCATGACGAAGGCCAGCAGGCCGCGAGGAGTGCGAAAGCGCCCCCTTCCTCGCCCCTTGCCCCAACGCCGTAGCCAACCGGGAGCACGTGTTGACCCCCACGCTCATCATTTTGTGTATCGCTGCCCCCCAGGGGGGCTCAGGCCTGCCTTGGGGCGGCGCGGCGGAGGCCTGAAATGCTCAACATCTTCACGCTCGCCAACGGCCGCCTCGTCCAGGAAGAGATCGAGGCCCTCGAGGAGCTGTCGAAGTTCCAGCCCATCTGGGTCGACCTCGAATCGCCCTCGCTCGAAGAGAAGCGCTGGGTCAAGCAGTACTACGGCCTCTCGATTCCGGAGGACGTGACCGACGACGACATCGAGGAGTCGGCCCGCTTCTACGAAGAGGACAATGGCGACCTGCACGTGCGCAGCGACTTCCTGATCGCCGACGCCGACGAGCCGCGCAACGTGCGCGTGGCCTTCATCCTCAACCAGCACAACGCCGAGCTCAAGAGCCGCGGCGTGCTGTTCTCGATCCATGACGAGGACGTGCCGGTGTTCCGCCTGCTGCGCATGCGGGCGCGCCGCGCGCCGGGGCTGATCGAGGACGCCAAGGAGGTGCTGCTCAAGCTCTTCGATGCCGATGCGGAGTATTCGGCCGACACGCTCGAAGGCATCTACGACGAGCTCGAGCAGGCCGGCGCCAAGGTGCTCAAGGGCAACGTCAGCGACGAGATCGCCGGCGAGGTGCTGGGGCTGATCGCGCGACAGGAAGACTTGAACGGACGCATCCGCCGCAACGTGATGGACACGCGGCGCGCGGTGAGCTTCATGATGCGCAGCAAGATGCTCAATGCCGAGCAGTTCGAGGAAGCGCGCCAGATCCTGCGCGACATCGAATCGCTGGACAGCCACACGGCCTTCCTCTTCGACAAGATCAACTTCCTGATGGACGCCACGGTCGGCTTCATCAACATCAACCAGAACAAGATCATCAAGATCTTCTCGGTCGCCAGCGTGGCCCTGCTGCCGCCGACGCTGATCGCCAGCATCTACGGCATGAACTTCAAGTTCATGCCCGAGCTGGAGTGGGGCTTCGGCTACCCCTACGTGCTGGGGCTGATGGTGCTGAGCGCAGTGGGGCCGATGCTCTACTTCCGCAAGCGAGGATGGTTGAAGTGACCACGTCCATGGCGCCTTCGGCGCATCGCCGATCGCTCCTGAATTGATAGCTGCCTGCGTCCGCCGCATCGGCGCCGCAGGCATTTTTTGCTTGGAAGAGGCGCTCATACCGAACTGCGACCCAAGGTTCGTTCGGGCTGAGCCTGTCGAAGCCCTGCGCGGCGCTTCGACAGGCTCAGCGTGAACGGGTCACGCAATCCGGTATCAATCGGCCTTGATCCCCGCCTTGGCCACGATTTCCTTCCAGATCTTCTGCTGGGCGGCGATGAAGGCGGCGAACTGCTCGGGCGTGTCGCCCACGCCCAGGGCCGAGTCGTGGGCAAAGCGCTCGGTCACGGCGCTGGTCTTCAGGGCCTTGGCGCTCTCTTCCTGGATGCGCTTGACGATGGCGCTGGGCGTGGTCGACGGCGCGAGCAGGCCGTACCACTGCGAAGTCTCGAAGCCCTTGTAGCCACTCTCGGCGATGGTGGGCACGTCGGGCAGCACGGGCACGCGCTGCGCCGAGCCGACGGCCAGCGCGCGCAGCTTGCCGGCCTTGATGAAGGAGGACACGCTGGGCAGCCCGTTCATCGCGACCTGCACACGGCCGGCCAGCAGGTCGGTCATCTGCGGCCCGCTGCCGCGGTACGGGATGTGCGTCATGAAGAAGCCGGCCGTGAGCTTGAGGTACTCCATGCTCAGGTGGCCCGCGCTGCCGTTGCCGGCCGACGAGTAGTTGAGCTTGCCGGGGTTGGCCTTGGCGTAGGCGATGAATTCCTTGAAGGTCTTGACCGGCACGTCCGGATGCACCACCAGCACGTTGGGCACCTTGGCCAGCAGCGTGACGGGCGCGAAGTCGCGATTCACGTCGTAGGGCTGGTTGGGCAGCATGTAGGGGTTCACGGCCAAGGTGCCGACATGGCCGAGGATGAGGTTGTAGCCATCGCCCGGCGAGCGCGCGACCTCCTGCATGGCGACGGTGCCGGCGCCGCCGGGCTTGTTCTCGACGAAGACGCTCTGGCCGAGCTGCTTGCTCAGTTCGGCGGCCACGGCGCGCGCGACCACCTCGCTGGAGCCGCCCGGCGCGAAGGGCACCACCAGGCGCAGGGCCTTCTGCGGCCAGGGCGCGCCCTGGGCGAAAGCGGGTGCGGCGGCGGTCGCGCCGAAGGCGGCCAGTGCGGCGAGCGCATCGCGCCGTGAAGGGGAATGGGTGATGGTCATGGGGCTCCTCGTCCGTCCGTCTTGGGGGTGGCGCGCATTGTGGAAGCGAGCAGCGTCCGCGGCGCGCGTGCTTTCCCGGAGCCGGCGTGCATTCCCGCAGGGCCGACGGACCCATCCACGAGCGCCGACAATCCGTGCCCTATGACCAAACAGCGCGTGGTGGTGGGGCTGTCGGGCGGCGTGGATTCGGCCGTCACGGCGCACCTGCTCCAACAACAGGGCCACGAGGTCGTCGGCATCTTCATGAAGAACTGGGAGGATGACGACGACAGCGAGTACTGCTCGTCCAACATCGACTTCGTCGACGCCGCCAGCGTCGCGGACGTGCTCGGCATCGAGATCGAGCACGTCAACTTCGCGGCCGACTACAAGGACCGCGTGTTCGCCGAGTTTCTGCGCGAATACCAGGCCGGCCGCACGCCCAACCCCGACGTGCTGTGCAACGCCGAGATCAAGTTCAAGGCCTTCCTCGATCACGCGATGCGGCTGGGCGCCGAGAAGATCGCGACCGGCCACTACGCGAGGGTGCGCTTCAATCCCTCGACGGGCCTGCACGAACTCCTCAAGGGCCTGGACCCCTCCAAGGACCAGAGCTACTTCCTGCACCGCCTGAACCAGGCGCAGTTGTCCAAGGCGCTGTTCCCGGTCGGCGAGCTGCACAAGAGCGAGGTACGCCGCATCGCGACCGAGATCGGCCTGCCGGTGGCGGCCAAGAAGGACTCCACCGGCATCTGCTTCATCGGCGAGCGGCCGTTTCGCGAGTTCCTCAACCGCTACATCCAGAAGGCGCCGGGGCCGATCAAGGACGAGCGCGGCCGCGTGCTGGGCGAGCACCACGGGCTGTCGTTCTACACGCTGGGCCAGCGCCAGGGCCTGGGCATCGGCGGCGTCAAGGAAAAGGGCGCCCAGCGCGGCGGCGGCGAGCACGCGCCCTGGTTCGTGGCCCGCAAGGACATGGAGAGGAACACGCTCTGGGTGGTGCAGGGCCACGACCATCCGTGGCTGCTGTCGAACGCACTGTCGGCGCAGGATGCGAGCTGGGTGGCCGGCACACCGCCCGCCGCCGGCAGCTACGGCACGAAGACGCGCTACCGCCAGGCCGACGCGCCGGGCACGCTGGCGACCGAGGGCGAACGCGCCTTGCGTCTGGACTTTCCACAGCCGCAATGGGCCGTGACGCCGGGGCAATCGGCCGTGCTGTACGACGGCGAGGTGTGCCTGGGCGGCGGGGTGATCGCGTCGGCGGCCTGACTGAAGCGCGAAATTGCTAAGAGTCGACTTAGCAATTTTTCAAGAAAAACAGAGCTATTGCGTCCAGCCGTCGGGCGTGAGCAGCTATCTTTTTTGTAGTAACCCGACCGACGCATCGACGTGGAAGAGATCGAGCGGGTAGCGCTGGCCCGCCAGGTGGTCTTCCACGCACTGCAGCAGCAGCGGGCTGCGGTGGCGCGCGGTGCTGGCGCGGATCTCGTCGGGCGTCATCCACAGCGTGCGCACGATGCCCTCGTCGAGCGCGCGCCCCGGCTCCTGGTCGCCCAGCTCGCCGGCGAACGCGAAGCGCAGATAGGTGATGTCGGTGTCGCCCGCGTCGCCCGGCGTGGAACGCTCGAAGCGCGCCATGTACACGCCGACCAGCGCCGTGGGCGTGAAGTGGTGGGCCGTTTCTTCGAGCGCCTCGCGCGCGCAGCCCTCGGCCGGCGATTCGCCGGGGTCCAGATGCCCGGCCGGCGTGTTGAGCTTGAGGCCGTGGTCGGTGTGTTCCTCCACCAGCAGGTAGCGGCCCTCGCGCTCGATGATGGCGGCGACGGTGACGTTGGGCCGCCAGCGCGGCGCGGCGTTCATCGCACCACGTACCCGCTGAAGCGCCACGTGCCGTCGCGGTCGAGGTGGAAGGAGATCAGCTCGCGCGCATTGCCGCTGGTGCGGTTGGCGAAGCGCGTCTCGTACTCGATGCTGACGTACTGGCCCGTCAGGTCCGGGTCTTCGTTGTTCACGGCCTGCCGGTTCACGGCCACCCAGGTGCGCTGCTGCGGGGTGCCCAGCGGCGTGCGCGCCTGCGTGACCTGGCGGATGAAGTCCGGCCGGGTCACGCGCTTCTTGGCGCCGGGGGCCGCGCCGTCCCACAGCTCGCCGGTGTTGCCGGCGTCGATCATCTGGATCACCTCCAGGCCGCCGCGGATCATGGCGGTGGCGTCGACGTCCTGCGCCCGGGCGGCGCCGGCGAGCACGAACAGCAGGCCGGCAGCCCACCACAGGCGTTTGCAGGTCGGGGCGAAGTTCATCGGGGTGTTCATTCGAGTTCGGCGGTCATGGCGGCCAGTTCGGCCTCGGTGGGTTTGGGCAGCACCAGGGTCACGGTGCTGCCCGCGTCGACGGCACTGTCGATCTCGACCGAGCCGCCGTGGCGCTGCACGACGGTGCGCACCAGCAGCAGGCCCAGCCCGACGCCGTGCACCTCGGGGTGGGTGTCGCGGTGCAGCCGGTGGAAGGGCTGGAACAGCTGCGACTGTAGCTCCGGCGCGATGCCCGGCCCCTGGTCGCGCACGCTCAACGCCCAGTGCCGTGGCCGCTCGGCCACAGCGCAGTGCACATCGCAGCCCGGCAGCGAATACTTCAGTGCGTTGCTCAGCACGTTGCCCAGCGCGCGGGTGATCAGGGCCCGGTCGCCCACGCACAGGGCTTCTTCGGGCTCGGCGGCGATCAGCACGCGCACCTTGCGCTTGCGCGCGGCTGCCCAGGCGTTGTCGGCGGTCTGGTGCAGCAGCGCCACCAGGTCGAGCGGCTCGGGCCGGAAGGGCTGTGCCTCGGCGCGCGCCAGGCCCACGAAGCCGTCGGCCAGCTCCAGGCCGGTCTGCGCATGGCGCTCGATGCGTGCGAACAGTTCGCGCTGCGTGAACTGCTCGGGCCGGGAGCGCGCCAGCTCGAGGATGGTGAGGATCGAAGCGCTCGGCTCGCGGATGTCGTGCGAAATGAAGCGCAGCGCCTCGTCGCGCTGGCCCTGCGCCTGTCGCACGCGGGTGATGTCGACCAGCGCGATGAGCCAGCCGGCATGTGCGTTGGCCGCGTCGAAGAATGGCACGCAGCGCACCAGCAGCACGCGCCCGTGCGCGTCCTCCCCCTCGTCGATGACGGGCTGCAGGTTCTGGCGCAGTGCGTCGGGCGGCATCATCGGCAGGCCCTTGCCGCGGCGTGTCACGTCGGCCAGCAGCTCGTGCGCATCGCGTCCGGCCAGGCCCGCCTGCTCCGCCTGCCAGTGCCGCAGCGCGGCGAGGTTGGCGATCATCACCCGACCCTGCGTGTCCAGCACCATCGTGGCGTCGGGCAGGTGGTTGATGCCGTCGCGCACGAAACGGTGCAGGTCGCGCATGCGCAGGGCGGCGGCCGTGGTCGCGGCCATCTGGCGGTCGAGGAAGTCGCCGCTCGCATCGGGCAGCCTGGGCGCGGGGAAGCCTTCGAGCTCGGCATTGAGCTGCTCCGAGCCCGCACGCAGGAACCGAAGCGCCGCCGTGAGGCGCAGCAAGCTCCACAGCGGGTACACCGTCAACAGGGCGACGAAGCCCACGGCGGGCGCGAACTGCACGCCCACCCAAGGCCGGAGCACATGCAGGCCCAGCCTCAGTTCGAGCATGGCAACGATCAGCAGCAGGACACCAGCAGGACGCAGCCACAGGAGGCCGAGCAACACGACCATCAGCGGCAGCAAGTTGAAGGCCAGGTCCTGCCAGGGCGAGGCCGTCACCACGTGGCGGTCGGCGATCAGGCCCTGCAGCACGTGGGCGAAGATCTGGATGCCGGCCGTCAGCCCTGTGGCGCTGGGTGCTGCGGTGGCGTACGCGTCGCCCATCCCCAGGGCGGTGGTGCCCACGAGCACGTAGCGGTCGCGGAACAGGCCGGGCGGCACCTTGCCACGCAGTACATCGATGTACGAGACGCTGGCCAACGGAAGGTCACCATAGGCGAACACGACGAGCTCGTGATCGCTGCGCTGCCACGGTCCCTGCGCACCGGCCGGCGGTGGCAGCGCCGGATGAGCGGGCAGGCCGCGACCGCCGGCCCAGGCCTCTCCCGCCTCGTACAGCGCCTTCACGAAGTGGGGCCAGGGCCGCCCCTCGAAACCCTCGGTCAGGTAGACGCTGCGCGCCACGCCGTCCTGGTCGAGCGAGATGTGGGCATGGCCGATGCCCGCGGCCGCCGCGGCCAGCACGGGCACCGGCACGAGCTCCTTCTGCGGCCGGCCACCGGCGGACTGGAGCGCCATCGGCAGCACCACGCAGCCACTGTCGCGCATCGCCTCGGCCAGCACGAGATCGTCCTCGCGGTCGTCCTCGTCCTGCTCGGTGAGCAGCAGGTCCAGGCCGATGCAGCGCGGCGACTGCGCCGCGATGCGGCGAAGCACCTCGGCATGCAACGCGCGGCGCCAGGGCCAGCGCCCCACGGCCTCGAGCGAGGCGTCGTCGATGGTGACCAGCACCACATCGCCCGTGCTGCGCTGGCCCATCGCGGCACGGGCGTTGTCCTGCAGCATGCGGTCCACGCGCGGAAAGGCCTGCAGCAGCGTGAGCACGCCCGTCAGGCCCAGCATGGCGGCGGACAGCAGCAGCCAGGGACCGCGGCGACGCCAAAACCGGCGCATCCGCTCGGGCCAGGCCTGCGGCGGACCGGGAACAGCGACGTGGGCGGCCGTGGGCTCGGGCGCGGCAGGAGATGAATCGGGCGATTGAGCCACCGGGATCAGGGGCGCAACACCGGTTCGCCGTCGCTGCTGGTCACCCGGGCGCCGCTGCCACTCTGCAGTGTGCCGCCTACCTGCACGCGCCGCGCCGGCGCCCAGGGACCGGGCAGCCCGCCGGCATCGAGGGCGCGCAGGCGCACGTGGTACAGGCCGCGCGGCAAGCCGCCGAGCGTCCATTGCGCCTGCTTCAGGTCGATCTCGTGAACGATGCGCTGGAACGTCGGATCGCTGGCGACCTGGCCCCGGAAGGTCTGCCCAGGAGCCGCAGCCCAATGGAGCGTGGGACTCTCGCCCGCATCCACGACCTCGACCTGACCGACCCGTGGCGTCGCCACGACGGAAAACCGCTGCGCCCGTGCGAAGGGACCGTGGTCGCCCGCGGCCGTGCCGTCGTCGCGCACCGAGGCGACGCGCCAGTGGTAGTCGCCCGGCGCCAGCGTCGCGAGTCCGATCTGGCAGCGTTGCAGCCGCGACTCGTCGATCTCGGGTGCTGTGAAATCGGCGCGGCTGGCCACCTGTACGTGCACCCAGGCCACATCGGCCACCTCGGAGCAGACCAGTGGCACGCCGTCGGCCGTCACCCGGCCGCCCGGCGGCGGGTATTGGTACAGCGGTGGCACCGGGCGCGCATGCACGCGGATCCGACGCTGCGCCTCGGAGCCGGCCAGCCCGTCGGCATCGAGCGCCCGCACGCCTACGGTGTAGACGCCGTCGTCAAGCGTGGGCAGATCCATCCGCCCGCCGCGCGCCACCCCGTTGCGCAGCACGTCCTGGAAGGCGGAATCCCGCGCGATGCGGACCTCGAAGTCACCCGTGGCGGTGCCGAGGTCGAGCCGCATGACGTCGGCGTCTTCGTAGATGTCGGCAAGCGCGTCGAGTCCAGGCGCCGGCAGAAGCACACGGCGGTTGCCGAGCTGGCCTCCCGCATCCACCACAGCGCCCTGGCCAGGCCCCAGGCGCGCAGTGCGGATCTTGACGCGCCGCGCAGCCGCCCGCGCGCGCAACGCCACCTCACCCTCGCTCACGGCAGCGCCCATCCGGCCGTCCTCTGCAACCGAAACGTCGAAGCGCGTGCCGCGCACGCTGGCCACCGCGCCCGGCGCATGAATCTCGAAGACCCGGCCCGCGGGCTGCCTGGACACCTCGGACTCGACCTTGCCCTTCTTGACGTCGACGACGGATTCGAAGCTGGCGGCGTTGTTGCGCCGGCGCAGGCGCTTGAGCTCGACGTCGGACCCCGCCAGCACTCGCACGATCGACCCATCGGCCAGGCGCAGGCGCAGGTAGCCGTTCTCGGGCACCTGGATGCGCGCGCCCTCCGTCAGGCGGGCACCCGGGACGACCCGCACGGGCGCCGCATCGTCGGGCCGCTGGACGCCGCCGGCCCGGCTGACCACGCCCTCGCCACGCACGAACTCCACCTGGGCGCCGACCGCCGCCGGCTTGAGCATCCACGCCGGAATCCGGACCGTGCGGCCCGGTGGGAGCGCATCCGGATCGGCGATGTGATTGAGTCGCTGCAAATGGCGCCACTGGCGAGGCTCGCGCAGGTGACGCATGCCGATGACGGCGAGCGTCTCGCCCGCAACGACCTGATGTGTCATGTAGCCGCCCTGGCCGGCGGCGGAGGTTGCGGGCACGCGGGCCTGCGCGCAGGCCGGGCCAACGCCCGCCCCCAGCAGCAGGCACACGACCGCCATCCGCGGCAGCGGGCCGTGCGCGCGCGCGCCGCTCATGGCGAGGCGGTGAAGGCGTCCGCCCGGGTGTTCAGCATGTCGCCGTCGATGGCCTCCAGCCGATAGCCCAGGCCATAGATGGCAGACAGCAGGAAGCCGTTGCCAGGCCGCAGGTCGAGCTTGGTGCGCAGCCGCGAGATGTGGGTGTCAAGCGAGCGAGACGGCGCCTCCGGCCCCTGTCCCCACACCGCCTCGCGCAGGTGTTCACGCGAGAGCAGCCGCCCCATGTTCTGGAACAGGAACAGCGCGAGTTCGTACTCGCGGTGTTTCAGCTCGAGCGGGTCGCCGTTGACATGCAGCGTGCGCGAGTGCGGGAAGAAGTGGTAGGGCCCGAACACCACTTCGGTTTCGTGCCGGGACGGGTAGGCGCGGCGCAGCAGGGCCTGCGTGCGGGCCGAAAGCTCGCCCACGCGGATGGGCTTGGGCATGAAGTCGTCGGCTCCCACGCCCAGGCCCTCGACCATGTCGGCCTCCTCGCGCCGGTTGGTCACGAAGAGGATGGGAATGCGGTTGAGCAATTCCTCCCGGATGGACCGGACCACCGCCGGCCCGGTCATGTCGGGCAGGCTCCAGTCGAGGATCAGGAGGTCGAATGTTTCCTGGCGAAGAGCCCGCAGAAGGGCCTTGCCTTCCACGTATCCGTGGCACTCGTGACCGAGGCCTTCCATCGTGTGCCTGATCAGTTCGAGCTGACTCGGCTCATCGTCGAGCGCGGCGATGCGCATACCGTTTTCCCCCTGACTTTGTGGCGTTGAAGTCTAGGCTTGGCAACGGATGTCAACAAACGTTCGACTTTTGTAACCGCCAACTTGTGCACGGAATCGTCCGGGAATCCATTCGAATTACAGACGAAATGTTGAATCCGCACGGCATGTCACGCGCAAAAAGATAACTTGCTCATTACATTCTTTCACCATCCTTAACCGAAAGACCTCGTTGGCCGGGCGGCAATCAGAGGCAGCAGCAGGGAGAGAACAATGAACACGAACTACCGGAGTATCTGGAACGAATCGCTGGGCGCCTGGGTGGCGGCAAGCGAGTTGACTTCGGCGCGAGGCAAGCGCGCCTCCTCCAAACGACGCGGCGCCCTGGCGGCCGCGGTGCTGGTACTGACGGCGCTTGCGACTTCCGGGCCTGCGCACGCCGGCATGTCTCTCGACAGCGCCACAGGCTCCATCTGCACCACCGCCGATCAGTCTTCGACGTCCAGCTCTTCCTGGACGTGCCAGGTACCCAACGGCAGCGGCGGCTTTGCCACCGTGAGCGGCGTACCCAGCGACAGCGGGGGATTTCCGGACACCACGGCTTTGTCCACCTGGGTGAGCACGAACCTCGGGTCGGGTGCAATCGCGTTCGGCAGCACTGCCACGCTCGCAACCGGCGCCAAGGCACTTGCCATCGGACCTGCAGCACAAGCGATCGGCGACAACAGCATCAGCCTGGGCAACGGCGCCACGAGCGGTACCAGCGGCAGCGGTGCGAACACCGCCAACATCGCCATCGGGCTCAACGCGCGTGTCGAGAACAACACCGGCGACGGCATCGCGATCGGCGCCAACGCCCGCGCTGCGGGCTCCAATGGCGGCGGCAACACCCTGGCGATCGGGAATGCCGCGAACGCCTGGGGAGCCGACTCGACGGCCATCGGCGGACAGGCCGTAGCCAGCGGCACCGATTCGGTGGCCATCGGCAACCAGGGCCTGACCTACGGCGGCCGTTTGACCCAGGCCGCGGGAACGGGCGCCACCGCCTTGGGCGTCGCGACGCAGGCGAACAAGGACTACACGACCGCGCTCGGCGCCGGCGCCAGTGCCGGGGGGACTTCGGGTGCAGGTGCAACGGCTGTCGGCGCTTTTGCCGCAGCGGAAGGCCAGAACGCCGTCGCCCTCGGCGGTGCGACCGATCCGTACAACGCCGCGCGCGTTTACAGCGACCGCGCCGTAGGCATCGGCTATGGGGTCAACATCCAGCCTGGCGCGCCCGATGCCGTCGCACTGGGAAGCTATGCGGTATCCCAGGCGGCCAACACGGTGGCCCTCGGGAGCCGCGCCCAGGCGACGGGATCGAACGGAACGGCTGTGGGCGCCTCGGCCAAGGCAGTGAGCGACGGCGGGATTGCCATCGGCGCCAATGCGCTGGCCAACAACAACTATGGACTTGCAGTGGGCTACGGGGCGCAGGCGCTGTCGGAAAGCGCGACTGCCATCGGGCAGGCAGCCAAGGCGAATGGATATACCGCCACGGCGGTGGGAACGGGCGCATCCGCGAACTTCTCCGGGCTTGCGGTGGGATACAACTCGACCAATACGGGCAACTACGCGGCGTCCGTCGGCGTCGCATCGACAGCGGGCCAATCAGGCACCGCAATGGGATCCGTGGCCAATGCCGGCGCAGGCGGCACCGCGATCGGCTCTCAGGCGACGGCAACAGGCTCCAACCTTGCCACTGCCATCGGAGCCGACACGAAGGCGCTGGAGCTGTACAGCACGGCGCTCGGCGCGCGCGCACAGGCCACGGCCATTCGCTCCACGTCGGTCGGCGCGCAGGCACTGGCTGGAGGACAGCAGGCCATCGCGATTGGCTCGCAGACACAGGCGCTGGGGTTGAGCAGCATCAGCATCGGCACCGGCAACATCGTCAGCGGCGACCGCTCAGGCGCCATCGGCGACCCGTCCATCATCAACGGCACCGACAGCTACAGCGTCGGCAACAATAACAAGATCAGCGCTGCCACGTCCAACGCCTTCGCGCTGGGCAACAACGTCTACCTGGGCACTGACAGCACCGGCGTGCCCAACAACAATGTCAGCGGTGCCGTGGCGCTGGGCAACAACTCCGGAGTGACCCAGCAGGGCGGCGTCGCCCTGGGCCAGGGCAGCCTCGCTAACACAGGCACTGGCGTGGCCGGCTACGACCCGCTCACCGGCACGTCGACCAGCCGGACCGGTGCTGCCTGGAACAGCACGTTGGCAGCGGTGAGCGTCGGTTCGGGCACGGCCGGCTCGGCGGCTACGGCCACACGCCAGATCACCGGCGTGGCCGCCGGCAGCACTGCGACCGACGCGGTCAACGTCGCGCAGTTGCAGGCGGCGCAGGCCGCAGCAACGACGCACTACTTCAGCGTCAACGACACGGGTGCGGTCCGCGCGCCGGGCACCGGCACCAACTTCGACAACCTGGGCGCCACGGGATTCAACGCGATGGCGGCCGGCCTGAATGCCACTGCCTCGGGGCGGGAGGCCATTGCCATCGGCACGGGCGCCAAGGCCCTCAATACCGCGCTGGCGGGTCCCACGCTGGCCATCGGCCTCAACGCCGTGGCGGACAACAACGGCGCTTCGTCTTTCAGGGGCGGGGCCACGGCCATCGGAGCCGGATCACGCGCGACCGCCGCTGGCGCCATCGCCATCGGCAGCGATGAGGCGCCTGGCAATGCCGCCGTCGCCACTGCCGGAGAGGCGATCGCCCTGGGCGTGGGTGCACAAGCCACCGGCACCGCGGCCTACGTCATCGGCTCACGGTCGACGGGGTCAGCCGGAGGCGCCATCGTCTTCGGCAACACTTCCACGGCCACCGGCACGAACAGCATGGCCTTGGGCAATTCGACCAGCGCAACCCAGGCCGGGGCCGTGGCACTGGGCTACAACTCCACCGCCAACACGGCCAGCGGCGCAGCCGGGTACGACCCGCTCACAGGCACATCGACCATCCGCGCCGGCGCAGCCTGGAACAGCACGCTGGCGGCGGTGAGCGTGGGTTCGGGCACGGCTGGCTCGGCTGCCACGGCCACGCGCCAGATCACCGGCGTGGCCGCCGGCAGCACTGCGACCGACGCGGTGAACGTGGCGCAGCTTCAGGCGGCACAGGCCGCGGCGACCACGCACTACTACAGCGTCAACGATACCGGCGCACCCCGGGCCGCCGGCACAGGCACCAACTACGACAACCTGGGCGCCACAGGCGTCAACGGACTGGCGGCAGGTATCGGCGCCAATGCGTCTGGCAGCGGTGCGACGGCTCTCGGCGCTGGCGCCAGCGCCACCAAATCCGGCGCCATTGCCATCGGAGCAAGTGCCCCGAGTTCTACCTCCTATCCGACAACTGCGGGTGGACAGAACTCCACGGCTGTCGGTGTGAATTCGCGTGCCATGTCCGAAGCGGCGGTCGCGCTCGGCAGCGACGCCGCAGTCGACGCGAACTCTCGCTTTTCAGTGGCTCAAGGCGTTCTGGCGAACGTGGCGTATGCGGAGGGTGCGGTTGCAGTAGGCGCAAACGCCAAGGTGGTCGGTACAAGCGCGAACAGAGCGAACTACGCGACGGCACTCGGCTACCAGGCGCAGGCAACAGCCGCCAACGCCACGGCGCTGGGCTACAGCAGCGCAGCCCTCAACACGGGCAGCATCGCCATTGGCGACGCGACAGCCGACAACATCAACGGCGTGGCCATCGGCACCGGGGCCAGCACAACGGGTACTTCTACGACCGGGTCCGTCGCCATCGGACGACAGGCCACCAGCACCGCAAGCAACGCGATCGCTTTGGGAGGCGACACGAAGGTCAATGGCGCGTCGAGTGCAGGCGTCGGGCGCGGCAACACCATCGCCCAGGACAACACCTTCGTGCTGGGCAACGGCGTGACCACCACCCAGGCCAACAGCGTGGTGCTGGGCAACGCGTCGACCGACGGCGCCGCGACCGCGGTCGCGGGCACGACGATCAACGGCACGGCCTACACCTTCGCCGGCGTGGGCTCGGCGGCGAACGGCGTGGTAAGCGTCGGCAGCAAGGGTGCAGAGCGCCAGGTCCTCAACGTCGCGGCGGGTGAGATCAGCCAGACCAGCACGGACGCGGTCAACGGCAGCCAGCTCTATGCGACCAACCAGGCCATCGGCGACCTGACGACGACCATCACGACCAACAAGACCAAGTACTTCAGCGTCAATTCGACCGGCGGGGGCAACGAGGACAACCTCGGAGCCAGCGGCGTGAATGCCATCGCCATCGGCCGCGATGCATCGGCAGCCCTCGAAGGGGACGTGGCGGTGGGGAGCGCAAGCAGTGCGGGCGGAACGAACTCCGTGGCGGCAGGTACAGGCGCCACCGTGGCTTCGGGCGCGACCGGCGGCGTCGCCGTCGGATGGGGCGCGTCGACCACCAATGCCTATGGCGTCTCCGTAGGCGCGGCGACCAGTGCCGGGCAGGACTCGGTGTCCCTGGGCTACCAGGCGAACGCCGCTGCCGCCTCCTCGACCGCCTTGGGCTCCCACACCCTGGTGGGCGACGGTGCAGTGGCGATAGGCTCGACTGCCAGGGCAGAGGGCATTGCCGCGACGGCTCTGGGCGCCAACGCCTCTGCCTTCGGCTCTGAAGCGCTGGCAGCCGGGCGCAACTCGTCGGCGCAGGGCGATCGCGCCGTCGCGCTGGGTTCGCGCAGCGCCGCCAGCGGTGTTCGCAGCGTGGCGATCGGCACCGGCCCCGGTGTCACCGGCGCAGTGGCCAGCGGCACGGATTCGATCGGCCTCGGGACGCAGGCGACGGCCGGCGCCACCAATGCCATTGCCATGGGCACCGGTGCCCAGGCCACGGGTGAAAGCAGCATCGCCATCGGCACGGGCAACGTGGTCAGCGGAAAGAACTCCGGCGCCTTCGGCGACCCCAACGTCGTCAGCGGCACAGGCAGCTACGCCTTCGGCAACAACAACACCATCGCTCAGGACAACACTTTCGTCCTCGGCAACGGTGTCACGACCACCCAGGCCAACGCCGTCGTGCTGGGCAACAACAGCGCCGACAAGGCGGCCGTGCAAGTGACCAGCGCCTCGATCCCAAGCGTCGTGGCGACCCTGAACCCGGACGGCACCACCAGCTATTCGAGCGGCCCCCTGGTCACCTACAGCGGCTTCGCCGGCACGGCGTCGGGCGTGGTCAGCGTCGGTGCAGTCGGCGCCGAGCGCCAGATCGTCAACGTGGCACCCGGCGCCATCACGGCCACCAGCACCGACGCCGTCAACGGCAGCCAGCTGTACTCGGTGGCCAGCCAGGTCAACGCGATCGGCGGGCAGATCGTGAACATCGTCAACAACGCCAACACGCACTTCTACAGCGTCAACGGCGGCACCAACACCGACGGCAACTACGCCAACAACGGCGCGACGGCGCAGGGCGCCATCGCCTCGGGCATCGGCGCCTCGGCCAGCGCCGCCAACTCGGTGGCCATGGGCACCAATGCCTCGGCCACCACGGGCAACAGCGTGGCTCTGGGCGCCAACAGCACCACCGGCGCGACGACCTCCACCACCGGCACGACGATCCAGGGCACGAGCTACACCTTCGCCGGCGGCACCTCCACCGGCGTGGTGAGCGTCGGATCGGTGGGCGGCGAGCGCCAGGTGACGAACGTGGCGGCCGGCCAGCTCAATGCCAGCAGCACGGACGCGGTGAACGGCAGCCAGCTGTACGCGACCAACCAGGCGATCAACAACCTGTCGGTCATGGCCGGTGCCGGCATCAACGTGACCACCGCGCAAACGGGCACCGGCATTGCCATCGGCACCAGCGTGGCCAACGTGGGTGCAGGAGGCACGGCGACGTACACGGCGGGCAACAACGTGGTGCTCACACAGAACGGCACCAACATGACATTCGCGGTCAACGACAACCCGAACTTCACCAGCGTGACGGTGGGTGGCACCAGCATCACCAACAACGGCGTGAGCATCGCCAACGGGCCAAGCATGACGGTCAACGGCATCAGCGCGGGCGGGCAGACCATCACCAACGTCGCGCCGGGCGTCAACGGCACCGACGCGGTGAACGTCAACCAGCTCAGCGCCGGACTCGGCACTGTCAACAACAACGTCAATACCCTGCGTCAGGAGATGGTCGACAACCGAAGGGACGCCCAGGCCGGTGTGGCGGCCGCGATGGCCATGGCCGGAATGCCGCAGGCCTATCTGCCGGGCAAGAGCATGCTGGCAGCCGGCGCTGCGAGCTTCAAGGGCCAGACGGCCATCGCCATCGGCCTGTCGAAGATATCCGACAACGGCAAATGGGTCACCAAGATCACCGGCTCCGCCAACACGCGCGGCGACGTGGGCGTCTCGGTTGGCGCGGGTTTCCAGTGGTGATCGCCGCTGACGACGACATCGGACGACAACAAGACCAGGGAGCACAAAGCATGAACGCCATTTCCATCTCTCAGACATGCGCCCGGCCCCGGGCCGAGCTGCGCCGCATGGTGCTGGTCACCGCGGCCGGCGCCGCGCTGGCCCTGGCGGCCGGTTGCACCTCCTACGTCAGCCGCGGCATCGGCGACGACGGCCGCGCGGCCGAGGTGGTGTTTCCCGACATCGGCCGCGACGCGACACAGCCCGAGGGCACCTTCCCCAACCTGGACAACCTGCGCGCAGTGGGCGCAGGCCTGACCAAGGACCAGCTCTACGACCTGCTGGGCCGGCCGCATTTCCACGAAGGGCTGTTCGCAGTGCGCGAGTGGGACTACGTCTTCAACTTCCGCAGCGGCGGCGGTGTGACGACCTGCCAGTACAAGGTGATCTTCGACAAGGACTACCTGGCCCGCAGCTTCCACTGGCAGCCCGCAGGCTGCGCGTCGATGATCGCCATGGCATCGACGAACACCGCACCGCCGGTCGCGAGCTCCGCGCTGCCCGCTCGCCAGTTCCGCCTGTCCGCCGATGCGCTCTTCGCCTTCGACGACATCGACCTGCAGCCCGAGGGGCGCCGAGAGATCGCACGGCTCGCTTCGCAACTCGAAGGCACGCGCTACGAGCGCATCGAGGTCGTTGGCCACGCCGACCGGCTGGGCAGCCCCGCATACAACCAGCGCCTGTCGGAGAAACGCGCCGAGGCGGTGCGCGGCGCCCTGGTGGCCCAGGGCATCGCGCCGTCGCGCGTGGTGGCCAGTGGACGCGGCGAGACGCAGCCTGTGGTGCAGTGCGGCCCCGGCGCCCGAGGTGCGCTGATCGCATGCCTGGCACCCAACCGGCGCGTCGACATCGCCGTGGAAGCACGCGCCGACGCGGCTCGATGAGCCCCAGGCCCGCACTGCGATTGCTATCATATTCATAGCTATCGGCGCCCACACCACGGGCGCTCCGGGCTGATTTCATCCAAGAACGTCGGAGACAAGGAGCGCCTGTCATCTTCATGTAAGCTCGCCCCGAGTTCGCGACAGCCCGTCGCCTCGAGGAGACTTCCATGCAGACAGACAACCCTGCCGCGACGACGGCGGGTGAATCCCGTGTTGCCGTCCCCCCGCAACGCATCGGCGTGCCGCGCGAGATCTTCGCCGGCGAGAAGCGCGTGGCGACGGTGCCCGACGTGGTCGAGAAACTCATCAAGCTGGGCTTTCGCGTCGCCGTGGAAACGGGCGCTGGCGAGGCGGCGAACTTCAGCGACGAGGCGTACCGTGCCGCCGGCGCCGAGATCGTGCCCGATGCCGCCACGCTCTGGGCCGAGGCCGACATCGTCTTCAAGGTCCGCCCGCCCACCACCAACGAAGTGGCGCTGATGCGCGAGGGCGGCACGCTCATCGACTTCATCTGGCCGGCGCAGAACCCCGAGCTGATGCAGCAGCTGGCGTCGCGCCACGCCACGGTGCTGGCCATCGACTGCCTGCCGCGCACGCTGAGCCGGGCGCAGAAGATGGACGCGCTGACCTCCACCGCCGGCGTGTCGGGCTATCGCGCGGTGATCGAGGCCGCCAACGCCTTCGGTCGCTTCTTCAATGGCCAGATCACGGCCGCAGGCAAGGTGCCCCCGGCCAGGGTGTTCATCGCCGGCGCCGGCGTGGCGGGCCTGGCGGCCATCGGCACGGCCGCCAACCTGGGCGCCATCGTGCGCGCCAACGACACCCGCGCCGAGGTGGCCGACCAGGTCAAGTCGCTGGGCGGCGAGTTCGTCAAGGTCGACTACGAGGAAGAAGGCTCCGGCGGCGGCGGCTACGCCAAGGTCATGAGCGAAGGCTTCCAGGCCGCGCAGCGCAAGATGTATGCGGAGCAGGCGAAAGACGCCGACATCATCATCACGACGGCGCTGATCCCCGGCAAGCCGGCGCCCAAGCTCATCACGGCCGAGATGGTGCAGTCGATGAAGCCGGGCAGCGTGATCGTCGACATGGCGGCCGAACAGGGCGGCAACTGCGAGCTCACCGTGCCCGGCGAGGCCGTGGTGCGCCACGGCGTGACCATCGTGGGCTACACCGACCTGGCCTCGCGCCTGGCCAAGCAGTCGTCCACGCTCTACGCCACCAACCTGCTGCGCCTGACCGAGGAGCTGTGCAAGGCCAAGGACGGCGTCGCGGTCGTGAACATGGAGGACGACGCGATCCGCGGCCTCACCGTGGTCAAGGACGGCGCCATCACCTGGCCCGCCCCGCCGCTCAAGCAGGCGCCGGCGCCGGCACCCAAGGCGGCCGCCGCCCCGGTGGAGCAGAAGAAGGGCGGCCACGGCCATGGCAGCGCCGGGCCGATGCCCGCGAAGACGCTCGCCATCCTGTTCGCCGTCGCGGCGGTGGCGTTCTGGTTCATCGGCGCCTTCGCGCCTGCGGCCTTCCTGGGCCACTTCACGGTCTTCGTGCTGGCCTGCTTCATCGGCTACATGGTGGTGTGGAACGTCACGCCCGCGCTGCACACGCCGCTGATGAGCGTGACCAACGCCATCTCCAGCATCATCGCCATCGGCGCGCTGGTGCAGATCGCGCCGCCGGCCCTGGGCGTCAACGGCCGGCCCGACGGGCTGATCCAGTGGCTGGCCTTCGCCGCGCTGGTGCTCACGGCCGTCAACATGTTCGGTGGCTTCGCGGTCACGCGCCGCATGCTGGCGATGTTCCGCAAGTAACGACAAGAAGAAGAAAAACGAGGAGCACACGCACATGTCCCAAAGTCTTGCCACGGTCGCCTACCTGGGCGCCGCCATCCTGTTCGTGCTGAGCCTGGGCGGGCTCTCCAACCCCGAGACCTCGCGCCGCGGCAACGTCTTCGGCATGGTCGGCATGGCGCTGGCCGTGCTCGCCACGGTGTTCGGCCCGCGCGTGGGCGCGGGCGGCATCGCCTGGATCGTCATCGCGCTGGTCATCGGCGGCGGCATCGGCCTGTACGCGGCCAAGGTCGTGAAGATGACGCAGATGCCCGAGCTGGTCGCGCTGATGCACAGCCTGGTGGGCCTGGCCGCCTGCCTGGTGGGCTTCGCGAGCTACGTCGACACCTCGATCCAGCTCGCGGGCGCCGAGAAGATCATCCATGAGATCGAGATCTACGTCGGCATCCTGATCGGCGCCGTCACCTTCAGCGGCTCGCTCATCGCCTTCGGCAAGCTCAACGGCAAGATCGGCGGCAAGCCGCTGCTGCTACCGGGCCGCCACTGGCTCAACCTGGTCGCGCTGCTGGTCGTGATCGGGTTCGGTCGCCAGTTCCTCGCCGCGCACGACGTGCAGACCGGCATGCTGCCGCTGATCGTGATGACCGTGATCGCGCTGCTCTTCGGCGTGCACATGGTCATGGCCATCGGCGGCGCCGACATGCCGGTGGTGGTGTCCATGCTCAACAGCTACTCGGGCTGGGCCGCCGCCGCCACCGGCTTCATGCTGAGCAACGACCTGCTCATCGTGACCGGTGCGCTGGTGGGCTCCTCGGGCGCGATCCTGAGCTACATCATGTGCCAGGCGATGAACCGCAACTTCATCAGCGTGATCGCCGGCGGCTTCGGCTCCGGCGCACCGGCCAAGAAGAGCGGCGATGCCGCAACCGCCGAGCCGCAGGGCGAGGTCACCCCCATCAGCGCCGCGGAAACCGCCGAGCTGCTGCGCGAGGCCAAGAGCGTGGTCATCGTGCCGGGCTACGGCATGGCGGTGGCGCAGGCGCAGCACACCGTCAACGAGATCGTGAAGACCCTGCGCGACAAGGGCGTGGAGGTGCGCTTCGCCATCCACCCGGTGGCCGGCCGCATGCCCGGCCACATGAACGTGCTGCTGGCCGAGGCCAAGGTGCCCTACGACATCGTGATGGAGATGGACGAGATCAACGACGACTTCCCGGGCACCGACGTGGCCATGGTCATCGGCGCCAACGACATCGTGAACCCCGCCGCGCAGGACGATCCGACCAGCCCGATCGCCGGCATGCCCGTGCTGGAGGTGTGGAAGGCCAAGACCTCGATCGTGATGAAGCGCTCCATGGCTTCGGGCTACGCCGGCGTGGACAACCCGCTGTTCTACAAGGAGAACAACCGGATGCTGTTCGGGGACGCCAAGAAGATGCTGGACGAAGTCCTCGGCGCGTTGAAGGGCTGAACGCAGAGGCACGCAGAGAGATTCGCTATTGTTTGTGGGTTGGCTGCGCTCGTCCGACGAGCGCTGCAGTCCGATTTCCAAGATGGAGACAGAGAAGATGACCGACCGCCCCTGGCTCAGCAGCTACCCCCCTGGCGTACCCGCCGACATCGATGCCGGCCAGTACGGCTCGCTGGTGGCCCTGATGGAGGAGAGCTTCAGGAAGTACGCCGACCGCACGGCCTACGCCTTCATGGGCAAGGACATCAGCTTCGGCGAGACCGACCGCCAGAGCCGCGCCTTCGCGGCCTACCTGCAGGGCCTGGGCCTGGCCAAGGGCGACCGCGTCGCGGTCATGATGCCCAACTGCCCGCAGTATCCGGTGGCCGTGGCCGCCATCCTGCGTGCGGGCCTGATCCTGGTGAACGTGAACCCGCTGTACACCGCGCGCGAGCTGGAGCACCAGCTCAAGGACTCCGGTGCCAAGGCGATCGTCATCATGGAGAACTTCGCCACCACCTTGCAGCAGGCCATCGGCCACACCCAGGTCAAGCATGTGGTGCTGGCGGCCATGGGCGACCGCCTCGGCCTCGTCAAGGGCGCGATCGTCAACTACGTGCTGCGCAACGTGAAGAAGATGGTGCCGGCCTACTCGCTGCCCGGCGCGGTGCGCTTCAACGACGCGCTGTCGCAGGGGGCGAACCGCGAGCTGAAGGTGCCGGCCATCGGCCCCGACGACGTGGCCGTGCTGCAGTACACCGGCGGCACCACCGGCGTGAGCAAGGGCGCCGTGCTCCTGCACCGCAACGTGATCGCCAACGTGCTGCAGTCCGAGGCCTGGAACCAGCCGGTGATGGACCGCGTGCCGCAGGGCGAGCAGCCCACCAGCGTGTGCGCCCTGCCGCTGTACCACATCTTCGCGTTCACCGTCGGCATGATGCTGTGCATGCGCACGGGCGGGAAGCTCATCCTCATCCCCAACCCGCGCGACCTCGCGGCCACGCTCAAGGAACTGAGCAAGCACACCATCCACAGCTTCCCGGCCGTCAACACGCTGTTCAACGGGCTGGCCAACCACCCCGACTTCAACACCGTCGACTGGAGCCACCTGAAGATCTCGGTTGGCGGCGGCATGGCGGTGCAGGGCGCCGTGGCCAAGCTGTGGCTCGAGAAGACCGGCTGTCCGGTCTGCGAGGGCTATGGCCTGTCGGAGACCTCGCCCTCGGCCAGCTGCAACCCGACCACCAGCAAGGAATACACCGGCACCATCGGCGTGCCGCTGCCCAGCACGTGGTTCAAGCTGCTGGACGACGACGGCCACGAGGTGCCGACGGGCGAGCGCGGCGAGATCGCCATCAAGGGCCCGCAGGTCATGGCCGGCTACTGGCAGCGCCCCGACGAGACCGCCAAGGTCATGACCGCCGACGGCTGGTTCAAGACCGGCGACGTCGGCACCGTGGACGAGCGCGGCTACTTCAAGATCGTCGACCGCAAGAAGGACATGGTGCTGGTCAGCGGCTTCAACGTCTACCCGAACGAGGTCGAGGACGTGGTGGCCACGCTCGACGGCGTGCTCGAGTGCGCGGTGGTCGGCGTGCCCGACGAGAAGACCGGCGAGGCCGTGAAGCTGGTCATCGTGAAGAAGAACCCCGAGCTCACCGAAGAGCAGGTGCGCGCCTTCTGCCGCGCCAACCTCACCGGCTACAAGCAGCCCAAGGTGATCGAGTTCCGCACCGAGATGCCAAAGACGCCGGTGGGCAAGATCCTGCGGCGCGAGCTGCGCGACAAGAAGTAGCCGCACCGCTTCAAGCCGAATCGGCCCGGAGCGCCCGCGCAGCCTGCGCGAGGCGCTCCTTTTTTCATAGCAACCGCGATCCGTGGCACAGTCGTCGGGTTTCCCTTCCCACGAACGAGACACACGATGAACGCAGCAAGCTCCCCCGTGGCCGGTGCCGGCCGCTTCGGCAGTGGCCAGGCCGTGCGCCGGCTCGAAGACGACGCCCTGCTCGCAGGCACCGGCCGCTACACCGACGACGTGCGGCCCGAGGGGCAGGCGCAGCTCGCGTTCCAGCGCTCGCCCTACCCGCATGCGCGCATCGTGTCGGTCGACGCCGAGGGCGCGCGCGGCATGCCGGGCGTGCTGGCGGTCTACACCGGGGCCGACCTGGTGGCGGCGGGTGTGAAGCCCATCCCCGGCGTGGCCGGCTTCAAGCGCGCCGACGGCAGCGATGGCGCGACGGCACCGCGCCGCGTGCTGGCGCACGAGCGCGTGCGCTTCGTCGGCGAGCCGGTGGTGGCCGTGGTGGCCGAGACGCTGCAGCAGGCCCGCGACGCGGCCGAGGCGGTGATGGTCGAGTACGAGGAACTGCCCATGGCGGTGGCCATCGCCGATGCCATCGCGCCCGGCGCGCCGGCGCTGTGCGATGCCGCGCCCGACAACATCTCGGCCGAGATGCGCCATGGCAACGCCGAGGCGGCCGCCGCGGCCTTCGTGCAGGCGGCGCACGTGGTGAAGCTCGACGTCGTCAACCAGCGCGTGGCGGCGGTGACGATCGAGCCGCGCTCGGTGCTGGGAGAGTTCGATGCCGCTGCACGCGACGGCCAGGGCCGCCTCACGCTGCGCATGAGCACGCAGATGCCTTCCGGCGTGCGCAACACGCTGTGCGACGCGATCCTCGGCATTCCGCGCGACGAGGTGCGCGTGGTGGTGGGCGACGTGGGCGGCGGCTTCGGCATGAAGACCGGCATCTACCCCGAGGACGCGGCGGTGGCCTTTGCGGCCCGCGCGCTGAAGCGGCCGGTGAAGTGGGTCGCCGACCGCAGCGAGGAATTCCTCGCCACCACGCACGGCCGCGACATCGAGGCGCAGGCCGAGCTCGCCCTGGCGGCCGACGGCAAGGTCCTCGCGCTGCGCATCCGCACGCATGCCAACGTGGGCGCCTACGCCACCGGCACCGGCGTCGCGATCCAGTTGCTGATCGGCCCCTGGGTGCAGACCAGCGTGTACGACATCCCGGTCATCGACTTCCACTTCAAGGCGGTGATGACCAACACCGCCCCCACCGGCGCGTATCGCGGCGCCGGCCGGCCCGAGGCCATCTACACGATGGAGCGGCTCATGGACGAGGCGGCGCGCCAGACCGGCATCGACCGCGTCGAACTGCGCCGGCGCAACTTCATCCGCCCGGAGCAGATGCCCTACAAGAACCCGATGGGCCAGGTCTACGACACCGGCGCCTTCGAGAAGGTGATGGAACAGGGCCTGCAGCTGGCCGATTGGTCGGGCTTCGAAGCCCGCGCGAAGGCCTCGCAGGCGCGCGGCAAGTGGCGCGGGCTGGGCATCGCCACTTTCCTCGAATGGACCGGTGGCAACGTGTTCGAGGAGCGCGTCACTGTCGACGTGAAAGCGGATGGCGTGATCGAGGTCTTCTCCGCCGTCAACGCCATGGGCCAGGGCATCGCGACCACGCTGGCGCAGCTCGTGGTGGATGCCTTCGGCGTGCCGATCGAGCAGGTGCGTGTGGTGCTGGGCGACACCGACCGCGGCGACGGCTTCGGCAGCGCGGGCTCGCGTTCGCTCTTCACCGGCGGCTCGGCGATGCGCGTCGGCGCGCAGCGCACCATCGACAAGGGCAAGGCGCTGGCCGCGCAGGAACTCGAGGCCGCGGCCGCCGACATCGACTACGCGCAGGGCCGCTTCACCGTGAAGGGCACCGACCTGGGCATCGACCTCTTCGCGCTGGCCGGCAAGCAGGCCGAGCAGCGCATCTTCGTCGACTCCACCAGCACCGTCGACGGCCCGACCTGGCCCAACGGCTGCCACGTCAGCGAGGTCGAGCTCGACCCGCTCACGGGCGACGTGGCCGTCGTAGCCTACGCCTCGGTCAACGACGTCGGCCGCGTCGTCAACCCGATGATCGTGCGCGGCCAGCTCGACGGCGGCGCGGTGCAGGGCATCGGCCAGGCGCTGCTGGAGCAGGTGGTGTACGACCGCGAAACGGGCCAGCCCGTCACCGGCAGCCTGATGGACTACGCGCTGCCCGTGGCCGGCACCGCGCCGGACTTCAAAACCGAGATGGACGAGTCCACGCCCTGCAAGAACAACCCGCTGGGCGTGAAGGGCGTGGGCGAACTGGGCACCATCGGCGCCACGCCTTCGGTGGTCAACGCGGTGGCCGACGCGCTGGCCCGCAACGGCCGCGGCGCCGTCTCGCCGCAGCTGCAGATGCCGCTCACGCCCACGCGCATGTGGCAGGCGTTGCAGGCCGCCTGAGCGAACTTTCAAGCCAAATCGGCCTGCAACGCCCGTCCAGCGGGCGCGAGCAGCTATCGATTCGATAGCAATCGAATCCACCGAAGTGTCGCCCGCGCGTCAACGGCCCGGGTGAGCCCCGAGCCGCGCGCACGCGTCGGCCCGCCAGAATGCGCGAGGCGCATCATGCGCAAGACCCGCCTCGTGCAAGAAGGCGGGCCGCCTGCCTTTTTCCCTGATCGAACGGAGACACACCCATGGCCGACGCTGTCCGCGCCCACCCCTGGACCGACCACTACCCGCCCGGCATGCGCTGGGACTGCGAACTGGCGCTGAAGCCGGTCACGCGCTTCCTCGACGACGCGGTGGCGCGCTGGCCCGAACGCACGGCCCTCGAGTTCATGGGCCGCGCGATCAGCTACCGCGAGCTGGCTCAGCTGGCCGACCGCGCCGCCGCGGGCCTGCGCAGGCTGGGCGTGCAGCCCGGCGTGCATGTGGGCCTGTTCCTGCCCAACTCGCCGCACTACGTGATCGCGTTCTTCGGCGTGCTCAAGGCGGGTGGCGTGGTGGTCAACTACTCGCCGCTGGATGCCGAGCGCGTGCTCGCGCACAAGATCGAGGACAGCCGCACCGATGTGCTGGTCACGCTCGACCTGGCGGCGCTCTATCCGCAGATGGCCCGCATGCTGGGCAGCACGCGGCTGAAGACGCTGGTGGTCGGCGACCTGGCCGAGTTCAGCGGCGCGCCCGGCCCGGTGCGCGCGCAGCTCGAGGCCGCGAAGATGGTGGCGCCCGTGGCCGACGACGCGCAGCACCTGCGCTTTGCCGCACTGCTCGACAACGACGACGCCATCGCGCCGCACGAGGTGAAGGACCTCGACGACATCGTGGTGCTGCAGTACACCGGCGGTACCACCGGCCTGCCCAAGGGCGCGATGCTCACGCACCGCAACCTGGCGGCCGCCAGCGCGCAGTACTTCGAATCGACCCGCGGCGAGCCCACGCCGATCCTGGCCGAGGGCAGCGAGCGATTCCTCGTCGTGCTGCCGCTCTTCCACATCTACGCGCTGAGCGCGGTGATGCTGCTGGGCCTGCGGCTGGGTGCGACGCTGGTGCTGCACACCAAGTTCGACGTCGAGGCGGTACTCAAGGAAATCGCCGGCAGCCGCATCAGCGCCTTCTGCGGCGTGCCGACCATGTACACCGGCATGCTGATGCATCCCAAGGCGCGCGAAACCGACCTCAGCTCGCTGCGCTTCTGCGGCTCCGGCGGCGCGCCGCTGCCGGTGGAGATCGAGCAGCGCTTCTTCGAGCTCTCGGGCTGCCACCTCAACGAAGGCTGGGGCATGACCGAGACCTCACCCTCGGGCACCTTCACTCCGGCGCGCGAGCCGAAGCGCCGCGCGGGTTCGTGCGGCATGCCCCTGCCCAACGTCGACATCAAGCTGCTGGCACTCGACGGCTCCGGCCGCGAGGTCGGCCCGGGCGAGCCCGGCGAGCTGTGCATCCAGGGCCCGAACGTCATGAAGGGCTACTGGAACAACCCCAAGGCCACGGCCGAGGCATTCACGGCCGACGGTTTCTTCAAGAGCGGCGACGTGGCGAAGTTCGACGCCGACGGCTACCTCTCCATCGTCGACCGCACCAAGGACATGCTGCTGTGCGGCGGCTTCAACGTCTATCCGCGCGTGCTCGAGGAAGCGATCTACGAGCACCCGGCCGTGGCCGAGGTGTGCGTGATCGGCATCCCCGACGCCTACCGCGGCCAGTCGCCCAAGGCCTTCGTCGTGCTCAAGCCCGGCGCCGAGCCCTTCGACATCGACGCGTTGCAGGCCTTCCTGAAGGGCAAGCTCGGCAAGCACGAGATGGTGCATGCGCTCGAGATCCGCGCTGAGTTGCCCAAGACGCCGGTGGGCAAGCTGTCGAAGAAGGACCTGGTCGAGCAGGAGGAGCAGAGGCGCTCCGCCGCGGCCTGATACGGCTGGACGCAGCGCCGCGCGGCGCTGCGCTGCGGACAATGGGCGCATGCACGCCACCGCCGCCGCCCCTGCCGCATCCATCGCACCCATTGCCCTCGTCGGCGCCCTGCACGAGGAGCTCGCCGCCGTGCTCGAGTCCATGCCGGACGAGCGGCCGGTGCGCGTGGCGGGCCGCGAGTTCTGGCAGGGCCACCTCGAAGGCCGGCCGGTGGTGGCGGTGCTGTCGCGCATCGGCAAGGTGGCCGCGGCAACCACGGCCGCGGTGCTGCTGGAGCGCTTCGGCGTGCAGGCGGTGCTGTTCACCGGCGTGGCCGGCGGCCTGGCACCGGGCGTGGCGGTGGGCGACGTGGTGGTGGCGACCGAACTGCTGCAGCACGACATGGACGCGTCGCCGCTCTTCCCGCGCCACGAGGTGCCGCTGTACGGGCGGGCCCGCTTCCCGGCCGATGCGCACTGGGCCGCGGCCCTCGCCGAGGCCGCATCGCAGGCGCTCGCCGATCCGGCCGCACTGGTGGGCAGCGCGGCCGTGGACGGGTTCGCGCTGCACCGCCCGCGCGTGCACCGCGGCCTGATCGTGAGCGGCGACCGTTTCGTCGCCACCGCGGCCGAGAGCGACGCCCTGCGCGCCGCCGTCCCCGATGCACTGGCGGTGGAGATGGAAGGCGCCGCCATGGCGCAGGTCTGCCACGACTGGGGCGTGCCCTTCGCGGCGGTGCGCACCATCTCCGACCGCGCCGACGACGCGGCGCATACCGACTTCACCCGCTTCGTGGCCGAGGTGGCGCGGCACTACAGCGCCGCGGTGCTGCGCGAGGCACTGCGCGGCGGGCCCGGCATGCCGGCTCGCGCCTGAAGCGCTGCGCCCATCCGTCGGCGCGCAGCCGAGGCATCGAGGGCGCTGACCGGTACTTTCGGCTGCCGGCATGCTCCTACAGCGCATGCGCTGCCGTCCGGCGACGAGCACGCGGGACCCGCGCTACGGTCGGTCACTCAGGGAGTTCCGCGGCGCCACACCTCGTCCTACACCGGATGCACCGCCACAAACGGGCGCACCGGGCCGCCGTGCCCGTCCTCGCTTTCCAAGGATTTCGGTCGATGTTTCCCCTTTCCTTCCGTCCCGCTGCGCGTGGCTTGCCGCTGGCCCTTGCCGCCGCTGCCGTTGCAGTCCCCCTGTCTTCGTTCGCCCAGTCGACGACCGACGCGCCGATGCCCACCACGATGTCGCCGGCGCTGGACCGTTTCAGCATTTCCGTCGGTGCCTTCAGCGCCAAACCCGAGATCAATGCGGCCGTCGGCAACCGCTTCGGCTCGCTCGATTCCGGGCAGATCGACGGCGAGCGCAAGACCATGCCGCGCATCAGCGGCGAGTTCCTCCTGGGCGCCAACCACGGCATCTCCTTCGAGGCGTTCCGCTACAGCCAGGGCTACGCCAATTCGTACAGCGGCATCTACAACACCGGCCCCTTCAGCGCCGGCGTCACGACGGGCGTCAACCTGAACTTCGACCTCGACGTCGCGCGGCTGGGCTACCGCTACTGGTTCGGCAGCGGCAACACGGTCTTCGGGCTGGGCGCGGGGCTGGGCTACTACCGCGTGAGCCTGGACACGAACGCCTACGGTGCGGCCAATGCGGGCCTTGCGGGTCTGGGCTTCACGGGCTACAGCGGCACCTTCAGCCGACACGACAGCGACGACGCCGTGGCGCCGATGCTGGAAGTGGGCGTGCGGCACGCCATCACGCCGGACCTGCGCCTGTTCTTCGACGGCTCGGGCATCCACAAGGGCGGCGGCAGCGGCGTGCGTGGGAGCATCTACAACGCCTCGGCGGGTGTCGAGTGGTTCCCGGTGCGCAACATCGGGGTGTCGCTGGCCTACGCGGTGACCGACGTCGACCTCAAGCGCGACGACGCCGGGGTGCAGCGCCTGCGGCTGAAGTTCCAGGGGCCGGTGCTGGCCGTCAAGGGCCGCTTCTAGTTCCGCATGCCCGCGCATCACGGCCGGGCGCTTGCATGCCAAAAGTGGCTGCAGCGCCCGCCGAATGGGCGGAGGTAGCTACGGAATCGATAGCAGACCGGGCTCAGCTCGTCGCGGTCTGCAGCCCCTCGGCAGCCTCCGCGGCGATCGCGTAGGAGCGCAGCCGCGCGGCATGGTCGTAGATGCCGCTGGCCACGATGATCTCGTCCACCCCGGTGCGGTCGGCAAAGGCCTGCAGGCCGGCGCGCACGGTGTCGCGCGTGCCGATGGCAGCGCAGGACAGCACCGAGTCGAGCAGCGCGTTCTCGGCCGGCCCCACGCGCCCGCGGTAGTTCTCGACCGGCGGCGGCAGGCGGCCCGGGCGGCCGCTGCGCAGGTTGACGAAGGACTGCTGCCAGGAGCTGGCCAGCAGGTGTGCCTCGCTCTCGCTGTCGGCGGCGAAAACGTTGAAGCCGGCCATGACGTAGGGCCGGTCGAGCTGGGCGGAGGGCTTGAAGGTCTCGCGGTAGATGCGGATCGCCTGCATGAGCTGCTGCGGCGCGAAGTGCGAGGCGAAGGCGTAGGGCAGGCCCAGGTGCGCGGCGAGCTGTGCGCCGAAGGTGCTGCTGCCCAGGATCCACACCGGCACCTCCGTGCCGCGGCCGGGCACGGCCATCACCGGCTGGCGCGGCGTCTTGCTCATGTAGTCCATGAGTTCGACCACGTCCTGCGGGAACTGGTCGGCGTCGGACTGCAGGTCGCGCCGCAAGGCATGGGCCGTGCGCTGGTCCGAGCCCGGCGCGCGGCCCAGGCCGAGGTCGATGCGGCCGGGGTAGAGCGATTCGAGCGTGCCGAACTGCTCGGCGATGACCAGCGGCGAGTGGTTGGGCAGCATCACGCCGCCGGAGCCGATGCGGATGGTCGAGGTGCCCGCGCCCACGTACGCCAGCAGCACGGCCGTGGCGGCGCTGGCGATGCCCGGCATGCCGTGGTGCTCGGCGAGCCAGTAGCGGCGGTAGCCCAGGCGTTCGCCGTGCTGCGCCAGCGACAGCGAATTGCGGAAGGACTGGCCGGCGTCGCCACCTTCGCAAATGGGGGACAGGTCGAGGATGGAGAGGGCGACGGGATGCATCGCCGGATGATCGCGCCAATGCGGCGCCCCTGCCGCGGGAGGGGCATGGCGCCCGCCGCAATGCCCGTGTCAGCCGGGCTCGCGCGGGCGCCGGCGGGGAAGCAGGGGATGCGGCTCGGCCAGCTCTTCCAGGGCGGCGCGGGTGGTCACCACCCGCTCGGCCATTTCGGCGTTGAGGTCTTCCATGGGCGACCGCCGCCACACCATGAAGCCGGCCGCGGCCACTCCCAGCACCAACACCATCAGCAAGTACACCGCGCAGTCCTCAGGTCACCGAACAAAAAATGATGCGTTGCAGCACCCGTGGGCGGTGTAAGACATTCGACCGCTTTTTTCGACGTATCGCGCGCAGCCGTGAAAAGGTTCCGCTTTTCGGCGCCGGGGGGCGCGCGGCAGTCCTACGTCAGCTGCCCGCCCTGCGTCCTTAGCATGGACGCAGGCGGATTTTTTCTCCGCTCCGTCCCTGCAGCACCATGAGCCTTCATCCCGATGACGACCGCGCCGTGGCGGCCGCGAGACACGGCATCGACCAGTTGTGCGCCCACGTGGATACCGGCCCCGTCGCCGCGCTCGAACCGACCGAGCACGCCGCATTGCGCAAATGCCTGGCATCGGCCAATGACTTGCTGACGCTGTGCGAGGGTCTGCTGGAGGGCACCGACGGCCTCAGCACGGCCGAACGCGAGCGCCGTATCGACCGTCTGGTCGACCAGGCCAAGCATGTGGCCCACCGCGCCTATGACACCGCGCTGACCGTCACCGGCGATCCGGCACAGGCCGCGGACGAGCCGACCCGTTCCGGCAGTCAGTAAGCAAGGAGGCGCCAGCGGCCCAGTTCAGGACGCGAGTCCCGCCTGCGCCTGCCGGGTGCGGGCGCACAGCAGCCCGCGCACCGCGTGCGGCGAGCGCCCGACGCGCTGCACGGCCTGGCGCAGCACGGTTTCGGTAACCCCGAACTCGCCCATCCACACGCTCACGTCATCGTGGGAATCCAGGTCGATCCATGCCGGCTGGCGGAGGACGACGTGGGGAAAGACGGGTGGACTCATGGCAGACCTCTGGCACGTGGAATGCACCACGAAATACGGTGCGGCGCTGCATGATGGTGCGCAGGCTGCAGCACGGACCGAAGCGGCCGCGCTGCGCGCGTGTCAGCCGCCGCTGACAGGGCGTGCCACGAGCACGGCACAGGGCCAGCTCTGCAGGAGCGCCTCCACCTCCCACGCGTCGCCGGATGCCCATGTGCGGCCGGTCAGCACGTCGGTCCAGCCTGCCGGGGCGCCGTCGGGCACCGCCACGCGCGTGCCCTGCCACGGTGCGGCCCGCCAGGCATGCGGTGCCTGCACGGTGCCACGCGCCAACGCGTCGTCCTGCTGCCAGAAGAAGCGGCCCGCCACCACGCACACCTGGCCCTGCGGCGTGGCGCGCCGCCAGGCCAGGGTCGCCGCAGCGGCCGGCCCGGAGACTTCCAATGCCTCGTGCGGTGCGTCTCGCAGCACGGGCCAGTGCTCCATGCGCAGGCGCAGCAGCCGCGACACGGCCCACAGCTTGGCCTCCGGCAACCGGCCGGGCGTGAGCAGCGCCCCCAGGCGCTCGGGCAGCGCGTCGCCCGCGGATGCAGCCATCGCCTCGAGCGCGTCCAGCGTCTGCGCGCGCAAGGCGTAGTCGACCGGCCGCCGGTTGTCCGGGTCGACCAGGCTGAGGTCGATCCACTCGCTGCCCTGGTAGACGTCGGGCACGCCCGCAGAGGTGAACTTCAGCGCCATCAGCACCAGGCTGTTCAGGCCGCCGTACCAGGCCAGGCGCTCGGCCAGCGGGCGGAAGTCCTCCAGGAAGCGCGGCGAGCGGGCCGGGTCGACCAGCGCCCGCACGAAGGCTTCCTGTGAGGCCTCGTAGGCCTCGTCGGGCTGCAGCCAGCTGGTGTGCACCTTGGCCTCGCGTGCCGCCTTGCGCAGGTAGGCGACGAGGCGGTCGGCGTAGTCGGCGGGCGGGCGGCCTTCGGCATCGGCCTCCCAGGTGCCCAGCAGGGTCTGGTAGAGGAGGTATTCGTCCGCGGCCGAGGGCTCGGTGCCGTGCGCCGCGCGCAGTTGGCGGCGCAGCGGCGCCTGCAGCGCGCGCCAGCGGCGCAGCGCCAGCCGCCAGGTGGCCGGCATTTCCGACAGCACGTCGATGCGGGTGCGCACGTCCTCTGCGCGCTTGTTGTCGTGCGTGGACGTGGCCAGCAGGGTGTGCGGCCAGCGCTCGGCGCGGTCGCGGCTGGCCGCGTGGAAGGCCTCGCGCGTGAAGCCGAACACCGCCGGTTCGCCGCCCACTTCGTTGAGCGCCACCAGCGGGAAGTGGCGGTAGAAGGCCGTGTCCTCCACGCCCTTGGCTGCCACCGGCGCGCTGAACTGCTGGAAGCGCGCGGCGAAGCGGCGCACCAGCGCACGGGCGGCCTCGGTGGTCCCAGCCTCGCCGAGCATCGCGCTGCGGATGAAGTCGAAGACCGACGCATCGGCCAACTCGCTGCGTGCCTTCGCGGCATCGACGGCCTCGTCGATGAAGCGCCGGTCCTGCGCGCTCGCCTCGTCGGTCACGTAGGTGCGGTACACGCTCATGCACGCCACCACATCGGCCAGCGCACGCCGCAGGTTGTTCAGCGTGTGGTCGCGCGTGTGCCGGTCGGCCCGCGCGATGCGCAGCAGCATCGAGGCCAGCGCGGTCATGTCGGAGGCCAGGGCGTTGGTGGTGACGGCGCGCTTGCATTGCAGCACCACGTCCTCATAGGGCGTGTCGATGCCGGTGAAGCTGCGCCAGATGCGCCCGAAGGCGGCCTCGGCCGTGGTGTCGATGAGCACGCCGTTGGCCACGTTGGCGAATCGGTAGCCGGTGGTCCCGTGGATGGCCCAGGACTCGGGCACGTCCTCGTGGCCGGCGGCGATCTTCTCGGCCACCACGTACAGCGGCCGGTCGGGCCGGCCCTGAGCGTCCGCCTCGGCGCGCGGGCGGCCGATGCGGCGCGCGTAGCCCTCCTGCAGCCGCTCGAAGTACTCGGCCGGGTCCCGCATGCCGTCGGGGTGGTCGATGCGCAGGCCGTCGACCCAGCCGCGCGCGGCCAGGTCCAGCGCCAGGCCCTGGGTGGCCTCGAAGACCTCGGGCAGCTCCATGCGCAAGGCCGCCAGTTCGTTGACGTCGAAGAAGCGGCGGTAGTTGATCTCGTCGGAGGCCACGCGCCAGAAGGCCAGGCGGTAGTGCTGCGCCTCTAGCAGCGCGTGCAGTGCATCGCGTGCGCGTGGCCGGTTCCAGGCCTCGAGCGCCGCGCGCAGCGCCGGCGCGGCGGCGGGCTGGCCGTCCAGCAGGTCCACCAGGCGTGCGTGCGCCATCGCCTGCTCGCGGGCGCGCACCTCGCGCGCCGCATCGCCGCGCGGCAGGTGGGCGAAGGCGTGACCGATGCTGGCGAAGGCCCCCTGCACCTGCGCATCGTCGACCAGCCCTTCGGCCCAGCGCAGCACCTCGGCATAGCTGGCCGGCGCGAGAGGGAAGCGATGCTCGTGGTAGCGGATCGACAACGCACCGCGCGTGTCGTCGAGCGCGAGTTTCAGCTCGCCGCGGTCGAGGATGGCGCCGTAGCTGTCGCCCAGCACGGGCAGCAGCACCTTGCCCGCCAGGTCGGCGTCCAGCGGCTGCCACTCGATGTCGAAGTAGCGGGCGTAGGCCGAGTCCTCGCCGTTCTCCAGCACGTCGAGCCACCAGGGGTTGTCCGCACCCAGCACGCCCATGTGGTTGGGCACGAGGTCGAGCAGCTGACCCATGCCGTGGTCCTGCAGCGCGCGGGTGAAGCGCGCGAAGCCCTCGAAGCCGCCGAGCTCCGGGTTGATCTCGTCATGCGCCACCACGTCGTAGCCGTGCCGGCTGCCCGGCCGGGCGCGCTGGATCGGCGAGCAGTACACATGGCTGATGCCCAGCCGCGCGAGGTAGGGCAGCACGGCGATCGCGTCGTCGAAGGTGAATTCCTCGTGGAACTGCAGGCGGTAAGTGGCGCGCGGGATGCGCGTGCGCCAAGCCGTGCCCGCCGCATCGGTGCGCGCCGGCCGCTCCTGCGCCACCGCGTTGGCGACGGCGCCCACGCGGGTGTCGTCGGGCCAACGCTCCGCAGGCAGCGGCAGGCGGCGGCGCCAGTTGGGATGCGTGTCGAGCGTGCCTGGCATGTTGGCCTGTTCGCGCTCGCCCAGCAGGTCCTCGGCCTGCACCATCATCAGCCGGGCCGGTGTCTGCGCGAGATAGCGATGCACCGCCGCGCAGGCGTCCGCGTCCAGCGCGCCCGAGCCGAGCGCGCGCGCCACCGCCTCGGCACCCAGCAGGCCGACGTGCTGCAGCGCCAGCATGAGCTGGGCGCGCTCCGCCGCGCGGTCGGTCAGTTGCTGCAGGGCGATTGCGTCGCGCGGGAACAGGCCCAGGCGGATGCGTTCCTGCAGGTCGGTCGAGCTCCACCAGCCCTGCAGGGTGGCCAGGTCGTGGGTACTCACCGCTGCGAGCGCCTCGCGCGGGTAGGCCTGCGGCGGCTTGAAGGCCGCGCCTTCGCGCTCGAAGTACAGCAGCCGGTACGACAGCAGCCCGAAGCGCTGCAGCAGGTGCCGTGTCTCGTCGGAGACCGTGCCCAGGTCCTCGCCGATCACCATGCACCGGTGGCGCTGGCTCTCCAGCGCGACGATGGCCAGCATCTCCTCGGCCGGGTAGTGCACATAGGCGCCCTCGGCGGGCGTGGCACCGGGCGGCATGCAGAACAGGCGCGTGAGGCCCATCACATGGTCGATGCGCAGCGCGCCCGCACCCCGCATGCCGGCCCGCAGCGTGTCGATGAAGAGCGCGTAGCCCGTCTCGCGCAACGCCACGGGCTTGAGCGGCGGCAGGCCCCAGTCCTGGCCGAGCGGGTTGAATTCGTCGGGCGGCGCGCCGACGCTGGCGCCCGTGGCCAGCACCGCGCGCGCCCCCCAGGCGTCGGAGCCGTAACGGTCGACCGACACCGCCTGGTCGAGGTACAGGCCGATGGCCAGGCCCTCCGCGCGGCAGCGGGCCGCGGCCGCCTGCAGTTGTGCGTCGGCGACCCACTGCAGCCAGGCGAAGAAGTCCACGCGCGCGGCATGCTCGGCGGCAAAGGCGCGCACCTGCGTCGTCTCGGGCGACTGGAAGCCCTCGGGCCACACCGGCCAGCCCCAGGCCTCGGGGTCGCGTGCATGGAAATGCGTCTGCAGGGCGTCGAAGAGCGCATGCCGCTGCAGCGCCTCGCCGCGCGACGCGACGAAGGCGCGGTAGTCCTCATGCTCGGCCTGCGCCGGATCGCCGGGTGCAGGTGCGGCGGCGACGAAGTCGGCATGCACGAGCGCCAGCACTTCCAGCTTGGCCGCCGCCACGCCGGCATGGTCCACCAGCGCGGCCTCCCGCAGAGCCGCGAGCCGCACCTGGAATTCGGGCGACGCCACGCGCTGCTGCGCCGCCGGGCTGCGGCGATAGCCCGGCGCCGCCTCGACGTCGATGTACAGCAGATTCAAGTGCAGGCGCGACGAGGGGCTGTAGGGGCTGTGCTTGCCCGGGTCGTGCGGGAACAGGGCATGCAGCGGGTTCAGGCCGATCGCCTGCGCGCCCAGCCGCGCGGCAGGCGCCGCCAGCGCGGCGAGGTCGCCGAAATCGCCGATGCCCCACTGCCGCGCGGAACGCAGGCCGTACAGCTGCACCGCGATGCCCCAGTGGCGCGGCTCGGGCGCATCGCCACCGTCCTGGCCGGGCACGTAGCAGCGCGCGGGCGCCGCGATGACCAGCGCCTCGTCCGGCCGGCCCTCGATGCGCAGCCGGTGGTAGCCCATGGGCAGCGCGTCGGCGATCGTCGCCACGCGCTCCGTGATCCATTGCCCGTCCAGCTCGCGGCGCTCGCGCTCCTCCAAACCGCCGAGGGCGAGGCTGCCGCGCAGGACCCCGCCCTGCTCGTCGGTGAGCGACCAGTCGGCGTGTGCGAGGTCGGCCGGCAGGCGCAGCGGCAGCCGCAGGGGCTCGCCGGCGTGCACGAGTTGCACGGGTGGCAGCGCACGCCGCCACTGCGCAGCCTCGCGGGCGGCGAGCTCGGCCTCCCAGGCCGGCGCATCGTCCGGCGCGTGGCTGCCGAAGCCGAATTCGGCCAGCAGCACGGCCAGCCGGTCCGGCGCGACCTCGACCCGCCGGCCCCAGACGTCGTGGTAGTAGGTGGCGATGCCGGCCCGCAGGCAGGCGCGGTGCAGGGCCTCAAGCATGCGCAGCGTCCTCGATGGCCACGCGCAGTCCGCCTGGGCCCAGATGCAAGCTACCGGCCTCCACCTGGCAGTCGCGCTCGTAGATGGCGCGGCCGGGGGGCGCCGCAGCGTGCGCAGGCTCGGTGCCGAGGTTGAGCACCAGCTGCAGGTGCGCCGGTGCGCTGCCGCCGTCGAGCAGCCACTGCAGGTACAGCACCTGCCCTTGCGTGTGCCAGCGGCCACTGCCCGGCCGCGAGGGCAGCCGCGGCGCGATCTCTCTTGCACGCACGGCGAGCACGGCGCGGGTGTCTTCCAGGGCCCGGGCGTGCATGCCGCTTTGCGCCTCGTCGGCATTCAGGCGCGAGGCCTCGAAGGTGGATGGCGCGTTCGGGTCGGGAATCTGCGCCAGCGCGGCCTCGTTCTCGAAGGCGGCGAAGCGGCCGAATTCCTCGCGCCGGCCGCGCGACACCGCCTCGGCCAGCTCGGGCCCGAAATCGCAGAAGTACAGGAAAGGCGAGCTGGCCGCGAACTCTTCGCCCATGAAGAGCATCGGCGCGTGGGGCGACAGCAGCACCGCGGCGCGCGCGCCCTGCACGCGCGCCGGATCGGCCAGCGCATCGATGCGGTCGCCGAAGGCCCGGTTGCCGACCTGGTCGTGCGTCTGCAGGAAGGAGACGAAGGCGCCGTGCGGCAGGCCCGACGGGTCTTCCCCGCGGCGCTCGCCGCTGCGGAAGGCCGAGGCCTGGCCGGTGTAGAGAAAACCCTGCGCCAGCGCGCGGCCGAACTGCTCGGCAGGCTGCTCGGCAAAGTCGAGGTAGTAGCCGTCGGTCTCGCCGGTGAGCAGCACGTGCGCCGCATGGTGCAGGTCGTCGTTCCACTGCGCGGTCGCGACTTGGGCCACCCCCTGCGGGTCGCGCCCGAGGAAGCGGGCCTGGTTGAGGTCGTTCTCCAGCACGATGTGCACCGCGCGCTCGCGCCCCGGGCCCTCGCGCAGCGCCCGGCAGATTGCCGCGACGATGTGCTCGTCGGAGTCGTCGCGGATGGCGTGCACCGCATCGAGCCGCAGGCCGTCGAAGTGGAACTCCTCGATCCAGTACAGCGCGTTCTGGATGAAGAAGGCGCGCACCGCCTCGCGGCCTTCGCCGTCGAAGTTGATGGCCGCGCCCCAGGGCGTCTTGTGGGCCGGGTTGAAGAAGGCCGGGCAGTAGGCGTGCAGGTAGTTGCCTTCGGGCCCGAAGTGGTTGTAGACCACGTCGAGCAGCACCATCAGGCCGAGAGCGTGGGCCTCGTCGACGAGGGCGCGCAGTTCGTCGGGCCGCCCGTAGGCGCTGTCGGGCGCGAAGAGCAGCGCGCCGTCGTAGCCCCAGTTGCGCCGGCCGGGAAAGTCGGCCACAGGCATCAGTTCGATTGCAGTGATGCCCAGCGCCGCCAGCTCGGGCAGTCGTCGCCGCGCGGCATCGAAGGTGCCCTCGGGCGTGAAGGTGCCCACGTGCAGTTCGTAGATCACGGCCTCGGACCAGGGGCGGCCGCGCCATGCCGTGTCCTTCCACGCATAGGCCGACGGGTCGACGACCTCGCTCGGGCCGTGAACGTCTTCGGGATTAGCGCGCGAGGCCGGGTCCGGCACACGCAGGCCATCCGGCAGTGCGAAACGGTACAGCTCGCCCGGCAGCGCGTCGGGCGCATCGAGTTCGTACCAGCCGCCGCTGCGCGGCGCCATCGGCTGCGCCTCCCACCGGGCCTCGTCGTCACCGCCGGGCAGGCGGCGCTCGAGGCGCACGCCATCGAGCACGTCGATGCCCGGCGCCCAGAGCGAGAAGCGCACACCGCCGCCGTCGAGCACGGTCGGGCCGAATCGCATGGCCGCGCCATGGGTCTTCATGCAGAACTTTCGAAAAATGGACAGGGTCAGATCGGCGGCGGCGGGTCGCCGGGCCGCCGCGGAATCAGCGGCTCGCCACCCGAGCGGCGCGGCGCGGGGGGCTGCAGCACCTCGTCCACAGCCACCACGGCATCCACCGGCGCAGCAGCCGCCTCTTCGGCCAGGCTCTCGCCAGCACGCGCGGCACGGTCCGCCGGCGATGGCGCGAATGGAGTCGTTCCTTCGCCCGGGACGCCGTCGCGCGGCAGCCACTCGTCGATGCGGCGCGCCGCCCAGTCCTTGCCCGCGAGGCCGAAGGCCAGCGCGACGGCGAACACGAAGCCGGCGAGGATCACGATGAAGCTCTCGCGCACGATGTCGCCGCCGACCTTCACCTGGTCCAGCGCGATCAGGATCACGAAGACCAGCACCGCGTACTGCGCCACCTTCGAGAAGAAGAAGGCGTCGCGCACGCCGACGTTGCGGCAGTAGGTGAGCACCGCATCGCCGACGAAGCGTGCGAAGTACGAGCCGAAAGCCAGCACCAGCAGCGCGACGAAGATGTTGGGGACGAACCAGACCACCCGGCCCAGCAGGTCGGTCACGTATGTCAGGCCCAGCCCGTTGAAGGCGACGATGAGCGCCGCCAGGATCACCACCCAATACGCCAGGACGCCCACGACGCCCGTGGTGTCGGTCTTCATTCCCCCCTGGCGCAGGAAGCCGTCGAGGCCCGCACGCTCGGTGAGCACCGGGAAATTGATCGCCCGCAACGCCCGCGTCACGGCGAAGCGCACCACCTTGGCGATGAGCCAGCCGGCCACCACGATGAGCGCCGCGAACAGCAGGCGCGGGATGAAGGCGCCGATCTGGAACAGCATCGCGCGCACCGGTTCCAGGTGAAAGCCGAAATCGTTCATGCCCGTCCTCCTTCGCGTGTTGCGGATGGTGCCGGCCCGGCCAGCGCCAGCAGGCCCTGCAGCGGCACCTGCACCCAGTCGATGCGGTTGTTCAGTTCGTAGCGCAGCTCGTACAGCGCCTTGTCGATCTCGAAGAGGCCCAGCAGCGCCTCGTCGATGGGCCCGCCGCCGGCCAGCGCCAGGGTCTCCAGGTAGCCGCCGAGGAAGGCGGCGCGCACCTGATCTTCCCATTGCGACGCGGCCGCGCCGAGCTTGGCCAGGTCTTCGGCGTTCTGTGCCACACGCCGCAGCGCCGACCAACGTGCGTAGTTGAACGAGCGCAGCATGCCCGCCACGTCGCGCAGGGGCGAGCCCTTGGCGCGCCGCTCCTCGAAGGGTCGCGCCGGTTCGCCCTCGAAGTCGATGATGACGAAGTCGTTGCGCGCCACCAGCACCTGGCCCAGGTGGTAGTCGCCATGGAAGCGTGTCTTGCGCTGGTTCGGCGGTGCCTCGCCATCCAGCGCGGCGATGCGCGCGGCGAGGGCGGCCTCGCGCTCCAGCAGCTGCGCCACGTCGGCCTGCGCGCCTTCGGCCAGGCTGCCGGCACGCTCGCGCAGCAGCGCCAGCGTGCTGCGCACGATGCCTTCGGTGCCGGCGCGCAGGGCGCTGCGGTCTTCCGCCGACAGCGGCTCGGGCGCAAAGGCCGCATCGTCCGCCGGTGCCTGCGCGAAGGCCAGGTGCATCTCGGCGGTGCGCTGGCCCAGCAAGCGCATCAGCGTCATGAACGCGCCGTGGTCCGGCGGCGGCGCATCGTCGGGCGCCACCTGGCGCTCGGCCAGCACGCGTTCGAGGTAGGCTAGGGTGTATTCCCAGGCGTCGCCCTGGTTGGGCACGTAGGCCTGCAGCAGGCCCAGCGTGAGCACCTGGCCATCTGCGCCGTGGTACTCGACCGCGCCGGCCACCGGCACCGCATTGGCGAAGCGCGCCACGTCGGTGAGGTAGCGCCCGATCTCCAGTTCGGGATTGAGGCCGTCGCGCACCTGCCGGTAGCACTTGAGGAACAGCTGGTCGCCCAGCGTCACCGCGGTGTTGCTGCTGGCGATGGTGGGGCGGCTCACTTCGAGCGCCTCGATGTCCTCGGGTGCCACGCGGCGCAATTCTTCCGAGGCCGTGAAGCGCACCTCGCCCTGCCCGGCCGGCAGCACCAGCCCCTGCACCATGGCGACGGCGGCAGCACGGCAGAACTCGGGATCGAAGAGCGCATCGCCCATGAGCCCCACCTGGGCCTGCTGCCGCACCTTGGCGACCACCGCGGGGGCGAAGGGGCCGATGCGCTCGTCGTCCACGTCCTCCCACACGATGGCCAACGGCATGAAGTAGCGCGCGCCGCCGCCGGCGCCGCGCACGTCGAGCAGCGGCAGCACCCATTGCCGGTCGCGGTGCGGCCACACGGCGTGCTCCACCAGCGCGGCGCGCTCGATGGTGTCGGCCTTGGCGGCGTACCAGCGCTGGCCCTGCAGATGGTGAGGCAGCACCTGCACCTCGAACTGCTCGCGCAGGCGCTCGGCCATGGCCATGCGCCAGGGCATCACCTTCTCGCGGAACAGGCTGTCCCAGCCGTCGAAGAGCACCAGCGTCGACAGGTCGCGCAGCGGCCGCCCCTCCTGGTGCCAGGTGGGCTGCGGCACGTCCGTAGCCAGTCGGAACCAGAAGAAACCGTACGAGGGCATCGTGAGCAGGTAGGGCAGCTCCCCGATGGGCGGGAAGGTGGTGCGTCCCAGCATCTCGACCGGCACGCGGCCCTTGAAGGCGCCGAGTTCCAGTTCCACCGGCTGCGCGGCACGCGAGAGGTTGAACACGGTGAGGATGACGTCGTCGCCGTATTCGCTGAGGTAGGCCAGCACCTTGCGGTTGCCGGGCTTGAGGAAGGTCTTCCTGCCGCGGCCGAAGGCGCTGCTGGTCTTGCGCACGGCCAGCATGCGGCGCGTCCAGTGCAGCAGCGAGCTGTTGTCGCGCATCTGCGCCTCGACGTTGACGGCCTCGTAGCCGTACATCGCGTCCATGATGGGCTGCAGGTACAGGCGCTGCGGGTCGGCGCGCGAGAAGCCGGCGTTGCGCTCGGGCGCCCACTGCATCGGCGTGCGCACGCCGTTGCGGTCGCCCACGAACACGTTGTCGCCCATGCCGATCTCGTCGCCGTAATAGATGATGGGCGAGCCGGGCATGGACAGCAGCATGCCGTTCATGAGCTTGATCCGGTCCTTGTCGTTGTCCATCAGCGGCGCCAGGCGCCGGCGGATGCCCAGGTTGATGCGCGCGCGCAGGTCCGACGCATAGGTCGTGTACATGTAGTCGCGCTCGCGGCTGGTGACCATCTCGAGCGTGAGCTCGTCGTGGTTGCGCAGGAAGATCGCCCACTGGCAGCCGTCCGGGATGTCGGGCGTCTGCTGCATGATCTCGACGATCGGGTCGCGGTCCTCCTGGGCGATGGCCATGTACATCCGCGGCATGAGCGGGAAGTGGTAGGCCATGTGGCATTCGTCGCCGTCGCCGAAGTACTCGCGCACGTCCTCGGGCCACATGTTGGCCTCGGCCAGCAGGAAGCGGCCCTCGTACTCCGAGTCGATCATGGTGCGGATCTTCTTGATCACCGCGTGCGTCTCGGGCAGGTTCTCGTTGCTGGTGCCGTCACGCTCCACCAGGTAGGGGATGGCATCGAGCCGAAAGCCGTCCACCCCCATGTCGAGCCAGAAACGCATGACGTCAAACACCGCCTCCAGCACCGCCGGGTTGTCGAAGTTGAGGTCGGGCTGGTGGCTGAAGAAGCGGTGCCAGAAGTACTGCTTGGCCACCGGGTCCCAGGTCCAGTTCGAGGTCTCGGTGTCGGTGAAGATGATCCGGGTGCCCTGGTAGATCTGGTCGGTGTCGCTCCAGACGTAGAAGTCGCGCTCCGGCGAGCCAGGCGGCGCCTTGCGCGCGGCCTGGAACCAGGGATGGCTGTCCGAGGTGTGATTGATGACCAGCTCGGTGATGACGCGCAGGCCCCGCTTGTGGGCCTCGTCCATCATCTCGCGGAAGTCAGCCAGCGTGCCGTACTGCGGGTTGACGTCCTTGTATTCGGCGATGTCGTAGCCGTCGTCACGCAGTGGCGACGGATAGAAAGGCATCAGCCAGATGGTGTTGACGCCCAGCTCCTTGACGTAGTCGAGCTTGGCCGTGACGCCCTTGAAGTCGCCGATGCCGTCGCCGTTGGTGTCGTAGAAGGCCTTGACGTTGAGCTGGTAGATCACCGCGTCGCGGTACCAGTTCGGATCCTGCGAGGTGTCGACCTCGGCGGTCTCGAGCGCCAGGCGCGGCACGGGTGCGTTCATGCGGCCTCCATTCCTTCGTTCTTGTCGTTCACTGGAAGTAGTCGAAATCGCGCTCGCTGCGCACGCGGCGGCGCACCTGCATCACGTGGGCCGGCGCCTGCCACGGGTTGAGCTGGATGTAGTGGTGGTGGCCGCGCCAGCGGAAGCGCTGGCCGCCCAGGCGGTCGTCCATCAGGAACCCCTGGTCGTCCTCCACGCCGAAGAGCGCAGGGTCGAGCACCAGCCAGCCGCTCTGCGTGTTCCACGGGTCGAGGTTGACCACGGTGACCACGACGTCCTGGCCATCCGGGCTGGTCTTCATGTAAGCCAGCAGCTGGTCGTTGTCGATGGGCAGGAACTTCAGGCCGTCGTTGCGCTGCAGCGCCGGATGCGCATGGCGCACGGCATTGACGTGGGCGATGAAGCCTTCGAGGCTGTCGGGGCGCGCGAGGTCCCAGTGGCGAATCTGGTACTTCTCGGAATCGAGGTATTCCTCGCTGCCCGGGTTGCGCGGCAGATGCTCCTTGAGCTCGTAGGCCGGCCCGTAGATGCCGTAGCTCGCACTGAGGGTGGCCGCCAGCACCAGGCGCAGCCGGAACTGCGCATCCGATCCGCTGTGCAGCGACTCGTGCAGGATGTCGGGCGTGTTGGGCCACACGTTGGGGCGGAAGTAGTCCAGCCCCGGCGCGCTGCTGAGCTCGGTGAAGTACTCGGTGAGTTCCTGCTTGTCGTTGCGCCAGGTGAAGTAGGTGTACGACTGCGTGAAGCCCAGCTTGGCCAGCCGGTGCATCACCTTGGGCCGGGTGAAGGCCTCGGCCAGGAAGATCACCTCCGGATGCTGGCGCTTGACCTCGGTGATTGCCCACTCCCAGAAGGGGAAGGCCTTGGTGTGCGGGTTGTCGACGCGGAACACGCCCACCCCCTGGTCGATCCAGTGGTCGAGCACGCTCTTGAGCTCGGCCCACATCGCAGGCCAGTCCTCGCTCTCGAAGTTGAAGGGGTAGATGTCCTGGTACTTCTTGGGCGGGTTCTCGGCGTACTGCACCGTGCCGTCGGGCCGCCACTTGAACCACGCCGGGTGCTGCTTGACGTAGGGATGGTCGGGCGCGCACTGGTAGGCGATGTCCAGCGCCAGCTCCATGCCCTGCGCGCGGGCGGCCTTGACCAGTCGGCGGAAGTCCTCGTGCGTGCCCAGGGCCGGCAGGATGTCCTTGTGGCCGCCCTCTTCGGCGCCGATGGCCCAGGGGCTGCCGACGTCGCCGGGCTCGGTCACGAGTGCGTTGTTGCGGCCCTTGCGCTGCAGCCTCCCGATGGGGTGGATGGGCGGGAAGTACAGCACGTCGAATCCCATCTTCGCGATGCGCGGCAGTTGCGCCTCGACGTCGCGCAGCGTGCCGTGCCGGCCCGGTTCGGGCGAGGCGGAACGCGGGAACAGCTCGTACCAGGTCGAGAAGCGCGCACGCAGGCGATCGGCCACGAGCGGGAAGCCCGGAGCCAGGGTGGTCGCGTGCTGGCGGTCGGGGTGGCGCTGCGCCACCTCGGCCAGCGCCGGATCGAGCGCGCGCGCCTTGAGCTCGACCGCATCGAGCGCACGGTCGGCGGCGCCGGCCTCGAGCGCCGCAGCCCACTCGCGCAGCAGCTTGGCATCCTGCGCATGGGTCGCTGCCGCCCGGCCGGCGGCGGCCAGGATCTCGGCCGCGCCCACGCGCGCCGCGATGCGGATGTCCTCGGGGTCGACGCGACGCTCGAGCTCGTGATGCCAGGACTCGAAGGCATCGACCCAGGCCGTGACGGTGTAGCGGTAACGGCCCGGCGTGGGGGGCGTGAATTCCGCGTGCCACTCGTCGTTCCATTTGAGCTTCATCGGCACTTCGGCGCTGCGGGCCTCGCCCTCGCGCTGCCACTGCAGCATGACCCGCAGCACGTCGTGGCCCTCGGCGAAGCAGTGCGCCTCGACATGGAAAGGCTCGCCGGCGACGCACTTGGCGGCGAAGCGGCCGTTGTCCACGTTGGGGAGCACCGCGTCGATCACGGCGCGCTGGCGGCCATCGGAAACGCCGATGGGAATCACGGAAGGCTGGGTCAGTTGCATGTCGTCGGTCTCAATCTGGTACAGCTCGCGGCACTGCGCCCCCCGAGCATGAACGATGCCCGGGACCATGCCAAGCGCCTCAGGCCGGGCCTTTCAGGTACAGCGTGGACAGGGGCGGCAGCGACAGCACCAGCGACTGCGGCCGGCCGTGCGAGGGCACCGGCGCCGTGTCGACGGCACCCAGGTTGCCCCAGCCGGAGCCGTCGAACTCGCGCGCGTCGCTGTTGACGATCTCGCTCCAGCGGCCGGCGCGCGGCACGCCCAGGCGGTAGTTCTCGCGCGGCACGGGCGTGAAGTTGCTCACCACCAGCACCGGCGGCGCGCCGTCGCGGCCCTTGCGCACGAAGGCATAGACGCTGCGCTCGGCATCGTCGGCCTCGATCCATTCGAAACCCTCGCCCGAGAAGTCGAGCTGGTGGAGCGCCGGCTCGCTGCGCAGCGCCTCGTTGAGCTGCCGCACCAGCCGCTGCGTGCCGCCATGGCCGGGCAGGCCGGTGACCCACCACTCGAGCTCGCCGTCGTGCGTCCACTCGCGGCGCTGTCCGAACTCGCCGCCCATGAAGAGCAGCTTCTTGCCCGGATGCGCCCACATGTAGCCGAACATGGCGCGCAGGTTGGCGAACTGCTGCCAGTCGTCGCCCGGCATCTTGTTGACCAGCGATCCCTTGCCGTGCACCACCTCGTCGTGCGAGAGCGGCAGCACGAAGTTCTCGTTGAAGGCATAGACCAGCGAGAAGGTCATGCGGTGGTGGTGCCAGCGGCGGTGCACCGGCTCTTCCTTCAGGTAGGCCAGCGTGTCGTGCATCCATCCCATGTTCCACTTCATGCCGAAGCCCAGCCCGCCCATCTCGGTGGGCCGCGACACCATGGGCCAGGCCGTCGATTCCTCGGCCACGGTGAAGGTGTCGGGATGGTCGCGGTACACCGCGCGGTTGAGTTCGCGCAGGAAGTGCACCGCCTCGAGGTTCTCGCGGCCGCCGTGTTCGTTGGGGATCCACTGCCCCGGCCCGCGCGCGTAGTCGAGGTACAGCATCGAGGCCACGGCGTCCACGCGCAGCCCGTCGATGTGGAAATGCTCCAGCCAGTACATCGCCGACGAAAGCAGGAAGCTGCGCACCTCGTGCCGGCCGTAGTTGAAGATGGCCGAGTTCCACTCGGGGTGGAAGCCCTGGCGCGGGTCGGCATGCTCGTACAGGTGCGTGCCGTCGAACTGCGCCAGCCCGTGCGCATCGGTGGGAAAGTGCGAGGGCACCCAGTCGAGGATGACGCCGATGTCCTGCCGATGCAGGTGGTCGACGAAGGCCATGAAGTCCTCGGGCGTGCCGTAGCGCGCCGTGGGCGCGAAGTAGCCTGTGGTCTGGTAGCCCCAGGAGCCATAGAAGGGGTGCTCGGTGACCGGCATCAGTTCCACGTGCGTGAAGCCCATGTCCTTCACGTAGGCGGCCAGCCGCGTGGCGAGCTCGCGCCAGCCGAGGAACTCCCCGTCCTGCCGCTGCCACGAGCCGGGGTGCACCTCGTAGATGGCGACCGGCGCGTCGAGCGCGTTGCGCGCGGCGCGCCCCACCATCCATTCGGCATCGGTCCAGGCATGGGCGCCACCCCAGATGCGCGAGGCGGTTGCGGGCGGCAGCTCGGTCTGGAAGGCGAAGGGGTCTGCCTTTTCGAGGGTCTGCCCTTCCGGACCGACGATTCGGTACTTGTAGGTCTGCCCAGGCTGCGCCTGTGGCACGGTGCCTTCCCAGATGCCGCTGCCATCGTCGCGGACCTGCAGGGGGTCGGCGTCGCTCCAGAAGTTCCAGTCGCCGATTACGTGCACCTGACGCGCATTCGGCGCCCAGACGGCGAAGTGCACGCCACCGCGCGGCTGCAGGTGGGCACCCAGGCGTTCGTGCAGGCGCGTGTGCGTCCCCTCTCGGAAGAGGTGCAGGTCGGCGGGCGAAAGGGGGGCGTGGGTGATCGGCATGGATGGGAGGCAACTGAGCCCGGTTATAGGCCGCCGCCGCGCGGCCACGCGGCGGGGTTCGCCTGAGGGTCCTGTCGGACGATGCCCCTCATCGGCAGATCGTCACGTTTGTGACGAGTTTGGCGCCAACGCCCGCGGGACGGGCGCTGCCGGCCGATTGCACTTTGGCGCCTGGCGCCGATGCGCAGGCTCATGCGGCCACCAGCACGAGCATCGAGCGCGCCGTCACCGTGTACGAACTGCCGGCCTCGAAGCGTTCGCCGGGCTGGGGCGGTTCCTGCGCGGTGTCGATCTCCAGTCGCCATTGCGCCCCGTCGCTGGCGGGCGGCAGCACGAAGTCGATCGCGTCCTCCCACCCGTTGAAGACGAGCAGGACGCTCCGGTCCGGGCCGCGGCGGGCGATGGCGGTGGCGCGCGCGTGCCCCTCGAGCAGCATGCCGAAGCAGCGCGTGCGCGGATCGTCCCAATGCGGCTGCTCCATCTGGCTGCCGTCGCAAGCCAGCCAGGTCACGTCGCGCAGCTGCAGCTCCTCGTCGAAGGCGCCGGTGAGGAAGCGGTTGCGCCGCAGCACGGGCAGGTCGCGCCGCAGCTGCGTGAGGCGTTGCACGAAGGCGATCAGCGAACGGCCCGCGTCGTCGATGCCCTCCCAGTCGAACCAGGAGATCTCGTTGTCCTGGCAGTAGGCGTTGTTGTTGCCCTGCTGGGTGCGGCCGAACTCGTCGCCGCCCAGCAGCATGGGCGTTCCCTGGGCCAGCAGCAGTGTGGCCAGCAGGTTGCGCCGCTGGCGTGCGCGCAGCGTGTTCACCTCGGCGTCGTCGGTCGGCCCTTCGGCGCCACAGTTCCAGCTGCGGTTGTCGGAGTGGCCGTCGCGGTTGTCCTCGCCGTTCGCGTCGTTGTGCTTGTCGTTGTAGCTGGTCAGGTCAGCCAGCGTGAAGCCGTCATGCGCGGTGATGAAGTTGACGCTGGCCCAGGGCCGGCGCCCGCGGCGGTTGAATCGGTCGGCACTGGCGGTCATGCAACCGGCGAGCGCGGGTGCCATGCCCTCGTCGCCCTTCCAGAAGGCGCGCACGGTGTCGCGAAAGCGGTCGTTCCACTCGGCCCAGCCGGGCGGGAAGCCGCCCACCTGGTAGCCACCCGGGCCGCAGTCCCAGGGTTCGGCGATGAGCTTGACGCTGGACAGCACCGGGTCCTGCCGGCAGCTGTCGAGGAAGCCGCCGCCCTCGTCGAAGCCGTAGGTTTCGCGCGCGAGGATGGTCGCGAGGTCGAAACGGAAACCGTCGACATGCATCTCGGTGACCCAATAGCGCAGGCTGTCGGTCACCATCTGCAGCACGCGCGGGTGGCTCAGGTTGAGCGTGTTGCCGGTGCCGGTGTCGTTGATGTAGTAGCGGGCGCCGGGGCCATCGTCGCCACCGGGCATCAGGCGGTAGTAGCTCGCGTTGTCGATGCCCTTGAAGGAAATCGTCGGGCCGAGCTCGTTGCCCTCGGGCGTGTGGTTGTAGACCACGTCGAGGATCAGCTCCAGCCCGTGTGCATGGATGCGGTCGACCATGCGCTTGAACTCGTCGATGCTGGGCTCGTGCAGGTAGCGTGGCTTGAGCGCGAAGAAACCCAGCGTGTCGTAGCCCCAGTAGTTCTTCAGGCCTTTCTCCTCGAGGAAGGACTGCGACACGAAGCGCTGCACCGGCAGCAGCTCGATGCTGGTCATGCCCAGGTCGCGGATGTGGCGCAGCACCTCGTCGTTCGCAAAGCCGGCGAAGGTGCCGCGCAGATGCTCGGGCACGGCCGGGTGCCGCATCGTGTGGCCGCGCACATGGGTCTCGTAGACGATGGTGCGGTCCCAGGGCACGCGCGGGCCTTCCGGCTGCTCCCAGGCGAAGCGGGAATCGACCACCACGCACTTGGGCACCAGGTGCGCGCTGTCGCGCTCGTCGAAGCTCAGGTCGCCGTCCTCGTGGCCGACGACGTAACCGAACAGCTCGGGCCCCCAGATCAATTCGCCCATGTGCGCCTTCGCGTAGGGGTCGAGCAGCAGCTTGTTGGGGTTGAAGCGGTGGCCGTTCTCCGGCTCGTAGGGGCCATGCACACGCAGGCCGTAGCGGGCGCCGGGCAGCAGGCCGGGCACATGGCCGTGCCAGACCTCGTCGGTGTACTCGGGCAGGGTGACGCGGCCGATCTCGTTCTCGCCACCCTCGTCGTAGATGCACACCTCGACACGCGTGGCATGGGCGGAGAACACCGCGAAATTCACGCCCGTGCCGGTGTAGGTGGCACCCAGGGGGTGAGGCTGGCCTTCTTCGACTTGCATGGGTCCCTCGCTGTGTTCTGGCATGTGATGCGATGAACTTAGAAGAATGCGGCGGTGCAGCATGTAGGACGATGCTGCGAAGCGACGGCGAGGCCTGCGCGTGGCCGCAGACGCCGAGGTGTCAGGGCGCCCGACCCGGCCCATGCAGAATGAGCCCGCCGCCCTTCGGCGGCGCGCCAGCAAACCGCTCCATGCCCACCTCCGATCCCTCGCCGCAGCCGGTGGCCATCCGCGCATCGGCCACCGTGCTGATGGTGCGCGACGGCCCCATGGGGATGGAAGTGTTCATGGTGCAGCGGCATGCGGGTTCCGACGTGCACGGCGGCTCGTACGTCTTCCCGGGCGGCAAGGTGGACGCGGCCGACGGCGCGCCGGCGCTGCGCGAACGGGTCGACCTCCCCCCGTCGCAACTGCGCGACCGGCTGCACGAACCACAACTGGACGCGGAGGCCGCCATGGCCCTGCACGTGGCTGCGGCACGCGAAGCCTTCGAGGAATGCGGGGTGCTCTTCGCGCGCGGCGACGGGCACGCGCTGCCATCGATGCGCGCGGACCAGCCCTTTGCGGATGCCCTGGCGGCCGCCGGCCTGCGCGTCGCGGCCTCGGCGCTGCACCCGTTCTCGCGCTGGATCACGCCGCCGAACCCGGTGTCCTCGCCCGGCAGGCGCTTCGACACCCGCTTCTTCGTCGCCGCGCTTCCCGACGCTCAGGAGGCGATGCACGACAACCACGAGGCGGTGCACAGCGTGTGGCTGCGCCCGTACGACGCCTTGCAGCGCTACTGGGACGGCGAGATCTCCCTGCTCCCGCCGCAGATCATGAGCCTCGCACAACTGGGCCGCGCGGCCGACGTGGCCAGCCTGCTGGCCGAGACGGCGGCCCGGCCGCCCCACACGGTGCGCCCGCATGTCTGCCAGGTCGAGGGGGTGACGACCATGGCCTACCCCGGCGACCCGCTGCATGCCGAACGCGAGCGCGTGATGCCCGGACCGTTGCGCCTGCTGGTGCGCGGGCGACGCTTCGAACCTGTGGACGGCTTCGACGGCTTCCGCCGCTGAGCACCCGCCCCCGGGGACGGCGGCATTTCCTATGCCCGGCATAGGTTGTTTTTAATCGCCTTGTCGCCCGGCCTCGCCCAGAATCCGGGTTCACCTTCCTCACGACCCCAGCGCCAGGAGCCGCCCATGAGCAGCGACAAGACCGAAGCCAAATGCCCCTTCCACCAGACCGCCGGCGGCGGCACCACCAACCGCGACTGGTGGCCCAAGCAGCTGCGGCTGGACCTGCTGAGCCAGCACTCGGCCAAGTCCGACCCGATGGGCGCGGACTTCGACTACGCCGAGGAATTCAAGAAGCTCGACTACGCCGCGCTCAAGAAGGACCTCGCCGCACTGATGACCGACTCGCAGGACTGGTGGCCGGCCGACTTCGGCCACTACGGCGGCCTGTTCATCCGCATGGCCTGGCACAGCGCCGGCACCTACCGCATCGGTGACGGCCGCGGCGGCGCGGGCCGCGGGCAGCAGCGTTTCGCGCCCCTGAACAGCTGGCCCGACAACGTGAGCCTGGACAAGGCGCGCCGGCTGCTGTGGCCGATCAAGCAGAAGTACGGCCGCAGGATTTCGTGGGCCGACCTGCTGGTGCTGACCGGCAACGTCGCGCTCGAGACCATGGGTTTCAAGACCTTCGGCTTCGCCGGCGGCCGGCCCGACACCTGGGAACCCGACCAGGACGTGTACTGGGGCCGCGAAACCAAGTGGCTGGGCGGCGACATCCGCTATTCGCAAGGCTCGCCCGGCGCACCGGAGAAGCACGGCGTGCTGGTCAAGGACGACGACAGCCAGGTGCCGCACACCCGAGACCTGGAGAACCCGCTGGCCGCCGTGCAGATGGGCCTGATCTACGTCAACCCCGAGGGTCCGGACGGCAAGCCCGACCCGGTGGCTGCCGCCAAGGACATCCGCGACACCTTCGGCCGCATGGCGATGGATGACGAGGAAACGGTCGCCCTGATCGCCGGCGGCCACACTTTCGGCAAGACGCACGGCGCGGCCTCGGCGGACAACGTCGGCCCCGAACCCGAGGCCGGCGAGCTGGCCCAACAGGGCTTCGGCTGGCACAACAAGCACGGCAGCGGCGTGGGCGCGGACGCGATCACCAGCGGCCTGGAAGTGACCTGGACCACCACGCCCACGCGCTGGAGCAACAACTTCTTCGAGAACCTCTTCGGCTTCGACTGGGAACTCACCAAGAGCCCGGCCGGCGCGCACCAGTGGGTCGCGAAGAACGCGCAACCCACCATCCCGCACGCCTTCGACGCGACCAAGAAGCAGTTGCCGACGATGCTCACGACCGACCTGTCGCTGCGCTTCGACCCGGCCTACGAGAAGATCTCGCGCCGCTTCCTCGCCAATCCCGACCAGTTCGCCGATGCCTTCGCCCGCGCCTGGTTCAAGCTGACGCACCGCGACATGGGTCCGCGCGCCCGCTACCTCGGGCCCGAAGTGCCGGCCGAGGAACTCATCTGGCAGGACCCGCTGCCCGCCGTCGACCACCCCCTGGTGACCGACGCCGACGTGACCGCCCTCAAGGCCCAGGTGCTGGCTTCGGGCCTCACGGTGGCCGAGCTGGTGTCGACGGCGTGGGCCTCGGCCTCGACCTTCCGCGGCTCGGACAAGCGCGGCGGCGCCAACGGCGCACGCATCCGCCTCGCGCCGCAGAAGGACTGGGCCGTGAACCAGCCGCAGCAGCTGGCGCGCGTGCTGCAGGTGCTCGAGGGCATCCGCGCCGGCTTCAGCCAGGGCGGCAAGGCGATCTCGCTGGCCGACCTGATCGTGCTGGCCGGCAGTGCGGCCGTCGAGAAGGCCGCCGCCGACGCCGGCCAGGCCATCACGGTGCCCTTCGCGCCCGGCCGCGCCGACGCGTCGCAGGAACAGACCGACGTCGCCTCCTTCGAAGCGCTGGAGCCGGCGGCCGATGGCTTTCGCAACTACCTCAAAGGCCGCTACGTGGTGCCGGCCGAGGCGCTGCTGATCGACAAGGCGCAGCTGCTCACGCTCACGGCGCCCGAGATGACGGTGCTGGTCGGCGGCCTGCGCGTGCTGGGCGCCAACGCCGGCGGCAGCGCGCACGGCGTGTTCACCGACCGGCCCGGTCAGCTCAGCAACGACTTCTTCGTGCACCTGCTGGACATGGGTACCGAGTGGAAGCCGAGTGCAACCGACGACGGGCTGTTCGAGGGCCGCGACCGCAAGACGGGGGCTGCCAAGTGGACCGGCACGCGCGTCGACCTGGTGTTCGGCTCCAACGCCGTGCTGCGCGCGCTGGCCGAGGTCTACGGCAGCGCCGACGGCCAGGAGAAGTTCGTGAAGGATTTCGTGGCCGCATGGACCAAGGTGATGAACCTGGACCGCTTCGACCTCGCCTGAGCTCGACACGGGGTCCCGCCCATGAAGCCGGTGGCCGCGAGGCCATCGGCTTTTTTTCCTGCGGCTCGTCGAGCCGCGCCGCTCAGCGCGGCAGCACGCCGACCGCCACCAGCAGCAGCATGCCCACGGCGATCACGCCAAAGCACACCGCCCCGCCGAGCGCGACCAGCGCGAGGTAGCCCTCGTCGTGCCGGCCGATGAGGCCCTGCCATCCGCCGGCGCGGGGCGCCGGCACCGTCGCGTGTTCCAACATTGCGCGCTCCTGCTGTGGACCCGCTCCCTGTGGCCGGCAGTTTAGGCCGATGGCGCCGGCAGGGCCATGTCCTGGCGCAAACACTCCCATCGAATGCGTAGGGCGCGCCTCAAAAGAAAAAGGCCCCGGGGAGGGGCCTTCGTAACGTGTCGGCGGTGGCCGATTACTTCTTGGCGGCCTTCTTGGCCGGTGCCTTCTTCGCAGGCTTGGCAGCGGCCTTGTCGGCCTTGCGCTTGGCGGCCTTGGGGTCGACGGCGGCCTTGAAGGCAGCGCCGGCCACGAACTTCGGCACCTTCTGCGCGGCGATCTTGATCTTCTCGCCGGCCTGGGGGTTGAAGCCCGTGCGCGCGGCACGCGACACCTGCTTGAAGGTGCCGAAGCCGACCAGCGACACGCTGTCGCCCTTCTTCACGGCACCGACGATGGTGCTCGTCACGGTTTCCAGGATGCGGCCTGCTTCGGCCTTGGACACGCCATGGGCGGCGACGATCTTCTCGATGAACTCAACGCGATTCAAAACTGCTCCTTGGATGCAAGAACGCCCGCAGGCGGGACGCTGCAGGCGGGCCGCAAGTGTAGTCGTGCGTTGCCATGCCGCCGATCGGCTGTGCCGACGGCATTCCGCATGCAGCAAAAAGGCCCGCGCTTGCAGGGAAGCACGGGCCTTTTTCCAGCGACTCGTGGTGTGTCGACTCAGAAGGGAATGTCGTCGTCCATGTCGTCGAAGCCGGTCGACGAACGCTGCGGGGCCGGTGCGGGCGCGCGCGGTGCGGGGGCACGCGGCGCAGCAGCCGGAGCGCGCGAATAACCGCCACCGCCGCCACCGTAGCCACCCCCGCCGCCGTAGCCGTCGTCGTCACCACCGCCCGACGGCGCGCCCTGGCCCTGGCGGCTGCCCAGCATCTGCATCTGGTCGACGCGGATGTCGGTGGCGTACTTCTCCACGCCGTCCTTGTCCTGGTACTTGCGGGTGCGGATCTGGCCCTCGACGTAGATCTGCGAGCCCTTGCGCAGGTACTGCGCGGCAATCTCGGCCAGGCGGCCGTTGAACACGAGTCGGTGCCACTCGGTGGCTTCGCGCATTTCGCCGGACTGCTTGTCCTTCCACTTGTCGGTGGTGGCGATGGTCACGTTGCAGACCTGGTCGCCACTGGGGAAGGTGCGGGTTTCGGGATCGCGGCCGAGGTTGCCGACGAGGATGACTTTGTTGACGGATGCCATGTGCGCTGCCCCTGATAAGTGAGAAAAGAGGAAGGAATCGAAAGACGAACCGGCGATTGTGCCCGATGCGCCCGCCGCCGCCGGATGCGCCGCGGGCCGACATCGGGCGGGCGCGCACCCTGCACAATGGCGCCTTCGCCGATGAACCACGAACCGGATTTCTTCGAGAACCTGCGCAGCGAGCTGTCGAGCTGGCGCCTGTGGCTGGACCGCGCGATCGTGCTGGGCTACGCCGTGCTCGCGGGTCTCTTCGTGGTGGGCTTCACCATCGCGGCGGACTGGGCCTTCGGCCTCTTCCAGGCGATCCACGGCAGCCACGCCTGGCTCGTCCTGCTGTGGACGCCCGCGCTCACCGCCGGCATCGTGTGGATCACGCAGCGCTGGTTCCCCGGCGCGGCGGGTTCCGGCATCCCGCAGATCAAGGCCGCGCTCGATCCGGCGCTGCCGCCCGAGCGGCGCGGGCGCTTCGCCTCGCTGCGCCTCACGCTGGCCAAGGTGGGGCTGGGCGTGGCGGGCTTCGCCGGCGGCCTGTCCATCGGCCGCGAGGGCCCCTCGGTGCAGGTGGCCGCGGGCGTGATGCAGCATGCGAGACGCTGGCTGTCGCCCAATTCGACGGTCGACACCCGCGCGCTGCTGATCGCCGGTGGCGCGGCCGGCATCGCGGCCGCCTTCAATGCGCCGCTGGCCGGCGTGGTCTTCGCGATCGAGGAGCTGGCGGGCCGGCTGGAGGCGCGCGCCAGCGGCGTGATCATCACCGCCATCGTGCTGGCCGGCCTGGTGGCGGTGTCGGCCTTCGGCAACCTCAGCTATTTCGGCGTCATCCGCGTGCCGCGGCTGGGCTGGGACATCCTCGCGCCAGGGCTGCTCGTGGCGCTGCTCGCGGGGGTGGCGGGCGGCCTGTTCGCGCGGGTGATGATCGCTTCTCTCACCGGCGCACCCGAGCGGCTCAACCGCTGGCGCGCGCGCTGGCCGGTGCGCTTCGCGGCCGCGGGCGGCCTGCTCATCGCGGTGATCGGGCTGGTCACCGGCGGTGTGACCTTCGGAGCCGGCTCGGAGGCGGTCAAGCAGATGCTGGCCGGCCACGACGAGCTGACGCCGATCTACACGCTGCTCAAGTTCATCGCCACCTGGGTCACCGCCTGGTGCGGCGTACCGGGCGGCATCTTCGCGCCCTCACTGTCCATCGGCGCCGGCATCGGCGACGGCGTGGCGCACCTCTTCAGCCCCGAACTCGGCCCCGCGCTGATCGCAATGGGCATGGCAGGCTTCCTGGCCGCGGTGACGCAGGCGCCGCTCACCGCCTTCATCATCGTCATGGAGATGGTGGACGGCCACTCGATGGTGCTGAGCCTGATGGCCAGCGCCATGCTCGCCAGCCTGGTGTCGCGCATGATCAGCCGGCCGCTGTACGAGGCGCTGGCGGAGCACATGGTCGCGAACGCCATTGCAGCCCCGGCGCCACCGGCGCCGCCGGTGGCGGTGCCCGAGGCGCCGGCGGCCGACCCGCCGCCCGCCGGCGAACCCGGGCCGGTGCGCTGAGAGGCGCGGCGGTCTATCATGCCCGGTTGCCCTGCACCGACCGCATCCCGCCCGTGAACGCCCCCGACCGAGCCCCACTCGACGACGACGCCTACCTCGGCCGCCTGCTGGCGCAGCAGCGCATCAGCATCCGCGGCGCTCGCACGCACAACCTCAAGAACGTCGACCTCGACATCCCGCGCAACAAGCTGGTGGTGATCACCGGCCTGTCGGGTTCGGGCAAGTCCAGCCTGGCCTTCGACACGCTGTACGCCGAGGGCCAGCGGCGCTACGTCGAGAGCCTGTCGGCCTATGCGCGGCAGTTCCTGCAGCTGATGGACAAGCCCGACGTCGACCTGATCGAGGGCCTGTCGCCCGCCATCAGCATCGAGCAGAAGGCCACCAGCCACAACCCGCGCTCCACCGTCGGCACCGTCACCGAGATCCACGACTACCTGCGCCTGCTCTTCGCGCGCGCCGGCACGCCCTACTGCCCGGACCACCACCTGCCGCTGCAGGCGCAGACGGTGTCGCAGATGGTCGATGCGGTGCTCGCGATCCCCGGCGAGCCACGGCTGATGATCCTGGCGCCGGTGGCGCGCGAGAAGAAGGGCGAGTTCCTCGAGCTCTTCGCCGAGATGCAGGCCGGCGGCTACGTGCGCTTCCGCGTCGACGGGCAGACCTACGAGTACAACGACCTGCCCAAGCTCAAGAAGACCGAGAAGCACGACATCGACGTGGTGATCGACCGCCTGCGCGCGCGCCCCGACATGCAGCAGCGCCTGGCCGAGAGCTTCGAGGCCGCGCTGCGCCTGGCCGACGGCCGCGCGATCGCCCTGGAGACGGATGCACCCCATGCCGTTCGGGCTGAGCCTGTCGAAGCCGGGGCCGGCACTTCGACAGGGCCAGTGCGAACGGGTGCGCGCGAGCACCTCTTCAACGCCAGGTTCGCCTGTCCGCTGTGCCACTACTCGCTGGCCGAGCTGGAGCCGCGCCTCTTTTCCTTCAACTCGCCGGTGGGCGCCTGCCCGACCTGCGACGGCCTGGGGCACCGCGAGTTTTTCGACCCGGCGCGCGTGGTGGCGTTCCCGTCGCTGTCGCTGGCCAGCGGCGCCATCAAGGGCTGGGATCGGCGCAACGGCTACTACTTCAGCATGCTGGAGAGCGTGGCCAAGCACTACAGGTTCGACGTCGACGCGCCCTTCGAGTCGCTGCCGGCCGAGGTGCAGCAGGTGGTGCTGCACGGCTCGGGCGAGGAAGAGATCAAGTTCAGCTACACCATGGAATCGGGCGCTTCAGCCGGCCGCAAGCTGACCAAGAAGCACCCCTTCGAGGGCATCATTCCCAACATGGAGCGGCGTTACCGCGAGACCGATTCGGTCATGGTGCGCGAGGACCTGGCCCGCTACCGCAACCTGCAGCCCTGCCCCGACTGCGGCGGCTCGCGGCTGCGGCGCGAGGCGCGCAACGTGTTCCTGGTCGATGCGCAGGCGCTCGGCGAAGACGGCCAGCCGGCCCGCGCCGCAATTTATGAGCTGAGCCACATGACGCTGCGCGACAGCCTGGCCTACTTCCAGGGCCTGCACCTGCAAGGGGCCAAGGCCGAGATCGCCGACAAGGTGGTGCGCGAGATCGGGCTGCGGCTGAAGTTCCTCAACGACGTCGGCCTCAATTACCTGAGCCTGGACCGCAGCGCCGAGACGCTGTCGGGTGGCGAGGCGCAGCGCATCCGCCTGGCCTCGCAGATCGGCTCGGGCCTCACGGGCGTGATGTACGTGCTCGACGAGCCGAGCATCGGCCTGCACCAGCGCGACAACGACCGCCTGATCGGCACGCTCAAGCATTTGCGCGACATAGGCAATTCCGTGATCGTGGTCGAGCACGACGAGGACATGATCCACGCCGCCGACCACGTGATCGACATGGGGCCGGGCGCCGGCATCCACGGCGGCCGCGTGATGGCGCAGGGCACGCACCAGGAGGTGGCGGCCACCCCCGGGTCGCTCACCGGCCAGTACCTCTCGGGCACGCGGAAGATCGAGGTGCCCGCGCGCCGCACGCCCTGGCTGCCCGTGCTGCGGCAGGCCGAGCCGGAGCCGCGCAAGGCGTCGAAATTCCCGCCCAGCCCGGCCGCCGAACGCCGCGCCGCGCGCGAGGCGCAGCACCTGGCCACGCAGGGCGAGCTGCAGGAGATCCGCATCGTCGGCGCCACCGGCAACAACCTCAAGAACGTGAGCGCGGCCTTCCCGGTCGGCCTGCTCACCTGCGTGACCGGCGTGTCGGGCTCGGGCAAGTCCACGCTGGTCAATGACACGCTCTACGCCGCCGTGGCGCGCACGCTGTACCGCGCGCACGAGGAGCCCGCACCGCACGAGGCGGTGGAAGGCATCGAGTACTTCGACAAGGTCATCAACGTCGACCAGTCGCCCATCGGCCGCACGCCGCGCAGCAACCCGGCCACCTACACCGGCCTGTTCACCCCCATCCGCGAGCTGATGGCCGAGACCAACACCGCGCGCGAGCGCGGCTACGGCCCCGGCCGCTTCAGCTTCAACGTGGCCGGCGGCCGCTGCGAGGCCTGCCAGGGCGACGGCGTGGTCAAGGTCGAGATGCACTTCCTGCCCGACGTGTACGTGCCCTGCGAGGTCTGCAAGGGCCAGCGCTACAACCGCGAAACGCTGGAGGTCCAGTACAAGGGCCGCAACATCGCGCAGATCCTCGACATGACGGTGGAGGACGCACACGAGTTCCTGAAGGCCGTGCCCACCATCGAGCGCAAGCTGCGCACGCTGCTGGACGTGGGCCTCTCCTACATCAAGCTCGGGCAGAGCGCGACCACGCTCTCGGGCGGCGAGGCGCAGCGTGTCAAGCTGGCGCTGGAGCTGTCCAAGCGCGACACCGGCCGCACGCTCTACATCCTGGACGAACCCACCACCGGCCTGCACTTCGCCGACATCGAGCTGCTGCTCAAGGTGCTGCACCAGCTGCGCGACGCAGGCAACACCATCGTCGTGATCGAGCACAACCTGGACGTCATCAAGACCGCCGACTGGCTCATCGACATGGGCCCAGAAGGCGGCGCGGGCGGCGGCACCGTGGTGGTGGCCGGCACGCCCGAGACCGTGGCCGCCACGGCGGCGAGCCACACGGGGCTGTACCTGAAGCGGCTGCTGCCGCGCTGAGCCCGCGCGGGCGACGGCACGACTCCGGAAGCACTCCTGCCATGGCGCCCAACGATTCGACCGAGGACACGGCGCGACGACTGGACGAACCGCTGCTGCGTTCGCTCAACGCGCTGCTCGAGGAGTCGGGCGTCTCGCAGGCGGCGGCCCGCCTGGGCATCGCCCAGTCGGCCATGAGCCGCCACCTCGCGACGCTGCGACGGCTGATCGGAGATCCGCTGCTGGTCCGGGTAGGCAACCACATGGTGCTCACCGATCGCGCCCAGGCCCTGGCAGCCCCGGCCCGGCGCATCCTGGCGGACATGTCGCTGCTCGTGTCGCATGCGCAGCCCAGGCCACTGCACGAGCTGCGCCGCAGCTTCCGCATCGCGACCTACGACTTCCTGCCCACGGCCTTCTTCGGCCGCATCGCCGAGAGCATCGGTCGCCACGCGCCGCATTGCGACCTGGTGATCCGCGGCCTGGGGTCGCGCTTCGAGCACTATCGGCAACTGGCCGATGGCGATGTGGACGTCGTGATCACCGTCTGGCCCGAACTGCCCGCGCACCTGCGGGCGACGGGGCTGCTGAACGAACCGCTGGTGTGCCTGCTGCGCGCCGGCCATCCACTGGCGGCGCCCGGCGCCATGACGCTGGACCAGTACCTGCGCGCCGGCCACCTGACCTCGCTGGAGCACATGCCCGGACAGGGCACCGTCATCGACGCCCAGCTGGCCGACATCGGGGCCGCGATGCGCACCACGGTCCACACCCAGTTCCTGGGCCTGGCCCCGGGCATGCTGGCGCGCACCGACCTGGTCTTCACCACCGGACGCCTGCTCGCCGAGGACTTCGCGCGCGTGCACGGCCTGGCGATCGTGCCCTTTCCGGCACGGATCAAGCCGATGCGCTATCGGCTGGTCTGGCACGAGCGCACGCACACCGACCATGCCGTTCGATGGTTGCGCGAGGAGTTGATCGCCGCGGCGCGCGGCCTGGCACAGCGGGCCGGGTCATGACACCGCTGTCATAACCCGGTGCGCAGCGCAGCCCTGGGTGCGGGTGCGCGCGGTCGATAAGGTTCGAAGCATGGATGACACCCAGCCCGATCCGATGCCGCACGGCACACCGTCCCTCCCGATGCTGCGCCAGCTGCCCAAGGTGGATCTGCATCTGCACATCGCCGGCACGCTGCGTCCGGCCACGCTCGCCGCGCTCGCGCAGCGCCACGGCCTGGCGCTGCCGCGCCCGGTGGACAGCCTGTACACCTACCGCGATTTCGACGACTTCATCGACGTCCTGCGCCTGAGCGCTGGCGCCTTGCGCACCGCCGACGACTTTCACCGCATGGCCTACGAAGCGCTCGAGGACGCCGCGGCGGCGGGCACCTGGCACGCGGAGATGTCGTTCAACCCGCAGTATTACCTGCCCCACGGCGTACCGTACCGCGTGCAGCTCGAGGGGCTGGCGGCGGGGGTGCGGGCAGCCGGGCGGGACTTCGGTTGCTCGGCCCTGCTGATTGCCGCGATCGACCGCGGATTGCCGCTGGCCTCTGCCGACCAGGCGATGGACGACATCGTGTCGCAGCGGCACGAACTGGTGGTCGGCATCGGTGTGGACGGCCCCGAACGCGCCGGTCCGCCGGCCCGGCTGGCGGACCTGTTCCAGCGCGCCGGGCGCGCCGGACTGCGGCGCACCGCGCACGTCTGCGAAGACAACCAGACCCTCCAGGACGCGCCGCCGTCGAACGTGCGGGACTGCCTGCAGCTGCTCGGCTGCGACCGCCTCGACCATGGCTACAACCTGCTCGCCAGCGACGAGGGCGTGCGCCAGGCGCGGGACTGCGGCGTCTACTTCTGCGTCTGCGGCATCACGAGCGTGCGCCGCAACCGGCAGCGGCGGCTGAACAGCATCCGCGCCATGCACGACGCCGGCCTCGCCCTGAGCCTGAACACCGACGACCCGGCGATGTTCCACACCGACCAGACCCACACCCTCGCGACCGTGCTGGAAGGATGCGGCTGGGGCTGGAAGGAAGCCTGCGATTTCAGCCTGGCCGGTGTCGACGCCTGCTGGCTGGACGCGGACGCCAAGCGCAGCTTGCGTGGGCGCTTCGCGCAGCAGATCGCCGCGCTGACCGCGCCGTCCGAGGCGATCCGCGCCCCATCCACTGACCCTCGTTCCGCAGGAGTTTGCTCATGAGCCGCCACCCCTCTTCGCCATGCCGCCGCCTGGGCCTTCGTGCCGTGGGCCTCATGCTTGCCCTGGCGAGCCCGCTGGCAACCCCTCTGGCCTTGGCCGCCGGGCCCGCCTGGCCGGCCCAGCCGATCACCCTGCTCGTGCCCTACGCGGCAGGCGGCAACGTGGATGTGATCGCCCGCTGGGTCGCCCCCGATCTGGGCAAACGGCTCGGGCAGACGGTGATCATCGAGAACCTGCCGGGCGCCGGCGGCGTCATCGGGACCGACAAGGTCGCACGCGCCAAACCCGACGGCTACACCTTGCTCATGTCGGTGGAAAGCGCCGTGGTCATCGCCAGGATGGTCACCCCCTCCACCGTGCGCTACGACGGGCTGCGCGATCTGCAGCCCGTGACGCTGCTGGGCGCCCAGCCCCTCGTGCTCGCCGGGCGGCCGGGCCTGCCCGCGAAGTCCGCCCACGACCTGTACGCCGACATGCAGGCCCACCCGGGCAAGTACAGCTACGCCACCTCGGGCGTGGGCACCTCGCTGCACCTGGGCGGCGAGATGCTCAAGCAGAAGGGTGGTGTCGACATGGTGCATGTGCCCTACCGCAACGGGCAGCAGATCGTGACCGACCTCAGCGGCAACCAGCTGGACCTGGCGGTGCTGCCCCTGTCGATGGTGATGCAGCAGGCACGGGCGGGCCAGGTGCGCCTCTACGGCGTGATGGACGACAAGCCTTCGCCCGCCATGCCCGAAGCGCCCGTTCTGGGCAGCAGCGAGCCCGCCTGGAAGGGGGCCGACGTCATGGTGTGGCAGGGCGTCTTCGTGCCCAAGGGCACGCCGCCCGACATCGTGGCCCGGCTCGACACGGCCTTGCGCGAAGTGCTGGCCGAGCCGGCCGTGCGCAAGAACTTCGCCGACAGCGGCGTCACGCCGATGGGCCTGGGCCCACAGGACTTCGCACGCTTCCTGCGCGCGGAGCAGGACAAGTTCGGCGCCATCGTGACCCAGGGGAAGATCAAGGCCGAATAGGACGCCGTGTCCGGCGGGCCGCGGCGGCCCGGCCTACATCCGCCCCTTCCACGGCACCAGCCAGCCCTCGATGCGGCGCATCAGCAGGTCGAACAGCAGCGCCACGATGCCGATGACGATGATGCCCATCACCACCACGTCGGTGCGCAGGAAATTGCTGGCGTTGAGCACCAGCTGCCCCAGGCCCGCGGTGGCGGCGACCATCTCGGCCGCCACCAGGGTGGTCCAGCCGAAGCCGATGGCGATGCGCATGCCGGTGAGGATGTCGGGCAGCGCGGCCGGCAGCACGACGTGGCGCACCACCTGCCAGCGGCTCGCACCCAGCGAGAGGGCCGCGTTGATCTGTTCGCTGCCCACCGACTTCACCCCGGCGCGGGCCGCCACGGCCAGGGGCGCGAAGCAGGCCAGGTAGATCAGCACCACCTTCGAGGTTTCCTCGATGCCGAACCAGATGATGACCAGCGGCAGGTAGGCCAGCGGCGGCAGCGGGCGGTAGAACTCGATGATGGGGTCGAACACGCCGCGCATGACGCGCGAGGTGCCCATGAGGATGCCCACCGGGATGGCCGTGATGCAGGCCAGGCCGAAGGCGCCGAACACGCGCCCCAGGCTCCATAGGAAATGCTCCAGCAGCGGCTTGCCGCCCTGCCCCTGGCCCTTCACGGCGGCGACGAAGGCGTCCCACACCGACGCGGGCGAAGGCAGCACCAGCGGCGGCAGCCAGGCCAGCGCCGCCGCGGCCCACCAGAGCGCGCACAGCACGACGACCGTGGCGATGCTGATGGCCGTGGTGCCGCCCTCGCCAGGGCGGCGGTGGCCGCGGACCTTGCGGGCAGATGGACTCGCCGCGGCCGGCGCAGGGGTGTGCGATGCCGCGGATGCGGCAGGCGCCGCATGGCCGGCGACCATCGGCGTGGCAGGACTGCTCATGGCGTGGCTCCCGTCAGTGCGCGGTCGCCGCACCGGCGCCCGCGTGGATGGCATCGATCACCTCTTCGCGCAGGCGGATGAACTCCGGCTGCGACTTGATGGCGCGCGCGTTACCGCCGGCCACGTACTGGCGGCCGAAGTCGAGTTCGTAGCGCCGCGATACGCGCCCGGGCGACGGCGTCATCACGATCAGCTGCGTGGCGAGGAAAAGCGCCTCCTCCACGTCGTGCGTGATGAAGAAGACCAGCTTCTGCTCGCGCGCCCAGATCTGCAGCACCGACTCCTGCACCTGCTCGCGCGTGAGCGAGTCCAGCGCGCCGAAGGGCTCGTCCATCAGCAGCATGGCCGGGTTGGAGGCCAGTGCCCGTGCGATGCCCACGCGCTGCTGCTGCCCGCCGGAAAGCTGGTAGACCGCCTGCGTGGCGTAGCGCTCCAGCCCCACGGCGCGGACCTGCTTCATCGCCTCGGCATGGCGCTCGGCCTTGCCCACGCCGCGCATCTTCAGCCCGAAGGCGACGTTGTCGATCACGTTGAGCCAGGGCATCAGCGCATGCTTCTGGAACACCACGCCGCGGTCGGCGCCCGGCCCCTCGACCTGCCGGCCGTTGACGAAGATGTAGCCCTCGCTCGGCGCCATGAAGCCGGCGATGGAAGACAGCAACGTGGTCTTGCCGCAGCCCGAGGCGCCGACGGCGACCACGAACTCGCCGCGCGCGAAGCTCAGGTCCACCTTCTGCAGCGCCACCACGTCCTGCCCGTTGTCGCCGGCGTAAGTCACGCCGACGTTCTCGATGCGCAGTCCCTGCATGTGCGTCCTTCCGCGTCGCGAATCGTCAGGGCGTGGCCACGGCCTTGGCCGCGTACGCCGGGTTCACGCCCACGCTGTAGTCGGGCAGCACGTTGCCGATGGTGCCCTGCGCCTTGAGGAAGGCGGCGGTGGCGGCCAGCGACTGGGCGGCGCCGCCCTTGGCACCGCCGCCCAGCCAGGTGGCCGAGGCCTGCTCGGCCGGCGGCACGAAGCGGTACAGCGCCATGGCGGCCGGCACGTCGGCCTCGGCAGCGCCCGTGACCTGCGCCACCGCCTTGACCTGCGGCGAGCCCACGCTCCATTGCGCCTTGCCGGCCGTGTAGCTGGCGTCGGCCTTGGCGATGGCGGACAGGAACTTCACCATGAAGTCGGCGTTGGACGCCGCCCAGGCCTTGTTGGCGATGATGCCGTCGAAGGTCGCCTTGCCGGTCTGCTGCGCGATCTGGCCCGAGCTGATGATCTGCTTGCCGCTGGCCTTGACCTTGGACAGCACCGGGTCCCAGACGAAGGTGGCGTCGATGTCGCCACGCTCCCAGGCCGCGGCGATCTCGGGCGGGCGCATGTTGAGGATCTTCACCTGCGCAGGATCGACCTTGGCGGCTTCCAGCGCGACCAGCGTGTGGAAGTGCGTGGTCGAGGTGAAGGGCACGCCGATCTTCTTGCCCTTGAGGTCGGCCAGGCTGTTCACGCCCGAACCGTTGCGCGCCACCATGGCCTCGGCATCGTTGATGTTGTCCAGGATCCAGACCAGTTCCACCGGCAGGCCCTGCGACAGCGCGGAGGCGACGGGCGCCGAGCCGGCCTCGCCGATCTGCACCTGGCCCGAGGCCATCGCGCGGATCACGTCGCCGCCGCCGGCGAACTTGCGGAAGTTGATCTTGTAGCCCGTGGCCTTCTCGATCTCGCCCGTGACCTGCGCATAGCGCCAGGGCACCACCATGTCCTGGTGGGCGATGGTGACTTCCTTGGTCTGGGCCTGCGCGCCGAAGGCGAGGGCGGCGAGCAGCGCGGTGGCCGCGAGGCGGGGAGCGAACGTCGTCATGGAAACCTCCAGCGAAACGGTTGATGGATCGATGCCCCGCACTCTGCGGCGCGGACCGGGCGCCACCAAGTGCCAGCGCCGCGCGATCGCTGGAGCCAGCGTCGCGACGCCGGCACCCGGCTGGTGCGATGGAACGTGCACGGCACCGCTTCGGCGCAGCCGAGGCGTCGGAATCACAAAGTGCAATCGGCCTGCAGCGCCCGTGGTTGCTTCGCTGGCGCCGAATTCGTCACATTCGTTATCAATCGGCTGCAGCGATCACGACGCGAAGGAACCGGCGCCTTCCGTTCGGCCTGCGCGCGTGTGCGAACGAAGCGTTCCTCGGAAGCTCATGCGCCCACCGAGCAAGGCAAGCCGTGTTCAGTGCACGAGGCCGGTGCCGCTGCGCCGGATGCCGCGCGCCGCCGCCAGCTCCTGCACCGCGAGTGCCAGCGCGCGAATGCCCGCATCGATCTGTGCGCCCGAGATGGACGACAGCCGCAGCCGGAACTGCGGGCACGGGTACGGCGGCTGGTCGTAGAACACGCGGCCGGCCTCGATCAGCACCCCGTGGCCGCGCGCCACGTCGGCCAGCTCGGCGGAATCGAGCCAGTCCGGCGCCTCCACCCAGAGCGACGCACCGCCCTGCGGCGGCGTGAAGCGGAAGTCCGGCAGGTGGCGCTGCAGCGCGTCGGCCGCGCGCGCGAGGCGCTCCTGCACGATGGTGTTGACGCGCCGCGCATGCGACTCGTGATGGCCGAGAGAGAGGAACATCGCATACGCATGCTGCAGGAAGGCGCTGGGATGCCGCACCTGCGCATGGCGCAGCACGCGCAGCTCGGCGATCAGTTCCCGCGGCGCCACGATGTAGCCCAGCCGCAGTGCGGGCGACAGGCTCTTGGACAGCGAGCCGATGTAGATCACACGGCCGCTCGTGTCCAGGCTCTTGAGCGCCGGCATGGGCGCGCCGGCGTAGAGGTTCTCGGCCTCGTAGTCGTCCTCGATGATGACGAAGTCGTGCAGCTCGGCCTTGCGCAGCAGCCACTGGCGGCGCTCCAGGCTCAGCGTGCGCGTGGTGGGGCTCTGGTGCGAGGGCGTGACGAAGACGTAGTCGAGATCGGGCATGGCGTCGACCACCAGGCCTTCGTCGTCGACCGCGATGTTGACCATCTGCGGCCCGCGCACCGAGAACGAGTTGCGCGCGTGCGGGTGGCCCGGCTCCTCGAAGCCCACGCGCGAGCCGCGGTCGAACAGCGCCTCGGCCAGCAGGTAGCACGCGTGCTGCGAGCCGACCGTGATGAGGATCTCGTCGGCCAGCGCGAACACGCCGCGCTGCGGCAGCAGGCGCTGGCGGATCTGCTCGACCAGCGCCTCGACATCGACCTTCTCGAAGTCGGGCGTCCACTGCGGCAGCTGCACGCGGCTCAAGCTGCGCACGCAGCATTCGCGGAAGTCGTCGGTGGGGAACAGCTCGGGGTCGTAGGTGCCGTAGACGAACTGGTAGGGGTAGTCGTGCCAGCGCTCGGGCTTGGCCAGCGTGGGCCGCTGCGCCTGCGAGCGCAGCACGCGGCGGCGCCAGTCGGGCGGCCGCTGCGTGGCGGGCGTGCTGGCGGCGCGGAAGGGATCGTCGGGCAGCACCGCCACGTCGGCGCGCGCAGGCGCGGCATTGGCCGCCACGAACACGCCGCGACGCGGGCGCGCCTCCAGGAAGCCTTCTTCCACCAGCTGCTCGTAGGCGGCGGTGACGGTGTTGCGGCTCAGCGAGAGCGCCTGCGCCAGGTCGCGCGACGAGGGCAGCGCCGTGCCCGGCCCCAGGCGGCCGTCGAGGATGGACTGCACCACCACCGCGCGCAGGCGGACCTGGATCGGCAGGCCCGGATGCTCGGGCAGCTTGAACAGGCGCGCCCACAGCGGAAGCCCGGCGTCGGGACGCTCGGCCGTGCTCATGCCTTGCCCCTGCGGCCCATGCGTGAATGTGCACACACGCGGGGCGCAGTCCCGCTGTTGGTGCATGGCTGGCGGCATGTGGCGTGAACGATCGGGGGCATCTGGCTCTATGGGTTGGGTCGGGCGATTCCTAGACTGCCCTGCATCTTCCGCGCCATCCCCGAAATCCCTCATGTCCTCCGCCCCATACACCCCCGCCAGCGTCGAGATGCTGGCCGCCTTCTCCGACGCGTGGAACCGTCACGACCTGCCGGCGCTGATGTCCTTCATGCATGCCGACTGCGTGTTCGAGACCGCGGCCGGACCGCTGGCCTGCGGCACGCGCCACGAAGGGCACGAGGCCGTGGCCGCCGCCTTCGCTTCGGCCTGGAAGAACTTTCCCGACGCGCAATGGCGCAACGGCCGCCATTTCGTCGCCGGCGACCGCGGTGTCTCGGAATGGACCTTCACCGGCACCGCCGCCGACGGCACGCGCAGCGAATCGGATGGCGTGGACCTCTTCACCTTCAAGGACGGGAAGATCCTCGTCAAGAACGTGTTCCGCAAGAACCGTCCCGCGCTGCCGGCCGCTTGAGGAGGACATGATGGGCATCAGCACCCCGCGCGAGATGTTCGCCGCCTACGACCCGGCCTACGACCCGCTGGTCTCCGACGGGCCGGGCCGCAACCGCGACTACGCACCCACCTGGTGGGCCGCCTCGGCCGGCACGCCGCCCGACGACGACGGCCCGGTCACGCAGGACACGGACGCCGACGTGGTCATCATCGGCTCGGGCTTCACCGGCCTGGCCACCGCCCTCTTCCTTGCGAAGGAACACGGCATCAAGGCGACGGTGCTCGAAGCCAACCGCGTCGCCTGGGGCTGCACCAGCCGCAACGGCGGCCAGGGCCAGAACGCGAGCGGCCGCCTGTACCGCTCGCAGTGGATCGAACGCTGGGGCCTGGACGTGGCGAAGAAGCTCGACGCCGAGATCCGCTTCGGCTTCCAGACCTTCGCCGACCTGGTCGCGCAGGTGGACTGCGACGCCCAGCCCGGCGGCCACCTCTTCGTCGCCCACCGCGAGAAGAAGATGGACTTCCTGCGTCACGAGACGGAAGTGATGCGCAAGCACTTCGGCTACGACGCGCGCATGCTCGGTGCCGAGGAGGTGCGGCGCGACTGGCTCGACGACCGCGACGCGGTGGGCGCGCAGTACGAGTCCGAAGGCATCTCGGTGCATCCGCTGAAGCTCGCCCACGGCTACCTGAAGATGGCGCGCGAACTGGGTGTGCGCGTGCACCCCGGCAGCCCCGTGATCGGCTGGGAGACGAAGAACGGCGTGCACCACCTGAAGACGCCCGGCGGCACGGTGCGCGCACGCGCCGTGGGCATCGCCACCGGCGCCTACACCGCGCCGGGGCTGCACCGCAGCCTCACGAACCGCTACTTCCCGGTGCTGTCGAACTGCCTGGTCACGCGGCCGCTGACCGACGAGGAACTGAAGGCGACCAACTTCAGGACCCGCATCGCCATCACCGACACGCGCACGCTGCGCTACTACTACCGCCTTCTGCCCGGCAACCGACTGCAGATCGGCAGCCGCAGCTCCATCACCGGCGCCGACGCGCACCGCGAACAGCACTACAAGCTGCTCACCGACGGCATCGCGCGCAAGTTCCCCGCGCTCGCAGGCATCCAGGTCGACCACTCGTGGTGGGGCTGGGTCGACGTGAGCCACGACATGATGCCGCGCGTGGTGCAGCCCGACGCCGCGCAGCAGATCTTCTATGCACTGGGCTACGGCGGCAACGGCGTGTCCTTCTCGGCGCATGCGGGCCGGCGCATGGCGCAACGCATCGCGGGCGAACGCGATGCGACCGCCGAGCTGCTTCCCATCTACCGCGATGCGTTGCCCTTCCCCGCGCAGGGCGAGTGGGCGGCGCCCTTCCGCCGCCTCGGGCAGAGCGTTCTCTACAAGTGGTACTGGCTCAAGGACGAGGTGCTCTGAGCCGCGCCAGGTCGCGGCACGCATCCTGCACCTCCCCGCCTTTCTTTCCTTTTCTCGAATCCGGAGTGAACCGCATGAACACCCATCTCCTCTCGCGCCGTGCACTGGCCGTCGCGGCCGCCACGCTGGTGGCCGGCGCCAGCCTGCTCGCCCTGCCCGCATCCGCCCAGGCCGTGAAGGACGGCGGCACGCTGGTCATCGGCACGCCGCAGGCGCCGCGCCACCTCAATGGTGCGGTGCAGTCCGGCATCGCCACCGCCCTGCCCTCGACGCAGATCTTCGCCAGCCCGCTGCGCTTCGACGACAAGTGGAACCCGCAGCCCTACCTGGCCGAGTCGTGGAAGCTGTCGGACGACGCCAGGTCGCTCACACTCAACCTGCGCAAGAACGCGGTGTTCCACGACGGCAAGCCGATCACCTCGGCCGACGTCGCCTTCTCGATCATGGCGATCAAGGCCAACCATCCGTTCTCGACCATGCTCGGCCCGGTCGAAAAGGTGGACACGCCCGACCCGTACACCGCCGTCATCCGCATGGCCACGCCGCACCCGGCCATCGTGCTCGCCATGTCGCCGGCCCTGTGCCCGATCCTGCCCAAGCACATCTACGGCGACGGCGCCGACCTGAAGAACCACCCGCGCAACAGCCAGAACGTGGTGGGCTCCGGCCCGTTCAAGCTCACCGAGTTCAAGCCCGGCCAGCGCATCGTGATGGAGAAGTTCGACAAGTTCTTCCTGGCGGGCAAGCCGCACCTGGACAAGATCATCATCAGCATCACGCCGGACACGCAGTCGCTGGTGCTCGGCGTCGAACGCGGCGACATCCAGATGCTGCCCTACGCCGTGGGCGCGGTCGACCTCAAGCGCCTGAAGACCAATCCCAACTTGCAGATCACCGACAAGGGCTACGAGGGCATCGGCTCGATCAACTGGCTGGCCTTCAACACCGCCAAGAAGCCGCTGAACGACGTCAACGTGCGCAAGGCCATCGCCTTCGCGATCGACAAGAACTTCATCACCAAGGCGCTGATGGGCGGCTTCGCCACCGTGGCCGACGGCCCGATCGTGCCGAGCAGCCCCTTCGCGGTGCCAGACCTCGTGAAGTACCCGCTCGACCTGAAGAAGTCGGCCGAGATGCTCGACGCCGCAGGCTACAAGGCGGGCGCCAACGGCGAGCGCTTCAAGCTCAGCATCGACTACCTGCCCGGCGTCGACGAGCAGCAGAAGAACGTGGCCGAATACCTGCGATCGCAGCTCAAGAAGGTGGGCATCACGGTGGAGGTGCGTGCCTCGGCCGACTTTCCGGCCTGGGCCAAGCGCATTGCCGCCCACGACTTCGACATGACGATGGACACCGTCTTCAACTGGGGCGACCCGGTGATCGGCGTGCACCGCACCTACCTGTCGACCAACATCAAGCCCATCGTCTGGACCAACACCCAGTCGTACGCCAACCCCAAGGTGGACGAACTGCTCAACGCCGCCGGCACCATCGTCGACCCGGTCAAGCGCAAGGCCTACTACGCCACCTTCGAGAAGATCGTGACCGACGACGTGCCGATCGTCTTCATCAACCTCACGCCGTACCACACGGTGGCGAGCAAGAAGGTCGGCAACCTGCCGACCACGATCTGGGGGCCCGCGTCGCCCATGGACGACGTCTACCTCAAGTAAGCGCTGACACGGACATCAGGGAGCATCGCCATGAACCTGCTTCGACTCCTCGCCTCGCGTCTCGGCCAGGCCCTGCTGCTGGTGGTGGCCGTGGTGGTGCTCAACTTCGCGCTGGTGCACGCCGCACCCGGCGACCCCGTGGAGACCATCGCGGGGGCCAGCGGCGGCATGTCCGAGGAGCTCAAGGCCGAGCTGCGCCAGAGCTACGGGCTGGACAAGCCGCTGCCGGTGCAGCTGGGCGTGTACCTCTCGCGCGTCGCCCGGCTGGACCTGGGCTATTCGTACTTCTTCAACCTGCCGGTGGTCGACCTGATCGGCGAGCGCATCCCGGCCACGCTGCTGCTGGTGCTCAGCTCGGTGATCTGCGCCTTCGTCGCGGGCACCGGCATCGGCGTGCTGGCGGCGCGCAAGCCCAACGGCTGGCTGTCGCAGACCATCACGGTGCTCTCGCTGGTGGGCTTCGCGGCGCCGGTGTTCTGGACCGGCATCCTGCTGGTGATCCTGTTCGCCTCGGTGCTGCCGATCTTCCCGGTGGCCGACATGCGCTCCATCGACGGCAGCGACAAGGGCCTGGCGGGCGTGCTCGACGTGCTCTGGCACCTGGTGCTGCCCACCTTCACGCTGTCGCTGGTGTACCTGGCGCACTACAGCCGCCTGGCGCGCGCCAGCATGCTCGAGGTGCTGGGCTCGGACTTCATCCGGACCGCGCGCGCCAAGGGGCTGGCCGACCGCGTGGTGCTCTACAAGCATGCGCTGCGCAACGCCATCCTGCCGGTGGTCACGTTGCTGGGCCTGCAGTTCGGCAACGTGCTGGCCGGCGCCATCCTGGTCGAGACGGTCTTCAACTGGCCGGGCCTGGGCCGCCTGGCCTTCGAGTCGGTGCTGCGCCGCGACTACCCCACGATCCTCGGCGTGCTGCTGCTGTCGGCCGTGGTCGTGCTGGTGATGAACCTGCTCACCGACCTGTGCTACCGCCTCGTCGATCCTCGCATCCAGAAGCGCTAGGAAGGGCGTCCGATGTCCGCAGTCCCCCTTTCCAAGAGCGCACCGGCCGCCGCGCCGGTGCTGCCCGTGCCCGCGGCGCCCTCGCCGCTGGCCGAGGCCGCACGCATGTTCGCCCGCAACCCGGCCGCGGTGGCGGGGCTCGTGCTGCTGCTGGCCATCGTGCTCATCGCCGTGATCGGCCCGCTGGTGTACGCCGTCGACCCCTTCGAGATCCGCGCCGCGCCGCTCACGCCGCCCTTGTCCGAAGACGCCTGGCTCGGCACCGACTACCTGGGCCGCGACGTCGCGATCTCGCTGCTGTACGGCGGGCGCGCCACGCTGCTGGTGGGCGCCGTAGCGGCCCTGCTGTCGGTGGCCATCGGCATCACCATCGGCGCCTTCTCGGGCTACTACGGCGGCCGGGTCGACGCCGTGCTCTCGCGCGTGACCGAGTTCTTCCAGGTGCTGCCGGCGCTGCTCTTCGCCATGGTCGTGGTCACGCTGTTCTCGCCCAGCCTGCTGACGGTGACGCTGTCGATCGGCCTGGTGAGCTGGCCCGGCACCGCGCGGCTGGCGCGCGCCGAATTCATGAAGGTTCGCGACATGGAATTCGTGCGTGCCGAACGCTCCATCGGCGCACGCGACGCCCGCATCATCTGGAAGGTGATCCTGCCCAACTGCGTCGCGCCGCTGGTGGTGTCGGCCACGCTGGCGATCGGCTCGGCCATCCTGTTCGAGGCCGGCCTGTCCTTCCTCGGCCTGGGCGACCCGAACCTCATGAGCTGGGGAATGATGATCGGCTCCAGCCGCCAGTACGTGCTCTCGTCGTGGTGGGCGGTGGCCATCCCGGGCGCGGCGATCTTCCTCACGGTGCTGGCCGTGAGCCTGGTCGGCGACGGCCTGAACGATGCCCTCAACCCCAAGCTCCGGGAGCGATAGATGGCCACACCCCAGACCCTCCTGACCGTCGACGACGTGCGCGTCGAATTCAACACCCGCCGCGGCAGGGCGATGGTGCTCAACGGCGTGAGCTTCGAGGCCCGCGCCGGCGAGACGCTGTGCATCGTGGGCGAATCGGGCTGCGGTAAGAGCATGACCGCGCTCACCGTGCTGGGCCTGGTGCCGCAGCCGCCCGGCCGCGTGAGCGGCGGGCGCGTGCTCTTCGGCGACGAGGACCTGCTGCGGGCCAGTCCCGAGCGCCTGCGCGCCGTGCGCGGCAACCGCATCTCGATGATCTTCCAGGAGCCGATGACCTCGCTCAACCCGGTCTTCACGGTGGGGGAGCAGATCGCCGAATCGCTGCGCCTGCATGCCGGGCTGGACCGCAGGGCCGCGCACGCGCGCGCCGTGGAGATGCTGCGCCAGGTCGGCATTCCGGCGCCCGAACGGCGGGTCGACGAATACCCGCACCAGCTCTCGGGCGGCATGCGCCAGCGCGTGATGATCGCGATGGCGCTGGCCTGCCGGCCCGACATCCTGATTGCCGACGAACCCACCACCGCGCTGGACGTCACGGTGCAGGCCCAGATCTTCGACCTGCTGCGCGAGCTGCAGGCCGAGCGCGGCACCGCCATCGTGCTCATCACGCACGACATGGGTGCCGTGGCCGAGATGGCCGACCGCGTGATCGTGATGTACGCCGGCCGCGTGATCGAGCAGGGCACCACGGCGCAGGTGCTGGGCAGTCCGCAGCACCCCTACACGCGCGGCCTGATCGCCTGCCTGCCCGAACTGGGCAGCAGCCAGCACGGCGAACGCCGCGAACTGGCCGAGATCGCCGGCGTGGTGCCCTCGCTGTGGGAGCTGGGCAGCGGCTGCGCCTTCCGCGAGCGCTGCCCGAGCGCCCACGCAAGCTGCGCGCAGGACGTGCCGCCGATGTTCGATGCACCCCTGCCGGGCCGGCCGGGCCACGCGGCCGCGTGCTGGCTGCTGGCCGAAGCCGCCGTCGCGAAGGCCGAGGAGGCTGCCGCATGAGCGGCGCCCGGCCGCCCGAAGGCGCTCTCACCGCAGGCGAAGCCGGAGGTGCTTCATGACCAACTTGATCCCGTTTCCCCAGATGTCCGCCCCCGCCGAACCGCCCCCGCCCGTGCTGCTGACGGTCACCGACCTGAAGGTGCACTTCCCGCGCCCGCGCAGCGGCCTGATGGCCAAGCCGGAGGTGGTGCGCGCGGTCGATGGCGTGAATTTCGAGGTGCGGCGCGGCACCACGCTGGCCGTGGTCGGCGAATCGGGTTCCGGCAAGACCACGACGGCACTGGCCGTGATGCGACTGGCGCCCATCACCGCCGGCAGCGTGCGCCTGGGCCTCACCGACCTGAGCCTGCTGGGCGACGAGGCGATGCGCCAGGCCCGCCGGCGCGTGCAGATGATCTTCCAGGACCCGTACTCCTCGCTCAACCCGCGCCAGCGCGTGGGCGACGCGGTGCGTGCGCCGCTGGACCTGATGGGCATCGGCACGAAGGCCGAACGCGCCGCGCGCGTGGACGAACTCTTCGCCGCCGTGGGCCTGCGGCCCGAGCAGCAGCACCTGTTCCCGCATCAGTTCTCGGGCGGGCAGCGCCAGCGCATCAACATCGCGCGTGCGCTGGCCACCAACCCCGAACTGGTGGTGTGCGACGAACCCGTGTCGGCGCTGGACATCGCGATCCGCGCGCAGATCCTGAACCTGCTGGCCCGCCTGCAGCGCGAGCTGGGCCTGACCTACCTCTTCATCTCGCACGACATGGCGGTGGTGGAGCACATCTGCGACGAGATCGCCGTGATGTACCTGGGCCAGATCGTCGAGCGCGCGCCGCGCCAGGCCTTCTTCGCGCGCCCCCTGCACCCGTACAGCGCGGCGCTGATGTCGGCCGTGCCCACCGTGCAGGGCGGCCGCACGCGCGCCGCACAGCGCATCAAGCTCGTCGGCGATCCACCCAGTCCGATCAATCCCCCAGCCGGCTGCCGCTTCGCCGGCCGCTGCCCGGCCGCCGGCCCCGGCTGCGAGGCGCCCCAGGTGCTGCGCGAGATGCAGCCGGGCCACTGGGTCGCTTGCCACCGCGTGGTGCGCGTGGACGGCCGGCCCGTCGGGCCCCTGCAAATGCCCGCGGCTGCCTGAGCAGCGCTTCCCTCTCCCTCTTCCGTCATCGCTCCACCATGACCGTCACCGTCTTCCAGGCCCGCAAGATCCTCACGATGAACCCGCAGCAGCCCGAGGCCACGCACGTCGCCGTGCGCGACGGCCGCGTGCTCGCGGTGGGCGACCTCGAGCGCATGCTGTCCGTCGGCAGGTTCACCCTCGACGACCGCTACGCGGACCAGGTTCTCATGCCCGGCCTGGTCGAAGGCCACTCGCACCTCATGGCCGGCGGCCTGTGGATGTTCACCTTCGTCGGCTACCACGCCCGCACCTCGCCGGACGGCAAGGTCTGGGAGGGCTGCCGCGACTTCGACGAGGTGATCGCGCGACTGATCGAGGTGGAGCGCGGCATGACCGACCCGAAGGCGGCGCTGCTGGCATGGGGCTTCGACCCGATCTTCTTCGGCACGGAGCGCATGACGGTCGAGCACCTGGACCGCGTGTCGACCACGCGTCCCGTGGTCGTCCTGCATGCCAGCCAGCACCTGATGAACGTGAACCGCGCCGCACTGGAACAGGCGGGCATCACGCGCGACACCGACATCGAGGGCGTGGCGCGTTTCCAGGACGGCGAACACGCGGGCGAGCCCAACGGCGAGCTGCAGGAGTTCGCCGCCATGTTCCCGATCACGCGGCTCACCGGCAACGTGTTCCGCGTCACCGGCTCCGACCCGAAGTGCCTGCGCATGTTCGGCCAGATGGCGCAGCTCGCGGGCGTGACCACCGCGACCGACCTGGTGAACGACCTGTCGGACGGCAACCATGCGGCGCTGGCCGAGGTGACGGCCGACCCCGACTTTCCGGTGCGCTTCGTGCCCGCCTACATCAGCATGGACGGCGCAATGAACCGTGCGCAGGGCGGCGAGCGCATCCGTGCGCGCCAGGCCGCCGGCAACGACAAGCTGCACTACGGCCTGGTGAAGATCGTGGCCGACGGCTCGATCCAGGGCTTCACCGCGCGCCTGCGCTGGCCCGGCTACCACAACGGCGCGCCCAACGGCATCTGGATCCTGCCGCCGGCCGAACTCAAGGTGGCCATCAAGGACTTCCACGCGCAGGGCTTCCAGCTGCACATCCACACGAACGGCGACGAGGCCACCGAGGTCGCGCTCGACGGCATCGAGGAGGCCCTGGCTGCGCACCCGCGCTGGGACCACCGCCACACGCTGCAGCATTGCCAGATGGCCGACGAGGCGCAGTTCCGCCGCATGGCGCGGCTGGGCGTGTGCGCCAACCTGTTCGCCAACCACCTGTACTACTGGGGCGACGCGCACCGCGAGCTCACGATGGGCCCCGACCGCGCCTTCCGCATGGACGCCTGCGCCACCGCGCTGCGCCACGGCGTGCCGATGGCCATCCACTCCGATGCGCCGATCACGCCGCTGGGCCCGCTGTTCACGGCCTGGTGCGCGGTGAACCGCCTCACCTCCAGCGGCCGGCAGCTCGGCACCGCCGAATGCATCCCGGTGGCCGACGCGCTCTACGCCATCACCATGGGCGCGGCCTTCACGCTGTCGATGGACCACCTCGTCGGCTCGGTGGAGATCGGCAAGTTCGCCGACTTCTGCGTGCTGGACGAGGACCCGCTGGCCATTGCACCGGAGAAGCTGCACGAGGTGCGCATCGCAGGCACAGTGATCGGCGGCCGCCCGCTGCCGCTTCCGGGACACGCCTGACCCCCATGCGCAGCCCCCGCATCCCCCTGACCGTCATCGGCGGCTTCCTCGGCGCCGGCAAGACGACGCTGCTGAACCACCTGCTGACCCAGGCGGACGGTCGGCGCGTGGCGGTGCTGGTGAACGACTTCGGCGCCATCAACCTCGACCGCGCGCTGATCGCGACCGAGGAGGCCGGCGCCATCGAGCTCACCAACGGCTGCGTGTGCTGCCAGATCGGCGACGACCTCACGGCCGCGCTGATCGGCCTCATCGAATCGTCCCGGCCGCCCGACGCCATCGTGGTCGAGGCCAGCGGCGTCTCCGACCCCTGGCGCATCGCGCAGGTGGGCATCGCCGACCCCGCCCTGAGCCTGGACGGCGTGATCGTGCTGGTCGATGCCGGGGCGGTGCGCGCGCAGGCCGCCGACCCGCTGCTGGCCGACACCGTGCAGCGCCAGCTGCGTGCCGCCGACCTGCTGGTGCTCAACCAGTGCGACCGCATCGACGAGGCATCGCTGGCCGGACTGCGCCTGTGGCTCGACGCCCAGGCACCCGGCCGTCCGCGCTTCGAGACGACGCATGGCCGCGTGCCCGCGCCCCTGCTGGGTCTTGCCGCGCTGCACGCCGGCCCGGCCGTGCCCCTGCTGGGCCGATCGCCGCGCCTGCAGGCCGCCGACCCCGGCCACGGCGCCCTCTTCGACACCTGGGCGCTGGACGACGCGCCGGTGTTCAGTGCGCGCGCACTGCGCGCGCTGCTCAAGTCCATGCCCGCGGGCGTGCTGCGGCTCAAGGGCCTGGTGCGCACCGACGAGCACCCGCGGGCCGAGCTGCAGTTCGCGGGCCAGCACGGCTCGCTGCGCGCTGCGGCCGACCCGTCCGGGCGCTGCAGCGTGGTGGCGATCGGCCTGCAGGGCCGGCTGCCCTCCGACGCGCTGGCGCAGGCCTTCGAGGCCGCCGCCGCCCTCCCGACACCTTCTCTTCCATGAAACCAACCACATCCTTCGGCGGCCGCGACCTCGCGGCCGCGCTCGGCGTCGTCGTCATCTGGGGCCTGAACTTCGTGGCCATGAAGTACTCGCTGCGCGACTTCACGCCCTTCCAGCTCGGCACCTTCCGCTACATCTTCGCGGTGCTGCCGCTGGTCTTCTTCGTGCGCAAGCCGCAGCTGTCGTGGCGCTGGCTGGTGCCCGGGGGCCTGGCGCAGCTGGGGCAGTTCGGGCTGCTCTTCGTCGCGCTGCAGGTCGGCATGACGGCCGCGCTCGCGTCGGTGCTGATGCAGACGCAGGTGTTCTTCACCACGCTGCTGGGCGTGCTGCTGCTGCACGAGCGCCTGAGCGGCGCGATGCGCGCCGGCCTCGTGCTGGCGGCGCTGGGCCTGGCCTGCTTCGCGATGAACTTCACCGGGCATGCCGTGGCCGGCGGCATCACCGTGCTGAGCCTGGTGCTGAACCTGCTGGCGGCCACGATGTGGGCAGCGTCGAACATCATCGCCCGCAAGGCGCAGGCGGCGCAGCCCGGCTACGACGCGCTGCAGTTCGTGGTGTGGATGTCGCTGGTGCCGATCCTGCCCTTCGCCGCCATGGCCTGGCTCTTCGAACCGGCGGCCACGCGCTGGCAGTGGACGCACGCGAGCGCGGGGGCCTGGGCCGGCGTGGCCTACCTCGGCTGGTTCGCCACCATCGCCGCCTACGCGCTGTGGACCGGCCTGCTCAAGCGCCACCCGGCCAACCGCGTGGCGCCCTTCAGCCTCGGCGTGCCGGTGATCGGGCTGGCGGCCGGCATGCTCACGCTGGGCGAGACCGTCTCGCCCTGGCAGTGGGCCGGCAGCGCCTGCGTGGTGGCGGCGCTGGCGGTGGTGATGCTGGGGCCGCGGCTCATCGCCGGCGCTGCAGGCCGGCGGCAGGAGGCCTGAGTCACCCCAAGGGCGACACGGGTGCAGGGGCGCGCCCGACGATCGTCACGTTCGTTACCAATTTCGCCGTGTCGCCCGCCCGGCGGGCGCTGCAGGCCGATTGCACTTTCTCCTTTTTCGGCATTGCGCACCGCCCATGACGTGCGGGGTCATCGACGGCACGACGCCGCGCGCGGACAGTCGAGCCATCGACAACCCCCAAGGAGAAATCACATGAACCCCGGCTTCGACATCCTTCCCTTGGCCGTGGCGCTGCTGATCGGCATGAGCGCGGTGGGCTCGTGCATCGGTATCGCGATGCTGGGCAGCAAGCTGCTCGAGGGCTCGGCACGGCAGCCCGACCTGATGCAGGAGCTGCAATCGAAGTTCTTCCTGGCGGCCGGCGTGACCGACGGCGCCTTCATCATCGCCACCGGCATCGGGCTGTGGTTCGCCACCGCCAGCCCCTTCAAGTGAGGGGCGGCGATCAGCCGGCGCGGCGCAGCGTGTCGGAGGGCGACTCGCCGAAGCGCGCGCGGTAGGACTGCGAGAAGCGCCCGAGGTGCGCGAAGCCGCAGTCCAGCGCCACCGCCGAAACGGTGGTGTCGGCCTGCGGTTCGCGCAGGCGGCGCTGCGCCACGTCCAGGCGCATGTCGCGCAGGTACTGCATCGGGCTGCAGTCGCGCGCGCGCCGGAAGGCATCGAGCAGGGTGCGCACCGGCACACCGGCGGCCTGCGCGATGTCGCCCAGCCGCAATGGCTCGTCGGCATGCGCCTGCATGAACAC
>NZ_CABFMN010000068.1 GCF_901875635.1 Xylophilus ampelinus | reverse complement strand
CCGCGGTGCATCGGGAAGCCGTAGCCCGTGAGGTACACCATGTCGATGTCGCCGGACTTGCTCGCAATGCCGTCCTCCAGGATGTGCGCGCCTTCGTTGACGAGGGCGTACACCAGACGCTGCACGATCTCCTCGTCGCTGATCTTGCGCGGGGTGATGCCCAGCTCCTTGCGGTGGTCCTCGATCATCTTGTTGACGAGGTCGCTGGGGATCGCGTCGCGCTTGCCCGCCTGGTAGTCGTACCAGCCCGCACCGGTCTTCTGGCCGAAGCGGCCCAGCTCGCACAGCTTGTCGGCCGTCTTGCTGTACTTCATGTCGGCCCGTTCGGTGGCGCGGCGCTTGCGGATCGCCCAGCCGATGTCGTTGCCGGCCAGATCGCCCATGCGGAACGGGCCCATGGCGAAGCCGAACTTCTCGATCGCCTTGTCCACCTGCTGCGGGGTGGCGCCTTCGTCGAGCAGGAAGCCGGCCTGGCGGGAATACTGCTCGATCATGCGGTTGCCGATGAAGCCGTCGCACACGCC
>NZ_CABFMN010000067.1 GCF_901875635.1 Xylophilus ampelinus | reverse complement strand
ACCCGGTCATCTCCCGCCAGCGCCGCGCTGTGCGAGCTGGCTGCTCTGGCGCCTCGTGCAGTGGCGCCGACCTTGATGACCACCACGGACTTGCACGCGGCTTGCGCCGCTCGCAACGACCGGACGAAGCGGTCGCCGTCGCCACACCCCTCCATGTAAGCGAGGATGACATCGGTGCGATCGTCGCCCGCCAGCCACTCGATGCAGTCGGCCACATGGAGGTCGGCCTCGTTACCGGTCGTGATCCAATGCGACAAGCCAAGATCGCGCCTGCATGCCATGGCGTATGCGTAGCCGCCGAAGGCGCCGCTCTGGCTCACCATGGCTACGCTGCCCGCGCGTGCCTGAGCGCTCATCATGGCTGGGCTGAACGTCGCGTACACCGAGCGCGCGACGTTCACGTAGCCAAGGCAGTTGGGTCCAAGCAGGCGGATCCCGGCTTCCTGCAGCGCGCTCACGACGCGCCGCTGCAGCACGGCGCCAGCTTCGCCGATCTCCGCAAAGCCCGCCGAGAACATCACCACATTGCGCACCCGTGCCTGAATCGCATCAAGCACGGCCGCCTCGATCTGCTCCGCCGGCACCGCAAGAATGGCCAGATCAATTCCCG
>NZ_CABFMN010000066.1 GCF_901875635.1 Xylophilus ampelinus | reverse complement strand
ATCGACAGCGACGACGGAACAAGCCACCGGTCAGCGCCCAAAAAAACAAGCCCAGCCAAGAAAGTAACGAACGTGACAATTTCGGCCGCAACGCAGAAGCAGCAAGCGCCACAGCCCGATTGCACTTTCACCATCCGGCCCACCTCGCACCTCCTGCAGCACGCGCACGCCGCATTCAGGACAATCCCCCCATGGCCCAGTTCTTCGAAGTGCATCCCGACAACCCACAACCCCGGCTGCTCAAGCAGGCGGCCGCCCTGCTCGCGAAGGGCGAGATTCTGGCCGTGCCCACCGACTCGAGCTACGCACTGGTCTGCCACCTCGACGACAAGGACGCGGTCGACCAATTGCGGCGCATCCGGCAGGTCGACGAGAAGCACCACCTCACCCTGCTGTGCCGCGACCTGAGCGAGCTCGCCAACTACGCACGTGTCGACAACCGCCAGTACCGCCTGCTCAAGGCCGCCACGCCCGGCCCCTACACCTTCCTGCTCGAAGCGACCAAGGAAGTCCCGCGGCGCGTGAGCCACCCGCAGCGCAAGACCATCGGCCTGCGCGTGCCCGAACACAAGGCGCTGGGCGAATTGCTGATGCTGCACGGCGAGCCGCTGCTGGCGACCACGCTCATCCCCCCCGGCGAAACCGAACCGCTCAACGACGCGGCCGAGATCCGCGAACGCTTCGAGAAGCAGATCGGCGGCGTCGTCGACTCGGGCGCCTGCCCCTCGGAGCCCACCACCGTGGTCGACCTCACGCCCATGGGCAGCGGCGAGGACCCGGTGCTCGTGCGCAAGGGCCGCGGCCCGCTGCCGCCGCTGGGCCTGTGAACGCGTTCGGGACACCTCGCCCGGCGCAGCTGCGCGCCGGCCGTCTGAGACAATCCCGCAGTGGACTTCCCCAACCTCATCCAGACGGTGCTGATCTACGCCCTGCCGGTGCTCTTCGCGATCACCGTGCACGAGGCGGCACACGGCTACGTGGCCCGGCATTTCGGTGACCACACGGCCTACATGATGGGCCGCCTCACGCTCAACCCGCTCAAGCACATCGACCCCATCGGCACCATCGCGATGCCGCTGCTGCTGTACTTCGCTACCTCGGGCGCCTTCCTCTTCGGCTATGCGAAGCCGGTGCCGGTCGACTTCGGCCAGCTGCGGCATCCCAGGCGCGACATGGTGTGGGTGGCACTGGCCGGGCCGGCCTCCAACTTCATCCAGGCCATCCTGTGGGCCCTGTTCCTCGTCGTCGCGCTGGCCTTCGGCGTGCAGGAACGCTTCTTCCTCGACATGGCCCGCGCCGGCGTGCTGGTCAACCTCGTGATGTGGGCCTTCAACCTGTTCCCGCTGCCGCCGCTGGACGGCGGCCGGGTGCTCGCGGGGCTTCTTCCACGAGGCAAGGCCCAGGTCCTCCTCGCCCGCATCGAGCCCTTCGGCTTCTTCATCGTGATGGGCCTCGTGATCGCGGGTATCGTCGGCACCTGGTGGCTGCGGCCGCTCATGAACGCTGGCTACTTTGTTCTTAATCTGATGATGTCTCCCCTGGTGGCGCTGCTGCGCTGAGCCAACCACCCTGCCATGCCCTCTCCCGCCACGGTCACCCGCTTCCTCACCGGCATCACCACCACCGGCACGCCGCACCTGGGCAACTACGTCGGTTCGGTGCGCCACTCGGTGCGCTTCAGCCAGCGCCCCGACGTGCAGAGCTACTACTTCCTGGCCGATTACCACGCGCTCATCAAGTGCGACGAGCCGGCGCGCATCCAGCGCTCGACGCTGGAGATCGCGGCCACCTGGCTGGCCTGCGGGCTCGACCCTGAGCGCGTGACCTTCTATCGCCAGTCGGACATCCCCGAGATCCCCGAGCTGACCTGGTTCCTGAGCTGCGTGACCGGCAAGGGCGTTCTCAACCGCGCGCATGCGTACAAGGCCGCGGTCGACCGCAACCACGCGGCGGGCAGCGACCCCGATGCCGACGTCACCGTGGGCCTGTTCATGTACCCCGCGCTGATGGCCGCGGACATCCTGATGTTCAACGCGCACAAGGTGCCGGTGGGCCGCGACCAAGTCCAGCACATCGAGATGGCGCGCGACATGGGCAACAGCTTCAACCACCTCTACGGCGAGCACTTCACGCTGCCCGAAGCCGAGATCGACGAGGCCGTCGCGCTGCTGCCCGGCCTGGACGGCCGCAAGATGAGCAAGAGCTACGGCAACACGATCCCGCTGTTCACGCCGCGCGCGCAGTTGCAAAAACTCATCGGCAGCATCACGACCGATTCGCGCGCGCCGGGCGAGCCCAAGGACACCGAGGGCTCGGCCCTGTTCCAGATCTACCAGGCCTTTGCCGATGCGGCCGAGACCGAGGCGCTGCGCAAGGCGTTTGCCGAGGGCATCGCCTGGGGCGACGCCAAGCAACTGCTCTTCGAACGCATCGACCGCGAGATCGCGCCGCTGCGCGAACGCTACGAGGCGCTGATGGCCGACCCGGCGCAGATCGAGCGCATCCTGCGGGCCGGCGCCGAGAAGGCACGGGCCCTGTCGCAGCCCTTCATGGGCCGCCTGCGCCACGCCGTGGGCCTGCGCAACCTGGCCGACCAGCCGGCGGCCCAGGGGGTGCACAAGGCTGCGAAGGCAGCGAGGCCGAGCTTCAAGCAGTACCGCGAGAAGAACGGCCAGTTCTACTTCAAGCTGCAGGACGCCAAGGGCGCCTTGCTGCTGCAAAGCCGCGGCTTCGCGTCGCCGAAGGACGCGGGTCGCGCCATCGCCGAACTGCAGCAGCAGCCGGCGGCCGCACTGGAATCGCTGGTTTCTCAACTCGAACCGCTGGACAATGCGGGCTTGCGCGCCGCCATCGAAGCACTGGAGAACCTCGCCCAGGCGAGTGGAGAATAAGGGATTGTTTCGCGTGGCCGGTGGCATCGACCATCACAAGGCAGCCTCAGGCTGCAGCCGGCTCGCCAGTAAGTCAAAGCACAGAGCTACAACATGAGCATCTACGTCATCGACGATCATCCCCTGATGCGCGACGCCATCGTCATGGTGCTGCGCCGTCTGCGCCCAGCCGAGAACATCGTGGAGCTCGAGCGGCTCGACAAGCTGCCCGCCGGTGTCAAGCAGCATGGTGAGCCCAAGCTGTTCTGCCTGGACCTGAAGCTGCCCGACGTGACCGGCGTGTCCGGCGTGATCGCGCTCAAGCAGGGCTACCCGGACGTGCCGATCGCTGTGTACTCCGCCTCGCCCGCTGCCGACATGGAAGAAGCCTGCATCGAGGCCGGCGCCGACATCTACATCGAGAAGTCGGCCGGCTCCGGCGAGCTGGCGGCGGCGCTCAAGGGGCTGCTGCAGGCCGATGCCGAGACCGAAGATACGGCCGCACCGGCCAATCCCGGCAAGCTGTCGAAGCGTCAGACGCAGCTCATTGCCATGCTCGACCAGGGCATGAGCAACCGCGACATCGCGGCCCAGCTCGACATCAGCGAGCACACGGTGAAGGTGCACCTGTGGCGCCTGTTCCGTCGCCTGGGCGTGAAGAGCCGCACGCAGGCCCTGCACCATGCGCGCAGCCACGGGCTGCTGTCCACCGGGGCCAACTGAGCCGGGCCTTCGTCCACATCGAAAGCCGGTCCGCGGACCGGCTTTTCTTTTTATGAACTCAGCCGACCGCGCCGGAGATGCGGGTCTGCGCCTGGGCCTCGTCCGCATCGTGCAGCGCGACGCGGAACACGCTGCCCTTGCCCAGCCGGGATCGCACGCTGACCGGGTGGCCGAGCGCATGCGAGAGGCGCGCAACGATCGCCAGGCCGAGCCCGAAGCCGTCGGACGTGCCCGCGTGGTCGGCCACTTTGTAGAACTCCAGGAACACATCGCGCAGGTGCTCGCGCGCGATGCCGATGCCGGTGTCCCACACCTCCACGCGCAAGCCGTCGCGGGTCTGGCGCGAGGTGAGCAGCACGCCGCCCTCGGCCGTGTACTTGATGGCATTGGACAGCAGGTTGCCCAGCATGCGCCGTACGCGGATCGGGTCGGTGAGCACCGTGCCCGGCGTCACCCGCACCTTGAAGCGCAGGCCCTTGGCCTCGGCCACCGGGCGGTACTGCAGCTCCAGGTCGTGCAGCAACTGGCCGACGTCGACCCGCTCGATGTGCAGGCGCACCTGGCCCGAGTCGATCCGCGCGAGGTCGAACAGCGAGTCGAACAGCGCATTGACCGCATGGGTGGCCCGCACGATCTTGGGCGCGATCTCCTGCACCAGCTCGGGTTCGTTGCGCAGCCAGTCGGCGTAAAGCGACAGCGCCAGCACCGGCTGGCGCATGTCGTGCGCCGCGCTGGCGAGGAAGCGGTTCTTCATCGCCACAGCCGACACCGCAGCCTGCCGCTGCTGGGTGAGGGAATTGATCAGGATGTGGTTGTGGAACAGCAGTTCGAAGCTGTTGCGCGCCGTCTCGTGGATGCGCCGGCCGGCACGCAGGAGCAGCCACCAGTGGAACAGCGGCAGCAGCAGGAAGCCGTAGTTGAAGTGCAGCTGTGCGAAGTCCAGTTCGACGATGCGCAACAGCACCGACACCACCATCGTGCCGAACAGCGTGTTGACGTAGCGCTTGAGCAGCGGCGCGTGCAGCGCGAGGCTGTTGAGCGGGAAGGTCGCCGCGCCGGCCACGATGAGCCAGCTCATGAACTGATTGCCCAGGGGTGCCCGCTCGAAATAGATCAGGATCGACAGCCCCCAGGTCAGCGCGCTGGCGCTCCAAAGGTAGCGATAGCGGTGGATGAAGCGCTCCTGCGCCCCGGCGTCGCGGCCGGCGTAGCGCTTGGTGTAGACACGCTCGAACCACATGCGCCCGAGAGTCGACGCCACGCCCAGCAGCAGCCAGACGGCCAGCTGCCAGGCCGGCAGGTAACCCCAGCTCAGGGCGGCCATCGCCGGCATCAGCGCGGCCGAAAAGATATAGCTGCCCCGCGAGGCCCGCATGAGGCTGCGGATCAGCTCTCCGCGTACCCATGGTTCCGCCTCGTCCGCCGAAGCCGGCGCAGGCGCCAGGCTGGCGAACGACGAGTTGCCTAAGCCTCCGAACGACGTGTTCCCTCTCATGGAGCACATCGTAGTTCAGCAATGCACCCCCTAGGGGCAAAAAAAGGCCCCCTTGCCGGAGGATTGCGGGCGGTGATGCGGCGCCCGTCGACCGGCGCGCCTTCGCAGTCGGCGGCTGCCTGTTCGGCAGGCAATCCAGTCGCAGGCCGCATGGATGCTGGCGACGGGCGGGCGACTCCCGCCGCTGTCCCCAGTCTTGTCCACAGGACGATGGGACAACTTGGCATCGCGACCCCGGCGGTCAGAACCGCGTTGGACGCCGACCCATGCAGGTCGAGCGGCACGAGCGCCCTTTCCCGGCCCGGGCGACGCCTGCGTGCGGGCGCGTCGTGCACGCGGCATGTCGCGAGATGGGTCGGCGGCTGCGCAGGCGAGGGCGTACTGCGATCAACGCGGCGGCCGATCGCTCCCTACGATGCCAGCACCTTCCGCAGATAGGCCCCGGTTGCGCCTACCGCCGAAGCTTGAGCGACTTCCATGGGCGTTCCCTGCGCCACGATGCGCCCTCCCTCCGCGCCTGCGCCAGGCCCCATGTCGATCACCCAGTCGGCCGCCGCCACGACGCGCATCTCGTGTTCGACGACCAGCACGGTGTTCCCCGCGTCCACGAGCCTCTGAAGCGGTGCCATCAAACGCTCGACGTCCGCCGGGTGGAGGCCTGTCGTGGGCTCGTCCAGGATGTAGAGCGTCCCCCCACGCGGCACGCGCTGCAGCTCGGTCGCGAGCTTGATGCGCTGGGCCTCGCCGCCGGACAGCTCGGTGGCCGGCTGGCCGAGGCGCAGGTAGTCCAGCCCGAGTTCCCCGAGCAGCCTCAGCGGCGCCGACACGCGCGGCTCCTCGTCGAAGTACGCCAGCGCCTCATCGACCGTCATGTCAAGCACTTGCGCAATGTTCTTGTCCTTCCAGGTGACGGCCAGGGTGTCGGCGTTGTAGCGCGCACCATGGCAGGTCGGACAGGGTGCATAGACGCTGGGCATGAACAGCAGCTCCACACTCACCGAGCCCTCACCTTCACACGTGTCGCAACGCCCCTTGGCGACGTTGAAGGAAAAGCGCCCTGCGTCGTAACGCCGGCGACGCGCCGACGCCGTCGAGGCGAAAAGTTGCCGGACGGCATCGAACAGCCCGGTGTACGTGGCGAGGTTCGAACGGGGCGTGCGGCCAATGGGCTTCTGATCGACCTGCACCAACCGGCGAACCGCGTCGGCGCCCGCACCCAGCCTTCCAGCCGTCGGGGCCGCCCAGGCCTCGGCGCTGCCCTCCGGATCCTCGTCAGGCGCCGCTCCCGGACCCAGCCGCTGGGTCAGCAGCTCGGCGAGCACCTGGCTGACAAGCGTGGACTTGCCGGAGCCCGACCGACCCGTAACGGCGCACAGCACACCCAGGGGAATGCGGACGTCCAGGCCATTCAGATTGTTGCGGCTGATGCCCTCGAGGGCGAGCCACTCCGTCGGCGCGCGGTTACGGCCGGTGGAGGGAGGCAGGTCGGCGCGAAGAAAGCGCCCCGTGACCGAGCGCTCGACGGTCGCCAGGCGCTCGGGCGGACCGCTGTAGAGCACCTCGCCGCCCCGGCTGCCAGCGCCGGGCCCGACGTCGACGATCCAGTCGGCTCGCCGCATCGTCTCCACGTCGTGCTCCACCACGAAGACCGAATTGCCGTTGCGCCGCAGTTGCTCGAGGGCATCCAGCAAGGCTTCGCCGTCGGCAGGATGAAGGCCCGCCGACGGCTCGTCGAGCACGTAGACCACGCCGAACAGGCTCGACCGGATCTGCGCTCCGAGGCGCAGGCGCTGCAGTTCGCCGGGAGAGAGCGTCGGTGTCGTGCGCTCCATCGTCAGGTAGCCCAGGCCGAGCCCGAGAAGCGTCTGGATGCGCTCGCGCATCTCGATGGCCAGCCTTTGAGCGGCCAGGCGCTTTTCCTCCGACCATTCAGGCGTGCGGCGTACGTCGGGCGCTGCCGCATGGGACGCCTGCCCTTTCGCGGACCGCGCGGCACGAGCGGCGCGCGATTGCGCGCCGGTGAGCTCACCCGACGAGCGCACCGTCGACGGTGCCCGACCCTTCGCGGCTTCTTCCATCAGGGTCTGGACAGCCGCCAGCGGCATGGCGGCGATGTCGCCGATGTCGTGCCCCTCGAAAGTCACCGACAGCGCCTCGGCCTTCAGCCGCTTGCCGTGGCATGCCGGACAAAGCCCGCCCACCATGAAGCGCGACACGCGCCTTTTCATGAGTTCGCTCTGGCTGGTGGCGTAGGTGTGCAGCACATGGCGCCGCGCGCTGGTGAACGTGCCCTGGTAGCTCGGCGCCAGCTTGCGGCGCAGCGCTTGGCGGGTCTCGGCCGGAGTGAATCCTGCATACACCGGCACCGTCGGCTGTTCATCGGTGAAAAGGATCCAGTCGCGAAGCTTCTTAGGCAGCTTGTGCCAGGGCGTGTCCACGTCATGGCCGAGCGAGACCAGGATGTCGCGCAGGTTCTGGCCTTGCCAGGCCGTGGGCCAAGCAGCAACGGCCCGCTCGCGGATCGTCAAGGACGGGTCCGGCACCATGGATGCTTCCGTGACGTCGAAAACACGGCCAAGGCCGTGGCAGGTCGGACAGGCACCCTGCGGCGTGTTGGGCGAGAAGTCCTCGGCGTAGAGCATGGCCTGACCGGCTGGGTAGTGGCCCGCGCGGGAGAACAACAGGCGAAGCAGGCTCGAAAGGGTGGTCATGCTTCCGACGGTCGAGCGCGAGCTCGGCGTGCCGCGCGACTGCTGCAGCGCCACCGCCGGCGGCAGACCGTCGATATGGTCCACATCGGGCACGCCCACCTGATCGATCAGGCGGCGGGCATAGGGCGCCACGGAGTCGAGGTAGCGCCGCTGCGACTCGGCGAAGATGGTGCCGAAGGCCAGCGATGACTTGCCGGAGCCCGAGATTCCCGTGAACACGACAAGAGCGTCGCGCGGAATGTCCACATCGACGTCGCGCAGGTTGTGCTCGCGCGCGCCGCGTACACGCACGAAGCGCTCGATGTCCCGGAGGTCGGGCGCGACGGCCCGCGTCGGATTGCTCGACGAGCCTCCGCCTGCTGCCCCGCTCGGCGATGCCCCCACGGTTCCCGCGGTGGATTTCTGGCTTCCCGATCTTTGCATGTCCCAGTGTGCATGCAGACTGCCGTCGCCGGGACGGAAGATGTCGGCTTTTCGTATAGGAGGTTGAGAGGGTCGGCCCGAATCTATTGCGGAAAAGGTGGACGCGCTGCAGCGGCTGCCAGCCACCTATGTCCAGACTGCAAGCCTCACGAAAGAACCTGTTGACTCCTCACACCGATGACGCCCTGCACAACAAAGACGTCGAACCACGACAGCGCTGATGGCGCCAAGTTTCGCCAGCAGCCACCAGATGGCATCGATCGCATCGGAGCTGATGGTCCTGTCCTCGCATTCTGGGCTGCGTGGGCCATGAAGGAGCCCACCGCCGACATGCCCACATTCATGCCGGCAGCCGAGCATGTGCGTGCGCAGAGGAATGAGACTACAGCCTATCGCGCGCTATTCCTACTGCGCCACACCCCTTCGCGCCCTCAAATCTTGCAACTACCGTCCAAGTCATCCAAGCCAAGACAACTCGTAAAGGGGCAGGAAGGGGAGCAAAAAAGCGCCATGGGGTCGAAACCCGCATGGCGCTCAACTTTGTGGCGGAGAGGGCGCCTCACCCCTTGGACGAGCTACTGCGCAAAAAGGCGGCCAGCGACACGACGCCACGGAGGGAGTCACCTCACCTTCCCCCTCGGGCTCGAAGGCGCGCAAGCCGGCGCCGTCGCTGCACTAGAAGATGGATCGCCTGGTCGCCACGGGGTCGAAGGACAGTGACCCGTCCTGAATTAAGTTGACACCTCAGGCCGGTTGAACAGGCCGCCAATCGCGGCCACGCGCTCCAGTTCCTCGACGCGCTTGGCCTCGGCGATGGTCACTCCTTCGCGTTGACCCGTGTCACGCTCGCGCTGACACACCTAGTTCAGCAGCGTCTGCGCTGTGCAGCCGATCTTGCCGGCGATCGATACCACGGCCGCCCACTGCGATTCGTACTCCCCTCGGTGTTCGAACACCATTCGGACCGCACGCTCGCGCACTTCCGGCGAAAACTTCACTGACTTTTTCATGATGGCTCCATCTTCTCAAACGAGGGAGCCTCCGCGAAATCCGGGGCGGTTCAGATTCGACGAGCGAAATGTGACCCTAGTGCTGCGAAACCGAGGCCACATCTTGCCGCGCTGCCTTCACCACCAACGCGTCGACCGCCAAAATGCGCTCGGCCGAGCAGATAAGCGGATTGACGTCGACCTCCTCCACCCGGCTGCGTTGATCAGCAATCATCTCCGAAACGCGCTGGATCACCTTGCAAAGCGCCGCTTCGTCGACCGCGGCCGCCCCTCTGAAACCTTGCAAGAGACGATAACCTTGCAATCGCCGCAGCATCCGAGCCGCACCCGCGGCATACACTGGCGCCTGCTGCACGACGGTGTCCCGTAGCAACTCAACCATGACTCCTCCCATGCCGACCACGATCAACGGGCCAAACAGCGGGTCCACCCGGCCGCCAACCATGATCTCCACGCCCGCGGTGACCATGGGTTGTACAAGGACGCCGTTGATTCGCGGGGGAGGCTCAACCTTCGCGGCGTTTCCCATGACCTCGATATAGGCCGCTGCCAGCTCTTCCTCGTCGCGAATGTTCAGGCGCACCACGCCCGCCTCCGTCTTGTGGGGCAGGTCTGGGGACTCCACCTTGATCACCACTGGGAATCCAATGCCGCGCGCGACAGTCAAGGCCGCCTCGGCGCTTTGCACCAATCGCTCACTCACCACCGGCACGCCATATGCCGACAGAACCTCCTTGGACTGGCTTTCGGCAAGCGTCCGAACACCTTGGGCACGATCGAGCATGTCGGCGACACTGTCGGCGACGCCTGTGGCCGTCAGCCGGGAGCCGTGCTCGATTGCGAGATCAAGACCCGCCCACCACTTATGCCAAGACGCAAGCGTCCGGAAGCAACGCGCCGTGGTCCGGAAAAGTGCCACATTGGGATCAGTCTCCAGGTCGAACGCGCCTGGTCCCTCCAGCCAACCGGTGAGCCAGTACGCGCACACGATCTTCCCCACATCGCGGGCCAGCGGACCGATCGCTATGATTCGCTGGGAGCCCGCTTCGTGCGCATAACCATTTGGTACAGCGATCGCACCAATATCTGGCTGCGACAGGAAGCCCTCCGCACACGCGGGAAACGACACTGGGTTGTTCAAGATCTGTGCCGTCACGTCGCATGGATTGCGCGCTGCACCGAAAGACGGAATGTGTTTTGCCAGGAGCTGCTGCAGATCGGGGCCAGGCTGAGGCATGGGGACACCGTGCAGTTCCGCCTGGTCGGCCGCCAAGATGCCTGCCCCCCCCGAAGGCGTCAATACGGCCACGCCAGCAGCCTTGGGCCGCGGCGCCTTCGCGAAAAATGCAGCCGTCTCCAAAAGCTCCTCGAACTCGGAGACGGTCACAAAGCCGGCTCGCTCGAAGAACGCGTCGTAGGCGGCTGACGAACCAGCCAGCGCTCCCGTGTGGGATTTGGCCGCCTCGGCCCCACTCTCCCCTGTGGCGAGCTTGAAGATAACAACGGGCTTCTTTGCGTCTTTTGCCAACCGGCCGGCCTCTAGGAGACGCTGAGGCGCTTCGGTGCCCTCGAAGACACACGCGATGACATCGCAGCCAGGATCGCCGCTGAGGTAGGAGATCTGGTCGGCGACATCGACATCGCAGGCGTTGCCCAGCGTGAACACGTGACTGAAAGAGACGCCGCGCTCGCACGCTTGCGCAAGACCCATGCCGAGGGCCCCCGACTGACTGATGAGGCCAATCTTGCGTCCTCCCGGGTGAATGGGTTTTGTAGGCGCGTTCGCGAAAACCGCGTGGAAGCCTGTCAGGCCATTTACGACGCCAAGGCAGTTCGGCCCCAGAAGCCGCGTCTTGGAATTTCGAGTGAGCTCGACGATGCGACGCTGCGCCGCCTCCCACTGCGGGTCGCCGGATTCTCCGAAGCCGGAAGCGAAGATGACCAGCCCGCCCACACCGAGCTGAACACTCTCGCGCACCAAATCCTCAACCGCCTCGCGAGGAATCGCAGCCACTACACAGTCAGGGACCTCGCCGATTGCACAAAGGCTCTTGTAGCAGCGGCGCCCCTCGAGTTCCTCATACTTTCCATTGACCAAGAAGATCGAGCCGGAGAACTTCGACAGGCTAGCAAGCGTACGTGCCCCAAAGGAAGCCGGATTCGCAGATGCCCCGACGATCGCCACACTTTTGGGATCGAACATACGGACCAGTTCGTCGTGGGTGTAGACACCACGGGCTTGCTTCTCGCTCATATATCTCCTTGAACATTGAAAGGTGCATCGGGGGTGGTTCCGCAGCTTAGGCGGCCAATCGGGCCACGTCATTGGGAAAGCGCCGGTTGACTGCCTTTCTAATGGTATCTATATTGCATTGGTCTTGCCATTCAAACTTCGGAGACTTGATGATGCCCTCACGATCGCTCAGGCAGCTCGCGCGAATCTCGCTTATCGGCGCCTGTATGTCCCTGGTTCCGCTTGCTCACGCCAACGAGCGGCCCGTTCGCTTGGTGGTTTCGATCGCCGCCGGTGGCGCCACCGACGTCGTCGTGCGGGCGATTGGAATCGAGATGGCGAAGTCCCTTGGAACGACAGTTATCGTGGACAACCGCCCGGGCGGCAATGGCACGGTTGCTGCTGCGGCTGTGGCCACTTCCCGACAGGATGAAACCACTGTGCTGTTCACGCCCAGCAGCATTGTGCAGAACGCCTCGCTGCGAACCGACATCCCCAACTACCTGCCCAAACTGACGCCCGTCGGGCTTGCCGCAGTAATCCCAGTCGGCTTGGCCGTATCCCCCGACCTCGGTCCCAAGACACTGAAGGAGTTCATCGCCTTGGCAAAGACGCAACAAGGCAAGCTCACCTACGCATCCCCCGGCTCAGGTTCATCGAGCCACATCTTTGGAGAGGTTCTCGCTCGAGAGACAGGAATCAAGCTCATTCACGTCCCCTACAAGGGTGAAGCGCAATCCGTACCTGATGTGTTCGGCGGTCGACTGTCCGGCGTTTTCGGCGCTGTCGGCTCACTTGAAAAATACGAAGCTGGTGGAAAGAAGCTAGTCCTACTCGGAGTGACGGGGCCACAGCGGCTGCGCAGCGTCCCCAACGTGCCCACGTTCGAAGAACAAGGCGTGCCGAACATGGTGCTCCTGGGCTGGATGGGCACCTTCGTGGCGTCCTCAACGCCCAAGGAAACCGTGAACAAGCTGGCGCTTGCGCTGAAGTCCGCAGTGACGGCACCCGATGTGCAAGCGGTCTGCAATCGAGTCGGCTTTGACTGCAGAACCACGACCCCGGATGATTTCAGCAAGTACCTCGAGAAGGAATTGAAAGCGTGGCCTGAACTCGTCAAGGGCCTGGACATCAGCTTTCAGTAGCAGCTGCGGCTGCACAGCGGGCTCGAGGGCCCGCTGCTTCGCAGCGCAGAGGCCGCCAGGCTTACGGACCTAGGCGCCGCACTGATCCCGATGCGCGAGTGGTGCACATGGGCGCAACGCCATGCGGTGCCTCAGCGATCTGACCGCCCCAAGGCGCTCAGCTTCACCATCCCGTCCCCAAAAGCGGCGTCTCGGCGACGAACCGCCTCCCGCACACCGTGCTCCGACGCATCAGAGGAAAACTTCGCCATCGCGCGCGACGCGCTGTGCAATCGGGCATCGGTCTCCGCAGCGAAGCGCTGCAGCAGCGCTGTACCGCTCAAATCCATGCCCATGTTGATCACACGCTTGTGCGCCGACAGGAGGTCGCTGTGCACCATCGCCATCCGTCCCACCAGATGCGCGACCTCAGCGTCCAGCTTTTCGAACGGGACAGCATCGCAAACTAGACCGATCCGTGCTGCATCCAGTCCACTCAGACAGTCCCCCGTGAACATGAGCCGCTTGGCCCATTGCGGGCCGACGTGGTAAAGCCACATGTTGCTCGGCGGCGTGCCGTTGGCACGCGTCGCCGGATATCCGATGCGGGCATCGTCGCTCGCGATGAGGACATCACACATCAGGGCTAGATCCGTACCACCGGCAAGGCAGTTCCCATGGATCTTCGCAACGACTGGCTTGTGCATCTCACGCAGGGTAAGCATCAGCGCTTGCTTGCGTTCCAAACGCAGGCATTCGTCGTCCGCCCCGGATCCAACCCGATAGGTCGGGCCATCGAGACCGCCGTCCAACCTCGTGTTCGGGCCGTACGCGGAATCCAAGTCGAAACCCGCACAGAAGTCTCGTCCAGCTCCCTGCAGCAGCACCACACGAACATCATCCCTGTCGTCCGCCTCCAGCAGCGCGTTGCGCAGTTCGACTAAGAGCGCAACACTTAGTGCATTGCGCTTCTCCGGTCTATTGAGCGTGACCGTCGCGACGTGCTCCGCGACTCCAAACTCCAGGAAATCCGTCGACCTCAACCAGCGGTTCATTCGGACATTCCAATCTTGGATCCCAAGCGATGGGCATGCCAGCCCGAATCACCGAATGCGTGATCCAGCACCTGGAAGCGCTGGAGGTAGTGTCCGACTCGGCATTCCTCCGTCATCCCAATGCCCCCGTGGAGCTGAATCGCATCTTCAACGATCTTCCGACCATGCACACCCAGCAGTACCTTTGCGCGGCTGTGGTCATCCGCCAGTGTCGATGAAGGCTGATCACATGCGATAGCGGCCAGCATCGACATGCTTTTGATCGACTCCAGATTCACCAGCATCTCCGCAATCCGATGACGCACGGCCTGATTCTCTGCTAAGGTCTTTCCGAACTGCCGGCGACTGCCAACATACTCGGCGGTCATCGCGATCGCACCTTCTGCAGCTCCCAGTCCTTCCGCGCAAGCGACGGCAATGCCCAAACGTATGACGCTGTCTACAGCTCTGGCCCGGGATTCGGGAGCGTCCAGGTCGAACAGCGCCTCGCCCATCGCATTTGAGAAACGGACGGATGCCGCCGGGCTGCCGTCGACCAACCGGTAGGTCTCCGCGACCGACACTTCGCCACCTTGCTCTTGCCGGTCGACGAGGAACAGACCTGGGACCGGATCGGCGTCCGCGCTTTCAACCTCCGCCAATACGACATAGGCCACAGCCTGGGAGCCAAACAAAATGTTGTGCTTCTCTCCGCTCAGCCTCCATCGGCCGCCCTCGAGCCTTGCGCTGGTGGGTGCGGAGGTCACCGAATGATCCAATGCACATCCGAGAAGCACGGAGCCAGCGGCTAAGCGCGGCAGGTAGGCCTCCTGGATTCTGGTGACCCCCGACGCAAGAATCGCACCGGTCGCCAGGATCGAGCTGGTCGAAAGTGGAGACACGTAGAGAGCAGCGCCGATCTCGCGCAGTACTCCGTGGAAATCGCAGACGGATCCGCCCAGTCCCCCGTGCGCCTCGGGCACAAGAAGCGCTGTCAGTCCAAGCTCGGTCAGCTCTGCCATGACCTGCGCTGCCAGTTTGTCCGGGTCGCTGAGCCGGTCCGCGCGCTTGTCGAAGCCGTGGCCGTCGCACAGATAGCGCGCAACGCTTTCACGCATCATTGCCTGCTCTTCGCTGTAGAGAAAATCCATCGTCAGCCCAGGAAGGTTTTTGAGAGTATGTCCTTCTGCACTTCGCTCGCCCCACCGTAGATCGTGGCGGCGCGACTGAAGAAGTAGCGCGAAGTCAGTGGTGCAGCCCAGTCATCTACGCCTTCTAACGAGCCACTGGCAGCCCGTAGACCATCGGTTCCGGCCAAGCGGGCCAGAAGCGCGAGGACTCGCTGCTGAAGCTCGCTGCCCTTGAGTTTGAGAACAGAGGCGAACGCATCCGGAGCCGAGCAGGTCTCGGGTGCCAAGAGTAGTCTCCAATTGGTCAACTCCAGGCTCCGGATCTCTGCATCGAGAAGCGCCAGTTCTTTCCTGACACCAGGATGATTGAGGAGGGGCTCGTCATCACGCCAATGCTTCGATGCGATATGGATCGCATACCCCCAGCGCTCGCGACACAGCCCCACGTTGGCGATTCCGGTACGCTCGTTCGATAGAAGAAACTTCGCGTAGCTCCAACCGCGCCCTTCCTCGCCGACAAGGTTTGACACTGGCACGCGCACATTGTCAAAGAAGACCTCGTTGAGGTGGTGCATCCCATCAATCGATCGGATTGGCCGGACTGTGATGCCGGGCTGCTTCAGATCGATAAGGAGGAAGCTGATGCCGTCCTGCTTGCGACTTTCGCTGCTTGTCCGCACCAGGCAGAAGATCCAGTCGGCGTGGTGTGCAGACGTCGTCCAAATCTTCTGGCCATTGACCACGTAGTGATCGCCCTCACGCTGGGCCTTCGTCCTGAGCGAAGCCAGGTCAGAACCTGCCTCAGGCTCCGAGAACCCTTGGCAGAACCAAAGATCGAGGTTGAGCAACTTGGGCAGGAAGAAGCTGCACTGCTCCTCACTGCCAAACTTCAGCAGCACCGGTCCAAGCATTGTGATGTTGAACACCTGCGGCAACGGAGCACTCGCTCTGAAGATCTCGTCCAGCAGGATCAACCGCTCCACCTGGCCCAGCTCGGCGCCGCCGTAGCGCTTTGGCCATAGAGGCGCTGCCCAGCCTCGCTCGTTCAGAATCCGCTGGAACGTCACCGTGTCCTGCTTGGTTGCAGCCAGTCCCCGGCGTAGACGGTCGCGCGTTTCTTCGGGTAGTCGCGACTCGATGAACTCACGAACCTCCTTGCGAAAGTTCAGGTGTTCCTCAGATAGCTCAATGTTCATCTTGATCTCGTGGAATCTCTGCTACTGCCAAAGACGCAACGCGTCAGGCGGGCGTTCCCAGAAGTGCTGAGCCATTGGCGAGCACTTTTGAACCCCGCTCGGAGACTTCCGCTTCAAAACGAACTTGATCCTTCTCCAGCCAATAGCTGACGGTCAACCGATCGCCAGGGAATACAGGTGCCGACAGACGGGCTCCGAACGACTGGATATCCTTCGCTCCAAGCCGACGCAGCTCCGATGTGAGAAGCCTGCAAGCAATGCCGTAGGTTGCGAGACCGTGCAGGATCGGCCGATCAAAACCGGCCTTCTTCGCGATGGCTGGATCCGCGTGCAGTGGATTCCAATCACCGGAAAGGCGGTACAAAAGCGCCGCGTTCTGCGCGATATCGGACGAGACCGTGCCGTCCGCTTTGCGTGCGGCCGCGAAGCTGTCAACTGGTGGCGCAGGATCCGACGGGCCGTTCTCTGAAAAACCGCCATCGCCGCGACAAAAAAGAACCTGCTCGATCGAGGCAATCTTGGCGAGCGTTCCAGACTCGAGGATTTGACGCTCTACGGTCACAAGGGCACCCTTGGAGGCGCCCTTGTCGACCAAGCGCGTGACCCGGGTACGACCATAGACAGTTCCCTCGGGCGGCAACGCCCGGTGCATCGTCACCTTCTGCTCACCATGCACGAGGCGCAGATAGTCGATGCCAAACTCAGGATGGTCCTTCATCCAGAAGCCAGGCGATCCCAGAACGCTGCACATCGTGGGTAAGGTGGTCAGGTCTCGTTCGTACACGTAGCGCAGGTCATCGGCGCGATCTAGCTCGCTGCCGAATCCGAGGCCAAGGTTGTACAGGATCGTGTCTTTGCGTGTGTAGCTGTGGCGGACATCTTCGGGGGCCCAAGCCTTCACTTTCTGGTAATCGAGCATGCGACAACTCCTTCGCCACCGCTAACAGTGCGGCGCGATCCGGGATTCTGTTCAAGTTCTTCAGGGTGTGACGGACGAGTCAACGCCGTGGACTGCGGCCGCCCGCACCGAGGCTGCGCCGCACCGTCCATCGCGCACATACGGGCGATCCCACGCTCAGAGGCTGATGTGATAGCCGCCGTTGACGCCCAGGTGCTGGCCCGTCACATAGCTTGCAGCGTCCGACAAAAGGAAGCAGACTGCCTTGACAACTTCATCCGGCGTCGACCAGCGGCCCAACGGGATCTGGCTCAGGATCTTGTCCTTGAACTTCTCGCCACGAATGACTTCGGTCATTGGCGTCTCAACGACGCCAAAGCAGATGGAGTTCGCGCGGATGTTGTACTTTCCCCATTCACGGGCCGTTGTCATGGTGACACCCATGATGCCTGCCTTTGCGGCCGCGTAGTTCACTTGGCCGATCGCCCCTTTTCGTCCGGCGTCCGAAGAGATGTTGACGATGGAGCCTCCGGTCGCATCACCACTCTTGATACGCGCGATCAGGTGTTGGCCAAGGGCCTGCGACCAGTAGAAGGACGCTGACAAGTGAACGTCGATCACATCACGCCAGTCTTTCACAGTCATCTTGTCCATCATTGCGGGGCGGGTGATGCCGGCGTTGTTGCACAGACCATCAACTTGGCCGAACTTCTCAGCTGCCTCAGCAATCACCCGCTGGGCAGCCTCGGGATCAGACACGTCAGCAACTGCGGTCAGGCAGCGGCCACCAGGAAGGTGATCTGCCAGCTTTTTGAGAGTCTCTTCGTTGCGATCGACGGCAACTACGTTTCCACCCAGCTTTGCAACAAGCCGTGCGACGCCTTCGCCGATGCCCTGACCAGCGCCGGTCACCACCACGGTCCGCTTTTCCAAACTCACCAACTCAGTCATCAATGCCTCCTAAAGCATTACCATTTGAATGGACGGACCATACTAGAATGCTCGGCGCCTGTCCATTGGGGATAAGGCCAGAGACAATTGGTCGGACGTTTTGCTTTGGCCCTTTTGGCGCCCAGTGCGGTACGTGATGCGCTTGGGCAGAACAGCCAGGTTCATCTTTATCAAGGAGACGCGACATGACAATCCATCGAGCCGCTGCGATCGCCGGTGCGTACGAGCACCCGCTTAGAAAGGCGCCTGACAAGACAACGGCGCAACTGCATGCGGAGTGCGCCCGTGGAGCGCTGCGCGATGCAGGACTCAGCCTGAGCGACGTGGACGGCTACTTCTGCGCAGGTGATGCGCCGGGCCTCGGCGCGCTAAGCATGGCGGACTACCTAGGCCTACGGGTTCGCCATGTGGACACCACCGATACGGGCGGGTCCGCTCCCCTTGTGCACGTTGCCCATGCAGCACAGGCCATCGCGGCAGGCAAGTGCAACGTGGCCCTGATCACGCTCGCTGGCCGCCCCCGGACAGAGATCGCAAACGCAATGGGCTCTCCGCGCGGAAGCGCGCCAGCAACACCGGACGCCGCGTTCGAGCTGCCGTATCAACCTTCCACGCTGAACATGTATGCACTGGTCGCCGCGCGCCACAACTATGAGTTCGGGACGACTTCCGAGCAGCTTGCCTGGATCAAGGTTGCGGCGTCACAGCACGCGCAGTACAACGAAAATGCGATGCTGCGCAAACCAGTGACGGTCGAAGAGGTCGTGAACTCTCCGCTCCTCGCAAGCCCTCTGCACAAGCTCGACTGTTGTGTCGTCAGTGACGGCGGAGGCGCGCTGATCGTGGTACGCCCAGAGATCGCTAAGGCGCTGGGCCGCCCACTCATCCAAGTCCTGGGAGGTGGAGAGAGCATCAAAGGCCAATCAGCCGGACGTGTGGATCTCAGTTACTCAGGCGCCGCCGTTTCGGGGCCGCTGGCGTTTGCGGAAGCCAAGGTCCAGCCGCAGGACATTCAGTACGCGTCCATCTACGACAGCTTCACCATCACGGTGCTCATGCAATTGGAGGACCTGGGCTTCTGCAAGAAGGGGGAAGGCGGCCGTTTCGTCCAGGACGGCAATCTAATTTCCGGCGTGGGACGCCTTCCCTTCAACACGGACGGAGGCGGCTTGTGCAACAACCATCCTTCGAATCGCGGCGGCATCACCAAGGTCATCGAGGCGGTGCGCCAGCTTCGCGGAGAGGCGCATCCGAAGGTTCAGGTCAAGGATTGCGGTCTTGCACTGGTGCAAGGCACCGGTGGCCTTCTGGGCTCTCGCCACGGGAGCGCAACCCTCATCTTGGAGCGAGCACAATGAGCACCACCCACGAGAACATCAAGCTTCCGGCGGTCATCGAAGACAGTTCGACCCTCCCATACTGGCAGGCGGCAGTCAGCGGCCGACTTCTCATCCGACGATGCAAGGAATGCGGGGAACCGCATTTCTACCCCCGGCCGCTATGCCCGTTCTGCTTGGGCGATACGGACTGGGAAGAAAGTCGCGGCGTCGGAACTGTCTACAGCCTCAGCACGGTGCAGCAAGCAAGCGGGAATTTTGTGATTGCCTATGTGGAGTTGGACGAGGGCGTCACAATGTTGACTCAACTCGACAACACCGACGAGAAGACGACCATCGGCACGCGAGTTCGCGTCAAGATGCGCGAAGCCGCCAACGGGCTCGCGATTCCGGTCTTCACGCCTGAGGCGGTGTAACGCACAGGAGCGTGTCGCGATGTTGCGGCACGCCCCCGACGATGAGCAGGAGGCACGACAGCGAACAGCTCCAGATGCAGTTCGCGACGGTGCCACCCGAATTCCATCGCATCGCCCGCAGGTGTTGGCGAATCGACAACCCTACTTGGGCGGCTCGAATGATGCGCGCTTCACAGATCCCTACCCGCCATCCGGAAGCGGCCACTTGAACTGGGGCCGTTCCTTGGCCGCGAGTCTTCTAACCGCCTCACGAAAGTACTCGGTGTCGGTCGCAATGGCCTGCCCGGCTGCCTCTAGGCTCAGCATGGACTGGAGGTCGCTTGTAAAGGTCTGAGCGAGACCCGCCTTGGTGCAGGCAAGCGCTACGGGCGAAGCTTGCGACAAGCTCTCTGCCAGCTGTAGCGCTCTGGCGAACAGTGCTGCGGGTTCAACCACGTCGACCGCCAAGCCCATTTCCCTTGCTTCGGCTGCACTCACTTCTCGTCCCGAAAGCAGCAGTTCCTTTGCTCGTTGAAGGCCGATCGCACGAGGTAGTGAGTACATGGCCCCCAGATCGGGAACCAGGCCGATCCTCTGAAATGCCATGCAGAATCGCGCTCGGTCGCTGACCACGATGAAGTCGGCCAGAAGCGCCAGGCTGAAGCCAGCGCCAAACGCAACGCCATCAACGGCAGCCACGACTGGCTTTGGATAGTTCGCCAGGACCGTGGTGAGGCGGTGGTAGGGCGCAAGCGCCTCCATCCGTTCCCGAGCGGTGCGCTGGCGCCCCTCCGCCTTCCTGACATCACCGCCGGCACAGAAGGTATCGCCGTACCCCCGAATCACGATCGCCCGCGTTTCATCATCCACGCTCAGCTCATCGAGCAGGACTGCCATCTGCGCGGCGGCTTCACCATCGATTGCGTTCTTCCGTTCCGGACGGAAGATTGTCACAGCAGCGACACGACCCTCTCGGCTCCACCTGACTGAGCCGTGATCGCCGCTGCCAGTCTCTGCGTCGGTTGGCATGGTTGGGCTATCTCGGATTCCCGCTACCTCTGGGCGCGATCCGGGTAGACACGGGGTCGAGCCCGCCGATCGTGCCCTCAAGCATATCGCCCTCATGCACAGCCGACACGCCGGCTGGAGTCCCGGTGAAGATAAGGTCTCCCGGCGCAAGTGCCATCGCGGAGCTCGCAATCGCGATGATTTCAGGAACGCCCCAGATCAAGTCGTTCAGATCAGCGGATTGACGCAACTCGCCATTGACTCGAAGCTGGACGGCCCCCATAGAAGGATGACCAACGTCTTCAACCCTGGATAGCGGACCGCAAGGCGCGCTCCAGTCGAAGCCTTTGCCCCAATCCCAGGGGCGCCCCATGTCACGCGCGGCAAGTTGGAGGTCCCGCCGCGTCATGTCCAGGCCAACGCCATAGCCAAACACGTGGTCAAGGGCATCCTCCTTCCGGATGTCTGCCCCACCGCGACCGATCGCGACCACCAACTCGACCTCGTGGTGCAGCAGTTGGGTCAATGGAGGGTACGGCATCGCCACGCCGCTATCGATCACGGTGTCCGTGGGCTTGAAGAAGAAGAACGGCGGCTCCTTGGCCGGATCTTTCCCCATCTCCCGTGCATGATCCGCGTAGTTCCTTCCGACGCAAATCACGCGACGCACAGGCAGTCGGGACTCTGTGCCACGCACGGCAACCGAGGTCACGGCGGGCGCTTCAATCAAATACTTGGTCATATCAATAGGTACTCGAGTTTCTCGGCACCAAGTGGCACTGCCGATGTGGCGCGTTGCGAGGCACGAGGCTCGATTGCGTCACTTCGCTCAGACGCATGCTCGTGCCGAATCATGTCTGCGGCCTTCTCGGCGATCATCAGAACTGGAGCGTTGATGTTTCCGGACGTCAACGATGGCATCACGGACGCATCTGCGATGCGAAGACCGCTGACGCCGCGCACGCGTAGCTGGAGGTCGACCACGGAGTCCATGTCCGACCCCATCCGGCACGTGCCACAAGGATGAAAGCACGTGCTGGCCGTCGAACGGACGTAATCAAGGATCTCGTCGTCAGAACGCACAGCCGGGCCCGGCTTGAGTTCTTCTGCGATCTCACCGCGGATGGGCTCCACGCTCAAAATCTGACGGACGCGCCGAAATGCCTTCACAAAGAACCGGCGATCGTGATCGGTACTGAAATAACGAGGCTCAATGATGGGAGGCGTTGTGGGACTCGCGTCCCGAAGCGCGACATAGCCACGACTGGTCGGCCAGGACTGGGTCAGCGTCAGCGTGAAGGCGGAAAACGGGTGCAAGGACTTCCCCGCGCCGTCGGCACTGTAGGGAGAGAAGAACGATTGCACATCGACTCGGGGAACGCCCTCCTCCGACTTGAAAAACATTCCGACCTGGGCTGCCGCAAACGTCAGCGGTCCGCGGCGCCTAAAGACGTAGTTCATTCCAATGCCGAGTCTTCCCCAGACGCTCTTCATCTGGTCATTGAGAGTGATCGACCTCTTGGTCTTGAACACAAAACGCGCGACCAAGTGGTCCTGCAGGTTGCGTCCGACCTCTGGTCGATCGGCAAGAACCTTGACTCCATGGCTGCGTAGGCTCTCCGCAGAACCAATGCCCGACAGCATCAGGATTTGCGGCGTGTTGATTGCCCCACCGCACAGAATTACCTCTCGCGTGGCCCGAACGGATTCGACGGCCCCCCCCCGAGCTCGGAATGCGACCCCCGTCGCGCGCGTGCCTTCGAAAGTCACACGCTCGACCATCGCGTTAAGTTCCAAGTGAACATTGCCACCGCGCAACGCCGGCCTCAGCGCGCCCATCGCCGAATTGGACCGCCGCCCCCTTCGAATCGTCAAATCGTAGGCACCCGCGCCTGCCTGGGTAGACCCATTGAAGTCGTCATTCGGATGAATGCCGGACTTCGCCGCGGCCTTGATCAACGCATCGCCGAGAGGTGATCGGTCACGGGGCTTGTGGACCGCGACCGGACCGCCCGCCCCATGCAAGGCCGTGGCGCCGAGATAGTGGTCTTCCATGCGTTTGAAATACGGAAGTACATCATCCCAGCCCCAGCCATCGCATCCCTGCGCCTTCCAGTCCTCGTAGTCCTCGCGCTGGCCCCGAATGTGAACCAAACCGTTGATGGCTCCAGACCCGCCGAGCAGCTTGCCTCGGGGCCAGTAGATCGACCGGTTGTTGAGTTCAGCCTGCGGCTCTGTCTGGTAAGCCCAATTGATCGACTTGTCCAGAATCGTCTTCGCGAAGCCTATCGGCACATGAACCCAGAGCCGTCGGTCTGATCCTCCCGCCTCCAACACCAGCACGGAGTACTCCCCACCCTCCGCCAGGCGCGAAGCCAACAAGGCGCCGGCACTTCCCGCTCCCACGATGATGAAGTCGAAACTGTTCCGTTCTCCGAATCGCGTTTTCATTTGAAAGCTTCTTCTGCAACGGGACGCGCGCTTTCGTCTGGCACTGGTTTCCGTCCGCCTTGATGAGTTGCCGCGACCTTTCGCCCGAGAAACGCCTCGTTGATCTTCGGGTCGTCGAGTAGATCCTGTGACCTTCCTTGTCTCGTGAGCGAACCTGTTGTCAGAACGTAGCTGTACTCCGATAGCCGAAGGGCAGCCTTCGCGTTCTGCTCCACGAGCAAGATCGCCATGCCCTGCCTGTTGAGCATTCGCAGCACCTCGAAGATTGTCTTGACCACAAGTGGAGCGAGCCCCATGGATGGTTCGTCGAGCAGAAGCAGCCGTGGCCGCGTCATCATTGCCCGTCCGATGGCGAGCATCTGCTGCTCTCCGCCAGACATCAACCCTGCGAGTTGCTGCCGCCGCTCGGCCAAGCGTGGAAAAAGATCGAAGACCACATCCATGTCTGAAGGCTTGAAGCGCCTGCGATGGAGGTACGCGCCGAGGCGCAAGTTGTCCATCACGGTCATCTGTGCGAAAACCCGGCGACCTTCTGGAACCTGCACCACGCCCAGTCCGACCACCTCCGATGCCGACAAACGAGAGATTCTTTGCCCACCGAACCGGATCTCTCCACCACAGACTGGCACGACGCCAGATATTGCATTAAGCAGCGTCGACTTCCCGGCGCCATTGGCGCCGATGAGCGAGACCACTTGCCCATCCTGCACGGACATCGAGACCTTCCGCAGACCCTCGATCATCCCGTAGCGCACGGAGACATCCTCGAGCTCAAGCATCTGCTTCCTCCACGCCGAGATAGGCCTCAATCACCTGGGCGTTGGCCTGCACCTGTGCGGGTGTCCCGGTGGCAATCAACTTCCCGAAGTTCATCACAACAACCGAGTCGGACAAACGCATGACCATTTCCATGTCGTGCTCGACCAGGAGGACGGTAAGTCCGCTGGACCGGAGACCTGATATCAAGCGCGCAAGTTCCTCCGTTTCGGTGGGGTTCAGACCTGCTGCCGGCTCGTCCAAGAGCAGCAGCCGTGGCTCGGCGACCAGGGCACGGGCAATCTCGACCCTGCGTTGCAGACCGTAGGGAAGGGAGACCGCTTCTCGGCCAAAGAGCTCAACCGGCACATTCACCCGGTCCAGCGCTGACCTCGCAGCCTCTTCGAATGCCGCCTCCTCGCGGCGTACCGAGGGCAGGCGCAACATGGCGGCAATCGACCCGGAGCGTCCCAAGCCATGCGCGCCCGTCATGACAACCTCCAAGACGCTCATTTCCTCGAACATCTGGAGATTTTGATAAGTGCGCGCAATGCCTCGTCGTGCGATCTTGTGACCGGGCAGACCCGTCAGCGGCGTCCCATCGAAACTAATCGAACCGGACGTCGGCACCAACAGTCCGCTGGCCATGCTCAGCATCGTGGTCTTTCCGGCGCCATTGGGCCCGATCAGCGCTGTCACCTTTCCCTTCTCGGCTGTGAAACTCAGGGAATCAACAGCGGTCAAGCCCGCGAACTTCTTCGTCAGCCCATGAACTTCGAGGCTCATCGCGACGCCCTCTTTCCAAAAAGTCGCGTGAATCCTTCGACCATTCCATGAAACAAGCCATCTGGCAGAAACAGCATGATGAGGACCATCACGACGCCGTAGATGAACAATTTGTAATCATTGAAGTGCTCGAGGGCTGCCGGCAAGATGGTGATGATCGCGGCCCCGAATAGCGCCCCCCACACCGACCTGAGTGACCCGACGATCACGATGATGAGGAGTTCGATCGACAGTGGAAATCCGAAGGCCGTGGCGTTGAAGGAACGCATGAAGAATGCGTACATAGCACCAGACAAGCCCGCCATGCCAGCAGCAATGGCAAAAACGGCTGTCTTGTAATTCACGGTAGGAACCCCGACACCCTCGGCCGCCGCCTCGGAGCTCTTCAGAGCGCGCAATCCGCGACCGAATCTGGAATGAATGAGGTTAATCGCCAGATACAGCGTCACCAAGATGGCCACGGCGCAGACCCAGTACATGTCCTTCGTCCCATCAAGCTTCCACCCGCCCAGTGCGAATGGATGATTGAGCATGAAGCCAGGGTCAAGCCCGCCGGTTAGGGTCGTGGCCTGGCTGAAGGCGAGGTACATGACCACACCGAAGGCGAGCGACGCCATGGTGAGGTAGGTACCGGACAGCCGAAGCAGCGGCCGCCCGATGAGCCAGCCAACCAGCGATGGAAGAAGGATCGCTGCCGCCACGGCAACCAACGGCGGCCAAGACAGACGTTCGACGAGCAGCGCGGCGCTGTAAGCACCCAATCCGAAGAACGCGGCCTGCCCAAGGGACGCAAGGCCAGTGAACCCAAACAGAAGTGTCAGGCCAACTGCGGAAATCGCCGCAATCAGCGCAAAGATCAGGGTCGTCAGATAGAACGCGTTCGACACAAAGGTTCCGACAAGGGCCAGCATCACCGCCGCCGAAGCAAGTCCGATCAGATTGTTTGTGTACGACTTCCTCAATTCAGACATCGTCACACCCTCTTCACGCTCAGGCCACCGAAGATCCCGGTCGGCTTGACAAGTAAAACGATGATGAGAATCCCCAACGCGATGGCATCCTTCCAACCGGACGAAACGTACCCCGCGGCAACGTTCTCGATGACGCCAAGCAGGAGCCCACCCACAACCGCACCCAGAGGGCTTCCGATACCTCCCAGGATCGCGGCCGAGAACCCCTTGAGACCAAAGAAAAGGCCACTTGTGTAGTTGGCCGATGCCAGCGGTGCGATGAGCGCACCGGCCAGTGCGCCCATCGCACCCGCCATCGCGAACGCGACGGTGGAGACCTGCTTCGGGGAAATGCCCATGAGCAACGCAGCCCTCGGGTTCTCACCCGCCGCCCTCATGGACCATCCAAGCCATGATCGCGCGAACAGTTGCCAGAGAATCAACGCCACAGCCAGCACGGCCCCGAAAATCCACACGCCCTGGGCCGGAACGTTGATGCCCAGCACACTCGGGATTTCGACTTCCGTGAACGCTGGCGGAAACTGGAAGTCCTTGCCGGCCGAGAAAAGCATGGCGCCACGAAGCACGATGGCCAGGCCAATGGTCAACATCACCAGCGTCAGATGTGCCTGGCGACGCGCTCTCTGCAAACACCCCCAATCGATCAGAGCTGCAATCGCCGCAACAGTGGCTATGGCCAAAGGTACTGCGACGACGGGCGGCCATCCGAGCTTGGCGTTGAGCGCGGCTGAAATCACGCCCCCCATCATCACGAATTCGCCGGCCGCAAAATTGATCAGCCCGGTCGCGTTGTAGACGATCGTGAAACCCCACGCAACAAGCGCATAGATGCAGCCGATAAGCAGACCTGATACCAGGATCTGCGCGGCCATTGAAGTCTGGTCCATGGCGGAGGCTTTCAGTCGCGTGTGGTCCGGCGTATCACTGAACGGTGAAGGCGTTGTTGACCACCTTCAAGAACACGATTGGCGGGTCCTGGTCGCTCACACCGTGCGCGGTGGCAGAGAACTTGAAATAGCCGTTGTCACCATGCAGATCGGTCTTCTCGATCGCGTCGCGCAGCGAATGACGATCGATCGTTCCGCCAATGCGAGCCACCGCAGCGTCCACGATTGCCATGGCGTCCATGGCATGCTGAGCGCTCGGGTTCGGAGCTTCCTTGAAGCGCGCCTGGAAGGTGTTGTAGTCCTTCATGATGACCGACTTGTTCGGATGGCTATCGGGAAGAGCGGCGGGCATCAGCATGGCAGCCGTCATCACAAAGGTGTTCTCGGATGCCGGACCAGACTGCTTCAAGAACTCCTGCGAGGCCATCGCAAAGCTGTTGTAGATGGGCTTGCCGTACCCCATCGCCTTGGCGTTGCGGAGAATGATGGCTGGCGCAGGGAACGTACTCCACACGAGGAGCACGTCGGCGTTGGACTGCTTGGCGCGGAGCACCTGCGCAGTCATGTCAGTGTCCTGTCGATCGAACTGCTCATTGACCAACGTCATGCCGTACTTGGGCGTCATCTCCTTGAAGAGCGTCAGCCCCGATTGGCCAAACCCATCGGTTGATGAAAGCAACGCGATCTTCTTGAAGCCCTTCTTCTGGAACTCCTTGAGGACCACCGGAACGCCGACACGGTCGTATTGAGCGGTCTGGAACACGTACGGCGTTGCCGGATCGACGACGCTTTGCGCTCCCGAGTGGGTGATCATCGGCACCTGGCTGGAGTTCGCAATCGGTGCGACCGCCAGGGCTTCGCCTGTGGTGGAAGGCCCGAGGATCAGATCGACCTTGTCCGTCTCAATGGCCTTGCGGACGAGCTGCACAGCCTTGTTCCCGTTGCCTTCGGTGTCATAGAAGATCACCTCGACTTTCCGACCCTTCCATCCGCCGCGCTCATTGATCTGCTCAGCGCGCATCTGAACGGCTTTCTGCTGCGGGACTCCATAGGGCGCCACTGGCCCGGTGATCGCATAGACGGCTGCGATTTTTACTGGTGGCTGTTGCGCCCACGTGGCGATAGACGCTGCGCCAAAGGCGATTGCAGCTGCGACGGTCTTCAGTTTCATCGGAAAGTCTCCTTGCGGTTGGTTCTTCAATCAGTTTTTCAGTCAGCTTGGAAGTAGGACTTAATATTCATATGGTCGAGCAGGCCCTCTTTGCCTTGCGCCACGCCCAGCCCGCTGTCCTTGATTCCGAGGAAGGGCATCTCGGGCGCCGTGACGTTGTAGGTGTTCATTCCCAACGCTCCCACCTTGATGCCGTCCCGGATGTCGCGCGCGTGCTTCAGCGATCGCGTGAATGCGTACCCTGCAAGACCGAACTGGACATCGTTGGCAAGCTTGATCGCCTGTTCCAGCGAGGTGAACCGAACGAACGGGGCAATCGGACCGAAAGGCTCCTCGTGAAGGATCCGCGCATTGAGCGGCACGTCGGTGAGCACGGTTGGCTTCCAGAAGAACCCCTTGTCGTTCTTGCGCTCGACCATCCCCGTGGCAACCTTGGCACCAACCTTCACGGCATCTCGCGCCAAATCCTCCATTGCATCGAGCCGCCATTCATGGGCCAGCGGGCCCATCTGCGACGTGTCGAGCATTCCGTTCTCCACCCGCAGTGCTTCGGCCTGAGCGGTGAACCGGCTCACGAACGCGTCAAAGATTGCGTCGTGCACGAAGAATCGGGTAGGCGCAATGCAGATCTGCCCAGCGTTGCGGAACTTGCTTGCGACGGACTGTGCGACTGCGCGCTCCAGGTCAGCGTCATCCATGACAATGACCGGCGAATGACCGCCGAGCTCGAAAGTCACCTTCTTCAGTGCTCGGCCCGCCAACTGGGCGAGGTGGCGACCAACCGGGACTGAGCCCGTGAAAGAGATCTTTCGAATTTGAGGCGCTTCAATCAGCGTCTCCGAAACCATCGCCGGCTCGCCGAAGACGACCTGGATCGCATTCGCCGGCACGCCTTCTGCAATACAAAGGCCGGCCAGATGCAGGACCGCGCTTGGTGCCTCCTCTGCGGGCTTGATCACGACTGAGCAGCCCGCGGCGAGCGCATGAGCAACCTTCCGCGCGGCCAAGGCCAACGGGTAGTTCCAGGGAGAAAAGGCGGCAACAGGACCGATAGGTTCCAGCAGCACAGTCTGCTGGATTTCCGGCACTCGGGATGGCACGACCCGCCCGTAGAGCCGCTTGCCCTCTTCAGCCAACCAGTCGAATAGTTCGGCTGCCCCGGCCACTTCGCCTGCCGCTTCCTTGATGGTCTTGCCCTGCTCCTGCGTCAGCATCTGCGCCATCTGCGTAGCGTCTCGCCTCATGGCTGAGGCTACTGCCCTGAGCACGCCTGAGCGGAATATCGCGGTCTTGGCACTCCATTCAGCGAATCCCGCGGCTGCCCGCTCAGCGGCGTCTGCAAGATCCTCCTTCGTCACGAGCGTGAGCTGGCCAAGCACATCGCCGGTGGCTGGATTGATGACGGGCCGTGTCGCACGTCCACCTCCTACGACAATTTCGCCACCAATCAGTGCACCGATCGATCTCAACGTACTCACGTTCAACTCCTAAAAAGAAGATCCAAGGCGAAACATCTGACTTTACGAATGGTCGGTCCATTTGAATGTAAGTGTTTCTCCTGAGGGGCATGGATGGGCTTCGTGGGTCCGAAGGTCGTCGCGAGTCGACGCGCGTGTGAGCGCAGGCTTTGTATACCGGGGTACCCTTGGGATTGCGTGCTTCGCGGACGAGGACTCGCGAGGCGGTGCAATGCATCGCCGTTGTTTGATGGCCGTCACGATGAGCGGCTTGATGCCGCGGACGGGTCAACCCCCAGTGATGCCGGCCTCGGCAATGACTTTTCGCCAACGCTGCGCGTCGGCTCGAAGACGATCTGAAAAGTCATCCTCCCCTAACGGCGGAACTCCGGACCCTGTCTTTGCGATGGCGTCGCGCACACCCGGGTCGCTCATCACATCCCGCAGAGCCGTTAAGAGGATCTTCAGAGTCGGCGCTGGGAGCTTTGCCGGGCCCACCACGCCGATGGTCGACTCGACCACGAAATCTTTGACACCTGCTTCTTTCGCAGTGCGCACGTCGGGCAGCTCAGGAAGACGTTCGGATCCGCTCACCGCCAACGCGCGGATCTTTCCACCTTTGACCTGCGGAAGGATCGAGGAGGACGACTCGAACATGAAATCAACGGTGCCTGCCATCAGCTGCGAGACGTTTTCCGCCCCGCCCTTGAACGGGATATGCGTGGCCTGGAAACCCGTGTTGCGGGCAAAGAGCTCCGTGGCGAGATGGTGGCTGCTCCCAACGCCCGACGACCCGTAGTTGAGCTTTCCTGGGTTCGCTTTGCCGAACGCCACGAGTTCCTCGAGCGTGCTGAATTTGGCCTGCGGCGATGCGACCAGGATGAAGGGCGCGCGCGCCGCCATGACAAGCGGCGCGAAGTCGCGAACCGCATCGTAGGGTGGGGGTGTCATGAGAAGTGGTGCAATGCCAAGGTTGGTACTGCCACCGATCCCGATCATGTACCCATCCGCGGGTGAATTGGCGACCACCTTCATGCCCAACGTACCCGCCGCGCCGGCACGGTTCATTGCAACGACCGGAACCTTCAATCGCTCCGAAAGACCCTTCGCGATGATGCGTCCGATGAGATCGGACGTGCCGCCAGCCGTGTAGGGCACCACCAGTTCGATGGCTCGCGAGGGGTAGGCGGAGTCGGCCAATGCACGGCCAGACAGCGGAGCGATCAGCGCGGCAGAGGCGGCGAGGAGGAGGTTTCGGCGTCTGGACGAACAGGCCGTCTCATGCTGGAGGTTTTGGGACTTCTTCATCGTGTGTCTCCTGTTCTGTTCTAAGCTGTTCTAAGGCGCCGGGGCGTCATCGCCCCGGCGGCTCCTGTGCCGCTTCAGGCCGGCTTCTTGGCAGCTTCGATGTCGATGCGGAAGACGCGCGCCGCATTCATGCCCAGAATCTTGGCGCGCTCCTCGTCCTTCAAGCCGCTCATGTTGCGCTCGATCGCTTCAGCCGAGTGCGGCCATGTGCCCTCGTGGTGCGGGTAATCGTTCGCCCACATGAAGTTGTCCATCAGTCCATACTTCTGCGCGAAGTCCAGGCCAGCCTGGTCCTCTCCGAAGGTCGAGAAACCGTTGGACTTGTAGTACTCGCTGGGCAGTTGCTTGAGCTTGGGACGAACCGCGAAATGATGCTTTTTGTACGCCTCATCCATCGTCTCGAGCATCCACGGAATGAAGCCGATGCCCGCCTCTACGGAGCCAAAGCGCAGCTTGGAGAAGCGCTCGATCACCCCGGATGCGCACAGATTCACCAGCGGCGAGATCGCGGGCGCCAGCGCGTGCCACACGTAGTTGACAACCGCGCCACCGACGCCGCGCGTCGTACGAGGATCCATGCCGGTCGCCACATGGAAGCACAGCGTCATGTCCGTGTCCTGCAGTGCTGCCCACAAGGGATCGAAGTCCTTGTTGTTGTAGTTCAGTTCGCCAACCTTGGGCGGGCCAAACATGGGCTTCACTGGAAACGCAACTGCGGTGTAGCCGAGCTTTGCGGTACGCTGAATTTCGGCAACCGCACCTTCGACGTCGCCTGGCGAGATTGCGGCGACCGGGATCAGCTTTGTGCTGTAGGGACCAAATTCCTCCCACGCCCAATCGTTGTACACAGCGCATTGGGCTTGGGCGAACACCGGGTCTGGCGTGTACCACATGGCCAGGCCCTTGTTCGGGAAGATGATCTCGGCGTCAATGCCGTCCACTGCGTGGTCCGCCAGACGGTTTTTCGCGCCCGCGCCGGAGCGCGATCGAACTTGGTCTTGGCCGGAAAGGTCGGCCAGCACCAGTCGGTCGGGGCGATCGTTGCCCTCGGACTTGCGCCAGCGAACGCCGTTGTCGTCAATCCAGGTCTTCGGCAGTCGATCGCGATATTTGGCGTCGATCCGCTTCTCCCAGAGATCCGGTGGTTCGTTCGCGTGGGTGTCAGCAGACACCATGAAGTACTTGTTCGGATCGTTCGGACGTGCCGTACGCGTCCAACCTTCGGCACCCGGAGTTTCTTTGCGCCAGGCGTTCACCTCGTCGCAAGCGATCTCACGCTTTTCAATAACTTCAGCCATCTTTCGCTCCTTTGAGTATCAAAATTCGCATGCGCTGCCGCCTACGATCGTGTAAACCATCAACTCACGACGTCTCTACGCGAGCCGCAAAGAGCGGACCGTCCTCGAACATCATGACGACCATCTTGACCCTGCTGCCTACCGCGACGGAGACACCCTCTGGCACCACCAACGGACATGCCAGCCGAATTCGACGGCCCAGTTCGACAATGCCCACGGTGTAGGGAGCGAGCGGTTGGAACACGGCTGGCGCAGCATGTATACGGGTCCAGCTGTACAGCTCGCCTTCCAAGGGCATATCCACCCACTCCACTTCATCGGACCAGCAGTGGGGGCAAATGATCTTGGGAGGAAACGTCTGCTTGCCACAAGCGCGGCATTGAGTCGTCGTGAGACGTCGCTCGCTCAGTTCCTTCCAGAAACGCTCAGTGAACGCCGACACGCGTGGCGGATAGGGGCGGCAAGCAGCCACCTGATGCACGTCGAGCCTCATTGCACCCCCTCGAAGACATGGACGATGGCTGCGTTGTAGTTGCCAAGCTCGCCGGTCGTTGCTGCGAGCCGCGCACCTTCCACTTGCCGCTTCCCCGCCCGGCCTCGGAGTTGCTCCGCAACCTCCACAAGGTTGTAGAGGGAGGTAACCAGCGCCGGATGTCCCCGAGAAGTCAGTCCTCCAGACGGAGAGATCGGAATGTCCCCCCCAAGGCGCGTTCGCCCTTCCGCCGCCGCTTGGGCACCTTGCCCCCGTGCAACCAGCCCGATGGCCTCACTGACCAGGACTTCCACGATGGTGCAAGGTGCATAGAGCTCGGCAAAATCCAGGTCGGAAGCTACTACACCGCTCGCGTCATAAGCCGCTTCTGCTGCCCTCTGCGCAGCATTGAACGCAATCATGTCGCCCGGCATGTCGTCGATCTGATGGACGCCCTCGTGATAGAACCCGCGTCCTTTGAGTAGCGCATAGGGCTTCCCGAGACCTTTCGCGACATCTTCAGAAGCGAGCACCAGACACACCGCGCCGTCGCCGCGCGGCGGCACGTCGTACAGTCCGAGCGGCTCCACGATCGGCCGCTCTTCGAGCACCTGCTCCAGCGTGAGAGGTTTGCGGTACTGCGCAAGCGGATTCAGCATCGCATGCGCGCGATTCTTCACCGCCACGGATCCGATCTGCGCGCGCGTTGCCCCGTGCTCATGCATATAGCGCATCGCGTCCATCGCGTACCAAGAAATGGGCGTGAAGCCACCCGGGGTGTGAAAGTCCACGTCGCCAGTGCTCCGCATGCTGGCCATCATGTGGTCGTACGACGGCGTTGCGCTCTCCATGTTGATGCCCAGGCAAAGTGCCACATCGGCTTGGCCGAGGAGGATCTGATTGGCAGCCTGGTCAAAGGCCAGCGCGCCGGTCATCCCATTGCCCATTACCTCCATTGCCACGCCCGAGTAGGCCAGGCGCAGGTGGCTCGTCAGGAACGTGTGAAAGTAGCTCTGGCGCGTGTACGGCCGCGGCACCGTGAAGACTGCACTTTGGATGTCCTTCTTCTCGACGCCAGCGTCGGCCACGGCGTCTCGCACCACCTTGACCATGAGTTCGTGTTCGAGCACCTGCAGTGCGTCCTCCTTGGACGTCTGCAGCTTTCCGACCGGCAGCGCACTCGCGCCAATGATTGCGACTTTTCGGCTCATCGTCAGTGGGCGCTGTAGGCAAGAAACTTGGAGGTCAGCACTTCGGCTGACGGGGCGTCGGCAGGTGCAGCAGCCAAGAAGTCCAGATAGCGACCCAAGGCCTGCTCGGCCGCCGCTCTATCTCGTGCCCGGAGGTGCTTAAGGATTTCCCGGCGCAGTGGGACGAGTTCGCTGCGAGGGGCGGACGTCACCGCATCGTTCAGGCTCTGACGCATCACGTCCGCAAGCCCATTGGCTAGGGTCGCCACTATCTCGTTGTGGGTGGCCGCCCCGATCAACCTGAAGAATTCAACACCGGCTTCGACGCGCGCCTGTGGGACACCCGCCTCGGCGAACCGTTCCATCTCGACCAGCTTGGCGTCCAAGGCGTCGAGATCAGCGGCAACCGCGTTGCGACATGCCAGTTCAAGCAAAGCCCCGTGGATGAGCCGGCGAGCTTCGACCACCTCTGCCATCCGCGTTGCCGAATGCTGAGACGACTCGATCAGCGCCTTGCTGAGCAGCATGTAGGCGCCCTTGCAGAACACGAGCGGGTGATGGCTGATCTCATGCTCAAAGCGCCTCACATGACCTAGGAAGAGCCAGTGATCGCCGGCATCGTGCACAGCGAAGGTCGAACACTCAAACGTCGCCGCACAGTCTTGCAGTACCGGAAGACCATTGATTCCTGCCTCCCAGGCCACGCCTTCGAACTTGTCAACGATGGAACTGCTCGCAAACCTCCCGGAGAGCCCCTGTTGAGCGCCCGCCAGAATGTTGATCGCGAAACCCCCGGCGTTTCGAAACGCATTGGCGGCGCGACTCTCCTTGCGCAATCCCCACGACACCAGTGGTGGATCAAGCGATACGGAGCTGAACGAGTTGCAGGTGAGTCCGACAGGCACCCCCTCCCCCGACACCGTCGTGAGAATCGCCACGCCGGTGGGGAAAAGGGACAGTGCGCGTCTGAACTCCTTGACGTCCAAGCTTGGTTCGAAGGTTGTCTCCATGGCGCCGCTCCTTGCCTAAATGGATCAATGCATTAAATGGTCTGTCCATTCTGCGCCTGCACTTGTTTGCGGTCAATGCCGGCACTCCCGGGGTTATCCCTAGCTCAGGCCCACCCTGAGCGCTCGCTTGGCGCCTAGCGGAGCGCTGAGAAGCCTGCAGGGGCGAGAAGCCGATTGCTCATCGTGCTGATCATCGGGCGTACCTTCGCGAGATAGGCCTGCCACGCCGGGTGGCCTGCCAGCTTCGCTCTTCGCGCCTGGCGGTCTTCGAAGCTCTCATAGCGCCAAAGGCTCACCACGGCGTTGAGCTCACCGGTCTCGGTCGCGAAGTAGCCCAACGGGACGCCAAGCGCTTCGCTCTGGACGATCAGTCCCTCCAGTTCGTACAACTTGAGGTATTCCGCGGGCGTTGCCGAGGTGTTAAGGACGTAGCAACGCTCTTCGATGATGGCCATGGGATGTGAATTCTGAATGAGTTGAAAAGGAAGGCCGACTGGCAGTTTGTCGCCGACCGGCACCGGGGGACACGGATGCCGTTACTTGAGCTCTTTCCCGGCCAAGGCGCCCACCAGGAACCGGTTGGGCTTCAGAAACATGCTTAGCACCAAAGCGCCTTCAGGCGAACGGGCAATGTGGCGGTTTCCTCGAGGACGCCAGACGTAGTCACCCTCGCGAACCTCGCCCTCGTCGTCGACGATGCTGCCCTTCAATACGTAGGTCTGCTCGATTTCGACGTGTTCGTGCAATGGCAGCTCGGTGCCAGGTTCCCAGCGGAACAGGGCGGTCATCAGCCCCGTCTGCTCGTCCTGAAGGAGGATCTTCATGTCGATACCCGCCGTCGGCGTCGGCTTCCAGGGCAGCGCTTCGACCGCGACGTAGCGGGAATCCAGAGGAGCGAGCTTGGCCTCGCCGGCCATGTTCGGGGTATGGGCAGTCATTCGTAGTCCTTGTGGATCGTCTCTCGACTAGAAGCAAGAGTCTTCAATGGTAAGTCCATTAAAGAAATTAGCGAAGTAGTGCGTCTACGGGTTGTCCCGAAGTTGACTGAGACGTGCCCAAGGCGTGGTGGCCCATGAACACTTGATCTCCCGCCAACGCGCGACTTGCAGGGGTACCGCAAGCTCACGCTGGATACGCCAAGGGGGCCCGCAGGCCCCCTTGCACATCAACGTCGGAACCTGTTCAGGCCGGTCCCAGAGGCTGACTACTTCGCAGCCGCTCGAGACCTTCCCTTCGCTGGCGCAACCCCAGGCATCTTTGTTTTGGCGCCAGCAGTTTTCATGGTTTTGGAAGACGCGCGGCCATCCAGCACATCGCTATGGACAATCTCAAGGTAGTGGTCCATTTCCGCTACCGCTTTTGCGGTGGCTCCTGCACGCATGTGCTTGAGCATATTCAGACGAACCGGTATCAACTCCGGTCGAAATTTTGCGGGTTGCCGTTCGATGGCGAAATAGCGGAGGATCGATCCCAAGGAATCCATCAGAACGACCAGTACATCATTCCTCGTCGCCTTCGCGATCAGACGAAAAAATTCGACTGCAGCCTCGGCTCGTCTTGTCAGATCCCCAGCATCCGCCCAACGCTGGATGTCCTGGATATTCGCCTCGATCTCATCAAAATCTTCGGGCTTGCCGCGTTCGCAGGCCAAGCGGACCACCGCGCCACTGATGATCACACGCACTTCGGCTAGGCTGCTCGCCGATATGTGGCCCAGCATCGCAAGGTCATGCAGCGATCGCGTGAGCATCTCCGGGCTGCCTTCGCATACGAAGGCGCCGCCTTTGACTCCTTTTCGCGTCTCGACAATGCCAGAGATCTCGAGCGTCCGAAGTGCTTCGCGGATCGCTGGCCGTCCTACCCCGAACTCGATCGCCAAGTCTCGCTCGGCGGGCAAACGATCCCCGGCCTTCAACTCACCAAGCATCAGCTTGTGTTTGATCTGTTCACACACCCCTTCAAAAACCCGTAGAGTCTTGACCCGGTGGAATGCGCGGCGCGGAACCGCCGCCTGTTCGACTTCAGTATTCATGCGTCGGCCGCGCGACGTTGCGCGTGGAGAAAAGCGTATTGATGGTTGGCATTCTCCCAGAATCGCCTGGAAGACAACCAAAAGGTCTGCCCAATCTCCAACAACCGAACACGCCGCGCAGGATTATTGGAACGAAATGCCACCGTCCTTGATGAGCCGCTGCCATTCGTTCGACTGTTCCGCCACGTACTTGGCAAAATCCCCGGCACTGGTCGGTGCGGCACGTATCCCGATTTTCTTCAACTGCTCCTGAAGCGCAGGCGACTTCAGGACCTCGTTCATGTCCCGGTTGATCTGATCGACCAGCTTTGCATCCAGGTCGGCAGGCGCGACGATCCCATTCCACACCGGCATGTCGACTTGAAACCCCTGCTCCAAGGCTGTGGGCACGTTCGGCAGCTCTTCTGCGCGCTTTCTGTCGCTCACCGCCAAGGCCTTGAGTTTTCCCGCAGTCACCAGTGGCACCGCGGTGCCTGCGACCACGAAGCCGGCGGCTACAGTGCCGGAGGTCAGATCGACCAAGGCAGGGGCCTCTCCTTTGTAGGGTACATGGGTCATGATGGCGCCCGACTGCTGCCGGATGCTCTCGCCAGCAATGTGCATGAGTGACCCAGTTCCCGAGCTGGAAAAAGTTCCCTTGCCTGGGTTCTTCTTGGCGAACTCGACATATGCGCGCAGCGTCGAATAGGGCGCACTTGGCGCCGCGACCATCACCATGTAGGTGGTGCTGACCTGACCGACCATCGTATAAGCCTTCGAAGGTTCGTACTGCGGGCCGTGTTGAATCGGATTGAGCATCATCTGACCAATCGACCCGAGCATGAGGGTGTACCCGTTCGCCGGCGACTTCATCAGCATCTGAGCCGCGATCAGGCCGTTCGCGCCAGCTCGGTTGTCGACGACGACTGGCTGCTTCCATTTTTCCTGGAGACCCGCTGCGAGCGCACGTGCCGTGATGTCAGAACTTCCCCCAGCTGCCGCCGCCACCACGAGGGTAACGGGCTTGTTCGGGAACTGCTCTGCCCAAGCGCAGGGGAAAGCGGTTGCCGAAGCCACCGCGAGCGCCGCAAGAGCGGGCTTCAACAACTGCTTAAGCGATTTCATCGTGTCTCCTTTGTTGTAAGTTTCGCAGCGAACCGGCGCCAAATGACTATCGAACGGCGGTGGGAGGTCCAAATGCGCCCGCCGAGATCAGTTCATCCACACGTCGGTCGTCATAGTGCAGCGTACTGGCAAGGATTTCGCGCGTGTGCTGACCAAGCGTCGGTGCCGCAAACGGATCGGCCAACGGCGTCTCGGAAAAGATGAAGGGCAACGCGATCTTGGGAACTTCCCCGGCGGTGGGATGTGGGATTCGCGTCACCAGCTGGCGAGATGCCGTTTCCCGCGACCGCAGCGCCTGAGGAACGGTACGCACTTGCCCCGAGGCAACTCCAGCGGCGCGCAACCGTGGCTGCCAGTGCGACCATGGCTCCTTGCCAAAAGCATCATTGAGAACAGCAAATAGCTCGTCGCGACGCTTGAGGCGTCCGGCGCGTGTCAATAGCTCTTCGTCCTCGGCCAAGTCAGGACGCTCGATCACCTGCGCGAACAGCCTTTGAAAGATTCCGGTGTTGGACGACGAGATATAGAACGAGGTGTCCTTCGCGCGAAACACGCCAGTCGGTGCGGTGTCAGGGCTCGTGTTCCCATTGCGTGTTGGCTCAACCCCCGAGAAAAGATGCTGCATGGCCTGGAACCCGATCATCAGCATCGCAGTGTCATGAAGCGACAGTTCGACGTACTGACCCCGGCCTGTCTTCTCTCTGGCAAGCAGGCACGCCTGGACAGCGTTACATGCCATCATCGCAGTGGCGATGTCCATCGTCGACGCCGCAGTCCGAACACCCTCGCGATCCGGGTAGCCGTTGGTCGCGATGAAGCCACTTTCTGCCTGAAGGACCGGATCGAAGCCGAGGCGGTCCGAGAACTCGCCCGTGCGACCATACGCAGAAATAGAGCAATACACCAGATTCGGATTGAGCTGAGACAGCTCCGCATACCCGAGCCCGAGCCGTTCCATGACACCAGTCGAAAAGTTCTCGACCAGAACATCTGCGTCGCGAAGCAGGTCCAGGACCACCTGACGACCCATTGGATTCTTCAAGTCGATCGTGATACTTCGCTTGTTCGAATTGCCCCATAGAAAGGGGGCACCCTGCCCGTCAAGGGTCGGCTCCGCAGGGGGATAGTGACGGAAGTCATCGCCTTTGCCAGGCGCTTCGACCTTGATCACGTCCGCACCAAACTCCCCAAGCATCATCGTGCAGAAGGGGCCGGCAATGAAGTGCGTGAAGTCGATGACCCGAAGCCCACCCAGCGGGGTGTCCTTCTTCGGATCACGTTTGGCGGGCTGCGGGAACTCCGCTTCGAGTGGGAGTCGCTGTTGAGCTTGCATTTCTATACCTGTTTTGATCGGGATGTTCAGCGCTCTGACTTACTTGTGGCCACCGTTGAGCATGATTGCCGCCGCCTCTGATGCGCGCATGCCCTCTCGAACGCCAAGAGCGAGCGCGCTCTTGTTCACAGCCGAGATCACCCCATCGTTGTAGGTACTCAGCGCGTCGCCAATCCTCGCGCTGTCCGTCGAAACGGTGGCTGCCGGAATCCCACAAAGTTCCTCGACGGCGTCCAGACCGCTCACGCCGGAGCCATTGAGACCGATGCCTGCATCGTTTGCGATCAAGCCCTTGGGGCGTGCGCGCAATGCGTACTGCGCCATCACCTTCCCGCCGTGCGAAGCGACGCAGAACACGTCGTTCGGATGCTCACCCTCGACACGTGAAAACGACCAGACGGCATAGATCTTGCCGGCGGCCGTCGAGAGCACCTCATGGACCGACTCGTCGACGATTCCGTCGAAGTTGATCGGGCGCCCCTTCGCAGCCTTCAACATGAGCTTGCCAGCCTCACCACCGGTCATCCCCGTGCGAACACCCAGCGCTTCGGCCGCTTTGTTCACCTGGCGCACATGGCCCGTGACGAGCGTCATCCCTTCCGAGAGCCCTGCTTCCATGGTCGCAATGGAGGCAGCAGGCACGCCAAAGCGGTCGGCCAGAGCCAGACCACCGGAGCCGGCATTGTCTTTCCCCGGGCCGCCTTCGTGTGCAATCCACGCTTTCACTCCAGGGCGCATTGGCATGGCGCCCGTGGGAGCGCCAGCGAACGACGCACCCAGGACAACGTCGTTGAGCCAAGGCTCATGCTCGAAATAGCTGAGCGAGTCCGCCACCATCACACGACCGTCGCTCCCCCCGTCGAACCAGACGGTGGGCGCCATTCCTTGGATTTGATCCGCCATAAATTCCTTGCTCCCGTGCACGGGAAAAAAACCCAATAATACCTAATGGTCTTGCCATTAGACAAGCTTGCGTAACCTAGGGTTTTCGGCAGGCTCGGCAAGGCTTGTGCGCGCCGGTTGCGCTCCACAAGTTGGGACGGGACGCGCAGCTCGCACTGCGCGTCCCGCAAGAAGTTGGTCTCCGAAGATGCCTAGCTGTGAGTGCCGCGGTGACGGCGGGCAGCTGACAGAGCGGCAGATTGCCCGCGCAGTTCGCGAGCTATTCGCACAATCGGTGTGGAATGGCTGTCAAGGCTTGACCGGCGAACCAATCGGGCCAAATTGCTTGCCGTCGAACTTGATGAGCTGGAACGCCTCGAAGAGCTGGTAGTCGGTCGGTGAGGTCTGCATGGCGATCCCTGGCAACAGCATTGGCAGCTTGAGCGCCTTGATATTGGTGGCCTGCTTCAGGATGTTCTCGCGTGTGAGCTCATCCCCTGCGGCACCGATGACATAGACCATCAGCTGGGCCATTGTGTAGCCGAGGACCGTCTGGGAGTTGCTGACATCTTCATTCGGCAAGTACTTCTTCATGAAGGCCCGAAATTCCTGCGTCGCAGGATCGTCCGACCATCGCGGGTCGGATGCGTCCTTGAAGTAGATGGTCGACATGACCCCCTTGGCTGCATCGACGCCCGCAGGCTCCATCACGGTCTTGACGTAAGCGGACGCCGAAGCGACGTACTGCTCCGACACGGCCCAATTGATATCCTTCACCTTCTTGATCGCCTGGGCGGCAGCCCTGGGCATGCTAAAGCTCACGAACACGTCCGCCCCAGACGACTTGAGTTTGACGATCTGCGAATCGACGGTCGGATCCGTCGACTCATAGCTTTCTTCGGCAACGATCTGGCCCTTGGCCAGTCCAGCCTTCAGGCCTTCAAGATAAGCCTTGCCCATGTCATCATTCTGATAGAGCACCGCGACCTTGGCGTGCGGCTTTGTCGCCTTGATCTGATTGGCAAACACTCGCCCTTCAAAGTCAAAACTAGGTGTAAACGGCGTGGTGTAGGGGAAGCCTTTGGGGTCTGAAAACTTGGGTGCTCCGGTCAAAAGGAAGAGCTGGGGTACCTTCTTCTGATTCAGGTAGCGGTACACGGCCGTGTTGGTCGCTGTCCCAAGACTGCCCATCATCGCAAGCACATTGTCCTTTTCAACGAGCTTTCGGGTTTGCTCCACCGTCACTGGCGGTGAGTACTGATCGTCATAGCTCAGCCAAGTCACCTTGCGCCCATTGACGCCGCCCGAATCGTTGACCTTCTGGAAGTATGCGCCAATGACCTTGCCCGCAGCCGAGAAGGAGGACGCCGGACCGCTGTAGGGCATCGTGTTTCCGATTCTCACCTCGGTATCGGAGGCGCCCGGGTCATATTTCTTCGCTAATGCGATCTGCCCGGCGGTAATCGCAAGCCCACCGACGGCAGCAGCCAACACGAATTTGAAGCGGCTTCTCATCTAGTCTTCTCCTTTGGTTTAGTTCCGATTTTGGGGTGACGTCGACGCCGGGGCCTTGGGCTCACGCCGTACAGACTTCCGCACACGCAGCCCAGCAACACCTCGAGGCATGACAAACACCGCCGCGATCAAGACGCACCCATAGACAGCCCACGGCGCGCTCTTCGAAATCTGTTCGGCCATCGACGGCACGAACATGATGAAGAACGCACCGAAGACCGGCCCCCAAATAGTGCCCACGCCGCCGACGACAATCCCCACGAGCAAAGAGATCGATAAGAACAGCGTGAATGAGTCAGGAGAGACGAACTGAACGGCGATTGCCGAGAGGGCGCCGCCAACGCCGGTGAACGCTGCCGAAATGCCGAAGACAAGGGATTTGTAGTGAGCCGCGTTGACACCCATCGCCTGCGCCGCCATGGAGTGATCTCGGATGGCACGGATAGCCCTGCCGGTGCCGCCCCGCAAGAGATTGGCTGCGAGCCAGAACATCAGCAATGCGGTAACGACAGCGAACGCATAGAGCCACTGATCTGGACTCAACTTCAGACCGAACGGCGCGTCCGGCTTTGTCAGGACCAAGCCCTGAACTCCACCTGTCCAAGGCTCGAGCAGTTTGTACTTCAGCAGTTGAGGGAGGGCAACGCCCAGCGCGAAGGTGGCGAGCGCGAGGTACAGCCCTTCCAGCTTCAATGCCGGTCGTCCGAATAGGTATCCGAACAAGAAGGCCGTCAGCGCAGCTGCTGGAACAGTCAGCCAGTACGGCATCGCGGCAACGCTCATCAGGATGCCCGTCGCGTATGCGCCTATTGCGAAGAACGCACCGTGACCAAGCGATATCTGCCCGTTATAGCCAGTCAGCAGATTCAACCCCATCAGGGCGATCGCATAGGCGACGACCATGGTCATCTGAAAGAGTTGGTAGTCCGGCAGGATGAAAATCAGCGCAACGCTGACCGACAAGCATGCAACCGCTCCGCCCCAAGCTCTCTTCTGGGAATTTGGTGCATGCCCGGTCGTTGCACTGGATGTGTCAGCTGAGCTCCACGCATGGACCACTGGCTTGGCTTGTGCTTCAGACACGGGAAGTCAACCTTTTTCCAAGCATTCCTGCCGGGCGGACGATCAGCACGCCGATGATCAACAGCAGTGCCACAGACAGTTTGAGTTCATTCCCCACGATGTAAGCGCCGACGAGGTTCTCGAGGGCTCCGACCAGGAATCCACCCAAAACAGCACCACCTGGGCTGTCGATGCCGCCGATCAAAGCGCCGGCAAACGCATACAACAGAACACCGGTCATCATGTTGGCGTCGAGATACACGACGGGCGCAACCATCATTCCGGCGATCGCGCCAATGGCCCCCGCCAAGCCCCAACCAAGCATCAACATCCGGCTCACGCTGATTCCGACCAAGCGTGCCGATGCAGGGTTCTGCGCTGCTGCGCGCATGGCCAGGCCCAACGGGCTCCTCTGGAAGAAGGCGAAGAGCCCCGCGACAAGGATCAGCGTGACCACGATTGCACCGAGTTCGTGCGGCGAGATCAGCTCTCCGAAGCGCCAATCTGCGACGGCGAACGGACTGGGAAACTGCCGTATGGTTGAGCCGAACAGCCATCCTGCAAGGCTATGAAAAATCACCAGCAAGCCGATGAAAACCACAACAACTGATAACACAGGCTTGTCCTGCATCGGACGAATCACGACAAACTCCACGGCTGCTGCGAGCACAAATGAGACCACGGTCGTCACAACGAACGCAATCCAATAGGGCATCCCGGCCTGGATCAACGCCCACGCGATAAATGTCGAGAACATGGCCATTTCGCCTTGCGCGAAATTGATGTGCTGGGTCGCCTGATAGATCATGACCAGCGCAAGCGCGACGCTTGCGTAGATGCCGCCGGTCGCCAGACCAGCAACCACCTGGTGCAGGAGTTGTTCCAATGTGATCTCCCTCAGTCGCCCAGATAGGCCCGACGCACGGCATCGTTGCTCTTGATCTCATCAGACGTCCCGGCAAGCCCGATGCACCCGTTTTCCACCACGTAAGCACGCGATGCAAACCGAAGCGACAAGCCGGCGTTCTGTTCGACAAGAAGAACCGACACACCCTGCTCCTCGTTGATCCTGCGCAGGATCGAAAAAATTTCCTTGACCACCAACGGAGCAAGCCCAAAAGATGGTTCGTCCAGCAGCAGCAATCGCGGACCTCCCATGAGTGCTCTGCCAATTGCGAGCATCTGCTGCTCGCCGCCAGACAGCGTGCCTGCTTGCTGGAGCCGTCTTTCCTTGAGCCTAGGGAAGTAGTCATAGATGCGGGCGAGCTCGTCGTCCAGGCCCGATCCATCCCGTCGAGCGAAGCGACCAAGGCGCAGGTTTTCCTCCACGCCAAGGGAAAAAAATGTTCCTCTCCCATCGGCCACGTGACCGACGCCCATGCGTGCGATCTGCTCCGTCGTCTTCCCGGCGATGGTCTGACCGAAAAGCTCGATGGAACCTTGGGATCGGATCATCATCTGGCAGATGGCCCGCAGCGTTGAGGTCTTACCAGCCCCGTTGGCCCCGAGCAGTGCCACCACTTCACCGGCGCCGACGTCCAACGTGATGTCGCGCAGCGCTGCGGTCGCGCCATAGGAGCCGGACACGCGTTTCAAACTCAGTACATACTTCATGCTTCGCTTTGGCTGGGTTCAGCCCGCCGTGCCTCCGTCGTGCTTGCCTGCTCACTGTCCTCACCAAGGTACGCGCGAACAACTTCCGGGTGAACAGACACTTCGCGGGGTGTTCCTTCCGCGATCTTCTTGCCGAAGTTCAGGGCAACCACATGGTCTGATACGCCCATCACGAGTCCCATGTGATGTTCGACAAGCAAGGTGGTTACGCCCAGCTCGTCGCGAACCTTTCGAACCAACTGCGCGAGCTCGCCGATTTCTGAGTGGTTCAAACCGCAGGCGGGCTCATCCAGCAGAAGCAGTTTGGGCTTGCTCGCAAGTGCGCGTGCGAGTTCCACCCTTTTTTGTGTGCCGAACGGCAGTTGGCTGACGGGGACATCTGCGACGGTTCGAAGATCAACAAGATCCATCAGTTCGTACGCGAGCGCCTGCGCCTGTCCCTCCGCCCTCTTGGCGCGCGCACTGCCAAGCATGTCGAGAAGCACCCCAGTCGACAGGTTCGAATGGCATCCCACCAGAATGTTCTCTTTCACGCTCATCGAGCCGAAGAGTGCGAGGTTCTGAAAGGTTCTTCCGATGCCTACTTTGGAGATTCCGGACGCCGGAAGCTTCAGAACATCGATGCCATTGAACAAGATGAGCCCGCTATTCGGGGTATAGAGCCGAGACAAGCAGTTGAACAGCGTGCTCTTCCCCGCTCCGTTGGGGCCAATCAGTGCACAGACCTGTCCCTGCCCAATCGTGAACGAGACATCACTCAACGCACGAATTCCCCCGAAGCTGATCGACACGTTCGCGACTTCCAACAGTGCTCCGCAGTGGCAGCTTGGACTATTACGCTCATCCGATATCATGGTCTTACCATTGTTATGGACAGCGTATTAGTTGCATTTAGGTGATTACCCTCGTTGAGAACAGCCGGTGGACGCCATCACGACGGCTGTAGTGCGCGCCCTGGCAATCGCGCAGTACGCCGGACTCAGGCGTTGCGACGTGATCTCCGGAGCCTTCACGTGATCTCCGACGGTATTCAGGAGCATCGCTGTGCCGCACCGCTCGTAGTGCGGATAGCGTCGAGAGGCACTCCTGGCAATCACGATAGGCGGCTTGGGAATCCCCCTACTCGAGTTGGACTGCCATGCTGGCAGCGTTCTATGGGAAACAAGGGCCGGCGGCCGAAGTGATTCGTACGGACAACTGCCCGCCTCTCAAGCTGGCTCGGGCAACGTGGGAGTACGCTGGCGGGTGCCGGGCGTCAACCCTTCGGACTGGCGCCAGCTCGGCCAGCAACCAGCCGAGCGCCTCGATTGCGTCGGAGCTGATGGTCTTGTCCTCGCACTCAGGAGCGGCGTAGGCCATCAGAGAACCTACCGCCGACATGCCCAGGTTCATGGCGGCGAGCGAAGCCTGCGCGTGTGTCGCAAGCCTCTTGAGAACTACCTCGTCGGTCGCCCGCGGGTCGGGGTCGCCGTTGGCATCCAACTTCAAGCGAGGAAGCAGTTCGAAGAGCTCCTGCATGTGCCGCAGGGACTCCGGCAAGAGATACCGCGTCCCGCGACCGGAATGCAGCGTGTTCGGCTCATCGCGCAACCTGCGAGCCTTACGTTGTCGGCGTGCGTTGTCTGCTGTTGGGAGGGTGTCTCGGCGGTGTTTTCCTGGGGCATTCCCAGACAGTACAGCCTGTCGTGCGCGATTCCTACCGCGCCACAACCCGCCCCGCGCTCTAAATTCTTGCGTCCTACCGTCCAAAGTTGTCCAAGCCAGTACAACTCACAAAGGGGGCAGGAAAGGGAGCAAAAAGCGCCATGGGGTCGAAACCCGCATGGCGCTCAGCTTTGTGGCGGAGAGGGTGACAGCGTACTTGACATCCATGCACGTCCAACCTCATCCAGCCCACATCATACCCCCAGCAACGACGCCCCTTTCCGGCCGCCTACCAATCCACGGTTGTCCATGCTAATGCACGGCAGTACAATAAATAATGTGGGTAGATACGTGGGTATATGACGCGTCGCAGCGTACTGACTGACAGCACCGTTCGCAGCAAAAACAAGGCCCCAGGGTACTACTTGGACGGCGCGGGTCTGTACCTGCAGGTCAGCAAGTCCGGCTCTCGCTCCTGGATCTTCCGCTACACGCTGCACGGCAAGACCCGAGAGATGGGGCTGGGATCACTGGACACCTTCGGCCTGGCCCAGGCACGCGAACGCGCCCAGCGCGCTCGGCAACTGCTGGCCGATGGCATCGACCCCATCGACCAGCGCAACGGGGAGCGCAAGGCGGCGTTCGCACATCGAGCCGCCGAACGCGCGCGCCTGAAGACCTTTGAAAGCTGCGCTCGCGAGTACCACGCGGCGAGCGCGGACGAGTGGAAGAACGCCAAGCACGCCGCCCAATGGATCAACACGCTCACCCAGTATGTGTTCCCCAAATTTGGCCGGCTGCCGGTCGACGAGGTCGGCAAGGCCGAAATCGTGGCTGTCCTCACGCCCCTGTGGAAAAGCAAGGCAGAAACCGCCAGCCGCCTGTTCCAGCGGATTCGAACGGTCATCAACTTCGCCGCCGCGCGGGACTACACCACCGGTAAGGACGCCGAGTTCTGGGAACAGGTCAAGATGGCGCTGGGTCCCAACGAGCGCGCCCGCAAGGTGGAGCACCATATCTCCTGCCCCTACCCTCTCGTCGGTGCGGTGCTCAAGGAGGTGGCAATCAGCCCGTCATCGCCGATCGTGAGGCTCGCACTCGAATTCACGGTGCTGACGGCGGCGCGATCAGGCGAGACACGTGGTGCGCTGTGGACCGAGATCGACTGGGATACGCGCTGCTGGAACATCCCCGAGGAGCGGATGAAGGCGGGGCGCCGGCACAGCGTGCCGCTGTCTGCGCGGGCTGTGCAAGTCCTGCAGGAAGCGAAGAAGCTGCACGACGCCGGGATTGTCGCGTCCGAGCTGGGCTTGATCTTTCCCAACACCAAGGGCCTGCCTCTCAGTGACATGGTGTTCACCCAGCTCCTGCGACGCCTGCAGCTTGAGTACACGATGCATGGCTTTCGGGCGAGTTTCCGCACCTGGGGCAGCGAGCAGACCCGCTATGAGCACGAGATGCTCGAATTCGCGCTGGCCCACACGGTGGGTGATCAGACGGTGCGTGCGTACATGCGCACCGACATGCTCGAAAAGCGCCGGCAGCTGATGGACGACTGGGCTGCGTTCATCGCTGCAAATTCCAGCGGTGATCCGCCCCGGATTGCTGAAAAAACAGGCAAATCTGGGGCTGCCAAGCGGGAAACAGCCCCAGAAAACGGCCAGAGCGCACCAGAAAGCGGTAGGAAAGCCGTGCGCCAGAAGCAAAACTAGAGGCACGCGCACCCGACAGCGGACGCTCAGTACGCTGCACGCGCGGGCCAGATCTTCACTGGCCCCGCTCCTCACTCCCCTCACTTCTCCATCGCGGCCGATCAACGGCCAGGGGTGCGCGCGCGTGGAATTTTCGAAAGGACGACGTATGCCGAATCCCCGGCAGGGGCATGCCTGCCCGCTGTTTTCCCTAGGCCGTATCTACGCGACGCCCGGCGCACTCAAGCTCTTGAATCGCCATCAGCAGACCGCCACCACCTTCCTCGCACGGCACGCATGCGGCGACTGGGGCCTGGTGCCACCGGAGGACGTCGCTGCGAACGACCAGGCGGTGCGCGACGGGTTTCGGATCCTGTCCAGCTACGCGGTGGGCACGGGGACAACCGCAGGTAGGCCAGAAGTGATTTGGATCATCACGGAAGCCGACCGCAGCACCACCACGCTGCTGCTGCCGAAGGAGTATTGAGATGGTGGGATACACCAGAACCACCAAGGCCGTGCGGCAGTACTTGCAGGCCTCCCTCGCCTCGAACACCTTGAAGGCGTATGCCAGCGACCTGAAGCGCTTCAAAGCCTGGGGCGGCACAGTCCCGGCAACGCCCAATGAGGTTGCGCGCTACCTCGCAACCGCCGCCGCCGAGCTCAGGCCCAGCACGCTGGCCAGGCAGCTGGCTGCCATCGGCTATGCGCATGAGATGCGCGGACTGGTGTCGCCCACCAAGTCGGCGCTCGTACGTCGCACGATGAAAGGTATCCGGCGCGCCAAGGGCGTGGCCCAGAAGCAGGCATCGCCCATCGCGCCGGCCATTCTCAGGCGAGTTGTCCGACCTCTTCGTTGCTTGTCGGCCGCGCAGAACGAGCGGGATGCGGCGCTGTTTCTGCTTGCATTTGCGGGTGGGTTTCGGCGCTCAGAGATCGGCGCACTGCAGGTAGGCGACGTTGAATTTACTCCTCGCGGGGTTCTCATTCAGCTTCGGCGCAGCAAGACCGACCAGGTCCAGCGGGGCCGGGACGTCGCGATTCCCCGCACGCCCGACGCCGCGCAGTGCCCGGTGCGCGCGCTGCGCAGGTGGTTGACCACGCTGTCATCGCTACCGACTCGGGGCAAGGGCTCGAGCCCGACCTCCTCGCTCTTTTGCCGCATCGACCGGCACGGGTACGCCTGCGGGGCCCTCAGCGGCGCATCCGTCGGGTGGCTGCTGAGAAAGCGGCTTGCGCTGCACGCTTTGCCGGTCGATGGGTACAGCGCGCACAGCCTGCGCGCAGGCCTGGTCACCAGCGCCTTCAGGGCCGGTGCGCCGATCTGGGCCATCCAGCGCCAGACGGGGCAGCGCTCAGAGAGCACCGTGCACCGCTACATCCGAGGGCTGAACGCATTCGAGTGCAATGCGGCGGCCCGTGTGCTTTGACGGGCGGGGAAGTCATGGGGCAACACGACATGAGCACCTTCAACGGGCAGACCCGGTACGACGGGGCGATGAATGAAATCCTCGATGCTGCCGACCTCAATTGGGTCATCATCAAAGCGCCAGCGGACGCGGAGGGGGTGCGGTCCGCGGCTGCGCTGTCGGCGGAAGCGCAGGAGCAGTCCGGCCTCTTGCGCAGCGACAACCAGGAACGACTTGCCATCGTCCCTTCGACCCATCAACCGTGGCAGCCGCGGGAGGTGTTGGACTTCTACTTCGCGCTGGCCGCCTTCTACGGTTGGGCGCTGGAGCGCGTGGGGCATGTACGCGGTGGACGGCGGCTGTGGGGCCTGCTGAACACGGGAGAACGCATCACGCTGCCGGGCGGGTTCAGCGCAACGATGCACGTGCTGGCAAGCACGCGCTGCGACAGTCCGCTGGCGGCGCAAGCGCGGGCGGCGTGTGTGCTGGAGCCAGGTGGGATCGTGCTGCCGGCGACGCCGGGCTCGCCGACCGAGGCGCGCATCGCGCGGTCCTTCGAGTTCTTGACGCCAAGCGACTTGGCCGACATCGGCGAGCTCGTGCGGGAGTGCGCGTCGTTTCCGGCGTACTTGACCGAGTTTTCAAGCCGGACCGTGTCGGGCGACGACATCTACAAGGTGACGGCAGCCGCGTACAGCTCGCGCCGCGATGGTGACGTGCCAAGCGCCGCCGGGCTGAAGGCAGTCACTCGCGCACTCGATCGCTCGAGCGGCGAGGCAACCGCGCTCGACTTACTGCACGCCCTTGTGACGCTGAGCGACACGAGGAATCGGAAGCGATGGGGGCAGGATTTTCGGGCCGTCGCCTGGTTTGGCGCTGGACTCAAGCGCAAGCAGCGCGCCGTCCAGGCACTCGCCCGCATGCTCGGACCGCGCCCAGACTAGCGGCGCCCCATGGTGACTAATTCGCCGATTCCGGCATCAGATCCAGCAGATGGTCGGGAGCTCCCACCACACAGGAGGGCGTGACCACCGCCACGGTGAGCGTCGACCCATCGGGGCGGTTCAGAGGGTGCTGCCCAGTCTGCTGGCCAACGACACCGATCCGGCCCTTCTCCATGATGGCGTCTTCGCGGAACAGTCGGGCGCTCTTGTCGATGGCGACGACCGCCAGATGGTCGTCGATGCGCACGAGAAGCTGCCCTTTGATCTGCTGGATGACCGCATCGAAGTAGCCAACGCCTTGCTGCGCCCGGTAGGCCACCCTGCTGACTTCGATCGTCTGCAGTTTGTACCGATCCATCCCCCGACTGAACATCCACTGCGCACAGTTCTGGGGCTGGACAGCGCCGCTTTTCAGTCCTGCGAGCAGGACTTGCCTGCGGGCCTCGTAGTCGTCGGAGCGCTGCCGGGCCTGCGACTTGTGCGCTTGCTCGATCTCCGCGCGCCGAAACTCCTGCGCGTCAACGGCATTGGCCCGATTGTTCTCGTCCTCATCCAGCACTGCGGCGCACTTACGCACAAGGTCCATCCAGCCGCTGCCCTGGATTCTTGCGGGCATGAACGGCCGGGCACCGGCCTGGCACCACGAGTCCGAACTCATCGTGCTGCCCGAGACGCGCTTGCGTTCTCTTGCCGCGGCGACCACCGTCTCCAGGTTCTGCGCCGAATCCAGGCTGCCCATGGTGCCGACGCCTTCCGTAGTTTGTGCACCGCCACCTTGCAGGCTCTGCATCGCACGGAATACTTGATTCAGCCCCCTCTGCAGATCCGGGGACTGTGCCGACGCGCCCGCAGAACCTAGCGCTGCCACTGCGGCAACGCACGCCGGCATCCAATTTCTCACCATTCGTCCCATGTTCATCTCCGCAACAGCGCTCGTCATTGGCAGGAGGCCTCGACGCCGCTCGCCAGCAACTGACCATCCTGCTTCTCAACGCCTGTCAGGCACACGTCCGTACCATTCTTGACCGCAGTCGAGAGTCGTTCGAGTGCGTCCTTGTCGAGAGCGGCCGAGTTCACGATGAATCGCTTGCCGCGATCCGCGTCCACGCACAGCGCCTCTTCGCCGCACATTTCGGCCTTCTTGACGGACACGACATCGAATGCGCCGTAGAGCTGCTGGCGCTCTGCGGCGCGGGTTCGCTCGGACACAAAGTCGTCCAGCAAAGCGTAGATGGTCAAGGCTTGCGCCCACTTCGGCGCCGAGGCGTCTGCGATCACGGCATATTTGCGCTCAGCACCCTCGCCTCTCGTGAGCACGTACTTGACCGAACCTTTGAAGGTCGCAGGGGGGACAAAGGCGTCGCTGGACGCCGCATCGGCGTATTCCTGCAGCACCTTCGCGGCGCCAACAAGCTTGCGCGCGGCGAATTGCAGGTAGCCGTCGCCGCCTACGCCGTCCCCGAACCTGGAGCGGGCGGCCAGCGCCAACGTCGGCCGCACAGCGCTCTGCTTGTCCTTCCAGCGCGCTGCGCTCTGCTCGACGTCCGGCGCAGCTTTCGCTTCAAAGTGCGCAACGCAGTTCGCGGAATTGCCGTCGGGCGCCTGAGACGTTGTCTCGACCACAGGGGGGCCGATCGTCACCAGCGTACTGAAGTCGGCAGGCACCTTGACTGCCGTATCAAGAGCGCTGCGCACCTCGGTGTTGGTGAAGCCGGATTTCAGGTGTTGGACGATCAGATCCGTTGTGGCCTGACCGGGTAGGTCAGAGCACGCGACCGGAGCTTTGGAACAAGAACACAAGGCCACCGCCGCACAGGCAGCGGCCAATGTTTTCTGGATACTCATTCAGTCCCTCCCGAGCTTTCTCGATAGTCGAAATGGTCTTCAAATCACCTATTTCGACTATTTTAATAGTCTCCACGACCATTTTCCTATGTCGACCGTCCGTTGTCTTTTCGAGACGCTTGGCGAATGGAATCGGTCGAAAAAGTGCGCGCTGACTTGGCAAGGAATCTGCGGATGCTGCGCGCGGCAGCCCGGGTGACGCAGGAAGATTTGGCGCATCGTGCGAACTTGCAGCGCTCGCAGATCAGCCAGATCGAGCAGGAGCAAGGAAACCCGTCGCTAAAGACGCTGTGCCAGTTGGCCGACGCGTTTGACCTCGTCGTGTGTGAACTGCTTTCGCCTTCGCTGGCGCTCAACCGCCGGGGCAGCAACTAGCTCGATGGATTTGGGCACCCCTTCGAGTCCCTGGCGATTTCTGTGAACCGTGGCAATAAGAAGTCGCGGTACAACTGGCCCGTGCGACACCCACGGAGCAACCTATCCGAAAGAAAGCGGCTGATGCTGTGGTCTACGGCATGTAACGCATCACCTCCCGCGACCGAGTCGCAGCGAGGCTGTGTGAAAACGCTGGCGCTGCACCCGTGCGTGAGAGTCGACCTCACATATCGCGCCAGCATCGACGATCGAGGCTTTGGGAAAGGCTGAGGTACCCCCAGAAACACCAGCTTTGAACGGTTTCACACAGCCTACAGCGGATGCTGTCGTTCGCTTTGCTGAATTCGACGTCGGAGAGCCGTCGTTCAGCGATGGCATTCAGCGCTTAACGCAGACGGAATACTGAAATGCCAGGTGCGAGCATGAGTGCACCACGACGCTTCCACCAGCGGTATGAGCAGTCGGGCAGCGCGCCTGGCCGCATCGCTCACGGGAAACCGATGTTCGGCTCGACGCAGGCATCGTCGTCCATTGCGCGAACAAGGCGCTTTGGCCAGCACAGAGGTCGGATCGGGCGATGCTGACTAATCCCCGGTCGCACAAGTCGCGCCAAGAACGCTTCACACCCAAAGCGTCGCATGCCCGTCGCCCCCAGCCGGGTGCTAGCAATATCGAGAGATCATCGCGCCGTTGGTTGCCCTCACAAGCGCTCAATCAGAGCAAGTAACATTCTGAGCAGCACGAAACACTTTGGTGAAAGTACATGCCACCACCGCCCGCGGCGACGATTTCGGTCCGGGACACTCTGGATCTGCTCGACAACTCGTTCCCTGACTTTGCCGAAGGCGTTGCGAACGGCCGCTACGCCTTCTGGTTGGGCTCAGGCATCTCGCTTGGCGTAGTTCCAGGGCTCTGGGGCGTCGTCGAGACGGTCATCGAGTTCTTGCGTGCGAACAGGAACGCGGCGGATGCGACCTGCAAATTCAACCGCGCGTTGGTAGAGGCCTTGCAACTCGCGGGCCTCAACGCCGATCAGGTGGCTGCGCTGGACTTGAGCATCGCCTTTAAGACTTGGCCGAAGCCGACCAGCGAGCCGATCGTTTTAGCTCTGCTCAGGAACTACGCCAAGCTTCTCGCCATTCGTGTCGGGACAGAATCATTTGACTTCCTGGTGTGGAACGTCGTCAAGGTCCCCGAGACTTACGCCGCTGCGGGGCTTCAGCCCGATGTCGCGCATCTATGCCTTGCTGCGCTCAGCCTTGAAGGTGTCGCGACCGACATGGTGTCGGCGAACTGGGACCCGTTGGTGGAGCGCGCTGTCGCCATCCTGACCAATGAGAACGCCGCCCTCGCTCCGACCGTGGTGGCCAAGCCCGACGAAGTGCAGCTGCCCCGCAACCGCGCGCGCATCATCAAGTTCCATGGATGCGCCGAGAAGGCTGCCGCCAACGAAGCCGAGTACCGCCCATGGCTGGTAGCACGGCACGCCCAGATCAACGGCTGGTGCGGCAATCCACGTAATTCGCCGTTTATGACCGCGCTCATCGCGCTGATCAACGAGAAGCCGACCTTCATGCTGGGCTTGTCGGCCCAGGACGGCAACATCCAGCACGTTTTCCAGACGGCCGCTAAGCAGGTCGCATGGGATATCAACGCCACCCCTCCCGGCTATGTGTTCTCCGAGAACGAGCTTGGCCTGGACCAAAGGTCCTTGCTGGAGAACGTCTACGGCAACCAGATCACCCCAGCAAACTACGACGCAGTCTGCGATTCCGCCAGGATTCAGGCTTTCGCCAATCCGCTGTTGACGGCCCTGTTGCTGGACGTCCTCGCGAAGAAGCTGGCCGCGCTCATTGGCCTGATGCCCGGACCGCTGCCCGGTCACGAGCGCCAATCGCTGATCCATGGGATCGAGCGGCTGCGCAACGACTTGGCGTCAGCCACCACAACATCGGTGCCGTTCATCGTCGGCCTGCTGGAAAGATGGGCACGTGCATCGCAGTTGCTGCGCGCCGGCGAGGTCACGCAACCCGACGTCAAATACATGCCCATCTCCGCCGATGCCATTCCTGGTATGGCAGGAAACCAAGACCAGGCCGCCCTGGGCTTGCGCGAGGCTGCGGTCGCCCTCGGCCTGCTGGGTGCCGGCGTGGCCCGCGGTGACTGGATCATGGACGCCGAGCCGGCGACGTTTGGTGCGGGCGTTGTGGCCGTCACGAGCACGCGGCCCGGTGCGAACCGAACAAAGGTGTATCTCACCGCGAACGCGTACTTCGCGATGCTGCTGGTGGGGCACGGGGAACTCGATGAGTCGGAGGCGCCGATCCTGATCCAGGCCAAACCTCTGATGCCTTCCCTTTCCAGGTCACCGCTTGGGTCTTTTGGTCGCACTGGCGTGCCGCGCACTCGCGAGATCAGCATCGCGTCCATGATGGACGCATGTGTCACCTTCGATGAGTTGTACGCCGATTTCAGACGGGAACTAGCCATATGACCGATTCCACTCCCGTAGGCCGTGTCGCATCAGCGCTAATCGGCGCTGGCTACATGCGCCTTCCCGATGTGCCGGTCGTCGGGGGCATGAAGCTCGATTTCTCAGCTGCGTTCGTCCACCAGAAGAGCACAACTGAATTGGTCTTGGTCGCCGACACGGCCGCCGAGGATGAAGCGCTTCTCATCCGAAAAATGAACGGTGTGGCACGAGCGTTGGACGTCAGCAGGTCTCGCCGATCGCTGACTCTGGTCCTCGCCGGCCCGCGGCCCAAGCCGGCGACGCTAGAGTCACTGGGCAGGGTCTGCAGGGTGCTGCCGCTGGGAAACGTTACCGGTGCCGACGCGGAGGTGGTCGTTAGCAATTGGCTGGCCGTGCTATTTCCCCTCTCCCTGCCACAGGCCGAGGGCTCGGCAACCAATCCGCTGACGAGGATCGGGACGCTTGCCATGAATCTTGATGAGCCGCTGCGACGCCTCGTTGACGTCGCCGCTCAGGGCGAGTCCGCCGTTCAGCATGGATTGCACCAACTCATCGATGACGCGTCGAGCGCACCCGAGGAACAGGATCTATGAGTTTTCGCATCAATTCGTTGACGGTACGCAATTTCCGCAGCATCCGCGGTGATATCACCGTGCCGATGAACGCCCCGATCATTCTGGTCCATGGCAAGAACGGTGCAGGCAAAACCAGCTTGCTGTCCGGCATGGAGCTGGCGCTGACTGGCGAACTGGCATCGCTGGACCGCATCGACCCCAACCTCCGAAAGCATCTAGTCAACAAGGGCCGCGATCACGCCTTCGTTTCGGCTTCCGTATGTGCTGCTGATGGCGCGATGACGACTGGCGAATTCCGTGTCGATTCCCTAGGCCCGAAGGGAAACGCCGTCCTGGACAGAAACTTGGCCAGGCACTTCTCGGAGCGTTGCTACCTGGCGCAGTCGACACTTGGCCGCTTGCTGGAGATCTACCAGCCCAAAGATGTCGCGGCTGCTGCGTCACCGCTCACACGCTTCGTCAAGGAACTGCTTGGTCTAGACGCGCTCGATGCCCTCATCGACGGCCTGTACGACGCCGGCGACGTGCGGCGGCTCAGGGGTAGAGCCAACATGTATTGGGAGGTCCGCGACCGCCTCCCTATGGTCCAGAAGGAGATGGACCGGCTGGCAGGCGAGGTTTCCAAGGCTCGGGATCAGGCCAAGGAACTGCTCAATACCGCTCAAGAACTCTTCAAGTCCTATTGGCCAGCCCAGGCGGAGCAGCCGGTCGAAAGCTGGCGCTCCTTCCTGGCGCAACAGTCCTACGACGCGGAACTGAAGCGCGCCGCGCAGCTCAGGATCGAGATTTCCGCCCAGGCCGGTCAACTGCTGCGCTCCGAAGGAACAAGTTCGAGCCAAGGCTTGATGGCGAACGCCGAATCGGGTGCCAGTGACGCAGACAAGGCGCTGCAAGCATGGCTGCAGACGGCTGGAAAGCAACTGTCGGACACGTTTCAGAGGCTCGCTGACTATTTTTCGGATTTGCCATCGCCGTTGGCCAGCCAACCCGAGTACGCCCGCGTCACGGCAACGACAGCGATCAATGCGGAGATGCGGCGCTGCGAGCAAGCTCTTGCCCAGGATGCTGCCGCGAGGCAGAGGGTCACCAGCGCGGAGGCCGACCGAAAGCGCCACCAAGCTCGCCTAACGCTGCTCGAAGAACAGAGCGGTGGATATTCGCAGCAGGCCGGACAATTGGCCCAGGCGCTTTCCTCGCTGTTGCCCCATGTGCAGTCCAACGATTGCCCGGTTTGCAATCGCAACTTCGCGGAGGTGTCCACCACGCCCCTGGTCGGGCATCTGGCAACCAACATCTCATCGCTCACCGAGGCAGCGGGCAGGCTGGCTGCCTTGTCGAAGGAACGCGCAGACACGGTTGCAGCGATTTCGCTGCGGGAGCGCGAACTGGCGGGCGAGGTGGCCAGACTGCTGACCGATCCTTCCAAGCAAGAGCTCGAACGCCGCCTGAGCGATCTCCGTGAACTGTTGACGACCCTCGACACCTTGGCTCCAGAGTCCGTCAGGGGCGAAGCCCTGTTCAAGACCGCTGCCAACGCGTCACAAAGACTGGCAGCGCTGAGGGCCAGCGATCAGTTCACCGTGTCCATGCGCAGCGTTGCTGACAGGCTCGCGGATCAACTGGCCGTGGCAGCGATTGGCGTGAACGAACCGTTGAATGCCGCCCTCGATCGCTTCCTTGCGCATGTTGTGAAAACGGAAACGGAGCTGGCTGGTAAGCACGCCGCGCGGCAACGTGCAGAGGACGTCTTGCGCGAGCATAGCGCGAGGCTTGATGCCATCCAGGAACTCGAAAGTCTTCGCTCGGCTCTAACACTTGAAATTATGGAGCTGACCCAACGGAAAACGGCTGGCGACCGGGCCATCGACCAAGCCAAGGAACTGACCAAGATCGCACAGGCAGAGCGCACTGCAATTGTGAGGCGGGTGTTCAACGATTCGCTCAACACCGCTTGGAAGGATCTGTTCGTGCGCCTCGCACCGGACGAGCCCTTCGTTCCGGCTTTCGCGCTTCCGGAGTCGACTAAGGGAGCTGTTGAGGCGACCCTAGAGACTCTGCACCACGATGGTGGCAAAGGCGGTAATCCGCGAGCCATGCTGAGCGCTGGTAACCTCAACACTGCGGCCCTGACATTGTTCCTGGCGCTGCACCTCTCAGCCAAGTCTCGGCTGCCGTGGCTGATCATCGACGATCCCGTGCAGAGTATGGACGAGGTGCACATCTCTCAGTTCGCGGCATTGCTGCGCACGCTTGCCAAGCAGCACGACAGGCAGGTCATCATCGCTGTCCACGAGAAGCCCTTGTTCGACTACTTGACGTTGGAATTGAGCCCGTCATTCGATGGCGATACGCTGGTCACTGTCGAGTTGGGGCGCTCAGCCAATGGCGACTCATTGGCGACTACGAGAGTCATTCCGTGGGAACCCGACACCGCGCTGGCGGCCTAGTGTTCAGCACCAAACCCCGGCGTCTAACAGTTGACCTAATGCAAATCGCCAACGCATTGCATGCGAAGGCCGAAACCATGAAGACAGCGCTCCTTCTCTCCGGCGGCATGGACTCGCTCAGTATCGCCTGGTGGAAGCGGCCCGACGTCGCGATCACGATCAACTATGGGCAATTGCCTGCGCATGCGGAGAGGTCTGCGGCAGCCGCTGTCTGCGCCCACCTCGGCATCGAACACCACCTCGTGGAAGTCGACTGTAGGGCACTGGGCTCGGGCGACATGGCGGGCGCCACCGCCAGCGAGCATGCACCAGCGTCCGACTGGTGGCCCTATCGCAACCAAATGTTGATCACATTTGCATCGATGAATGCAATCTCCATGGGGGTGCGGAAGCTTCTGATCGGCACGGTCAGATCCGATGGTTCGCATCGGGATGGCTCCCCGGAGTTCGTCAGGGCCATCAGCAAGTTAGTATCTTTGCAAGAGGGCGGCATCATTGTCGAAGCCCCTGCGATCCATCTCAGCACGGAAGAACTCGTCGCCGCGAGCGGGGTTCCTCGCGAATTCCTCGCATGGGCTCATAGCTGCCACAAAGCCAATGTCCCATGCGGCAACTGCCGCGGCTGCAACAAGTACTTTGATGTCTTGCGAGCAATCGATGGTGATTTGGCCTGATCTAGGAAATCCGGCTCTCAAAGAGCAAATCAATCCATTCGCGCCGATTGTCTGGCCCTTGGGTACACGCGTGCCTCTAGACGGCATGGCAACGAATCTGTCATGCGCTTCCGAGATCGACCAGTTCCTGCGTACGCGCCGCACGCAGCGTCAGATGGGCGCCATCTCTCACGCCGACCTCAGCGCCTGGCTTGATCTGAGTTGCCGGGCTGAGCTGATCGAGGGATCTATATACGGCTTCGACGTCAGCTTGAGACCCGCCCCTTCGGCAGGCGCGATCCATCCCATCCACCTTATCTTTGCTGCACCGGGTGCATCGACATGGCAGCGCTACGATGGTGTGGATCACGCACTCGTTGATGTGCCAAGCGGGCTCGACGCACGCGCGGTCCATCGGGCCATGCAGGAAGTGTTACCAGTCCAAGAAGCCACGCTCATCCTGTTCGCCGCGGAAGCGGGCAAGACCGCTGCGAAGTATGAGCATCCTGCGAGCTTGATCTGGCGCGACGCTGGGGCGCTCCTAGCGGTGATGAGCTTTGCATCCCATGCATTGGCTCTTGGCTTCTGCCCGTTGGGCGTGACTGGCGAGCCTTGGGTTGGCCGACTACTTGAGCAAAAAGGACTGGTTGGTGTCGGCGCCGCGTTCGTGGGGACGCGAGCGGCGGTGGGTTGACTGTCTCGGCGTATCCGCCGCGCCGCTTCGCTTGCTGGCCAACAGGCGGCTCACGGACCTGGGAGACTGCTTCATCTCTAGCCAGATCACTGAGTCAAGCTCCGAGGGCTTGACTTGTAAGTGCTGGCTGAACTTGAGGAACTGGGCTTCAAGTTCCAAGTAATGGCGCTCCACCGTCAACGATGGATCGAGAAAGCCCCCCAGTTCGCCTGCGCGCACAATGTGAATGTCAAGAATGGCAACATCATCGGCGTCCATAAAGTTGCGTGCGATCCAAGAGGCTGTCTTCAGGCCGACGCCTGGCAGTCGAGTCAGCCAATCGCGCAAGGCTCGCCCTGACTCTATCGGCGCTTTCTCATTAGCGAGCACCTCCAAGGCCAAGCTGAGGCACCGCGACTTCTGCGCAGCAAATCGGTAACGCACCGGCCGACCGCCTACATCCAGTGGCGCAGCAAGCAGACTCAGTATTTTTTCCTCGCCTGTTCCGAGGCACAACGCGCCGCTGTCGCGAAGCCGGCGATATGCCGCCAAGCCGACCTCGGCCGGAACTCCATATCCACCCAGCAGACAGGCGGCAACCTCATGGACCAAGTCGCTTCCAAGCCGGTGAGAGATCGTCGTGCACGTGATGCGGCGGGCCAGGACTTGGTAAGCCCAATACGCCGGGGTCGGAAAAGCTTCTACGGCGCCCCAAACGACACCGGGCATGACTTCTTCGTCTGCCGGTGGAAGTTCGACCTGGAGGCCGAGGTGGCCCCAGCAGATTCCAGCGGTCTGGTTCATGCCGACGGTCCTCCCCGCATGTATTGATCGCGAACTAACGCTAGCAAATGGCTACGCTCCGCCAGCGTCATGTCCTCCATGCGATCCAGCCAACGCTGGCGGCGACGCTTGCCTTGCCGCCGGGATACCGCATGACGACTGATCATCGCTACAAAGATGACTGCAAGTCTATTTCGGCACGTGATTCCATGCCCTGGGAAGCTCACGCAAACATGGGAAGTGGCTGTGAGGGCACAAAGCTGGAAAGTAGGCCAACAGTATTCAGTGAACGGTCCGGTAGGAAAAGGCGCCAGCGCCTTGAGAATAGTACTCTGCACAGCCGGCCATCCTGGCGTCAGAGTTCAACGGCCGTCCAAACGGCGCGATAGATCGAGCTGACATAGTCAGTGCACAGGTGACAGCCTGAGCCCGCCATCATCTTCAGGTCTTCTTCACCCTCGTTCTCGCAATAGACGACCACCTGCATGTCGCGCGCGAGCGCATAGCCAATCTCAACGAGTGTTCCGGCGTCAAGCCCATCCATGATGGCGAACACGAAATCTGCTTCGCGCAGTCCTGCTAGATCGGCCTGCACCACCTTGTCTGCCGATCCCACGCCGACATCGTGATACGGCGAAAACACGTCCAGCCCAAAGGCCTGCAGCTGCGTCCGTGTCTGCTCCACCAACCAAAGCTGCGCGAGGGTGAAGAACGGTGCGGCCAGATATACCTTTGGTATGCGTCCTGCTAAGTACCGCTTGGATGGAATCACTGGGTCAGCGTCAAATGCCTGGACCACCTCGAGGTTGGGAAAGCCCCCCGTCTGGCAATAGCTGGCGGTCGCACGAGAAGCTGCATGAGCGCTTTCTACGGCAGCCCGCTCGTACACGGCCCAGTTCAGCGCGAAGTGGGCGCTAAAAATGTCCCCGGACCCCAGCTTCCAGACGTTTTTTGTATGCAGCGCCGGCACCAGGCTTTGGCCACTGGCGTCGAGCACAAGGGCGCCCACCGGTCCGCGCTTCATGACCACAACGTCCGCACGGTTGAGATCTCGAACGGCCGCAATCAGCTGGTAGGCGCCGGCATCGCGCAGCCCCGTCATCGATCGCGCCTCGCTCTCATTGAGCACGAGCGCCAATCGTTTAGCTTGCGAACCGTTGGCAATGAAGGGCGACGGGGCCTGCGCGCTCTGCGCGTCGTAGACCACGTTGTCCCCGTCGACGATTGCCTCGCCTTCTAACATCCCAAAGCGCAGCACGCTCCTGGCATGGACCGTGATCGGAGGCTGCGGTCCTGGTGTTCTTTCGATGTGGGGACGATCCAGCCCGTGAACATAAACAAAACGCGGCGTTCTCGGGATGGCGGTGACTTCCAGGTGCGTGCGCTCCAGGGTGCTTCGGGTCGTCAGCGCCTCCTGGATCTCGAGATCTGCATAGCAATGCAACGTGACATCGACCTTTCCATCCATGGCCGCGATTGCCGAACACGCTCGACCAGCAGACCCGTACACCTCGTACCAGTCCGGACGCAGGCAACGTTCTTCGTAGACACCACCAACAATTGCGATCTCAGACACGACTGCTCACAACGGAAAGCTCGACGCCGCGGCAACCTGCAGCCGAACTAGCGCGCTGTTCTTAGATACCACTTTGGCCCGATACACAGTGCCGTCCTCGATGCACGCCCGAAGCCGGTGAACAAGCGGCGACGCCAAGCCGCCGACGAGCTTGTCTTCATGGAAGACCACCACCGCGCCACCGAAAAACCGAACTTCCAGAACCAATCCTGGGTATAGAAGGTGCACGACATCCGGACGGGGTGAGGCAAGCATGGTGTTGATCACCAGCCTCTCGCAGCTCACCTCTGGACCCGACGCCCCACCCCCAGATCCGCTCGAACCCGACATCCTGCCTCCAACATTCATATGGGCGAATCAGCCCCTTGCTTCAAACATGCGCCGACCTGACCCTCTTGGGCCTCCGGTACATCGCATCGGCGAAGCGTAACCGGTTCGGGCACTTGCCGCGCATGCCCCTAGCCAGAAATCCTCCGCTACACTGCGTCGGTCATTGATCTGCGCGCATCATCGTCCATCAACCCTGCTATTTTGATGAGCCGAATCCTAACTGCGGAAGAGTTCCTCACGCTTGTCCTTGCCAAGCTCAAGCTGATGGCCAATCGCGACTTTGTTCTGGAAACAGCCGTTATCGATCGGAGATTCGAGGCGGCCTACGAGTGGTTGAGCAATCGGGAAGCCGAGTTCAACATCGTCTCAAACTTCACCTTCCGCCGCGACCCTTTGTACGGCGTGACGGCGACGTTCCGCGATGCGCTGCTCTCATTACGCGAGCGTCGACTCATTCAGCCGGACCCGTCCAAGCGGGCCTATCGGCTCAGCCTGTCTATGCAGTTAGCTGAGAATTACATGAAGCACAGCGTGTTGGCGCCGGAGGCGCTCTGCGAACTCGTGCACGATACGTTCCCAGAAGTTGCTGAAGCTATTCCAGCCTGAAACCAGTGCCGTCTCGCACTCTGCAACTTCTCAAAGAGGTGGCTGAAGCGCTGGCCGAGCAGTACCTGCACCAGTACACAGCCAATCTGAACCCGACCCCGGAGCGTCGAAAGCAGCACAAGGAACTCAACGATGCCTTGTGGGGCACCGTCTCGCTTTCGCCGATTGAGGTCGCGGTTCTGGATTCACCGCTTCTGCAACGACTTCGTTTCCTTCGGCAGCTAGGGGTCGCGCATTGGGTCTACCCTGGCGCGGTGCACACGCGGTTCGAGCATGCCATCGGCGCTCTTTTCCAGACTCAGCAACTCATCGACTCGCTGAACGCTCAGACGCGCAGCCAGCGGGGCATGGCGCTAATCTCTGATGAAGATACTCAGTTGCTGCGCTTGAGTTCGTTGTTCTCGCATGTCGGGCACTTAGCCTTTTCAGACAGCGTGTTGCTGGAGCTCGAATCTCGCTTCGAGTTCGCCACGGCGGTGAAGGACTTCGCAGCCGAAAGCAGCCCAAAGGAATTCGGCGCTGATCCGACGTTTAGCCAGCTTCTGGCCCACTACATCGTAAAGTCACCAGCGGTCGGGCGCTTCCTTCTGAAACTGACGAAGTTGAGTATGCTGCGCCTCGGCGAAGGCAACGACGAGGAAAAAGTCGAGAGCACCGTCAGCAAGCTTTCTCTGACAGTGATTGGCCGAAGAATCGATGAGACGCGCCCGCAACTGCAAGCGTTGGTGAATGGGCCTTTTGATGCGCCCACCATGGACGCGCTTGTACGTGACTCGAAGTTCTCCGGCATCCCCTCCGTTCTGGACATACGCCGCCTGGTGCAGAAGCTGGCCGTGAACGACTTTCAACTCGACGGGCTACCAGACTGGATCAACGAGAGCCTCATCTTTGATGAAGATCAGGGCGGTCAACGCCCGCTCATCTGGATCTTTGGCATCCCGGCCAATTCCACGCCGATCTTGAACGAGTTGCAGCTAGCGCAGGTCTTGGTGACCACGAAGATTCGCCGCCATCCCAAGGTGCTCGCAACGGAGCAAATGCTTCGCTCAGTTGTACGGACCATGGATGAGCTGGCTTCGGCCAAGGACGTCTTGACACTGCTCTACAGCACACCCGAAGACGTACTCGTAAGTCTCGACACGGCCTCTTTCGAGGCGTCGCTGGGTCGCAAGCCGGACCAGCCGTTGACAGGCGAGGAGCAGAACCGGCTGAACTTGGCGGTCTGTACACTGGCCGCCATCCGGGAGCGTCGCATCTGGGTGCGCGCTCTGCAGCTTTCCGATTCAGTGCTGGAAGCGGACTCCTCGGCGTCTGTGGGCATCAATCGCTTCTACGATGACCTTAGGCATGTGCAGCGCGGCCCCGAGCTGTTGGCCAAGATTTGTGATGAGGTCGCGATAGTCTTGCGAGCGACGGGGCAGCCAGTACTCAGCGCTGCCGACCTGCAAGCGCGGATTCACTTGCGCAGCCTTCAATCCATCTCCGCCGAACCAAGGACAGGCCGGGCCATCGTGTTCCCGCCAGGCAAGCATCCGTATATGTTGCGCGAGTCCTGGGAGGGCGCCGACAACTGGGTCGACCAGTACTTGAGAGGTCAACCGACAGTCTACGTGTTCTCCACGGTTGAATTGGCTGATGTGGTGTATGTGGCGATCGAGCGACTTGCGGATCGACTGTTTCAGGCGCGATTGCCCGCGGGCACATCTGAAGCGTCTAAGAGAACAAGTAAAGACATTCGTGAGCTGAAGCAACGGTCCACCGAGGCGGGCTTTTGGGCGGGTCACTCCTGGGCGATCCGACCCAGGGCGGGCATCTGGAACGACGCCCAAATTTACAAGCGGATCGACAAAGTCGCCCTCAAGCTGAACAAGGTTGAAACAATTCCTATCTCCGACCGGGAGCGCGACATGCGGGAAGTCACCTACCGCTGGCTGCAACAGTTCGAAAACAACAACGACATCGGCTGCGCATTGACCATGCTGGAGCATTTCGAAATCGTCAATCGCAAGAAGACAACCGCTGCCTTCGACGCTCTTTTCGATGCGCATCCTGAATTACGTGATGCTTACGCAGTGTCGTTCGGCGATCCCAAAGACGGGAGCGTAATTCAAGGCTATTTTGCTGACGAGCAGGCGCACGTCCTCAAGGTGGTCACACTCGATCAGTGGTCACGCGAGGAAGATGAGAACAGGCCACTGATCTTCGTGGACGATTGCTGTGGTTCCGGCAGCCAGGTTTGCGACGTGCTGGCGGCCTGGCTGGAGCGAGACGATTTGCGCGAGGATCTGGGTGAAGCCCGTGACGCCCTACCGAAGCCCGTACAGGCACGGTTGCTCAAAACAAGAATCGCGTTCCTTTTCATCACGGCGTGGGACACTGGTGTCCAAAAGATTCAGGAGCGCCTCGCACAGCTGAAACTCGATGCCGTCGTCTTTCCCTATCTGTCTGAAGCGGACATTCCTTTTGTGGAAAGAAACCTTAAAGATGCTGTCGGGAATGCCTTGGACGTTGATGCATTTATTGATCGTTGCAGGCAAATAGGCACGCAAATTCTCGAGAGCAACGAAGTCTCGCCGGAAAAGGTGAAGCAGCGCAACCTCGGCTATGGCAACAAGGGCATGCTCTTAGCAACCCTAGTCAATGTTCCGACCCAGACGACCACGCTCATCTGGGAGAGCGGCGTTGTTGACGGGACGCCTTGGGAGGCCCTTCTGCCCCGAAGAAAGAAGCAGTAGCACTTTCTGAGTTTGACGACTTGGGCTGGCTGCACCAGGCAATGCTGCCGCGCCCAAACTTGGAGCCGCCCGGATTCATCTCCCATTGGGTACACGGGTTATGAAGACCCGCCGTAAGCGTCCGGCGATCCCGTCTTGACGACGGGGGTCTGTCTACGGTCCGTTGACCTCGTCGGTGAACAGCTCGTCGGACCATGCGAGCCCGATGGCCTTGTCCAGGCGTTTGATCAACGCTTTGAGGGATTCGCCTTCGCGTCGCACCAGCATGGCCAGGCTGTTGTGTTCATCGGAGGCGGCCGCAACGCAATCCAAGGGCGACAGACGCCCGATCGAGATGGTGCCTCCCTCGTCGATCAGCGTTTCGATGTTCTTCATCGCCTCCAGCCTATCAGGCGATGCCGGGCCTCCAGCGGTGCGGCAGCAACTCGCCGATGCGACTGGCCGGCTGCGTGGGCAGCCGCTGCAGTACGTCCTTCAGATACGCATGCGGCTCGTGCCTGTTCAGCCGCGCCGAGTGCACCAGGCTCATGACCGCGGCGGCGCGCTTGCCCGCACGCAGCGATCCGGCAAACAGCCAATTGTTGCGGCCCAGCGCGATCGGCCGGATCTGGTTCTCCACCCAGTTGTTGTCGGCAGGCAGGTGGCCATCGCCGATGTAGCGCACCAGCGCTGGCCAGCGGCCCAGGCTGTAGTCGATCGCCCTGGCCGTGGCCGAGCCCGGTGGCACCTTCTGCCGTTGCGCCGTCAGCCACGCATGCAGCGCGTCGGCCACCGGCTTGGCTTTCGCCTGTCGAATCCGCAGGCGCTCTTCGGGGGCGAGCTCGCCCACCTCGCGCTCGACCTCGTAGAGCCTGGCGAACAGCTCCAGCGCCTGCTGCGCAATCGTGCTCTTGTGGTTGGCCCACAGCTCGTGGAACTTGCGCCGCGCGTGCGCCAGGCACCCGCCCTCGGTCACGCCCTGCGCGAACAGCGCCTTGTAGCCCGAGTAGTCGTCGCACACGAGCGTGCCGCGCCAAGGCGCGCTCGCGCCCTGCAGGAACTGCGCGGGGTGGCGTCCCGCGCGGCTTTCAGCGAAGTCGAACACGACCAGGTGCTCGGGCTCGTAGCCGCTGGTGCAGTAGCTCCACAGGTAGACGCGGTGCGTCTTGCCGGCGCCGGGGTCCAGCATCTGCACGGGCGTCTCATCGGCGTGCAGCACCGAGCGGGTGAGCAGCTCCTGGCGCATCGCCTCGACCAGCGGCTGCGGTTGCACGCCGGCGCTGCCGACCCACTGCGCCAGAGTCGATCGGAGGATCGCCAGCCCAGCGCGGCCGAAGATGCCTTCCTGCCGGTACAGCGGCAGGTGGTCGGCGTACTTGGCCACCAGCACCTGTGCGATCAGGCCTGCCGTCGGGATGCCTTTGTCGATGACGTGTGGGGCCACCGGCGCCTGCACGATGCGCTCGCACTTGGCGCACGCCCACTTGCCGCGGATGTGGCGCTCCACGCTGAACACGCCGGGCACGTAGTCGAGCTTCTCGGCCACGTCCTCGCCGATGCGCCTCATCTGGCAGCCGCAGGCGCATGTGGTGTTCTCAGGCTCGTGGCGGATCTCGCGCCGCGGCAGGGAGGCCGGCAGCGCCTGGCGTTTGGGCTGTTTGCGCTCGCCGATGTCCTTCGGCGGCTGTAGCGTCTCGATCTCCTCAGACACCGCTTGCAGGTCGGCTTCGAGGGTTTCCTCCAGCAGGCTGCGCTGCTCGGCATCGAAGCGCTCTGACTGCGCGGCGAACTTCAGCCGCTTGAGCACCGCGTTCTCGTGCGTGAGCTTGTCGATGGTGGCCTGCTTGAACTGCACCTCGGCGACCAGGCGCTTGGCCAGCTCGCGCACTTGGGCATCGCTCAGGCTGTCGATGTGCGTTGCGTCGCTCACGAGTTGCCACTGTGCCGCATCGTGACCACGCGCGCCATGCGCGCATTCGGCAATTGCGCGTGCGCGCTACAGCACCGTGATGGCTTCAGTCAGGCGCTGCCACGGCAGTCCGAGCGCGAGCGCGTCGAGCTGGGCACGGGTGAGCTGCGCGGCCCTGGAGCCCGCAGTGGGCCAGACGAAGCCGCCCTGGTGCAGCCGGCGCGCGGCCAGCCAGATGCCGATGCCGTCGTGCACCACTACCTTCAGCCGCGTGGCGCGGCGGTTGGCGAAGCAGTAAGCGTGGTGCGGCTGCGCTGCGCCGAACACCGCGACGACCTGCGCCAGCAGCGTGTCGCCGCCCGCGCGCATGTCCACCGGCGGCACGGCCAGCCAGATCGCGTCGATGCGGATCACCTCAGCAGCTCACGCAGCCACGCTGCGCACTCGGCGCCCGACGTCGCCGGCCAAGCGACGCTCACCGTCGTCGCGCCCCGGCGCAGCTCGATGCGGATGATCGCGGGCGACTCTGGCGCGGCCGGCATGGTCGCCGGAACGAACGTCGTCACCGGCAACGTGGGCTTCGCGGCTCCTTGGCGGCGCCACTTGTGCACCACGTTCGCGTTCAGCCCATGCGCCAGAGCCACAGCTGCCACCGAGGCTCCTGCCTCAGCGCACTCGGCAAGCACCTGCGCCTTCAGCTCCGCGCTGTGCCGCCGCCGTGGCTCCTTGCGCCAATCCTTCATGGTGTCCACCTAACTCCGTAGATGGACACCATCCTTGCCGCTTACCGCGCCGCGCTCAAGGGTGGGTTGGCCGGACGCTTACGACCCGCCTTCTCGATGCGCCTGTCCATGACTGACCACGCTGCTCATGTCAGGTCTCGACTTTCGAGGCCGGCCTGTGGCAGAGCTTGGCTGTCCGCTCTGCTCAGCAGCGGTCATACAGCGTCGATTGGACGATCGGCTGCTCTCAGTCTGGAAGCCCGCCTTCGTTCGAAGCCCACGTAAATGCCTGCTTATAGTGGGTTACCCGCCTTATTGGATGCAGCGACTGGCCGACTTGCATTCCACGTCGAATGCCGCTGGATCTTCCTCCACGAGGTGGCACGCAGCCACTCCTTCGCCCTGTTGAAGCAAGACAACCTCATGGCCGGTCCTGTAGAGCTGAATGGCTATCGCTAGCGAAGGTGAGGATGCCAGATATTGCCAATCCAAGATGCGGGAATACGCACCGTGAGACGTCGCAGCTAGCTGAGTTGGTTCTTGGTTCTTCACGCCGATTCGACTACAGTCATGAAACTCATCTTGCATACGACGGCGAAGCCGTATGCATCAGCCCCAAGGACAAAAGGACTGAAATCCGCTCGTTCGACGTGAAGTCGAGTTTGTCGCACCGCGGCCATGACCCGCGAGCTATGTGACCATCGGAGGGAATAGCGATGCGTGGGCCTTTGGAGCCGGGCAATGCCCAGAGCGGAATCAACCTTGGTGAGTTGCGAACCTTGCTGGACGTGCACTATGGTCTGGATGCGTCGGTCAATGCAGGTGTCGTCCTGCCGAAATCAACTACGAGCCCCAAGTTGCTGATTACCTCGGGTGGAGAAGCCTTCGTCGTGAAGTTCATGCCGCGGTACATCGACTCTCCTTCCGTCTACGAGGCCCGGATCGCGACCCTTCACGAACTCGCGTGGACCTGCCCCGCCGTGGTAGCTCCGCTACCCAATCGCGATGGCTTCCTGCTGACGCAGCTCGACGCGCGCTGGTTCTGGGTATCCCGCCATCGCGCGGGTAAGCCGTACACAGGACTCCCAACCGAAACGCGCGAAGCAGCACAAAGCCTGCGTGAACTACATGTTGCACTCGCGCGACTGCCCGATGTCCATCATGAATACAGGTCGTCTGCGGACTTCGCGCGGTTCTTCATCGAGTTGGCACGCCGGTCGGCGCACGAGTCCGGCGAACTGTACTTGCTGGACAGTTTTGCTGATCTGGCGCAACGCATGGAGACCCCCGAGCCAGAGCGCATGCAGCTTGTTCACGGCGACCCGACCATCCCCAACTTCCTGTTTGGCGGCGACGGTACGGTAGCGGGCATTTTCGATTTCGACGACCTTCGCCGTGGCTCGGTCTTGCGCGATGTCGCAACGCTGATGGTGTCTACTTGCTGCCTTCGATACAAAGCTCAGTCATCCACAATGAGCGGCGTCGTGTCATCCACCATCCGCAATGACCGGGTGCGCCTCGTCCACTCCGGCTATTTCGGATCGGAAGACACAGGGCTCGATGTCCTGCTTGGACAGGAGGTCCTTCTGGTGTGGCTGGAAATGATGTGCCTTGGACTGGTCCGCGCCGACTTCAGCTGGACCGCAGTCGCGGCGGCATTGCCCGGATGGCTGGAAAGTCTGCGAGCGACGTTCGGCATTGCGGTAGAGCCGCCGAATCTTCGCACCCCCCGATGATCACGCTGAAGCCTGTGTTGCTTCACAGGGGCTCGACAGTCGGCCTTGTAGCCCTTTCCGCGCCCGACGCCGCAGCATGTCCTCGCAGGCTGCAGCGGTCTATTGCAAACCTCAAGGCGGCGGGGCTAGAGGTTGATCAAGGCAACTCGACGGCGACCGGCATCGATTATCTGGCCGGCACGGCCCGAGAGCGTGCCGCCGCTTTCAACGGCCTTGTAGCGAATCCGCGTATCGGCTGCATCATGTCCTGCGTCGGAGGAGAGAACACCAACGCGATACTCGACCTGATCGACTACGGGCTCTTCAGCCGGAGTCCCAAAGCCGTTGTCGGCTATAGCGACTTTACGGCCCTGCTCTTGGCCCTTTATGCGCACACTGGATGCGTGGTCTTCCACGGACCTGCAGCACTCCCCCAGTTCGGTGAGCCTTGCGGCGTCGACACGTTCACATGGCGACAATTTCAGAAGGTTCTCTTCAGCCCGTATCCGGCAGGAGAGCTTCCTTTCGCCGCATTGACCACCGACGAGTTTCTCGAATGGGATGTCAGCGATGTGCGCGCCCGCGTTTACGTAAAGCACGCGGGGCCACGGACCTTTCGCGGCGGGATTGCCGAAGGCGTGTTGATGTGTGCAAATCTCGACGTGTGGTTGTCGCTCCACGGCACCCATCACCTGCCGAGTATGGAAGGAGCGATCGTGGGCATAGAGGAGTCCGACGGCTCCACGCCAGCCGCTTTCGAACGAAAGCTGTTCGCCATGTACGCGAAGGGGATGTTCGACGGCGTCGCGGGGATCGTCTTTGGGCAACTTCCCTCCGCTTGCACAGGAGGCAAACGTCGCCTCTCAGACATCCTGATGGACGTGTTCGAGGGGATTCGATGTCCCATTGGCCAAGGATTCAACTTCGGCCACACCGACCCTCAGCTCACACTTCCGTTGGGGGTGCATGCGCGGCTCGACTGCACGGAGCCGCAGGCAAGACTCAGTCTGCTGGAAGGCGCCGTAGAACGGCGGGCCTGCGACTGACGTTGCACATCTGTCTGCGCAGCGACAACTCCCCGCCAAATGACGCGACGACGGCAGCCGGATAGGCTCCTGGATGCAATGTCGCCGGAAGCTCAAGGCTAATCCTGCGGCATTCGCCTGGTGCGAGCTCGATCGCATCAGTAGTGATGGAAGCCGAGCGATACCAATCCTGCAAGGCCAAGGCCAGATGCGCGGATTTCGAGGCGCAATTTCGTACCGACCAAGTCAACAGGGAGCCCGCGACGGCGACCGGCGTCTCCAGGGACGCATGCAGTGGCCGCGAAGCTGGCCACCCGGCGGCCGCGGGCCCTTCGTGGACCGGGCCGCACGAAGGGCACGAAAGGATTTCGCGCCGCCGTTCATCTAACACACCCTCGAACAGCGAGGAGAACAAGGCACCGCCGCAGGAGCAACGGTCGCCTGTCTGGCAATCAACCTGTGTCACCTGCCATTTACTTTGCCAAAGGTGAAACAGGCGCGTGCCAATGAGATTGACGTGGGATGCCACTGCGGCCACTCGTATTTGATCGGCCTCCCGCAGGTCGCCGACAAGGTGTTCCATGTCCACCAGGGCGTCGACGTCGCGGATGATGACTTCAAATCGCGCAGCAGCCCTCTGGATCAGGACCTTCTCGAGATCGGCACTCAGCTGGCGGTGCAGCAATGCAACGTCATCAAACGGCTTGGCGTTTCCACCCTTACCACGCACGCACTCAGCGAGAGCGGTGCACACCTCCGTCCAATGATCTAACTCGACCAATTGCCGCCGCTCCAACTCGAATCGGCTTGGCGACCACCGGATGTCCACTGTGTGAGGTGCACTGCATGCGTCGAAGAGCCAGACGAGGACAGTGTTCGACGCCGTCACGTAGGTGCTCCACATCCAAGGGGCGCTCGACGTGACTTCGAGGCTCTGTCCGGGGGCGAGCGGACGGGGCGGCGATACAGCCCGCATCCATCCGAGCGCGTGCGAAGCGTCGGGACAGCTGATCGCGATTTCCCCCCTCTGCCCTTGTGAGACTGAGGGTTCGGCGAACGATAGTCCACGAACACGAACACGGTGATCGCCGATGACAAACATAGGGCCGACGCCGCGAGGCAGGCCCACGGACGAAACTCTGGAGGCGAAATGCCCGTTGAGGAGATCGCAAACCTCGCCGAGTGTCATGCCTGCGGACAAACCGTAGAGAACCAACGCTTCCACATCGGGCGAGTAGGTGGCAACACCGATGGTTGCGATTGCCGCGCGCACACGGGAGCGGCTCAACCTATCTATCAGCGTTGCTTCTCCGTGGAACCATGATCCATGGCCGAACAGCATGTTGCAGCCGATGAACACGCTGATTTGCGCGTTGAGCCTAGCGAGGTCCAGCAAATTCGCTTCGTGTTCCAGCGGCAGGTTTTGGTCAAGTTGGCGAAAGCAACCATGACCGTGGCGGCAAGGGAAGTCGCTGCCTTCAGATCCCTCACCCGGCGCAAATCGTGAACAGGCTACCATGCCGGAACCGAGGGCGCCGTCTACCTGATTGGAGTGCCCTGAAACCAGCAAGAGGTCGGCTGATAAGACACGTTCAAGGGATGCGTGCTGCCCCTTCAAGTAAGTCGGGGGAGCGAACGGACCCGGACCGTTAAGGCTGCTTAGAACAACCCTGCACGGATCGATCTGCAATTCAGGGTCAAGTTCAAGCGCCTTTCGCAGCCAGTTTCGCGCCGCATCCGGCGAAGAACATGGAATCAGCCCGAATCGACACCCCTGCAAGCGCAGCTGCTGCACGGCTAGAACCAGCGTGTCAGTTGGAGCGACTCCAATAAGAAGACAGAGCGATCGAACACCCGGACCAAGGGCCGACGTCTTGAAAAAGTCCGCAGGTACTTCGCCTAACTCCGCCACGATCGCCTGCGCAACGCCGGCCGGGAACTCACCGACGGCTCGGAACACCGGCGAATTATGATCTGCTTGAATGCGGTCGGACCCTTGGCCCCCGGTCACCAGCAGAGGTGTTGCCCAATGGCTGCGAGCTTGGACAATTTGTCCTTGTCCATAGCAGAAAGGTCTCCCAAGGATCTCACGATATCGCCCTTGATACGAACCACCTCTGCCACTGCTTTGGCGCGATCGGCTCGAGCCTGTTGCAACGCGGCAATTTTCTCAAGCACATCCTGATCCATGATGCCTGCCCCTTGTCGATTAGACGCAGTTAAAATACCATGCGCCAAGATAGCTGTCAATGAATACCTCCGATCCCTGCAGTAAGGGATGAGCGCCACGGCACAAGGGAGAGTGCAAGTTGGACAAAGGGATCGAGCTGCATGTCATGGCGGAGCTGTATGTCTGCCGCTGAGCGCACGAGGAGATGGCGTCAATGACGAGAGTGCGGGATCTCGCAATGGCTGCATGTGAGCCGTCCGGGGTAACGATCGTCGGATCGGCATTCCATCAGTTCGAAGGCGGCGGGGTTACTGGCGCTGTGATACTGGCCGAATCGGACCTCGCTCTTCATACTTGGTCAGAGTGCGGAACCGTCACCCTCGACATCTACGTCTGCAACTTGCATCGCAACGGTGCGCAGCGTGCGCTCGGCATCTATCGGTCCCTTCGGTCGCACTTGATCCCCGCGCAGACTTAGGAGTCGCTCGTGTCCCGCGGTGTGATTCATCCTGAGAACACAAGATGATGCACGGTGTTACGGTCCTACTAGCGGGAGCTCTCCTGCTGTGGGCCGGCCAAGCAATTCCATCGCGACGGTATCGTGCGGTTCTGGCACAGGACTGGACCCATCGCCTCTTCCGGACCATGGAGGATGCCGATAGCTTGCGGGTTCTACAGGCACGGCTGCGCGTGCGTGGCGACGCTTACGTGCTTGCGGTTGCTGCTTTCGGGGGCAACTGGCTAGTGGTGGCCGGATGCTGCATGCTTGCCGAAGGCGCGCCGCTTGCCTACTTTCCTCTGTTAGCGGCCCTGGCCGCTGGGCGGTTCAGGTCCTTGCAGGAACTCGCTCACTTCGCCGCGCACGGCGCGCTGACTCAGTCCCGCCGAATCGGTGAGGGTCTAGCGGACCTGTTTTCCCAGTATCCGCTGCTTCTCGTCGACGTTCGCCGGTGGAGCCAGATGCATTGCGGCGCCCACCACCCCTTGGTGGGAAGCGAACGAGACCCCGTCTTTGCAACGCTCGACCATCTGCGAGGAAAGCTCGCAGCCAGCCGGAGCCCAGGCAGCCGCATCGTGAAGCTAGTGTTCGCTCCCCTTGGCCCGGCGGGCGTCGGTGTGCGGATGCGCGAGATTCTCGAAGTAACTGCGTCACGTCAAATAGCATTACGGCTGGCCGCCTTCGCTCTCCTCTGGACTTTGGGCGGCAGCTGGGAAGGCCGCGTCGTACTGTTAATTGCACTTGTGCTTTGGCTGCCCTGGTTTGCCTGGATCTCCCTGCTCAACGAACACTGCTGGTTCGCAGCCGATGACGATTCGAGCGGTTTCGAACGTGATTTGGCTTATGGGAAGCGAACGTACTTCCTTGGCATAGCTGGTGTATTGTCGAGAATCTTCATCTTCCCCGTAGGCGACACTTATCACCTTGCTCATTCACTGGTCCCTACGGTCCCGCACCAGGCGCTTTCGCACGTCGACGCGCTCCTATGCCGGTCCTGGCCGAAATACTCGTCGGTCCCGGTGAGGCATAGCGTGTTCTTCCCGTGGTGCGGTTCGGCTACGATCTACGACCTGAACGGCGCTAGCCTCGCCGCAAACCATGATCCTTGAAGACACTTTCGTCGTTAACGTTCAGGTCGCCCTGTTCTCGGGCGATCACATTTTGCTCATTAAACGAAGCAAAACGGAAACGCACGCACCGGGCGCCGTCGACCTTCCCGGCGGAAAGCTCGAGCTCGGGGAGCTTGGAAATGATGCACTCGAGAGGCTGGGCAAGCGAGAGCTGCTTGAGGAAACGGGGATCGAGGCAGCAGCTGGTCTGCGCTACATCTGCTCGGCACTCTTTGTTGCAAGCGATGGGGCCCCGGTGATCAACGTCGTATTGGGAGTGAAGCACCGCGCCAGTTCCAGGCCACCACCTCGACCCGGCGTCGACGAGCTCGACGCCCTATGGGCACCGGTGGATTGGGCATTGCACGCGCCGGAGGTCCCGCCTTGGACTCGTGACTATATTCATCGTGCACAAACGGCCTTGCGTGTCCCGACATGACTGGAGCAGACGTCCGCAGCTGCTCCTATGTCGACCTTATTGCGCTGGTCTCCGAGAGCAACGAACCGCCCGGTGGGATCGGTAGCGTAGCCCGGCTCGTACGCCATTGGCCAAGGTCGTGCAGGACGGGGCTCGACATCGGCTGTAATACCGGCGCGGTCACGCTGGAGCTCGCATCGCTAGCCGATGCCAGTGTGATGGGCATCGATCTCTCCAAACCCATGATTGAGGCCGCGCGAGCGCGGGCGCGGCGCATTGCCACCCGCAACGACGTCACATTCAGAGTCGCAGATGCACGCCACCTGCCGGTCGCCGACGAATCCTTTGACTTCGTATTCTCCGGCGGTTCCACGGCGTTCGTGGACGATCGGTTGCAGGCGACTCGCGAATATGCTCGCGTCATCCGGCCCGGGGGCGTGTTGTCCGAACTGCATTTCTACTACCGTACTCATCCACCCGACGCGCTAATGCGCGACCTGCGCAGGATCCTTGGGTTCGACATCCCGGCATGGGGCAGGGAGGACTGGCTACGGCTTCACGAGGGCCTGCCGTTCACTTCGCTGCATTTGATCGATGAAGCCGCGGAGCCGCAGCACTGCCCCGTGGCGGAGTATGTGGGATCGCTCGTCGCTAACGCATCGCTCGATCGCGAAATCGAACACATCGTGCGGGAGAGGCTCATCGAATGCTTCGAGGTATTCGCCGAAAACAACAAATACCTCGGCGTTCTTGGAACCGTCTTGCTGAAGCGCGTCGGCGGGCCAAGCCTTCACCTGTTTCGACATGCTCAACGGGAGGTCTCATGAACAACGGTCTAGATCGCGCGGAGGATATATATATTGGGGCCCCAGCAGGCCCGCCTCCTTCGACCCTCGAAGAGTTGTTACAGGACAGCTGGTGGCATGACGTCTTGTTCGTGCTGAGTGAAACAAGCTTCGCCACGCATGACTTCTTCCGCCGCATGGACGCAGTGGCGGGACTGTTTCCCATCACCACGCAGACGATCAGCAGTCCGATGGGCGCTGGCAGCGACTCGCTACCCGTCAAGGCCGCCATCCAGGGCGCCGAGATCTACCTTCCTGACTCACTGCAGTTCGTCCTCGAGCTCGGTTGCAGAGTATCCGGCAAGCCTTGCTACTATTTGATGCCATCATTCAGGGGAGAGCAGGCAGATCAACGACACCTGTGCGAGTTCTTCCACGCCGAGGTAGAAGTCTTTGGGGGCCTGCAGGACGTGATGGGCGTCGCCGAAAACTTCGTTCTCCACTTGACCCAGGTCTTGCTGCAGCGATGCGGCGACGTCATCGCTCGACATGCGGGAACCACGAGGCACGCCGAAGCCATGGTTTTACGCGGTCCCCGGTTTCCCCAGATACGTTTCGCTGAAGCTTGCATGCTGCTTGCTGAAGCGCCGGGCGCCATTCACGACCTGCCCAGCGGTGTAACGATCACTCCAGCCGGAGAACGGGAACTGCTCAAGGCATTCGGCGACTTTGTATGGCTGACTCACATGCCCTGGTCAAGCGTGCCTTTCTACCAGAAGCGAGAGACGGATACTCGATTCGCACTTAATGCCGATCTGCTCGCCGGCTATGGCGAAATCCTTGGCAGCGGGGAGCGAGCCGCCGACGGTGGCGAAGTGCTCGGCAATCTCGCCATGCAGGGGGTCGCCACCGACGCATATGGCTGGTATGTGGACATGAAAACCCGCCATCACATGCAGACGGCAGGATTCGGACTGGGCATCGAGCGCTACTTGATGTGGCTCCTCGCATGTCCGGACATCCGGCGTCTGGCAATGCTTCGCCGCCAGTGGGGGGAGCGGTTCGTTCCCTAGCGACTGGGCTGCCATTCCTCACCGTCCGGGCGCGAACCGGTTCAAATGAGTCGCCGACCGCACATATCAAAAGATTGCGAAATTGGCGATGAATTTCAGGAATTCCACCCGTCTGGTATCGAACTCCCTGATGACCATATCCTGCAAGGAGATGTGGCGTGGCGATGAGCGAGTCGAATTCAAAAGGGGTGGTCATTGCCGCAGTTCTTTGACCTAATCTTACTGTGTCACAAATGACATAATTCGATCTTCCGGACTTCGAGCTGGCGGATCGATGAATGCGGCAGAGCGATTCGATAGCCACCTGGAGCACTTGAGCGAAGGCTTGGGTCATGCGGATCGGCATGCAGGCCTTCGCGCTTACTGCACGGGCCTGATGCTCCTTCTGTCACGCAAGAGCGTCGAGCCCATGGCCGCGCGGGTCAATCCGATTCACGCCAGCGCCCGGCACCAGTTACTGCACCACTTTGTCGCCAAAGCCGAGTGGTCCGACACGCAGATGCTGCGTCGCGTGTGCCAGTGGGTAATTCTCAAGATGGACTTCAGCCAAGGCGGCTGGTGGATCAGCGACGACGCCGGCTTCCCGAAGAAGGGCCGCCATTCGGTCGGTGTCACGCACCAGTACTGCGGAATGCTGGGCAGCAAGCAGGGCAGTCTGCCTGTGGCTTGGCAGCTGTACCTGCCTGAGAGTTGGGCGGCGGATCCTAAACGCCGCGCCAAGGCCGGTGTTCCCGATAAGGTGCGCTTCCACGAAGAGACATATCGCGCTGCAGCAGATACGCATGCTGTTGGATGAAGGCGCGCCACACCACTGCGTGCTGGCCGATGCCGGCTACAGCGTGGACAACGCCTTTCGTCAAGCGCTCAGCAACATGGGCTTGCTCCACGCGGTAGGTGTAACGTCTGCCGTCGTGGTCTGGCCGCCTGGCGTTCAGCCGCTGCCACCCCAAGCCTTACAGCGGAATGGGCCGCCCGCCAGTGATGCCTAGGCGCAGTGGCGCTGCAGCCCATGAGTCAAGGCAGTGGCGCAGTCGCTGCCAAGCCGAGCATTCCAGAACATCAGCTGGCGCGAAGCGACCAACGACACATTGAACGGTCGCTTTGCGGCCGTGCGGGTACGCCACGCTGGCGGCAATACGGGCAAGGCACGCCTGCGTCCCGAGCAGTGGCGCTCATCGAGTGGCCGGCAGGCGACGCTGAGCCAAGCAAATACTTCCTGTCCACCCTGCCAGAGGACACGCCGATCAACGACTTGGTCGACGTCGCCCATCAGCGTTGGCGCATCGAGCGCGACTACCAAGATCTGACGCAGGACTTCGGCCTCGGCCATTACGAGGGCCGAGGCTGGCGGGATTTTCATCACCATGCCGCCTTGAGCATCGCGGCCTGTGGGCTTCTGATGGCCGAACGCCTCGTCGCCCACAAGTCTGTCGGCGGTGAAAAAAGCTTCATCGAGCGCAAGGTTCCTGCCCTTTCCAAGGATTACATCCCCCGCGGCAGTCCTGCGCGCACCGCGCCACGTGGTGACGTCGATCAAGACACTGCGCCCTCGACTGAGCTACCAGCTGATCGCTCGTCTGGGTCAGTGCACCTACTGCGGAAGGGTGGGCGTAAAACTACTTACGACACAGTAGGACTAGCGCAACAGCTGGCACTGCCCCATGCGCGCCACCCAATCGTTCGCGCGACGCATAACTAGGGATGACCAACAAGACCAAATATCGCATCCACCTCCACCTTGGTGCCGGGCGCGTGGAGCACCACGAACCACGAGTTCGGCAGGAGCGCCGTATTGGCGCGGTAGCGCGGCACCCCCTGCGGCCTTGGTGGCATGGGGTCGTCGATGCGGATGAGGCCGGGCGCGGCAGCCCTAAACGTGGCCGGTGGGAATAGCGCGAGCGCTTCCCCGTGCAGTTCTGCTGTCGCAATCGGGCGGATGCTCCGCAGTGCCGCAAGCGCGCGGGCTAGCGGCGCAGCGGCTTCAAGCAGCTCCGTCACCTCGGTTAGGGGCGCGAAGAAGTGAAAGCCCTCCACAATCTGCGCAAGCCGGCGCACTTGTTCCGCGTTAGCGTCGGGACCAGGGAATACGACCCACCCTGTCGGTGGTGCCGGTTCCACTTCGCGGAGGTCTTGGCCGACGCCTGCGGCAGTCGACGACTCGTGGCCCTCGGCGGCGAAGATGTAGTGCGCCCACAGCTCAGTCAGACATCCTTCGCGAATGGGCAAGAAGCACAACCCCCGTGCCTCCTGCGTGGTGGCAGCAAGTAGCGCTCGCACGACGTCCCGAGTGTCAACAGGTAGCACGGGCAAAAATTCTTCCAGCGCATCGCAAACGCTGGCGATTCGGATGAACATTGTCATGAAGGGCTCCGGTCGGATCAAAGGCGTTGCGGGACCCTCGCCGGCTGCGCCGATTGGTGAGCGTCGGGGTCCGTGCATGAAATTACTGAAGCCGCGCCTGCTTTGACTCCGAGTTGCATTTCAGGCCGAGGACGTCAAGAACCGCGGGCTTGGTAGGGCGGCTGCCCGCAATTGCTCCCCACAATGGCGAGTCTTGGCGGGTACCCCATAGAGCAACAAGGCAATGGCAAATCATCAGTCTTGGCCACCGAATTGGCGATCAGCGACGCCGTACGCCGAGCATGAGTCCTGGTCGGGAAACCGCTGGGCGTGGGAGTTCTTAAGACGGAACGCCGAATTCCAGTGGTGGTGCGATCGGGTGGAAGAACTTGTCACTGCTGATGCCCGGCTCGAAGGTGAGGTCATGTGCTCACGACTGTTCCACCTCTCAGCGTACAAGCACTATGCAGAGCCGTTCCACGACGGCGCGCCTCTGGAGTTCATGCGGCTCATGAGAGTGGTGACTCACACGGACCCTGAACCTGAAGAGTACGACCTCGTCATGCACCAGGGGGACGTCCTGGTCAAGATCAACGTACGGCACCTCCCGACTCAGACCGCCATCGACGACCATCTGCGTTGGTACGGCAATCTGCTGCGTGAAGCCGCAGCCCAGATCAGCGGCCAGCTTCCCATCACGACCAGGCCACAGCCGGCCAAGCTGGTGCGCTACCTACGGCTTTTGGACGCTGATGCCGAGGGCGTACATCAGCACGTTGTCGGTCCGGTGCTTTATCCAGAGAAAGCAGTCAACTCAGATGGACTCCAGCGGAACGCATCCGATTGGCACGAGTTCATTAAGAGCCGCATCCGCGCTGCGCGCCGGTTCACGGTTGAAGGATGGATGTCGAAGATTGAGTCTTAGTGTGTAAGTGGTCACTCACGGGTCAATCTTCCGGCCCGAATGTTCGACCCTTACGCAAACGCCGCCCGCGCGCCACAGTTCGAGGCTTGTTCGAACAGTGACAAGCGTATGGACCGACACCCCCCCAAGCCGCCAACTCAACCAAGTGGCAACACTTCGTCCAAGAAAAGCCTTGTCCCCTTGCGGGATATGTTGGTGCAGACCGGGATACGGCGCTCGACTTGGTACCTCAAACACAAGAAGGGCGAAGATGTTCCTCTGCCGGTTCGGCTGTTCGGGGCACGCATGGTTCGCTTTGAGCAGACTGAGATTGACGCCTGGATCGAGCGCCGCCTGGCGGAGCGCCGCGACCGACGGCTTTAAATGCGGGTGCGACCGGGATGACCCAAACATCAGCACACGAGCCAAGGCGCAAACAGCGAATCACCGCAGTCGAAGATGGCCCTGACCTCGCCCGCTATCGCGTAGATGGCCCTCCCCCTGAAGCTCTGCTTGGCTCCCTGGATCAGGAGTGCGCGAGCTCGAGATCCGCGCCGCTTCGGCAGCCACACCAGTTACGGTGGAGGTCTTTTGTGGAAGTCGTCAGGCCAAGTCCCCGCTGGATCGAGGGCTTCGCGCAAGGACTCTCCACAGATATCACGGCGGAACTCTATGAAGTCGAAATTGCGCGCGACTTGATCACTGCTGATCGCCAGACAGCTCGGCGCCTGCACCGGCTTTTCGCAGGCGCCTTCATTCTGAAGGGCTTGCACGAGGAAGCCACACCTGAACGAGGAACGACATACTACGGGCGACGCGGGCGGTCCGTCGTGCTCGCTGCGTACTCCGACGAACCGCATAAGGGCGTGGGTGAAAGCGGCGGATGTCCGTGCTTTCACGCCGAACTTCGAATCAAGGGCAAACCCATGCTCAAGCGTCTCGGCCTCGCAAGACCCGGTGATCTCGTGGGCTTCGACTTCGATTCGGTTTGGGATCACTTGCTGTATGCACACATCGTCCCTGCAGACCTCAGAGCGCTCGGCGCCGTACTTGGCGACGGCAGGCGCCGCGTGAGCGACCACGCGCTTCGAAAGCGTGCCCGGAACTTCCGAGCTGCGGGTGAGAAGCAGGGATGGTTCTTTCTGCACAACGCCGTGACCAAGATGGGTCGACCTCGCATGGAGCCTCTGACGTTCTCTGAGTGGATCGCCGTTCAAACGACCGATAAAACGCTACTGATATAGATGCAACATTCGCAAACTACAACCGCATTGCTGCAGCAAAAAACCGATGAAACTGCGATGTTTTCAAGGAAATTCTCAGCGAAATACTTGAAAGAACGGCGTAACTCCGTTGTCTCGATCACAGGTTCCTCCCAGGCGACCGCAGGTGAAGCAAGCCCCGATACGTTGCCATTCCTTGAGGCCGTACGTGCGCAGCTGAGTGACGGCCGAGCCCCACCGTACGCCCGAGAAGTCGGCTTGCCCACCATCTGCGTCCTGTCGAATGCCGAGGCAGTTCTGGAACGCCTGGTGAGCGAGATCACCGCGTTGCTGTCGACGGGCGTCTCCGCCAGTGACATCGCAGTGATCTGTGGTTCACAAGCCAACTCACGGCTGGTCTCGCGCAGGTTGATCAGCAATCGCATCGCGGCGATCCCGGTCACCCATTCGGCGTACGCGAAGGATCTAAGGCGGGTGATATGGATGACGTACTTTTCAAGTCAACTCCAGGCAGGCAAGGCGTTGGAGCCAACAGACGAGGCAAACAAGGAAAAACTCGAGGTGGCGCTCGGACCAGCGCAATGGGCGGCCGTTGTCAAGGAGCTCAGAGCGATTCGAACCACCAGTTTGGAGTCGCGGTACTGTGCGTGCGCCGAGGCATACCTTCGCGCGAAGGGCGGGGTGCGAGCCAAGGCCAACCAGTTGCTGAGAAGCTACTTGATGACGTGGGAGCCGATTTGCCGCCGGCTAACATGCCCCCGTCAACTGTTGAAGCTCTCGCGGGCTACGGCACAAGTCCAGTGCCTTACTCCGCAAGCCGCAGCTGGCGCCTCTTGGCGGTTCGTATTCGTCGCAGGCATGACCGAGGGCGTATGGAAGGCGAGGAAGCGTCAGAACGATGAAGACACCTTTGATCTTCTGGTCAAGGTGTTCGCAGCCTTCTCCGAAAAGCTTGTGATCGTCACACTCCCTCCTACGCGCCCCTGCATATTGAGCGCAATTTTGGCCGTCGCTCCGCTTGCGTCCGACCAACCCGCCTTTACCACGAGCGGCGAAGGCTAGACCGCGGCGAATGCCCGGCGGCGCAGCTCTACTTTCGCGCCGCCGGGCGCCAAAACACCGCCAGAGGATGCGCGCATGCTGCGATCCACGGTTGACGCGGAACTGAGTCCATGGGCCCAGCCAGGCTGACACCTTTTTTTACTGCAGCGCGAGCCCAGTGCAAGGCCTTGCCGCTAGACTGCGACCCCTTTTCTCAAGGGATCGAATGACAGAAAGTACCAAGAGCGGCTTCGCCCGCCCCATGACTCTCAGCCCTGAACTCGCAGCGATCATTGGTTCGACGCCGCAGCCACGTACGCAGGTGACCAAGCTGCTGTGGGAGTACATCAAGGCCAACAACCTCCAAAACCCGGCAAACAAACGCAACATCCTCTGCGACGCCAAGCTCAGGGCCGTGATGGGCAAAGACGAAGTGACGATGTTCGAGATGACGGGTCTGGTGGGCAAGCACCTGAGCTAATATTCGGTCGTCCGGTCTTGTGATGCCTCCCTGCATCTCTTCTCCTCCTCCCTGAGAGACCGGACGAGGTTCAATCCTCTTTGTGGGCTCGCTTCGTCGGGCCCTTTTTTCTATGGCCTGCCGCTCCTTTGCGCCAGGACCTGGCGCACCGCATCGGCCGAGCTCCCCGACGGTATTCACGGCCTCGCGCAGCTGCGCTTCGGTGCTGTGATGGGTCTCGATCCGATGCGCACTGCGTGCGGCGCGGGCATGGCAATCATGCTTGCAGTCCAACCTGGTCTTCTTGGGGTAATCGGCCACGGGGTCTTCTTTCGTGACGTGGCCGGCTTGTTGCGCCTGCGTACCCTGGGACATAAGCCGACGGCTGGGCTGGGCATCCTTGCTACGCCGGCAGCTCACCGACTACCCGCCGATGCTGGTCGAGAAGCGGAATTTCGTCTTCGGCGCCGCCGCTTGGCTCTACGAGGCCAAGTTCGACGGCCACCCGCGTTGATGCGCGTGGTGCCGGCGCTGTCGATCAGCCCACGGTTGTCGAGCGTGCCGGCGTTGAAGGTGGTGTTGGTCCCCGACATCTCGCCGCTGGCGCTGTTCGTGACGACGTTGCCGTTCACGTTCAAGGTCTGGCCGGCCAGCAGCTTGCCGTTGTTGGTCAGGTTGCCGGTGGTGCCGTAGCTGAGGTTGCCGTGGGCGACGACCTCGGCGTTGTTGACGATGTCCTGCATGAGCGCGACCGTGAGGTCCTTGTTGGACACCAGGATGCCGTCGGCGCTGAAGGTGGCGGCATCGAGGATGACGCTCTTGTCCGCCACCAGCGGGCCGCCGGTGTTGATCACATTCAGGGTCTTGGCGCACGGGTTGGCGGCGTTCGGGTCGGCCACCTTCAGGGTGTCGCCCGCGGACATCAGGCCGTTGGTGTTGTCCACCGCACCGCTGACGGTGGCCGTGACGTTCTGGTTGGCGCGGATGGCGCCCTGCGCATTGTTCAGGCCGTCGGCGGTGATGGCGACGTTCTCGCCCTCAATACCCTGGTCGGCGCCCTGCGTGCTGTTGTTGAGCACCGTGCCGCCGCTCACGTTCAAGGTCGTGGTGGCGCTGGAGCGCACGCAGCCGATGTTGCCGATGGGCTTCGGCTACGTCGAGGGCGTCACCCACGACTACAAGCGCCACGGCACGACCACGCTGTTCGCGGCGCTGAACGTGCTCAACGGAGCAGTGCTGGCGGCGTGCAAGCCGCGCCACCGGCACCAGGAGTTCCTCGCCTTCCTGCGCGAGATCGACAAGGCGGTACCGGCCGAGTTGGACGTTCACTGCATCTGTGACAACTACGCCACCCACAGCCACCCGAAGATCAAGGCCTGGCTGGCAACCCGGCCGCGCTGGCACATGCACTTCATCTCGACCTACAGCTTCTGGCTGAATCAGGTCGAACGATTCTTCTCGCTGATCACCGGCAAGGCCATTCGCCTCGGCTCGTTCACCAGCGTCAAACAACTCGTGCAGCGCATCGATCACTTCGTCGCCGCTCATAACGCGAACTGCCGGCCGTTCAAGTGGACCGCCACCGCAGATTCGATCCTCGAAAAGCTGCATCGACTTTGCTCACGTATCAGCGGGACAGGACACTAGGTGTGGAGTTCCAAGAGGTTGCTCACTGTCGGGAAACGGGCGTTCGCCGATTGCTGCTTCCAGCGGAACTCGGTTGCGCGCGCCCGGTATTCCAAGTGACCGCTCAGCGACAGTATGCCCCCCTCGCGCACTTGAGTGCACCCACTGGTGCGACAGCAGGTCGGGTATGTCAACTGCCCAGCGAGTGGGCAGGCAAGTGCGGCAGAGTCAATTGCAGAACGAGGTCTGAATAGAACAGACCCGCCCGCCTTCCTGGCGGCACTTGGCCTTGGCCACCGCTTCGGCCTCGGCACGGGTCGCTCGTGTGGCACCGCCCCATATCGCCGGCGTCTCGAGTGCCAATGCCACACAGCCACCCTCTGCCCTTCCGACGATCCGACAATCCTTCGCCGGTGCACGCTGGTTGCAGTAGCGCAGCGCCACCGCGTCTGCGCGCGCAACACTCGGGTGCTGCCAGGACGATCCACTGGCGCCACTGCTGTCACTCAGGGCGAGGCTGCCGTAGGCCGGCCCGCCCCCGCCGCGGCGGCCAGGTGCACCAGGCGCCGACGTTCGCGGCTCATAGGCCGGCCCCGCGCAGCTTCGGTAGCACGCGTTGTCTGTTCCATTGCAGACCATGGAGCACTGCGTGTTCTGCGCAAGGACCTCTTGAGAAAGTCCGAGGGTGGCGCCGAGCACAATCAGTGCGACCGAGCGGCCAATCCACTTCAGTAGAGCCGAGCAAAATCGTGTCATGGGCCTGCATGATCCGGTGGTGGAACGATTGGGGCTACCCCGCGTCCGGAGGGGTTGCAATGCCGCATCAGATCAGCGATACGCTGTCGCCATCGACGCGCACCCGGTCACCGGGGCGGGCGCGAGTTGCGCTGGCCTGACGCAAGGTGCGCACACCGCCTCCGTCCATTCGGACGGTGATCTCCCAGGCCGAGCTCCCGCGCACGTATTTCTCGGCCTCGTTGCCGACCAGGGCGCCGCCGAGCGCCCCCAGGCCCGTCAGCACGTCGCGTCCACGGCCGTCGCCGGCCTGCCGGCCTGCCAGTGCACCCGCCAGGCCGGCCACCACGGCCCCCGCCCCCGTCGCCTGTCCCGGCTGGCGGACCTCCCGGACACCGATCACGGTGCCGAGCAAGCCACGGATGGACGGCGATAGCGGCAGCGCGGACGGCGTGCCGCTGCGCTGGACGGGAAGCGCGGTGGGCGGCGGAGCCGCCGGCGCCACCGCGAGCACGACACTGTAGGGCTCGCTGCGCACGCCGTCGGCATCGACCAGCGTGAACTCCAGCGTGCTGGTCATGGCCTGGGTGAAGGGCTCGAAGTGGTAGTCGAAGCGCCCCGTTGCCTCGGCGTACTTCACCGGCTGTGCGGACTCGGTGCTGCCCCAGGTGCCGTTGGTGTGCACCACCTTGCGCTCGATGCGCACGATGTCGGAGGCGCCTCGTGCGTAGCGGAAGCCCAGATCGAAACCCTGGCCCACCACAAGGCCGCGCGGAACCGACACCTCGGTGATGGTAACGGGCGGCGAAATGTCGAAGGTGCGCTCGAAAGGCGCGCTGCGCTGCCCGCTCGCCGACACCAGCGTGTACGAGAAGGTGATGCGCGCCGGCTTGGTGGCCCGGAAGGAGAAGGAGCCGGCGGCCAGTTGGCCCTGCCCGCTCGCCTCGGCACCGGTCACGTTGACCACCGTGGGCTCCGGCTTCCAGTTGCCATCGCCGCGGACGAAGCGCACCTCGATCGACTGCGGAGCGGCACGCCGCGCGGCGTAGCTCAGCCGCACGCCGATGGGCTTGCCGTTGCCCACCAGGGGCGCGGCGGGCTCGACCGCGGTGATGTCGATCTTCGGCTGCATGAAGAAGAACCAGGCGGCGCCGGCCAGCATGGCCAGCACGGCTGCGAGGGCGCCCAGCGCGGCACGGCGCAGCCAAGGCACCGGCCGGGGCGGCAGGGCGTCGAGAATGTGCTGCTGCGACGCATCGAGCTGGGGGCCGTGCCCTTTCTCCTCGGGCTGCGGGAACGCGTCGCCATCGTCGAAGGTGACGCTGGCGGCATCGGCCGGCGCCCCCAGACCCAGACCTTCGGCCCAGGTCTGTACTGCCCAGTGCGATGCGTCGGCCGACATCGCCTTCTCCTCGACGAGCCGGCGGGCCAGCCGCGGTGCGAGGCTGCGGATCGGCTCGCCCGACTGCACACGCAGCAGGTCCTGCGGCACGCGCTCCTCCAGTGCCTGCAGCAGCACCGAGATTTCCCGCTTGGCGCGGGGGCACTCGTCCTGCAGCAGGCCGCGCAGCCGCCCCGCCTCGCCCATGAGCGTGGCCCCGTACTGGTCGACCAGCAGCTTCAGCGCCGCGCCCACGCCGGGGTCGTACTGCGGCTGGCTGAGGGCCGGCGCCGCGGCGGCGGAGGAGGCGGGAGCAGAAGCGTCGGCGGCGGGAAGGGACGCGAGGGTGGCGGACATGGTGCAGGGCTCCGGCGGGCGGGAGAAGCGCGTGGGCATCGGGGGCCACGCGCATGGGGCGCTCGCGCTACCTGCAGGGACGCAAGCGCGGCAGCTGCATTACCGTCCCGCGGACCCTGCGCGGCCCGCGCACACGGCGCGCTCAGAACTTGAGCTCGCCCACCGTGTGGCCGAAGTCCACGCGCAGCCCCGGTGCCAGCGCCAGGCGCTCGCCCGGCGCAACGGACACCGGTGCGGCCTCCCCGGCGTGCCAGGCCCGCCATTGGCCGCGCGCGCGGTTGCGCAGGGCGGGCTCCGGGCCGCCCTCGAAAACGGCACGCGCAAGGTGCGCGCTGGCATCCGCCGGCTCGCCGAAGTGGTGTGCGTACAGCTGCGCGCCATCGTCCAGCACCACCACGTGTGCCGGCGACTCGCCGGGCTTGGCCCCGCGCGCACGGATGCCGATGCGGCGCGGCGCCGCGGGCAACGGTGTGGCACACCCCCAGCAGGCGAAGCTGCGCTGGCCAAGGGCCAGGCGCTGCGGGTCATAGAAATTCTGCGCACCACAGTGCGGGCAGGCCAGCACACTGTCGTGCAGCTGGCGCAGCGCGCGGCGCCACTCAGTCTCCTGCACGCGGCCGTGCAGCGGGTCGTACAGGCCCTGGGTGAAGGCGCGCGTGAAAAGGCGGCGCAGCGCCTCGGGGTAGATGGCCCAGTGGCCGATCACCGGGCCGTGACGCTCGGGCAGCGGCCGGTTGCGCTCGTCCGCCGGGTCGAAGACGAAGCGCGCGTGCGTGCCATAGAGGCGGCGCAGCACCTGGGGGTCGGCCAGGTTGGGGTACTCCAGTTCGCAGCGGCCGACCAGCGGGTGGCCCAGGTGCAGCAGCCGGAACAGCATCACGGCCAGCGAATGCAGGTCGGTCGCGCGCGAAGGCCCCGCCTGGCGCAGCACAACTTCAGGCGCCTGGAACTCCCACACGCCGCCCATGACGCTCGGCGCGCCATCGATGTCGACGTTGTCGTTGTCGCACAGCTCGATCGCGCCCGTGCCGGGATCGAAGAACACGTTGCCCGCATTCAGGTCCTGGTAGGTCAGGCCCTTGCTGTGCAGCGCAAGCAGGGCATCGGTGAGCTGCCAGCCCAGCATGGCGAGAACACGAAAGCCCGGGCGCACCTCGCCCGACAGCACCGACTGCACCTTCAGGTAGCCAGGCTGGCGCAGGCGCATGAGGTAGCCCAGCCCGGTACCGTCGGGCAGCGTGACCAGTTCGAAGGGCCAGAGGAACGACGACGAGGGCGCGCCATGGTCGATGGCCACCTGCAGCCGCGCGCGCAGCGTGGCATCGATGCGCAGCACCACGGGGTGGTACCACTTGAGCGCATAGGGCTCGCCGTCGAGCGTGACGCGGTAGACCTCGCCCTGGCCGCCGTCGCCGATCGGCGCCTCGATGCGGCAGGCTGCGCGCGAGTCCGCGCAGCGCAGCCACTGGCCCGGTCGCAGCGTTGTCATGGCCGGCAGGGACGTGTACCGGCTGTGCACCTTACCGCCATCGAGATTTTTCGTGACGCGCCGAATATCCGGGTGCGCATTGCGTCCCTGCGGAGGGAACGACACCCACCGGAGAACGCCATGGCCCTGCCCCCCGACCCGCTGACCCGTGCCCCGCTCGACCATCCACGTCCGGGCGGCGAGATGCGCTCCGCTGCCGCCAGTGCGCCAACACGCTCTCAGATCCTGCCCATGGCGGGCGAATGGCAGGAACTGTTCAGCAGGCCCTACTTCATTCCGGGGATCGTGGGCTGCCTGGTGATCGCGCTGCTCTGGATGTACCTGGGCGAGCGCGGCGCGGTGTTCACCGTCGACTACCGCGGCCTGCCTGTCGGCGTGCCGCTCTACACGATGGTGCTGGCCGCCTGCATCTGCCTGGGCGGCGCCTACGCGCTGTACCGCATGGCCGGCAAGCCGAAGGCCTGGTGGGTGATGCCGGTGGCGGCCGCCTTCACCGGGGTCGTGTGCTTCACCTCTGTCATGCGCGCCCTGCAGTCCATGTTCGACATCGGTGCCGACTCCGGCAGTGCCCGCGACAGCGCCCCCGTGGTGTTCTTCAAGATGTTCTTCGCGGCCGGGCTGCCCGAGGAGTGCATGAAGGCCATCCCGGTGCTGATCGGCGTCGCCATCGGCATGCACCTCATGAAAAACCAGCGGGCGGGCGACGGGCCGCTGCGGCAGATGGCGGTGGTCGAGCCGCTGGACGGCATCATCATCGGCACAGCCGCGGGTTTCGGTTTCGCCTTTGCCGAGACCATGTTCCAGTACGTGCCCATGGTGATGGTGAGCCACCTGGACGTGCTCGCGACGCTCGCCGACAAGGCCCTTACGCTGAAGCTGCCGCGCTCGCAGGAGCTGGGCGCGCTCACGCTGAAGATCGCCGCCGCGTTCAAGTCGGCGCCGGCAGAGGCGCGCGAGGCGCTGGTGCCCGCGATCCGCGCGGCCTTCCGCATCATCGGCGCCGCCATGGGCGAAGACCGGGCGGCGTTGGAGCTGCAGCGCGCCATCGCCGCGCACCGGGGTGAAGGCTTGGAACTGATGATCCCGCGGCTGCTGGCCAACCTGTTCGGACATGCGGCCTACGCCGGCGTGTTCGGCTACTTCATCGGCCTGGCCGCGATGAAGCCCGGCCAGCGCATCAAGACCCTGCTGATCGGCCTGGGCGTGGCGGCCGCGCTGCACGCGCTGTGGAACGCCACGGGAGGCATCTCGGCGCCCCTGGCCTTTCTGGCGACCGCGCTGGCGTTCTCCGTGCTGTCGCTGTGCATCATCAAGGCGCGCAAGATTTCGCCCGACCGCTCGCAGCTGGTCGCTTCGCAGGTGATCGATCGCTTCGCGCTGCCGCGCCAACCCTTCCGCGCGCCGGAACTCGCCGCCGGGACCGCTTCAGGACCTGTCCCGGCGCCTGCCCCGATGGCCGCGCCCGGTGCCGCCGCCGTGGTGGCGCGGGCGCCCCAGGCCTCGGTCACCTGGGACGACGACTCGGGTTTGCGCATGCTCGAGATCGGCAGCGCCCGCATACCGGCGACGGTGGGAGCACGTCTCTATGAATCGCATCTCCCGGGCGTGTCCGCAGGCCGCGGCGACGGCATCGTCGCGGAGGTGACGGCCAATCCGAACGACCTGGCCGTGCTCGGGCTGAAGAACCTTTCGGACCGCACCTGGACTTTCGTGAGCCCCGGCCGCGCCGAGCGCGAGCTCGCGCCGGGCCGCAGCATCAAGCTGGAAGCCGGGCTGCAGGTGCGCATCGGCCAGGCGGCGCTCCATGTTCGCTGAGATCGGTACCACCGCCCAGGTCTCGGTCATGCGGCCCGGCGGCGAGATGGCGCGGCGCGAACTGCATTTCGTCTGGCTGCTCGACACCTCGGGCTCGATGCGGGCGGACGGCAAGATCCAGGCCCTGAACGTGGCCATCCGCGAAGCCATGCCCCAGTTGCGCAGCGCGGCGCGCGACAACCCCGGCGTCCAGGTCCTGGTGCGCGCCCTCACCTTTTCGAGCGGCGCGCGCTGGCACATCGCCGAGCCGACGCCGGTGGACCAGGTGCGCTGGGAGGACGTGAGCGCCGGAGGCCACACCGACATGGGCCAGGCGCTGGCGCTGCTGGCCGAGGCGATGCGCTCGCCGCCGATGCCCGAGCGCGCCGTGTCGCCGGTGTTCGTGCTGGTCACGGACGGCCACCACACGGACGACTTCGAGGCCGGCCTGGCTGCGCTGCGCGCACAGACCTGGGGCCGCGACGCGGTGCGCATGGCCATCACCATCGGGCGCGACGTGAACCTCGACGCGCTACAGAAGTTCATCGGCAACGACCAGATCCGTCCGGTGCAGGCGCACAACCCGGAGGCGCTGGTGCAGCAGATCCGCTGGGTGTCGCGCTCGGGGCTGGAAAGCTCGCAGGTCGGCACCGGACCGCGCATGCCGCCGCTGCCAGCGGATGACGCGCAGGATGCGGGCGAGCTGTGGTGAACACCGCGTCCACCCGATCGCCCCGGGCCGCCGAGGCCCTGACGTGGCGGCTCGCCGGGCACAGCGTTCGCGGCGCCAGCCACCGCCGCACCGGTCTGCCCAACCAGGACGCGCTGGAACTGTGGCCAGACAGCGGCGTCGACGCGCCGGTGGCCGTGGCTGCAGTGGCCGACGGCCACGGCGGCGCCAGGCACTTCCGCAGCGACGTCGGCGCGGCCCTGGGCGTCGCCGCGATGCGCGACACGCTGCGGCAGGTGGGCCAGGTCATCGCGCCGCTGTCCGGCGGCGCCGCTGCGGCCGCCGCGCACGAGGCGCTGCGAGCGCTGCCCGCCCAACTCGTGCAGGCGTGGCGCGACGCCGCGCAGGCCCATCTGCGAGTGCATCCGATCCGCGCCGAGGAATGGCAGGGCCTGCACGACGCGGAAGGCGAGGCGGCCCGCGAGTCTGTCGAGGCCGATCCTCTGCTCGCCTATGGCGCCACGGCGCTCGGCGCGCTGGCCACGCCGGCCGCCACCGTACTGGTGCAACTGGGCGACGGTGACGTGCTGGCGCTGGCCTCGGACGGCCAGGTGCACCGCCCCGTGCCGGTCGACGCGCGGCTGGGCGGCAACTTCACCACCTCCCTGTGCCGCAGCGACGCTGCCGCCGACGTGCGCAGCGCCGTGCTGCCCCACAACCCGGCGCCGCCTGCTCTGCTGCTGCTGTGCACCGACGGATACGCGAACTCCTTTCGCACCGACGCCGACTTCCTGCGCCTGGCGCCGGATTTCCTGGCGCTCATCCACGCTCACGGCATGAGCGCCGTCGACGCCCAATTGCCGGCCATCCTGGAGGACGCGTCGGCCCGGGGCAGCGGTGATGACATCACGCTCGCCCTGCTGGCAGCCGTTCCAGACGACATTCCGGCTGTCGTCGGCTCGGCGCCGCCGCCCTACGACACCTCCGGGCGCCGGCACAACCTGAGGCGGCAGTTGCGGCTCGCTCGCGCCGGGTGCGCCGTGTTGGCCTCAGCGCTGCTGACGATGGTGGCCTGGCACTGGCGCGACCACTGGCCGGAGGTGCTGCGACGCGCGCCGGTGCTGGCGGCACCGATCGCCGTTGAGCCCGTCCGGCGCGAGGCGCGCGACAGGCCGGGTGCGCGAGAACCCGGCGCTGGCGCGGAGCCGCTCGCTCCCCGCCCAGCGGCGGTCGACGATCCGCTGCTGCCACGCCCACCCCGCACGGGTGCCGGCCCGGCAGGCGCGCCCCGCCCCGATGCGGGAGCACCCTCGGCGCTGCACATCGCGGGTAGCCAGGCCCGCGCACGGCGCACAGCGCATGGCGTGGAGGTGACGGTCGATGCCTCGGCACTGCCCCTGCCGGACACGGGCTGCCTGTTGCAGGCCAGCGCGTGGGCGGCTCGGTCGACGCACCCGGCATCGACCAGCGAACTGGCCCTGCCGCCGGGCCACGCAGACGCGATGCGCCGTACGTTGCTGCTGGGCTGGCCGACGGACAAGGCCTCCGCTAAAGCGCTGCAGGCTGTGGGGGCGACCTTCTCGGTGGAAGTGCGCTGCGCGCACTGGCTGATGGCACGCAGCGACCGGCTGCCCATCGCTTCTTGAACCGGAAAACGCAAAGTGCAATCGGCCGGAATCCCTCGCCCGTCTTAGGATCTGGCGAAATCGGTCACATTCGTCATCGATTCGGCATGGCCCCGCACGCCGCATCCGGCACCCGGGCGACGACAGGCTCAACCCCGCCCGATGGCGTCCAGGTTGCGCTGCGCACGCGCACTGCCCTGGCCGGCCGCTGCTCGCCAGAAACGCACGGCCGCCTCCATGTCCGCCTCCACGCCGTTGCCCTGCAGGTAGAGCAGTCCCAGGGCCTCCGCCGCCGTCGGGTTGCCCGCCTCGGCGGCGGCGCGCAGCAGCGTTGCCAGCTGCGCGAAGTCACCTGCGGCGCGGGCGCGGCCGGCCGCCTCTGTAACGGTCTTCAGCTCGTCCAGCGCCCCGGCATCTACCGCTTCGATCGGCATGGCCGCCATGACCGGCCAGGCCTGCATGCGCGC
>NZ_CABFMN010000065.1 GCF_901875635.1 Xylophilus ampelinus | reverse complement strand
GTTGTGGGCCGGCGCCCTGGCGCTGCGCGCCAGGGCGCCGGCCCACAACGCATGCACCGGTCGCGGTACCTGGAGATGCGGGGCTGGGTTCATGATTCACTCCTTGGGATCGAGGCGGCCCGGACGGGCCGATGTCCACAGACGATCACTTCTCGACGATTTTGAAAGTGCCGACGCCATAGACGTCCTGGCAGCCGCTGCCGGAAGGGCACACCGGCTTGCCCAGCAGCGGCGTCGGCCCGCCCGGCCGGGCGCTCTCGAGCGCCGACAGCACCGTGAGAGGAAACTGCGGGAACACCCCGTCGTTCTGCACGCCGGATTCGCTGAAGTCCCGCTCGTTCTGGCTCACCAGCACCGCGAAGTGGTTGGTGCCCGGCGGCCCGCCGGCATTCATGGGCCAGGAGGCGCGCGGCAGCGACAGCGTGCTGCCGGCGGTGATCTTGTTGTACTTGTCGAGCAGGTTGGGGAAGAGCAGGAACATCTCGCCGCCGCTGGACAGCAGGTAGACGTAGACGTAGCCGTCGCGCTGGCTGCGCACCTCGAAGTCGAGCTTGTCCTTGCCGACCGCCACCTCGGCCTTGCGCGGCGTCGCCGTCACGCCGAAGCCCGCGGTCGCACCCGCGCCCAGCGCTTCCAGCGACTGCAGGGGCGTGCGGCGCACCGCAGGCGCGGGCGGCGGTGCGGGGGGGGCCGGGGGCGGC
>NZ_CABFMN010000064.1 GCF_901875635.1 Xylophilus ampelinus | reverse complement strand
CCCTCGCGCCTGTGGGTGCGCGTGCTGGGCAGCAACGGCGAACGCAAGGGCGATGCGTTGGGCATCTACGGGCGCAATGGCCCGTCCTACGATCACAAGACCACGGCCCTGCAACTCGGCGGCGACTTCTACCAGGGCCGCAACGACAACGGAACCCGCACGCACGCCGGCGTGTACGTCGCCACCGGCCAGACCACCGGCGACGTGCAGCATGTCAACGGCGCGCGCGCCGGCAGCGCCAAGCTCGACGTCACCTCGCTGGGCCTGTACTGGAGCGTGCTGGGCGAGCAGGGCGGCTACGTCGACTTCGTGGCGCAGGGCAGCCATTACGGCGTGAAGGCCACCTCCACCCGCATGCCCACGGTGAAAACCTCGGGCTCGGGTTACGACGTCTCCGTCGAAGGCGGCTGGCCCTTCGCCCTGGGCGGCGCGTGGACGCTGGAGCCGCAGGTCCAGGCGCGCCTGCAGCAGGCCGAGCTGGGCAGCGGTGCGGACCTGGCCGGGCGCGTGAATTACGGCGACGTGGATTCGCTCGTGGGCCGTGCGGGCCTGAAGCTGGGTTATGCCAGCGGGCGGCTTGCGGCCTGGGGCCGGGTGGATCTGCTCAACGAGTTCAAGGGTCGCAGCACGACCACCGTGTCGTCGCTCGCGGGCCTGTACGGCGTGGGCTTCGACAGCAGCGTGCACGGTCGCTCGGCGGCGCTGACCGTGGGCGTGGACGCGAAGCTCACGCAGGCCGTGTCGCTCTACGGCTCGGCCAGCTACCGGCG
>NZ_CABFMN010000063.1 GCF_901875635.1 Xylophilus ampelinus | reverse complement strand
CCATTCCCGCCTACCAGCAGCGTCCGAGCGCGCCGACCAACCTGACCTTGCACCAGGCCATCGACATAAACGTGCCTATCGGCTGCGGTGAAGCACCCGTCTTCCCTGGTGACATCGTGGTGGGCGACGCCGAGGGGGTCGTGGTGATCCCGGCGCACCTGGCGGAGGAAATCGCGAAGGAAGCCTTCGAGATGACCGCCTTCGAAGATTTTGTGGCCGAGGAAGTCTCGCGTGGCCGTTCGATCCTGGGGTTGTACCCGCCGACGGACCCACAGACGCCGATCGACTTCTCGGCCTGGCGCCAGGCGCGCGGCCGGTGAGTACGCCCCACCGCCAGCTGCGCCGCATCCACGCGCTGGACGACTTCGAGCCCGCGGCGCGGCGCTTGCTGCCGCGGCCGATCTTCGGCTATGTATACGGCGCGGCGGAGACCGGCGCCTCCCAGCGCGACAACCGCAACGCGTTCGACGAGATCGGGTTCCTGCCGCGCGTCCTGAACAACGTCGCGCGGCGTACGCAGAAGCGGTGCCTCTTCGGCCGCGAATGGTCCTCGCCGTTCGGCGTCGCGCCCATGGGGGTGAGTGCGCTGACTGCCTATAGGGGCGACGTGGTGCTCGCCGAATCGGCGGCGCGCGCCGGCATCCCGATGATCATGAGCGGCTCCTCCCTGACACCGATGGAGGACGTTGCACGCGCCGCGCCAGAGAGCTGGTTCCAGGCGTACCTTCCTCCCACCCTCGAGCGCATCGAGGCGCTGGTGGATCGCGTCGCGCGGGCGAGCTTTGGCACCCTCGTGGTAACGGTGGACAGCGCGGTGCGCGG
>NZ_CABFMN010000062.1 GCF_901875635.1 Xylophilus ampelinus | reverse complement strand
TGCGCCAGTCCAACCTGGCCATGCTGGGCAACATGCACCAGCGCATCGGCGACGACGGCGGCACGGGCAGCAACACCAGCAGCCCCGACCAGGGCTACCGCCAGGCCTGGGGCCGTGTGATCAGCATCGACCGCGACATCGCGCAGTCGGGCACCGTCTCGCCGCACAGCGAAGGGCGCCTGACCGGCTTCCAGGCCGGCACCGACCTGTGGGCCAACGCCAACTGGAGGACGGGGGTCTATGTCGGCCAGCTCGAAGGCGACATGAGCGTCACCGGCTTCGCCCGCGGGGTCGTCAACTACGCCGCCGGCTCCAACGACCTGCGCAGCCAGTACCTGGGCGCGTACGCCACCTGGAAGAACGACTCGGGCCTGTACGTGGACGGCGTGCTGCAGGCCGGGCGCCACCGCTACACCGTCAATCCCGCCCTGGCCTTCTCCAGCAGCGGCAAGGGCGACAGCCTGCTGGCCTCCGTCGAGGTGGGCCAGGCCTTCGCCATCGCGCCGAACTGGACGATCGAGCCGCAGCTGCAGCTGGTGCACCAGCGCCTGAGCCTGGACGACACGGGCATCGTGGGGGCCACCGTGCACCAGAACACCGACGGCGGGTGGATGGCCCGTGCCGGCGTTCGCATCAAGGGCGAGTTCCAGACCGGCATGGGCACCCTGCAGCCCTATGCGCGGGTGAACGTGTACAAGCGCGGCAGCGGCACGGACGTGACCAGCTTCATCGGGCCGGCGGCCAGCACGCCGATCCTGACGAGGACGGGCGGCACGAGCAGCGAGGTGGCGCTGGGTGCGACGTGGCAGCTGAGCCAGAGCACGAGCCTGTACGGCGAGCTGGGCAAGCTGTGGGCCTCGGGCGGGGACGCGAAGACCAAGGGCGGCGTCAACG
>NZ_CABFMN010000061.1 GCF_901875635.1 Xylophilus ampelinus | reverse complement strand
AGCATGCATACGGGTTGCAGATCCCGCTCGACGTCGTAGGGCAGCTTGTACAGGGTAGGGCCGATGGTGAGGGTCGCAAGATCGCTCACGACCATGGCATAGCCATCCGCGGGTTGCTTCACGACATAGTCCGTTCCGATGGCGCCGCTCGCGCCAGGCTTGTTTTCCACGATGACGGGCTGTTTCCAGCTTTCCTGTAGCTTGCTTGCCAGCACGCGCGCCAGCACGTCCGAAGGGCCCCCCGGGGTGTACGGAACGATGATGCGAACGGTTTTCGTCGGGTAGGACTGGGCAAAGGCCACGGGAGCGCCGGCAAATGCGATGAAGGCTGCGCTGGCCGCCATCAGGTGGCAGGCGACGGATGGGAAGGACATGCTGTCTCCGGTAATTATTGGATACTAGTATACAATCAAAACGATGATCTCTCCCGTCGTTCCCTACGCCTCCCTGCGAATGCTCAAGCAGGTCAGCACCGCCACCCTGTGCACGTGCCTATTCAAACGCGGGCTGCGCCAGCAGTTCATCCAGAACGTGCAGCCCATCGGCCGCTATGCGGAGAACATGGTCGGCCCGGCGTTCACGCTGCGCTACATTCCGGCACGCGAGGACATCAACGGGATGGAAGTGTTCCTCGACCACGACCATCCCCAGCGCAAGGCTGTGGAGGAATGCCCGCCCGGGGCCGTTCTCGTGTTCGACAGTCGCAAAGATGCTCGCGCCGCGTCCGCCGGCGGCATCCTCGTGACGCGGTTGCAAGCACGCGGCGTGGCCGGCGTAGTGACCGACGGAGGCTTCCGCGATTCGCCAGACATCGAGAAGCTGACCATTCCCGCCTACCAGCAGCGTCCGAGCGCGCCGACCAACCTGACCTTGCACCAGGCCATCGACATAAACGTGCCT
>NZ_CABFMN010000060.1 GCF_901875635.1 Xylophilus ampelinus | reverse complement strand
TCGCGGATGGCAAAGCGCAGGCCTTCTTCCATGGCGATCGGCGCGATCAGCTTGACGGTGATCGACACGTTGTCACCCGGCATGACCATTTCCTTGTCCTTGGGCAGCTCGATGGCGCCCGTGACGTCGGTCGTGCGGAAGTAGAACTGCGGACGGTAGTTGTTGAAGAACGGCGTGTGACGGCCTCCCTCGTCCTTGCTCAGCACGTACACCTCGGCGGTGAAGTGCGTGTGCGGCTTGATCGAGCCGGGCTTGCACAGCACCTGGCCGCGCTCGACTTCTTCACGCTTCGTGCCGCGCAGCAGGATGCCCACGTTGTCGCCCGCCTGGCCCTGGTCCAGCAGCTTGCGGAACATTTCCACACCGGTGCAGGTGGTCTTGAGCGTCGGGCGAATGCCGACGATCTCGATTTCCTCGCCGACCTTGACCACGCCACGCTCCACGCGGCCGGTCACCACCGTGCCACGGCCGGAGATGGAGAACACGTCTTCCACAGGCATCAGGAAGGCACCGTCCACCGCGCGCTCGGGCGTGGGGATGTAGGTGTCCAGCGCGTCGGCCAGCTTCATGATGGCTTCTTCGCCCAGCTTGCCCTTGTCGCCTTCCAGGGCGAGCTTGGCGCTGCCATGGATGATGGGGGTGTCGTCGCCGGGGAATTCGTACTTGTCCAGCAACTCGCGCACTTCCATCTCGACCAGCTCCAGGAGCTCAGCGTCGTCGACCATGTCGCACTTGTTCAGGAACACGATGATGTAGGGCACGCCCACCTGGCGGGCCAGCAGGATGTGCTCACGGGTCTGGGGCATCGGGCCGTCGGCAGCCGAGCACACCAGGATGGCGCCGTCCATCTGCGCGGCACCCGTGATCATGTTCTTCACGTAGTCGGCGTGGCCGGGGCAGTCCACGTGGGCGTAGTGACGGTTCTGCGTCTCGTACTCGACGTGCGCGGTGTTGATGGTGATGCCGCGTGCCTTTTCTTCGGGCGCCGCATCGATTTCGTCGTACTTCTTGGCCTCACCGCCGAACTTGGCCGACAGCACCGTGGCGATCGCCGCCGTCAGCGTCGTCTTGCCATGGTCCACGTGACCGATCGTGCCCACGTTCACGTGCGGCTTGGTGCGCTCGAACTTGCCTTTTGCCATTT
>NZ_CABFMN010000059.1 GCF_901875635.1 Xylophilus ampelinus | reverse complement strand
GGAAGGTCTGAACAAGTCCACCGATCATGCCCTCGTGCGTTGAATGACGCAAAGGAGCCTGCGCGAATGAGTCAGATCAGTTTTGCGGACGCGGAGTACGCCGGCAAGCGGAAGAAGACCCGGCGCGAGGTCTTCCTGGAGGAGATGGAGCAGGTGGTGCCCTGGAAGGTGCTGCTCAAGATCATCGAGCCGCATTACCCGGTAGCCGGCCGCGGCCGCAGGCCGTACGCGCTGGCGTCGATGCTGCGGGTGCACCTGATGCAGAACTGGTTTGCGCTGAGCGATCCGGCGATGGAGGAGGCGCTGTACGAGATCGCGTCGCTTCGCAGCTTTGCACGTCTGAGCCTGAACGAACCGATTCCGGATGAGACGACCATCCTGAACTTCCGGCACTTGCTCGAAGCAAACGACTTGGCCGAGGACATCTTTAAGGCGATCAACGCCTTGCTGGCGCGCAAGGGTCTGCTGCTGAAGCAGGGCAGCATCGTGGACGCCACCATCATTGCCGCGCCCAGTTCCACGAAGAACGCTGAGGGCGAGCGCGACCCGGAGATGCACCAGACCAAGAAGGGCAACCAGTGGTTTTTCGGAATGAAGGCGCACATCGGCGTAGACGCTGACAGCGGCCTGGTGCACACGGTCACGACCACGGCAGCCAATGAGGCCGACGTCGAGCAGGTGGTTGATCTGCTGCATGGCAAGGAAGAACAGGTGTGGGCCGACTCCGGCTACCGCGGCGCCCCGAGTCGGGTCGATCGTGAACTGCAGTGGAACATCGCCGCCAGGCCGAGCGATGTCGCCAAGCTGCCCGAAGGCCGCGCCAAGACGAAGGCCCAGAAAGCCGAACACCGCAAGGCCAGCGTTCGCGCAAAGGTGGAACACCCGTTCCGCGTCGTCAAGCGCCAGTTTGGCTTGGTGAAGGTGCGCTTCCGCGGGCTGGCCAAGAACACGGCGCACGTGGTCACCCTGTTCGCGCTGTCGAACCTGTGGATGGCGCGAAAGCAGTTGTTGGCTTCCGTGGGAGCAGTGCGCCCGAAAGCAGCGTGAGGCGCGCAGATGAGGCCAAAATCGCCTGAAAGCGCGAGTCGGGAGCGGCTTTTCCTGGTCACGCGCCGACTTGTTGCGCCGAGCGTATCCGCGAATCGGCCTTGTTCAGACCTTCCCTA
>NZ_CABFMN010000058.1 GCF_901875635.1 Xylophilus ampelinus | reverse complement strand
GTGCTGCTGGGCTACTTCCACCCCTCGCTGGGCGAGCAGATGAAGCCCCTGGGCGACGGCTTCATCAAGCTCATCAAGATGATGATCGCCCCCATCATCTTCTGCACCGTGGTCGTGGGCATCGCCGGCATGGAGGACATGAAGAAGGTCGGCAAGACCGGCGGCCTCGCGCTGCTGTACTTCGAGGTCGTCAGCTCCATCGCCCTGATCGTCGGCCTGGTGCTGGTCAACGTCCTCAAGCCCGGCGTGGGCATGAACGTGGATGCTGCCAGCATCGACACCAAGGCCATCGCCGCCTACACCGGCCCGGGCAAGATGGAAGGCACCGTCGACTTCCTGCTGCACATCATCCCCAACACCCTGGTCGATGCCTTCGCCAAGGGCGAGATCCTGCAGGTGCTGCTCATCGCCGTGCTCTTCGGCTTCGCGCTGCACCGCTTCGGCGGCCGCGGCACCCTCGTGTTCGACGTCATCGAGAAGGGCTCGCACGTGCTCTTCGTGATCATCGGCTACATCATGAAGCTCGCGCCCATCGGCGCCTTCGGTGCCATGGCCTTCACCATCGGCAAGTACGGCGTGGGCAGTCTCTTCTCGCTGGGCAAGCTCATGGCCACCTTCTACGCCACCTGCCTGCTGTTCGTCTTCGTCGTGCTGGGCCTCATCGCGCGCTTCCACGGCTTTTCCATCTGGAAGTTCGTCAAGTACATCAAGGAAGAGCTGCTGATCGTGCTGGGCACCAGCTCCAGCGAGTCGGTGCTGCCGCGCATGATGGAGAAGATGGAGAACCTGGGGGCCAACAAGACCACCGTGGGGCTGGTGATCCCCACGGGCTACTCCTTCAACCTGGACGGCACCTCGATCTACCTGACGATGGCGGCCGTGTTCATCGCCCAGGCCACCAACACGCCGATGACGCTGATGCAGGAGCTCACGCTGCTGGCGGTGCTGCTGCTGACCTCCAAGGGGGCGGCGGGGGTGACGGGCAGCGGCTTCATCGTGCTGGCGGCCACGCTGTCGGCGGTGGGGCACGTGCCGGTGGCGGGGCTGGCGCTGATCCTGGGGATCGACCGCTTCATGTCCGAGGCGCGGGCGCTGACCAACCTGGTGGGCAACGGCGTGGCCACGATCGTGGTGGCCAAGTGGACGGGGGACCTGGACACCGAGCGGCTGCAGGCGGGCCTCAATGGCGAGACCTGGGTCGAGGCCAACGAGCCGGAGGTGCTGGTCAACGCGCGCGACAGCAAGATGGC
>NZ_CABFMN010000057.1 GCF_901875635.1 Xylophilus ampelinus | reverse complement strand
GGCCTGGGTCGGTCAATGCGGCGTGCACTTGCAGCCGCTGGTGGATGCGCTCAGAACCGAGATGCTCTGTAGCCCAGGCGTCCACGGCACGAACAGGGTTGTCCTCGGCAATGTGATCATCCAGACACTCTGGCAGCAGCGTGACTTGTTGACGGTCCTGGCCCTTTATGAATCCCTTCATCGCCACTTCGCTTTGCTTGCGTTGTGGCAATACAGGTCAGGACAGGGTTTTCACACAGCCTCGGCCCGTTACGGTAGTTGGGCTGCGCGACTCCAATGACCGCTTCAGAGACAAGCGGTCGTTCCGCTCATGCTCCCTCGCTGACCGCACTCTCTGCAGAGCCGTCAATGGCGCAGTTTCCGATTGTGCAGCGGCAAGGTCGGCCCGACCATTCGCTTGTAGCGAAGCGCACAACAGCTATCAAGCCAAGCCCATCGCAATGTCCCGCTTTTCGCTTCAGTTGTCTGCGGCCGCTCGACTCAAAGCTACGTCATCAATTTATGCAGGAATAGGTTGCAGCTGCGTTGATGTCCCCTGTTCCGATGTACTTCGGCCAGGTAGAGTACTCACACGGGCGCAGTCAACTATGCGCGGGAGGATACACGCGGGTTCGATCCGCGCTCCTCCTCAGCTCGTGCTCCACCCGCATTCTCCGCAGCCGAGTACGGCAGTTTCCCACGAATGACGAGGTGGCCCCGCCCGAGCTCGTCCAGGCTGTTGATCCCGAGCAGGCCCATGTTCGTATCGATCTCGGCTGCAAGGATCTTCGCCGCATGAGCTACGCCCGCGGGTCCGGCGGTGGCTGCCGCGTAGTTGAATGGCCGCCCGATGAACACGAAATCGGCCCCGAGTGCCAAGGCCTTCAGTACATCCGAGCCGCGGCGGAAACCGCTGTCCACCATCAGTGCAGTCCGCGGACCGACCGCCTCGCGCAGGACCGGGAGGACGCGCAATGGCGACACCGCTCCATCGAGCTGGCGGCCGCCGTGGTTGGACACGATCACGCCGTCGATGCCCAGGCGGCCCGCGCGGACTGCGTCCGCCGGATGCATGATGCCCTTGAGCACCATCCGCCCCCGCCATTGGTCGCGGATGCGCGCAATGGCCTGCCAGTCCAGGTGCGCGCGGCCACTGAACTCACGCACCACATTGCGCGCCACGACGGGCGTGCGCTTGTCGTTGTCGGTGTTTTCGAAGTGCGGCATGCCGGTGGTGGCTAGTGTGCGCAGGAAGGTGCCGATGCTCCAGCGCGGGTGCGTTAGCCCCTGCCACAGCAGCGCGAGGTCGGGCTGCAGTGGGCTAGTGAAACCCGCGCGGCGATAGTTCTCGACGTTTCCGCGCACCGCGCTGTCCACCGTTACCACGAGGGTGCCAAAGCTCGCCCGCGCGACGCGATCCACCAGCGCCTCGAT
>NZ_CABFMN010000056.1 GCF_901875635.1 Xylophilus ampelinus | reverse complement strand
GCGACCCTCACCATCGGCCCTACCCTGTACAAGCTGCCCTACGACGTCGAGCGGGATCTGCAACCCGTATGCATGCTCACCAGTTCGCCCTACTACGTCACGGTGAACCCCGGCGTGCCGATCCACGACCTGCAGGAGTTGGTGGCGTACTCCAAAGCACACCCCACGAAACTCAACTACGCAACCGCAGGCATGGGCACCGGGCCCCATATGGCCGGGCTGCTGTTCGCGACGCGCATGGGCCTGCAGTGGACGTACATCCCCAGCAAGGGCGGGTCCCAGGCCACGCAGGACGTGGTCAGCGGCCAGAACGACCTGATGTTCAACAGCGCCTTCAGCTCGAGCGCCTTCGTGAAGACCGGCAAGCTGCGGCTGATCGGCGTGTCGACTCCGATGCGCGATCCGGCCTTCCCGAATGTCCCTGCCTTGGCAGAAATGGCGCCGGGCTACAACACTGGGGCCTACCAAGCGCTGTTCATGCGGGCCGGCACGCCGGCCGACATCGTGGCCAAGGTAAATGCCGACGTGGTGCGCGTGCTGTCGCAGCCGGACGTGAAGGAGAAGCTCGCGAGCCTCGGGGCCAACCCGGCGCCCGGCACGGTGGAGGCACTGCGTAAGACCGTGCGCGAAGACCGCGAGCGCTGGGCGAACCTGGTCAAGGACCAGAACATCAAAGTGGAACAATAGCGGGATGTCGCGCTCCAGTCTCGTCCTCGCATCGACCCTCGAAGGCCTAGCGGGCCTGGGCGGCATCCAGCCGGGCACGGTGCGCGGCGGGGTCGGCAGCCAGGTCTACGGGGCTTTGCGGCGCGCGATTGTCGATGTGGTCCTGGTACCCGGCACGGCCCTCAACGAGAGCGATGTCGCACAGCAGTTCGGTGTCAGTCGCACCCCGGTACGCGAGGCCTTTCGCAGCCTGCTGGCCGACGGCCTGCTCGACGTGATGCCGCAAAAGGGCACCTTCGCTTCCCTGCTTCATCGCAGCGCCCTGCGGGATGCGCTGTTCGTGCGCGAGGCCCTCGAATGCGCCGCGGTAGCACGAGCCACGCGGGCCCCACTGTCAGACCGAAAGGTGCTGCTGCGAATCGTAGAGCGGCAGCGCGACGCCATACGCCACGAGGATCGCGAGGGCAGCCTGGGTGCCGACGAGGAACTGCACCGGATGATCATGGTCCTGGCGGGCCATGCCTCAGCGTGGGAGGTGGTGCGCCAGGCGAGAACGCACCTGGACCGCCTGCGCCGAATCGCCAGTACTGAATTGCGCGGAAGTGAGGAGGCTCTGGCCTTTCACGAACAAATCGCGGCCGCGGTCATCGCAGGCGACGAGGTCGCGTCGGTGGCCCTGCTGCGCGAGCACATCCGCCAGATCGAAGGTTTCATCGAACGGATCGCGGACATCCATCCGGAGTATGTTGGGGACTAG
>NZ_CABFMN010000055.1 GCF_901875635.1 Xylophilus ampelinus | reverse complement strand
ACCGGCGCCCGCACCCGCGGTGGCTGCGCCGCCGGCCAAGCCTCGCCCGAAGAAGGAGGTGCCCGCACCCGTGGCGCCCAAGCCGCCGGTGGAGGTGCCCGTTGCCGCACCGGTCGCGCCGCCGCCCCCACCACCGCCGCCGCCGACGCCCGAGGCCGTGTGCGCGGGCCGCAACTTCATCGCCCGGGCGCAGTGCCTGGCCGCCGAGTGCGCCAAGCCGGCCCAGCGTTCCCATCCGCAGTGCGAGGCCGTGCGCCAGCAGCAGCGGCTGGAGGAAGAGAAGCGCAATCCGACGCTGGCGAACTGAGCGCCCTTCAACAACCTGCACCCCACCCACCCGGAAGCCCATCATCGTGCGATGTGCCGCCTGCTCCAGCGAGGTCCCCGAGGCCGCGCGCTTCTGCGATGCCTGCGGTGCGGCCGTTTACCAGCAGGCGCAGGCGGTCCCGCCGCCCCCGTTGCTCGACGCCGGCGCTGCGTCCGCGCCGCGCCGGCGGCTGTGGGTGTGGCTGGGCGTTCCACTGGCGGGCGTGGCCGTGGCGGGCGCGGCGGCGAGCCTGATGGCCGCCGCGCCGCCAAGCGTGAGCGCGGGCCAGCTGGAAGACGCTCTGCGCGCCACCCTGGCCCAGGGCGACGGGCCGGCCCGCGATCCGATCTGTGTCGCCAACGGCCTCGCCTACGACAGCCAGCCGGTGAACGTGCAGCTGGGCAACGCCGGCACGCTGGCCTGGATGGACGCGCTGGTCGCCGCGGGCCTGTACGGGCCGAGCGAAGAGGGCCAGTCCGGCGGCTTCCTGTCGCAACCCATCCGCACCTATGCGCCGCAGCCCGCACTGGCCGACTGGAGCGGTGCGCGCCGCCTGTGCGTGGCCAAGGCAGTGAAGCTCGAAGCGGTGCGCCAGGTCGGCTCCGTCCAGTCGATGCGCTTTCGCGGCCAGGCCTACCCGGGCGTGGCGGCCGAGGTGGTGTGGACGCTGGACGGGCCCGCGCCATGGTTGGGCACGCCGGAGGTCGCGGCGGCCTTCAGTGCCGAGCTGCCGAGCTGGCGCGGCGCCCGCTGGGAAGTCACGTCCGAGGGGTGGCGGCTGGTGCAGCGCCGGAATTTCTTCCTCAGCGGCACGCAGTGGCTGACCAGCGAGTCGCTCGAGCGCGTGGCCGGCGTGGCCCCGCGCTCCACCTTCCCGCCCTGAGCCTGCTTTGCTATTGAATCGATAGCTGCTCGCGCCCGTCCCGCGGGCGCTGCGGGCCGAAATGGCTTGAAACCGCCGCGGGCGTCGCTCAGCCGCGCTGGAGCTTGTCGATCGCCAAGGCCAGCGCGCCCGGCTTGCCCGAGAGCACCAGGGTGTCGCCGTCCGCCAGCACCGTGTCGTCGCCGGGCTGGGCCGCCTGGCCCCCCTGGCGCCGCAAGGCCGCCACGCGCACGCCCATCGCCTGCAGCGCCAGCTGCGCCAGCGGCCGGCCGATGGCGCGGGCGCCGGCCGTCAGCGTGAAGCTGTCGAGCCGCTCGTGGTCGATCTCGTCCACGGTGTCGTCGTCGGCGCCGTGGAAGTACCCGCGCAGCAGGTTGTAGCGCGCGTCGCGCTGGTCCTGCACCACGCGGATCACGCGCCGCATCGGCACGCCCACCAGCGCCAGTGCATGGCTGGCCAGCATGAGCGAGCCCTCGATCGCCTCCGGCACCACCTCGGTCGCGCCGGCGGCCTGCAGCTTCTCGAGGTCGTGGTCGTCCTGCGTGCGCACGATCACCGGCACCTGCGGTGCGTGCGCGCGGATGTTCGCAAGCACCTTGAGCGCGCCCGGCACGTCGAGGTAGGTGATGACGACGGCGCTGGCGCGCGCGAGGCCGGCGGCCATCAGCGCCTGCAGCCGCGCCGCATCGCCGAAGACCACCGAGTCGCCGGCGGCAGCGGCCTGGCGCACGCGGTCGGGGTCGAGGTCCAGCGCCATGTAGGGGATGCCTTCGCGCTCCAGCATGCGCGCCAGGTTCTGCCCGCAGCGGCCGTAGCCGCAGATGATCACGTGCTCGGCCGTGTTGATGGTCTTGCGCGCGATGCTGGTCATCTGCAGCGACTGCTGCATCCAGTCGCTGGCGACCAGCTTGCGCACGATGGCGTTGCTGTACATCACGATGAAGGGCGTGGCCAGCATCGACAGAATCATCGAGGCCAGCACCGGGTTGGCGAGCCAGGGCGGCAGCAGGCTGCGATCCTGCGCCAGCGTGAGCAGCACGAAGCCGAACTCGCCCGCCTGCGCCAGGTACAACCCCGTGCGCAGCGACACCCCCGAGGTGGCGCCCAGCCCGCGCGCCAAGGCCGTCACCAGCGCCAGCTTGAAGCCCAGCGGCAGCACCAGCAGTACCGCCACCAGCGCCCAGTGGTCCACCACCACGTGCCAGTCGAGCGACATGCCGATGGTGATGAAGAACAGCCCGAGCAGCACGTCATGGAAGGCGCGAATGTCGGTCTCGACCTGGTGCTTGTATTCGGTCTCGGAGACCAGCATGCCGGCAATGAAGGCGCCCAGCGCGAGGGACAGCCCGGCCAGCTCGGTCAGCCAGGCCAAGCCCAGGGTGACCAGCAGCAGGTTGAGCATGAACAGCTCCTCGCTGCGCCGCCGCGCGACCAGGGTGAGCCACCAGCGCATCACCCGCGGGCCGCCGTAGAGCAGCAGGCCCACCAGCGCCGTCGCCTTGAGCATCGCGATGCCGAGGTCCTTGATCAGCGTCTCGGGCGGGGCGCCCAACGCGGGGATCAGCACCAGCAGCGGCACCACCGCCAGATCCTGGAACAGCAGCACGCCCATCACGCGCCTGCCGTGCTCGCTCTCGAGTTCCAGCCGCTCGGCCATCAGCTTGACGACGATGGCGGTGCTGCTCATCGTCAGCGCGCCCGACAGCGCCAGCGCCGTCTGCCAGCCCAGGCGCCACTGCGGCGGCAGGAAGCGCGCCAGCACGAGCGCGCCCACGGTCGCCAAGCCCATCGTGAGCAGCACCTGCAGCAGGCCGAGCCCGAACACGTGCTTGCGCATGGCGCGTAGCTTCGGCAGGCTGAACTCCAGCCCGATCACGAACATCAGGAACACGACGCCGAACTCGCCCAGGTGCTTGATGCCTTCGTCGTTGTCGGCCAGCTTGAGCGCATGCGGGCCGATCAGCACGCCGGCCACGAGGTAGCCGAGCATCGGCGGCAGCTTCAAGGAGCGGCAGGCCACCACGCCGAGCACGGCGGCCAGCAGGTACAGCAGCGTGAGTTCGAAGGAGCTCAAGCCGCGCTCCGCGGGCCGTGCGCGCGCCCGCCGCCCGACCCGCGCCTCGCCGAAATGGATTCGGTCGGACAGGAGGCGTGGGGCGCGGGCATGCGCCGATCCTAGCAAGCGCCATGCGCTTTCCGTGGGGGCACCGGCCGGTCGATAAAATTCCCGCATGAGTTCCCTGCCCCTCGATCCCGATGCCCTCCTGGCGCGGGCCCGCGCCACCTTCGACATCGAGGCCGCGGCCGTCCTGGGCCTGAAGGCGCGGCTCGGGGAGTCTTTCGTCGAGGCGGTGCGCCGCATCCTCGAGGTGCGTGGCCGCGTGGTGGTGATGGGCATGGGCAAGAGCGGCCACGTGGGCCGCAAGATCGCTGCCACGCTGGCTTCCACCGGCACGCCCGCGATGTTCGTCCACCCCGCCGAGGCCAGCCACGGCGACCTCGGGATGATCAAGACGGTGGACATCGTCATCGGCATCTCCAACAGCGGCGAGAGCGACGAACTCGCTGCCATCCTTCCCGTCATCAAGCGTCAGGGTGTGCCGCTGATCGCGATGACCGGCGGCCACAAGTCCACGCTGGCGCGCCATGCCGACCTGGTGATCGACACCGGTGTCGACAAGGAAGCCTGCCCGCTGAACCTGGCGCCCACCGCCAGCACCACGGCGCAGATGGCGATGGGCGATGCGCTGGCCGTCGCGCTGCTCGACGCGCGCGGCTTCGGCACCGAGGACTATGCGCGTTCGCACCCCGGCGGCGCCCTCGGCCGCAAGCTGCTCACGCACGTGAGCGACGTCATGCGATCGGGCGATGCGGTGCCGCGCGTCCTGCCCACGGCCGGCATCACCGAACTGATGCGTGCCATGAGCAACCAGGGCTTCGGCGCCGCGGCCGTGATGGACGAGGCCGGCCGCGCGGCCGGCATCTTCACCGACGGCGACCTGCGCCGCCTCATCGAGGCCGGCGCCGACCTGCGCGCGCCCACGGCGGCCGACGTCATGCACCGCAACCCGCGCACCGTGCGCGCCGACGCGCTGGCGGTCGAAGCGGCCGAGCTGATGGAGCAGCACGGCATCACGCGGCTGTTCGTGGTCGACGCCGAGGGCCGCCTGACGGGCGCGCTCAACACCACCGACTTGATGCGGGCCAAGGTCATCTGATGGCGGGCACCCCTCTGGTCCCCGCGCAGCAGTTCGCGCCCGAGACCCTGCTCGCCGCTCAGGCCGTTCGCGTCGCCTTCTTCGACGTCGACGGCGTGCTGACCGACGGCGGCGTGTACTTCAGCGGGGCGGGCGAGACGCTCAAGCGCTTCTCCATCCTCGACGGCTACGGCCTGCAGATGCTGCGCCGCGCGGGCATCGTGCCGGCCGTCATCACGGGCCGCGATTCGAAGCCGCTGCGCGTGCGGCTGGAGGCGTTGGGCATCGACCAGGTGCGCTACGGCACCACCGACAAGCTGCCGGCCGCGCAGGCCATGCTCGACGCCCTGGGCCTGGACTGGGCGCAGGCGGCCGCCATCGGCGACGACTGGCCCGACCTCCCGGTGCTGCGCCAGGTCAGCTTCGCGGCCGCGCCGGCCAACGCACACGTCGAGGTGCGCGCCGCCGTGCACCATGTGACCACGGCCCGCGGGGGCGAGGGCGCTGCGCGCGAATTCTGCGACCTGCTGCTGATGGCCGGCGGCCACTACCGCCGCCTGCTCGATGCGGCACAGGGGGTGGTCGCATGAGTACGGCGACGCCGGCGGATGCCCTCCAGGCGCGGCGCGAACGCCTGGGCGCCTGGAAGCGGCTGCGCCAGAGCCTGGACCGCGCCAGCCTGTACCTGCCGATCATCCTCACCGGCGCGCTGGCGCTGGGCACCTACTGGCTGGTGCGCAACGCCCCGCGCCTCGTCCAGCCCACCGCCAAGCAGGCGCCCACGCACGAGCCGGACTTCTTCATGCGTGATTTCACGGTCAAGAACTTCCTGCCGGACGGCAGCCTGCGCAGTGAGCTGTCGGGCAAGGAGGGGCGCCATTACCCTGACACCGACACGCTCGAGGTCGACCAGGTGCGCGTGCGCTCGATCTCGCCCGACGGCCTGGTCACGCACGCCACCGCCGACCGCGGCCTGTCGAACGGCGACGGCAGCGAGATCCAGCTCTTCGGCAACGCGGTGGTCATCCGCGATGCGGCAGTCCTGGCCAATGGGCGTCCGATGCCGCGGCTGGAGTTCCGCGGCGACTTCCTGCATGCCTTCGTCAACACCGAGCGCGTGAAGTCCAACAAGCCCGTCACGCTGATCCGCGGCTCGGACCGCTTCACGGCCGACTCGATGGACTACGACAACCTCAGCGGCATCGCCAACCTCAATGGCCGCGTGCGCGGCCTGCTGGTGCCCTCGGCCGCAATGCCGGCCGGCAAGCGCTGATCCGGAAGCCCCTGCCCATGACGAGCACCGCACCGCTGGCCTTCATCACCGGTGCGTCCAGCGGCATCGGCCAGGCGTTGGCCGGGCGCTTCGCCGACGCCGGCTACCGGCTGGCCCTCGTGGCGCGTCGCACGGCCGAGATCGAATCGTGGGCCAAGGCCCGTGGATTGAGCGCAGACAGCTACCGAATTCATAGCGCCGACGTGGGCGTGATCGACAGCATCGTGGGGGCGGGTGCGGACTGCCTGGCCACGCAGGGCCTGCCCGACGTGGTGATCGCCAACGCCGGCATCAGCGTGGGCATCGACACCGCCGAGCGCGGCGACCTCGACGTGATGGCACAGACCTTCGCCATCAACAACGTGGGGCTGGCGGCGACCTTCCACCCCTTCATCGCCGGCATGGTTCAGCGCGGCAGCGGGCGGCTCGTGGGCATCGGCAGCGTGGCCTCGATCCGCGGCCTGCCGGGCCACGGCGCGTATTGCGCCAGCAAGGCGGGCGTGGTCGCCTACTGCGAGAGCATGCGGGGCGAGTTGCGGCCCACGGGCGTCAAGGTCGTCACTCTCTGCCCCGGCTACATCGACACGCCGCTCACGCAAGGCAACCGCTACGGCATGCCCTTCCTGATGCAGGCGGACGATTTCGCCGAGCAGGCCTTCCGTGCCATCGAAGCTGGCACCAGCTATCGCGTCATCCCCTGGCAGATGGGCGTGGTCGCCAAGATCATGCGCCTGATGCCGAACGCACTCTTCGACCGCGCCGTGCAAGGGCGCGCACGCAAGAAGCGCAGCGGCGAGTAGCCGGGCAGTGCCGTCGGCTTGGCGGCGGCGCGCGGAGGGGCGAGAAAGAAAAAGGCTCCCGAGGGAGCCTTTCGTCTGTCTGCGACCGAGGTCGGATCAGTAGCCGCTGTTGCCGCCGCCGCCGTAGCCACCGCGGTTGCCACCACCGCCACCGCCGCGCGGGCCGGTGCCGTAGGGGCTGCGGAAGCTGCCGTCGTTGCCGCCGCCGCTGGCGCCGCGGCCACCGCCGTAGCCACCACCGCCGCCGCTGCGACCGCCACCACCGCCGCCGTAACCACCGCCGCCGCCGCCACCGTAGCCGCCGCCACCACCGCCGCCGTAACCGCCGCCACCACCACCGTAGCCACCGCTACGGGGAGGACGCGGTTCCATCGGGCGTGCTTCATTCACCACGACACTGCGGCCGCCCAACGGCTGGCCATTCATGCCCTGGATGGCGGCCTGCGCCTCGGCATCGCTGCCCATTTCGACGAAACCGAAGCCCTTGGAGCGGCCGGTTTCGCGTTCCATCATGACCTTGGCACTGGTCACGGCGCCGAACTGGCCGAAGGCCTGCTCGAGATCTCCGTCGCGCACCGAATAAGGCAGGTTGCCGACGTACAGTTTGTTGCCCATCACGGGACTCCTATGAACACTGAGAAAAAGCGATGGAGTCCCGAAAGCGAGGCGTGCTCTGCGCACACCCGGCGAAACTGACCGATCACCGAATCGCCCCGGCATTTCCGACCGGAGGCCCGACCATTATGGGTGATTTATTTCGGGTGCAACTAGGAATTTGCCCCGGCACAACGCCATGTTTGCATTTAGGCAAGGCGAGCGCACGCTTACATGGATCATTTCCTACATCGAACTGGCTATGGGTAAACCCGGAGGCTAGAATCGCCGCCGTCATTGGGGAGTAGCCGCCTTCCGCTCGAGAAGGGTGTGCGTCAACAGACTTGTCCTGCGCCCCACGCAGGCATGGCGTACACAGTGAATCACCTGGCGAGACCATTGACTGCGCAACTTCGGGATATGGCCGAAGGGTTGCGTGGTCAATTGCGTCCTTCGGCCGAGGAACCCCACGTCATCATGGAAGCATTTCTGGTTGCCACCGGCATCGTCGCGCTGGCAGAAATGGGCGACAAGACCCAACTTCTCTCCCTCGTGCTTGCCGCACGATTCCGCAAGCCCTGGCCGATCGTGCTGGGCATCTTCGCCGCCACCATCGTCAACCATGCGCTCGCCGGCGCCGTGGGCGCGTGGGTCACGCGTGCCCTGGGGCCCGACGTGCTGCGCTGGATCCTGGGCATCTCCTTCATCGCCATGGCGATCTGGATGCTGATCCCCGACAAGCTCGACGACGAGGACACGCCTAAGACCTCGCGCTTCGGCGTCTTCGGCACCACGCTGGTCGCCTTCTTCCTCGCCGAGATGGGCGACAAGACGCAGATCGCCACCGTGATGCTGGCCGCGCGCTTCACGCACGATTACCTGTGGGTCGTCGTCGGCACCACGCTGGGCATGATGCTGGCCAATGCGCCCGTGGTCTTCCTGGGCGAGCGCATCGTGCGCAAGGTGCCGATCAAGCTGGTGCACACCATCTCGGCCGTGATCTTCCTGGGCCTGGGCCTGCTGGCGCTCTTCGGTTGAGCTCCGCGGCGCGCCTGGAGACCCGACGATATACTGCCCGCTCCCTTCGGGGAGCAGCGCCGATTTGCTTCAGCTTGCGGGCGCTCAACAAATACAGCTAAAGACGTCCACGGAATGGCCCGGCTCGTTTTTGGCGAGGCCGGGTTTTTCATTTTTCACATGTGCCCCCACGTTCACTTCGTTCACTGCCCCCCGTGGGGGCGCTCAGCGCCCTTCGGGCGGCCGGGCGGCCGCTGATGTCCTTCGAGGTCGTTCCCCAGTCGATGCATTTCGAAGCGCCGCTGCCACTGCGCAGCGGCGCGTCGATCCGCGACTACTCGCTCGCCTACGAGACCTACGGCACGCTCAACGCCGACCGCAGCAACGCGGTACTCGTGTGCCATGCGCTCAACGCCTCGCACCACGTCGCGGGCGTCTACGCCGGCCAACCGAAGTCCGAGGGCTGGTGGGACAACATGATCGGCCCGGGCAAGTCGCTCGACACCGACCGCTTCTTCGTCATCGGCATCAACAACCTCGGCTCCTGCTTCGGCTCCACGGGGCCGATGCACACCAACCCCGACACCGGCCGCATCTACGGCGCCGACTTCCCGGTCGTCACGGTGGAGGACTGGGTCGATGCCCAGGCCCGCCTGCTCGATGCGCTGGGCATCGACACGCTGGCCGCCGTGATGGGCGGCAGCCTCGGCGGCATGCAGGCGCTGTCGTGGACCTTGCAGTACCCCGAGCGCGTGCGCCACGCCGCGGTGATTGCCAGCGCCCCCAACCTCAACGCCGAGAACATCGCCTTCAACGAGGTCGCGCGCCGCGCCATCGTGACCGACCCCGACTTCCACGGCGGCCACTTCTACGAGCACGGCGTGGTGCCCAAGCGCGGCCTGCGCATCGCACGCATGATCGGCCACATCACGTACCTGAGCGACGACGTGATGAACCAGAAATTCGGTAGGCAACTCAAGGCGGATGACCTGCGCTATTCCACCCAGGACGTCGAGTTCCAGATCGAGAGCTACCTGCGCTACCAGGGCGACAAGTTCAGCGAGTACTTCGACGCCAACACCTATCTGCTCATCACGCGCGCGCTGGACTACTTCGACCCCGCCGGCGCCCACGGCGGCGATCTGCGCGCCGCCTTCGCGCGCGCCGCGGCCAAGTTCCTGCTCGTGAGCTTCACCACCGACTGGCGCTTCTCGCCCGCGCGCAGCCGCGAGATCGTCAAGGCCCTGCTGGACAACCGCCGCAGCGTGAGCTACGCCGAGATCGACGCCCCGCACGGCCACGACGCCTTCCTGCTCGACGACGTGCGCTATCTCGGCGTGGTGCGTTCTTGGTTCGAGCGCATCGCGGCCGAACTGGAGAGCGGAAGATGACCGGCGCCGACGTGCAGGACCCCATCGCCCGGCTCGTGCCCGAGGGCGCGCGTGTGCTCGACCTCGGCTGTGGCGATGGCGCGCTGCTCGAGCGCCTGCAGCGCCAGCGCGGCTGCTCGGGCTACGGCGTCGAGATCGCCGACGGCAACGTGCTCACGTCCCTGCGCCGCGGGGTCGACGTGATCCAGCTGAACCTCGACGAGGGCCTGTCGATGTTCGAGGACGCGAGCTTCGACGTGGTGCTGCAGATCGACACGCTGCAGCACCTGCGCAATGCCGAGGTCATGCTGCGCGAGACGGCGCGCGTGGGCCGCATCGGCATCGTCGCGTTTCCCAACTTCGCGCACTGGCCCAACCGCGTGAGCATCGCGCGCGGGCGCATGCCCGTCACGCGGCGACTGCCCTACCAGTGGTACGACACCCCCAACATCCGCGTCGGCACCTTCAAGGACTTCGAAGTGCTCGCGCAGCGCAACCACCTGCGCATCCTCGATGCCTTCGGCCTGCAGGACGGGCGCGTGGTGCGCTGGCTGCCCAACGCGCGCGCGAGCACGGCGGTCTTCAAGTTCGAGCGGGCCGCCTGAAGGCTGCGGCACGCGGGTGACTTCTCTTCTCACACCCTCACGCCATGCCCCGCTTCGCCGCCAACCTGTCGATGATGTACACCGAGCTGCCTTTTCTCGACCGCTTCGGCGCGGCCGCGAAGGATGGCTTCGGTGCCGTTGAATACCTGTTCCCTTACGCGTGGCCCGCGGAGGAGCTCGCAGTGCGGCTGCAGGCCCACGGCCTGGAGCAGGTCCTGTTCAACGCGCCGCCGGGTGGCACCACGACCGAGTCCATCGCGGCGGCGTGGGACCAGGGTTCGCGCGGCACGGCGAGCGTGCCCGGCCGCGAGGCGGAGTTCCGCGACGGGATGCTGCGCGCGCTCGACTACGCGGCGGCGCTCGATTGCCCGCGTGTGCACCTGATGGCCGGCCTGTTCGACCCGGCAGGATCGCGCGAGCGCGCGGCCGAGGTCTATCGCGAGAACCTGCGATGGGCCGCGAGCGAGGCGGCCAAGGCGGGACGCGACGTGCTGATCGAGCCGATCAATCCGCGCGACGTGCCGGGCTTCTTCCTCAACCGCCAGGACGAGGCGCATGCGATCGTGCAGGCCGTGGGTGCGCCCAACCTCAAGGTGCAGATGGACCTGTACCACTGCCAGATCGTCGAGGGCGACGTGGCGATGAAGATTCGCCAGTACCTGCCCACCGGCCGCGTGGGCCATTTCCAGATCGCCGGCGTGCCGCAGCGGCACGAGCCCGACGTGGGCGAGCTGCACCACCCGTACCTGTTCGAGGTCATCGACGAGGTGGCGGCGAGCTGCGGCTGGGAAGGCTTCATCGGCTGCGAATACCGGCCGCGCGGCGGGACGAGCGAGGGGTTGGGATGGGCGAGGGAGTGGCTGGGGCGCTGAAGTCTTCTGGGCGATCGTCACGTTTGTGACGAGTTTGGTCGCAGCGCCCGGCCGGCTTGCGCTGGCGGGCGATTGCACTTTTGGGTTTTGCGCTGTTGATCGGGTCGCTTGGGCTCTTGGACTCTTGGGCAGGTCGGCAGGTCTGTTGGTACGTTAGTCGGTTGGTCGGTTGGTCGGTACGAGCGCTGTGGGCCTGAACCCGGCCGGCGGCGCCGGTATGCGTTCTCCGGCGCTGGCTCGCGCTGACTGGCTTGTCGTGCGTGCTGTGTGCTCGCCTGGAATCGACGTGCTTGGGGCACTGCACGGCGCCGCGAATGGCGCCTGCGCCCGCACACCGGCACCACCGGCCTGGACCGGGCGCGCGTTCGGCCGGCGTGGCGCGGGCGCGTTCGGTTTTGCTCCTCTCCCCGCTGGGGAGAGGTGGGGTGAGGGGCACCTCGGCGTTGGATGGGGCGCGCCTCCTCAATCGCTGCAAGCCCCCACCCCGACCCTCCCCCAGCGGGGGAGGGAGAGGGAGAGGGGACTGGAGGGAATGAGGCGCAGCGGTTCAGGCCCGCGGCCGCCGCCAGCGCCCCAGCCGGTCGTGCCGGCCGATCGACAGCGACGACGGAACAAGCCCCCGGTCAGCGCCCAAAAAAACAAGCCCAGCCAAGAAAGTAACGAACGTGACGATTTCGGCCACAGCGCAGGCACATCAAGCGCCACAGCCCGATTGCACTTTCGAAAATCACGCTCAGAGCTCGTTCCCACACCGCCTGCAATAGTGCGCATCCGCCGCATGCCCATCGCTGCCGCAGTCGTCACACACCCGTGACGAGGACGACGATGAAGCCGCCGCCGCGGTGTGCTCGGCCACCGCACGCGCCACACGCAACGTCCGGTCCTGCAGCCGCCGCTGCGCACTCATCTCGGCCGTGACGATGCCGGTCGGCACCGCCAGCACGCCCCAGCCCGAGAGCATCATCACCGACGCGATCAGCCGCCCCAGGTCGCTCTTGGGCACGATGTCGCCGAAGCCCACCGTCGTCATCGTCGACACCGCCCAGTACATCGCGATCGGGATGCTCGTGAACCCGTGCGCCGGCCCCTCGATCACGTACATCAGCGTGCCGGCGACCAGCACGATCAGCATCACGAAGCCCAGGAACACCGTGATCTTGCGCCGGCTCGCCACCATCGCCATGGCCAGCGCGCGGTACTCGTGCGCGTAGCGCGAGAGCTTGAAGATGCGGAACACGCGCAGCAGGCGCAGCACACGCACGTCGATCAGCGCGCCCAGCGAGGGCTCCAGCGCCACCAGGTAGGTTGGCAGCAGCGCCAACAGGTCGATCACGCCATAGAAGCTGCGCGCATAGCGCCATGGCCTTTGCACGCACACCAGCCGCGCCAGGTACTCCAGCGTGAAAGCCGCCGTGAACACCCATTCGACGCGGTGCAGCAGCATGCCGTGCGCCTCGCGCGCCGCGGCCACGCTGTCGAGCATCACCACCGCCACGCTGGCCAGGATCACCGCGATCAGCACCAGGTCGAAGGCCCGGCCGGCCGGCGTCTCCGACTCGAAGATCACGGTGAACAGCCGCCGCCGCCAGCCGCCCGCGGGCTTGCCGAAACGCTCGTCGGCCGCGCGGTCGTCGAACATGCCGGGAATGTCGTCGGCATGGACGGGATGGTCGGTGGGGCGCTCGTGCGCGGGAAGCAAGTCGTGTGGCTGCGGCATCATCGGAACCTTTCTGGCCGCGAGCCCCGACACCGGGTGCGGCGACGCCATTGTTCCGCGTCGCGCGGCATGCCTGCCCCGCCATGCCCCATACCCTCGCCGCACCGGCGACTGCCGAACTGCTGCTGCGCAAGAGCCGCTTCATCGCCTGCGTGCAACCCGTGCCCGACCGCGCCGCCGCGCAGGCCATCGTCGCCGCACTGCGGGCCGGGCACCCCGGCGCCACGCACGTGTGCTGGGCATTGATGGCCGGCGGCCAGTCGGCCGCGGTGGACGACGGCGAGCCCAGCGGCACCGCGGGCCGGCCCATGCTCGAAGTGCTGCGTCACCACGACCTGGAGGGCGTGCTCGCCACGGTCGTGCGCTACTTCGGTGGCGTCAAGCTCGGCGCAGGCGGCCTGGTGCGGGCGTACACCGACAGCGTGGCCCAGGCGCTCCAGCAGGCGCAGGTCGTGCCCCTGCAGCGCCTGCGCACGCTGTGCTGCGCCGTGCCCTATGCCTTCGAAGGCGCCGTGCGACGCGAGCTCGCAGGAGTGCAGGCCCATCTGGGCGAGGTGTCGCACCGCACGCTCGTCGAACTGTGCTTCGACGTCCCCGAGGCCGGGGCAGCAGAACTGATGCGGCGCATCGACGACCTCACCCAGGGCCGTGCCGCATGGCGCTGAATCGCGCTGGCAGTGCTGGCCGCGGGCTTGCCACGCAGGCGAAAGTACACGTGCGCCTCGAACGCTTGGATTTGGTTACCGATCTTTCCCAATGAAGTGCCGAACGAGCGTGAGTGCTCCCCTACGATGGCCGTTTTCCCGAGGAGCACCCATTGGCATCGCAATCCCCCTTTTTCGGCAAGCGTGACCGCGACACCGACAGCCTGACCTCCCGTCCCGCGCCGCTCGTCGGCGGCGGCACCAACCTGTCGGGCACGCCCGTGAACCCCTCGTCCCTCACCACCAACGCGGCTGCCAGCGCGGCTGCGGCTCCCGCCAAGGAAGGCGGCAGCAAGCTCACCGTCGGCCCCAACATCAAGCTCAAGGGCGTCGAGATCACCGATTGCGACACGCTCGTGGTCGAGGGCATCGTCGAAGCCACGATGGATTCGCGCGTGATCCAGATCGCCGAGCAGGGCTCCTTCAAGGGCTCGGTGGCCATCGACATCGCCGAAATCCGCGGCGTCTTCGACGGCGACCTCACGGCACGCGACAAGCTCGTGATCCACGCCACCGGCAAGGTCACCGGCAAGATCCGCTACGGCAAGATCGTCATCGAGGAAGGCGGCCAGCTTTCCGGCGAGATCAGCGTCGGCACCGGCGGCAGCAGCGCCAGCAACGACAGCAAGCCCGCGCCGCTGCAGGCCGCGGCCTGAGCCCACCCCGGCTCAGCCTCCCTCGGCAGGCGTCCAGCCCAGCCGTTTCAGTAAGGCGCCGGCTGCGGCTGGCGCCTTCTCTTTCGCTCCATTGATGAAGAACACGTATGTGGGCCGCTGCGCGGACCACGCCTTGGCGCGTTCGCACCACGCATCGAGCGCCTTGGGCGCATAGCCGGCCGCCAGCTTGGCGTCGGCCATCATCAGCCGCGCATAGGCCACCGGGCCTTCGGGCTCCTCGAAGGACGGGAACTTGTCGGCGTCGGTGAACACCGTCGACACGCCGTACTGCGCCGCCAGCGCACGGTACTCGTCCAGCAGAAAGCTCGGGTGCCGCACGTCCATTACGTGCTGCAGCACGCGGCTGCCCTCCTTCTTCGGCAGCAGCGCGAGAAAGGCCTCGAAGTCCTCCGGCTCGAAGGCCTTGGTCGGCATGAACTGCCACACGATCGGCCCCAGCTTGTCGCCCAGTTCCGCGATCCCGCTGTCGACGAAGCGCGCGATCGACTCCTTCGCCGTGCCCAGCAGCTTGCGGTGGGTGGCGAAGCGGTTCGCCTTGAGCGAGAACACGAAGCCATCGGGCGTCTCGTCGGCCCACTTGCGGAAGGTCGGCGGCTTGAAGGTGCTGTAGTAGGTGCCGTTCACCTCGATCGCCGTGAGGTGCCGGCTGGCGTAGTGCAGCTCCTTGGTCTGCGCGAGGCCCTTCGGGTAGAAGTTGTCGCGCCAGGGCTCGTAGGTCCAGCCGCCGATGCCGACGCGCAGGGGGTGGGGTTTCTTCGAGGTGGTGGCCATGAATGCGGACTTCCGGACGCAGAGGACGAGAAGGTTACGCAGAGGACGCAAAAGAAACCAGCCAAGGCAGTGAAGTTTTCTTTTGCGCCCTCTGCGCATGTTCTGCGTCCTCCGCGTCCGGAGGTCCGCTTTCAGGGTTTTGGCAACCGGCGCAGAATCGCCTTTTGCCCCGTGGAGATTGCCCCCGATGAACGCCCCCCTGCACCGCGAAATCCCGGCCGGCCTGCTCGATGCCGACCGTGCCCTGGCCGATGTGTCGTCGAAATGGGACGGCGACATCGTGCGCCAGCTCACCGACTACATCGCCATCCCGGCCAAGTCGCCGGGCTTCGACAAGGAGTGGGCAGCCCACGGCTACCTCGAAACCGTGCTGCGCAACGCCGCGCAGTGGGTCGAGGCGCAGAAGGTCGAAGGCCTGACGCTGGAGATCGTGCGCCTCGAAGGCCGCACCCCGGTGCTGTTCTTCGAGGTGCCGGCCACGGGCACGTCGATGACCGACACGGTGCTGATGTACGGCCACCTCGACAAGCAGCCCGAGTTCACCGGATGGCGCAACGACCTCGGCCCCTGGACGCCCAAGTACGAGAACGGCCTGCTCTATGGCCGCGGCGGTGCCGACGACGGCTACGCGGTCTACGCCAGCATCGCGGCGGTGCAGGCGCTCAAGGCGCAGGGCGCGGCGCACCCGCGCATCGTGGGCCTGATCGAGACCTGCGAGGAGTCCGGCTCCTACGACCTGCTGCCGTACGTCGACGCGCTGCGCACGCGGCTGGGCAATGTGGCGCTGGTGATCTGTCTCGATTCGGGCGCCGGCAACTACGACCAGCTGTGGCTCACCACCTCGCTGCGCGGCCTGGCCGGCGGCACGCTGAAAGTGGAGATCCTCACCGAGGGCGTGCATTCGGGCGATGCCTCGGGCCTGGTGCCCTCGAGCTTCCGCATCATGCGGCAGGTGCTCGACCGTCTGGAAGACAGCAAGACCGGGCGCCTGCTGCCCGCCAGCTTCCACTGCGAGGTGCCGCCCGATCGCTTGGCGCAGGCGCAAGCCACGGCCGCCATCCTGGGCGACGAGGTCTACAAGCGCTTCCCCTGGGCGCACTGGGACTGCGGCGGCTCCACGGCCTTCGCGCTGCCCACCACCACCGACCCGGTCGAGGCGCTGATCAACCGCACCTGGAAGCCCACGCTGAGCGTGACAGGCGCCGAGGGCTTTCCGGCGCTCAAGGACGCGGGCAACGTGCTGCGCCCGTACACCGCCTTCAAGCTCTCGCTGCGCCTGCCGCCGCTGGTCGATGCGGCGATGGTGATGGCCGAACTCAAGACGCTGCTGGAGGACAACGCGCCCTACCAGGCCAAGGTCACCTTCGACGGTGGTGGCGGCGCCACGGGCTGGAACGCGCCGACGATGGTGCCGTGGTTCGAGCGTGCGTTGAACGCCGCCAGCCAGGCGCACTTCGGCGCGCCCTGCGGCTACATCGGCCAGGGCGGCACGATTCCGCTCATGAACATGCTCAGCGAAGGCTTCCCCAAGGCGCAGATGATGGTCTGCGGCGTGCTGGGCCCCAAGAGCAATGCGCACGGGCCCAACGAGTTCCTGCATGTGCCCTATGCGAAGAAGCTCACCGCCGCGGTGGCGGAGGTGATCGCCGCCTTGCCCGCCGCCGAGTCCGCCGTGGCCGCCTGAGGCCGCATCCGGCGCCGCGTCCCGTGCTGCGCACCGACCCCGCGGTGCGCAGAATCTCCGCTTCGGTCCGCGCCAGCGTTGCGTGGCCGATGCAGGAGATTCCATGCTCGACACGGCCAGATACCACGACAACACGCGCCGTACGGAACCCGCCGGGCTCATCGAACTGGCCGACCGTGCGCCCCTGGAGACAGCTCGACGAGGCCGCCTTCGCGTTCCGGCACCGGCTGGCCGACCTGTCGGGGCAACTGCTCCACCGCCCCGACATCTCGCGCGCCTTCCGCGGCGCCGACCTCAAGCTGCCGCGCGCCAAGCTGAAGCGCCGCATGCATGTCGGTGTTCATGAACGCGCCCGGCCTGCAGGTGCCTTACCACTGGACCACGAGACCAACTTCCTCCTGCAGATCCGCGGCGAGAAGTCCGTGCGCCTGTACGCCAAGGGGCGCGGCACGCTGTGCGAGGAGGAGATCGAGGACTTCTACCGCTTCAATGCGCTGGCCGGCGCCTGACGCGCGCGCTCAGGCCACCGGCCGCTGCGCGGGCGCAGGGGGTGCCAGGCGCAGCCACAGCAGCGACGCGCCGATCAACGCCACCGGCAGCAGCGAGCCGAGGTTGAGCCACTGCCAGCCGCGCGTGGTGACGAGCACGCCGGCGGTGAACGAGGTCAGCGCCAGCGTCGCGAAGAGCGTGAAGCTCATGAAGGCCTGCGCGCGCTCCTTCTCTTCGGGGCGGTAGCTGTCCAGCGCCAGCGTGGTGCTGCCGGTGAAGAGGAAGTTCCAGCCCACGCCGAGCAGGAAGAGCGCGACCTGGAAGTGGTGCAGCTCCACGCCCGAGAGCGCCACGCCCACACAGGCCAGGTTCAGCGCCAGGCCCGCCGCCATCACCGGCAGCGCCCCCAGCCGGCGGATCAGGTGGCCGGTGAAGAAGCCCGGCGCGAACATGCCGATCACATGCCACTGCAGCACGAAGGCCGCGTCGGCGAAGGGCAGGCCGCACACCTGCATGGCCAGCGGCGTGGCGGTCATCAGCAGGTTCATCACGCCGAAGGCGAGCGCGCCGCCGAAGCTGGCGACGACGAAGGCCGGCTGCCGCAGCAACTCGCGCACCGGCCGGCCGCGCGGCTCGCCGGCACGCACGGCCGGCGGCGGCGGAAAGCGGATGAAGGACATGGCGAGCATCGACAGCAGCGCCACGCCGGCCAGCGCCACGTAGGCACCGACGAAGGGTTGCGGCACAGCCAGTCGCGCGTGAGTGCGGCGAGGTTGGGCCCAACCACGGCGCCCACCAGCCCGCCTGCCATCAGCAGCGACACCGCCTTCTCGCGCCAGGCCGGCGCCACCAGCTCGGCCGCAGCGAAGCGGTACAGCGTGCCGTTGGCGCTGTAGTAGCCCGCCACCACGGTCGCCAGGCACACGCCCACGAATCTGTGCACCCACACCGCAGCGGCCGCACCCAGGGCCGAGACGAAAGCCACCGCCAATCCGATCCGGAAAGAACCGCGCCGCCCCCAGCGCCGCTGCGTGCGCGCCACCAGCCCGGTCGACAGCGCACCGCCGAGCACGTAGCCCATGATGGGCAGCGTCGCCATCCAGGCCTGCGGCGCGAGCGCCAGCCCGACCAGGCCGTTGATGGCGATGAAGGTGATGTTGTTGACGAGGTAGAGCGACTGGCAGACCACCAGCAGCCCGAGTTGCGCGTTCATGCCCCGGTTGTACGCGATCGCCCCACAGCGCGGTGGACCAAAAAAACGGCGCTCTGGAGGGCGCCGTCGTGTGCATTGGATTTTCAAGCCGAATCGGCCTGCAACGCCCGTCCAGTGGGCGCGAGCAGCTATCCTTTTTGTAGCAAACCACTGAGCGACGACAGCAGGTCGTCGTGGTTGCCCAGGCCCTGGGCGGGCGCCTGGCCCTGCGGCGTCAGGTGGTTGATCAGCTGGGGCAGCAGCGCCGCCAGCAGCGGCAGCAGGGTCTGCGCGTTCATGCCCAGCTTCTGCGCCAGGCCCGACACCACGTCGCCGCCCAGCACGTTGCCGAGCTGGCCGCCGGAGATCGGTGCGTTCTCGCCGCTGCCGATCCACGAGCCGATGACGTCGCCCAGGCCCGCCTGTTCGAACTTGCCGACCAGGCCGCCGAGGCCACCCTGGTCGCCGTTGTTGGCCAGCAGGCCACCCAGCGCGCCGGCGAGGCTGCCCAGGTCGCCCAGGCCACCGAGCCCGCCCGGTGCGCCTTGCGGCTGCTGCTGTTGCATGGCGCCGCCGAGCACCTGACCGAGAACCGAATCGAGCAGACCCATGGCCTTTTCCTTGTGTGTGTGACTGAGCCGGCCATTGTTGAGCAGCCGCGCGGCCGACTCAACCCTGCCCGGCGCCTTGTCCGGCCAGGCCGCGGCGGATTATTTGGCGCGGGGCGGCCGTTTCTCGAGCAGCGGCGGCGTCACGCCCTGCACGCCGACCAGGCCCAGCACGGTGACCAGCGAGTTCTGCGCGCCCTTCCAGCCATCCGTCACGTCGATCCATTCGCTCATCGCGTGGAAGCCGCCGGTCCTGCCGCCGCCGCCGACGATGATGGCCGGGATGCCCAGTGACATCGGCACGTTGGCGTCGGTGCTCGCGCCCGACAGCAGCGTCTTGTGGCCGAAGGAGGCGTTGGCGCGCGTGGCCGCCTCGACGATCACCGAGTCCGGCGGCGTCCTGCCGCCCGGACGGTCGCCGATCAGCTTGGTCGTCACGCTCAGCGTGTTCACGTTCCAGCGCCTGTTTTCCTCCACCACCGCCTCGTCGATGGCGGCGAGGATCTTCTTCTCGGTCTCCAGCAGCGGCTCCATCTGGTCGGAGCGGATGTCCACCGCCATCTTCGCCTCGGGCGCGATGGTGTTGACCGAGGTGCCGCCGCTCACGGTGCCGACGGTGAAGGTGGTCTTGGGGAAGCTCGGCGTCTTCACGTCGGCGATCTTTGCGATCGCGCGGCCCATGCCGTGGATGGCGCTGGGCACCTGGCCGAAGGCGCCGTAGCTGTGACCGCCCGGGCCCTTGAAGGTCACTTCGTAGCGGTGGCTGCCGGTGCCCAGGATCAGCACGCTGCCGTCCGGCGCCGGCTCCAGGCCCACCATGCCGTCGATGTCGAGGTGGTCGGCAAAGATGCGCTTCATGCCGCGCAGGTTGCCCAGCTCTTCCTCGCCCACGTTGCCGACGAAGAGCAGGTCGCCGACGGTCTGCACGTTGTGGTCGTTCAGCACCTTCAGCCACGACAGCAGCACCGCAAGGCCGCGGGTGTCGTCGGAGATGCCGGGCGCGGCGAGCTTGCCGTTGCCCAGGTCTTTCACCTTCACATCGGTGCCGGCCGGGAACACGGTGTCGAGGTGGGCCGAGATCAGGAGCTTGGGGCCACCTCCTCCGGGTCCACCCGTGCCCTTGCGCAGGCCGACCACGTTGCCCTCGGCATCGATCTTCGCGTCGCTCAGGCCCAGCGCCTTCATGCGCGCGAGGAAGGCCTCGGCGCGCTTCTGTTCCTTGAAGGGCGGTGCCTCGATCTCGGTGAGCATCCTGAGGTCGTCGACCGAGCGCTCGTGGTCGGCCTTCACCGCCTCGAGCAGTTGCTGCACCTGCGGCGCCGACAGCAGCCGCGTGTAGGCCTCGTCCACCGCCGGGCGCACCTGCGCGGGCGTGGGCGCGACGGCGCTGAAGGTCTGGGCCTGGGCCGCGGCGCACAGCGTGGCGACCGCCAGGGCGAAGGCGAGGGCGCGGGGGCGGCGGCGTGGGTCGTGATGAGGCATGGGATCGCGTCCGGAGAGAAGGATGGCGCGCTGTGGTGGCGAGGCCGGCCGCGTATTGTGGCCGTGCCGGCACGGCCGGAAGGTCGCCCATGCGAACACCGGCGTGCGCTGATGTCCCTGCCGCCGTGCACTCGTGGACAACTGCGTCCGGGGCTGCCGTCCTAGAGTGGCGTGGCCGATTCGGCGGGCGCGCCCAGCGCGTTCGACACGCCGGCCGGCGCGACCCCACGCGCAATCCACACAAGGAGACAAAGACCATGACGAAGCAGAAAGCCGCCGAAGAGTACGTCCAGATGGACGACGGACCCTGGGCACCCTTCCCGGACGCCCTGTCCAAGGGCGGCATCACCTGGCGCCTGCTGCACGTATCGCCCGAGGCCGGCACTTGGACCGCCGTCTTCGAGTGCCCGGCCGGTTCCTCGTTCAACGCGCACTTCCACACCGGGCCGGGCGAGTACTTCCTCTACAAGGGGCGCATGGACGTGCGCGGCGGCGTGGCCGAGGGCGGCGACACCGCGGTGGCGCCCGGCTACGGGTACGAGTCGTCCGGCGCGCGGCACGACAAGACCTACTTCCCGGTCGACAGCGCCTTCTTCATGACCTTCTCCGGCCCTCTGGCGTTCATCAATCCCGACGCGTCCGTGATCGTCAACGTGGGCTGGGACGTCGCGCAGGGCGCCTGGGACGCTTTCCTCGCCGCCGGGACACGGCGCCAGGCCGCCTGACCGTTGCGTGCCGGCCTCCCGGCCGGCCGTGTCGCCCCCGAACGGAGAAACCATGAACACCACAACATCGCGCACCCCCTCGCGGGACCGCAGCGCCGCCGAAGTGCTGGACAGCCACCTCGGCGCCTTTGCCAAGGGCCTGGACGCCCTGCTGGCCGACTACGACGACGCCTCCGTGCTGATCACGCCCGATCGCACCTGGCGCGGCCTGTCGGAGATCGGCACCTTCTTCGGGGACTTCCTTTCGGGCGCCACGGCGCAGTTCTGGGCCGCTTTCGAGCTGCGGGCCAAGGTGGTGGAGCCTGGCGTCGCCTACATCACCTGGGCGGCGCCCCCGGCGGTCCGGCTCGCGACCGACACGCTGGTGGTGCGCGACGGACGGGTCGCCGTGCAGACCTTCACCGCCTTCGGGTCCTGACGCATTGCGCGCCGGCCCCGGCGCACGCAGACTGCGATGGCGAGCCGCCGGGTCCGCGCGCATCCGCGGCCCTGACAAGCGCAGACCGCTGCAAGCAGCAGCAGCGCCCGAAGAATGGAGACATGGCATGCCCTCACCCGCACCGGCCCATCCCTGCGTGCAGACCTGGTCGACCGATGAGGCGCTGCGCCGCGAGGCCACCGACGCCTGGGAAGCGGCGCTCGGTGCCAGCTACGGGCGCTGGGACGTCGACCGCGCGGTGCCCCACGGCTTCTCCGCCAGCCTGCGCAAGCGCTCTTTCGGCGGCGTGCGCGTGGTGGAGTGCGAATGCGATCCCTGCTCCGGGCGGCGCCTGCCACAGGTCGTGGGGCGGGAGGCGCAGGCCTTCGTCGGCGTGCAGATCACGCGCTCGGGCAGCGAGTGCTTTCACCTGGGCGGGCAGGCGCTGAGTGTCGGCGCGGGCGACCTCGTCATCTGGACCAGCGAACAGCCCAGTGCTTTCACGGTGATCGAGCGCTTGCACAAGGTGTCGCTGGTGCTTCCGCTGGCGGACGTGCAGAAGCGGTTGCCGCGTTCCTCCCGCTTCACCGGGACCGTGCTCGACAGCCGGCGGGGCATCGGCGCGGTGCTGTATTCGCATGTCGACAGCCTGGCGCGGCAGCTCGACCTGTTCACCGACGAGGACCAGGCCGCCGTGGAGCGGGCCACGCTCGAGCTTCTGTGTGCGGCCCTGAGCCACGGCCTGGAGGCGCCCTCGCGCGGCCTGGCGGCGCGGTACCTGAAGCAACTGCAGGACTACGCGCTGCGGCACCTGCAGGACGAGGACCTGTCGCCGGCCTCCATCGCAGCGGCCAACCACATGTCGCCGCGCTACGTGCACCAGCTGTTCGGGCAGTGCGGCGTCAGCGTGTCGGTGTGGATCCGCCAGCAGCGGCTCGAGCGCTGCCGCGAGGCGCTGGAAAGCCCGGCCCACCGGCACAGCGCCGTCGCCGACATCGCCCATGCCTGGGGCTTCTCCGACCCGGCCCATTTCGCGCGTGTGTTCAGGTCGCGCTATGGCGCCAGCCCGAGCGCCTGGCGCGAGGCACGCCATCACTGACCGGCACCCCATTCCCATGTCCAAGCTCATCCACACCATGGTGCGCGTGGTCGACCTGGAACGGTCGATGCGCTTCTACCGCGACCTGATCGGCCTGCAGGAGGTGCATCGGCTGGACTTCCCCGATTTCACGCTCGTCTATCTGCGCGACGAAGCCTCGGGCTTCGAGCTGGAGCTCACGCTCAACAAGGGGCAGTCGGAGCCCTACACGCACGGCACGGGCTACGGCCACATCGCCGCGGTGACCGATGACGTCCGTGCCGAGCGGGCGCGCTTGGCCGCGCTCGGGCACCAGCCCGGCGAGGTCAAGGAGTTCAAGCGCGGGGAGGAACTGCTCGCGCGCTTCTTTTTCATCCAGGACCCGGACGGCTACAAGATCGAGGTGCTGGAGCGGCACGGGCACTATCGCTGAGTGCCCGGGGCGCAGAGCGTTCAGCCCGCGACCGCCAGCAGGCCCATCAGCGCGGCCAGCGCTGCCGTCTCGGCGCGCAGCACGCGCGGGCCGAGCGTCACGCCCTGAAAGCCTCGTGCGCGAGCGGCGGACTCTTCCTGCGCGTTGAGGCCGCCCTCAGGGCCGCTCAGCACGGTGGCGGCGCCGGCCGCGCGCAGCGCCGGCAAGGGCTGCGCGTCGGCAGCGAAGGCGAGCAGCAGCCGGACATCGGCATCCGGTGGGGGCAGCGCCGCGAGCCAGGCGTCGAAGCCCAGCGGCGCATGCACGGGCGGCACGCGGTTGCGGCCGCACTGTTCGCAGGCGGCAATGGCCACCGCCTGCCAGTGGGCGCGCTTCTTCTCGGCCCGTTCGCCGGCCAGGCGCAGCACGCCGTGCGCTGTCACCAGGGGCTGGATGCTGGCCACGCCCAGCTCGGCGGCCTTCTCGACCAGCCAGTCCATGCGCTCGTTGGCCGGCATGCCCACCGCCAGATGCACGGCGATCGGCGCCTCGCGCTCCACCGGGTCGTGGGCGCCGACGTGCACCTGCACGTCGCTGCGGCCCATGCGCTCGACGGTCGCTGCGTACTCGCCGCCGCGGCCGTCGAAGAGCGTCAAGGCGTCGCCCGGCTGCAGGCGCAGCACCTGCACATGGCGCGCGGCGCCGGCGGGCAGGGTCAGCGACTGGCCGGGGCTCAAGGCGTCGGGGCAATGAATGCGCGGCATGATTGCTATGAAATCAATAGCTGCTCGCGCAAGCGGGACGGGCGCTGCGGGCCGATTTGGCTTGCAAGTTCACATCCGGCCGAAGGCGTAGCCGGTCGCAGCCTCGGTGCCCTCGATCTGGTCGATCAGGCGCAGCAGCGGCGTCAGCTCGCGGTAGCGGCTGGCGGTGGCGCGGATGTAGGCGATGAAGCGCGGGGTGTCGGCCAGGTACTTCGGCTTGCCGTCGCGCAGCGTGAGCCGGGCGAAGATGCCCGCGACCTTGAGGTGCCGCTGCAGGCCCATCCACTCCACGGCGCGGTAGAAGTCGCCGAAGTCCTCGTCGACCGGCAGCCCGGCCTTGCGCGCCGCCTGCCAGTAGCGCACGGTGATGTCGATGACGAAATCCTCGTCCCAGCTCAGGAAGGCATCGCGCATGAGGCTGGCGATGTCGTAGGTGATGGGGCCGTAGACCGCATCCTGGAAGTCGAGAACACCCAGGGATGTCTCGCTGTCGTCCCTGACCATCAGGTTGCGGGGCATGAAGTCGCGGTGCACGAACACCGGCGCGGCGCGCAGGTTCGCCTGGACGATCAGCGCGAAGGTCTTGTCCAGCGTGTCCTTCAGCTTGCCCTCGACCGCGACGCCGCGGTGCTTCGCGAGGTACCAGTCGGGGAAGAGCTGCAGCTCGCGCTGCAGCAGCGCGGCGTCGTAGGGCGGCAGCACGCCGGGCCTGGAGGCGAGCTGCCAGCGGATCAGTGCGTCGATGGCCTGTTCGTAGCGCGGGCGGTTGGCCTCGGCGTGGTCGCGGTCGATGCGGTCCAACATCGTTTGATGGCCGAGGTCGTCGAGCAGCATGAAGCCCTGGGGCTCGTCCCAGGCGAGCACCTCGGGCGCGGTCACGCCGGCCTCGCGCATCAGCGCCGCCACCTTCACGAAGGGGCGGCTGTCCTCCTTGTCGGGCGGCGCGTCCATCACGATGCGCGCCAGGCCCGGCGCGGTGGTGTCGACGCGCAGGTAGCGGCGGAAGCTGGCATCGGCAGAGGCCAGTCGCACGGTGTCGGGCCGCAGCCCCTGACCGGGCGCGATCGCCTCGATCCAGCGAGCGAAGGCTTCGGCGCGGGCCGGATCGGCCCAGGCGATGGGTGCGGCGGGGGTGGACGCCGGCGGCACACCCGGCAGGCTCGGTCGTTCCGGGCCGGCGGCCGGGGGCAAAGGGGCTGTCATGGATAATCTCGATTCTACAAATCCGCCCTGCGCTGCAGGCTTGCGGCCGCTGATGGAGCCCGCAGTGCCCGGCCCCGGACGCCGCGCGTCGCGCAGGGCCGGCCCGCGTGGCCCCTTCGACCCAAGATTGCCGTTCCGTACCGATGCCTGATCCGAACCGAGCGCCCCGGCCGCGGTGCCTGCCGCCGCTGCCTCTGGCGCTGCTGACGCTCGCCCTGCTGCATGCGCACGGCGCCTGGGCCCAGGCGGGCGGCGAGCCGGATGCACCGCTGGTGCTCAAGCGCACGCCGATGCTGGTCGAAACCATTCCGCCGGCCGAGCGCGGCCAGCGCCCCAGCATCGTCGAGGGTGACCGCGTGTCGGGACGGCCCGACCTCGAGACCATCGTCGAAGGCAACGCGTCGCTGCGCCGCGGCGACACGGTGATCCATGCCGACCGGCTGGAGTACTACCAGCCCGACGACCTGGCCAAGGCGAGCGGCAACGTGCGTGTCAACCAGGCCGGGAACGTCTACGAAGGCCCGCAGCTCGAACTCAAGGTCGAGACCTTCGAGGGCTTCTTCAACAACGTGCGCTACAAGCTGCTGGCCACCGGCGCCCATGGCGAGGCCGAACGCGTCGACTTCGTCGATGCCGACCGCGCCATCGCACGCCGCGCCACTTACACCACCTGCCGCCGCGAGGACTACCCGGGCTGGATGCCGGCGTGGTTCCTGAGCGCCGCCAACCTGCGCACCGACAACGAAGAGAACGTCGGCACGGCCGAGAACGTGAAGCTCACCTTCATGGGTGTGAGCACGCCGCCGATCCCGAGCGTGAGCTTTCCGTTGAGCAACGAGCGCAAGAGCGGCTTCCTGCCGCCCACGATCGGCATGGACAGCGTGAACGGCCTGGAACTCGCTCTGCCCTACTACTGGAACATCGCACCCAATCGGGACGCGACCTTCACGCCCACCGTGATGAGCAAGCGCGGCATCAGCGTGGCCAACGAGTTCCGCTTCCTCGAGAAGGACTACAGCGGCGAGGTGCGCCTGGACTACATGCCCGACGACCGGCTGCGCAACCGCGACCGCTGGGGCCTGTGGGGCAAGTACCGGCAGAAGTTCGACGCCCCGGCCATCGGCCTCGATTCGCTGAACCTCAACCTCGACGCCAACCGCGTCAGCGACGACGATTACTGGCGCGACTTCACCCGCACGCCCTCGCTGATCACCCGCCTGCTGCCGATCGACGGCTCGCTGAGCTGGAGCAAGGGCGACTGGAGCGGCCAGGCGCGTGCGCTGTCGTACCAGACGCTGCAGTATTCGGCGTCGCCGATCGTCCCGCCCTACGACCGGCTGCCGCAGCTCACGGCCAACTACGCGAAGTACGACTGGAACGGTTTCGACTTCTCGCTCAACACCGATTTCACGCGCTTTCGCGCCCGTACGGCGGAACAGGGCCAACCCAACGGCGACCGCGCCTACGCGCTGGCGAGCCTGAGCCGGCCCTTCGTGACGCCGGGCGCGTACGTCACGCCCAAGGTGCAGCTGCATGCCTCGAGCTACCAGCTGGACGGTCCGATGTCCGACGGCCGCACGTCGGCCACCCGCACGGTGCCGACCTTCAGCCTCGACAGCGGCATGACCTTCGAGCGCGACGTGAACCTGTTCGGCAAGGCGTTCCGCCAGACGCTGGAGCCTCGCGCCTTCTACGTCTACACGCCCTACCGCGATCAGAGCCGGCTGCCGGTGTACGACACGGCCGCCAACGATTTCAGTTTCGCCACGCTGTTCACCGAGAACGAGTTCTCCGGCAACGACCGGATCTCGTCGACCAACGCCCTGACGCTCGGCCTCACCTCGCGCCTGCTCGATCCCGGCAGCGGCGCGGAGCTGGCACGCTTCGGCATCGCGCAACGCCGGCGCTTCTCCGACCAGCGAGTGACCATGCCGACGCTGACCAACGTGGTCGACGGCACGACCCTCACCACGGCGGGCACCTTGCCCGTGACCGACCGCTCCAGCGACCTGATGCTGGGCGCGCAGATCAATCTCAGCCCCAAGTGGAGCCTGGACACGACGCTCCAGTACAACCCCGACGACCGCCGTTCCAACCGCAGCACGATCACGGCGCGCTACACGCCCGGGCCCTATCGCACGCTGAGCGTCTCGTACCGCTACCAGGCCGACCGCATCTCGCCCAACGGCGCGGGCAACGAGTCGATCGACTTCGGCTGGCAGTGGCCGCTGAACGACCTGTGGGGCGACAAGGGTCAGGACCTCGGCCCCGGCCGCGGGCAGGGCGGCGGCCGCTGGTACGCCGTGGGCCGGCTCAACTACAGCCTGCGCGACAAGCCCTCGTCGTTCAACGCCCTGGGGCGCCCGCTGTACGCCAGCGCCGGCGACCGGCCGGGGGTGACCGACGCGATCATCGGTTTCGAGTACGACGGCTGCTGCTACATCGGCCGCATCGTTCTGGAGAAGACCAGCACCGGCCTGGCGACGTCGACCAAGCGGATCATGTTCCAGCTGGAGTTCCTGGGCTTCTCCAGCCTGGGCTCCAGCCCCATGCAGACCCTGCAGCTCAACGTGCCGCGCTATCAGCCGCTGCGCTCGCCGATCCCGGCACCGAGCCGCTTCACCAACTACGACTGAGTTCGCCCGAGCAAGGACATCGCCATGAACTTCCTGCGTTCCACCCTCGCGCTGGCCTGTGCTGCCGCGCTGGCGACCACCGCCGTGGCCCAGACCCAGCGCGTGCAGCAGCAGCGCTCGCAGCGCCCGATGGGCATCACCGACATCATGCGGGCCGGGCCCATCGTCGCGGTTCCCCCTGCCAATGCGCGGCCGCCGGCTGCGCCCCAGGGCCAGCGTGCGGCGGAGTACATCGTGGCGCTGGTGAACTCGGAGCCGATCACCAACACGGAGGTGCAAAAGCGCGTCGACCGCGTCCTGCAGGATCGGTCACCCGAATTGGAGCGCCTGCCGCGCGCGCAGCTGACGCAACAGGTGCTGGAGCAGCTCATCAGCGAGCGCGCCCAGTTGCAGCTGGCCAAGGAACAGGGTGTGCGGGCGGACGACACCGCTGTCGATCAGGGCATCGCGATGGTGGCGCGGCAAAACGACATCAGCGTCGGCGAGTTGCAGCAGCGAATCACGCAGGGGGGGATGTCCAGGGAGGAGTTCCGCAACAACGTGCGCAACCAGATTCTGCTCACGCGTCTGCGCGAGCGTGAGCTCGAACCCAAGGTCAAGGTCACGGACGCCGAGGTCGACCAGTTTTTGCGTGACCAGCGCGGCGGGGTGAACGCACCGGGTGCGCAGGACATCAACCTGGCCCAGGTGCTGGTCGCCGTGCCCGAGAACGCCAGCGCCTCGCAGGTGGAGGCGCTGCAGAAGCGCGCGCAGGACATCGCCCGCCGTGCGCGGGCCGGCGAAGACTTCGCCAGGCTCGCGGCCGAGGCGTCGGACGCCCCCGACGCGCGCAACAACGGCGGTGCCCTGGGTTTGCGCAACGCCGACCGTTACCCGCCCCTGTTCGTCGAGACCACGCAGTCGACGCCGGTGGGCGGCATCGCGGGCCCGGTGCGCTCGGGCGCCGGCTTCCACGTGATCAAGGTGCTGGCGCGCGAGCGCGCGAACGCCGGTGCCGACGGCATGGTGACGCAGACCCAGGTGCGCCACATCCTCATCCGTCCGGACGGCAACCGCACGCCCGAACAGGTCGTGGCACTGCTCAACGACTACAAGCGCCGCATCCAGAGCGGCACGGCCGACTTCGCCACGCTGGCGCGCGACCAGTCGCAGGACACCGGCAGCGCCCGCAACGGCGGCGAGTTGGGCTGGACGGTGCCGGGCTCCTTCGTGCCCGAGTTCGAGGAGGCGATGAGCCGCCTGCAGCCGGGCCAGATCAGCGACCCGATCAGCACGCGATTCGGCGTGCACCTGATCCAGGTGGAAGGGCGCCGCCAGGCCAAGCTCAACCCCGAGGAGCTGCGCGCCGCTGCGCGCAACGCACTGCGCGACAAGAAGATGGACGACGCGTACGAGGCCTGGGCGCAGGAAGTGCGCAACCGCGCCTACGTCGAACTGCGCGAGCCGCCGCAGTCCTGATCGCCCACATGAAGGCGCACGCGCCGCGCAAGCGCTTCGGCCAGCACTTCCTGTCCGACGGCGCGATCATCGATGCGATCGTGCGCGAGATCGCGCCGAAGGCAGGCGATCCCATGGTCGAGATCGGCCCCGGCCTGGCGGCGCTCACGCAGCCGCTGGTCGAGCGCCTGGGCCGGCTCACCGTGATCGAACTCGACCGCGACCTCGCCGCCCGCCTGCGCAGCCATGCGCAGCTCGACGTGGTGGAGTCCGACGTGCTGAAGGTCGACTTGGGCGCCCTGGCCGACCGGCTCGCAGGCGCAGGCAGCAAGGCGCTGCGCGTGGTGGGCAACCTGCCCTACAACATCTCGACGCCCATCCTTTTCCACCTGCTGCGCTGGGCGGACCGCGTGGCCGACCAGCACTTCATGCTGCAGAAGGAAGTGATCGACCGCATGGTGGCGGCGCCGGCCACGGCGGACTACGGCCGGCTGTCGGTGATGCTGCAGTGGCGTTACGCGATGGAGAACATCCTGTTCGTGCCTCCCGGCAGCTTCGAGCCGCCGCCGCGCGTGGACAGCGCGGTGGTGCGCATGGTGCCGCGCGCCGCACCGGCGCCGGTGGACGTCGCGCACCTCGAATCGCTCGTGCAACTCGCCTTCAGCCAGCGCCGCAAGCTGCTGCGCCACACGCTGGGCCGCTGGCTCGAGGCGCGGGATTTCGCCGGCAGCTTCGACACCCAGCGCCGCGCCGAGGAAGTGCCGGTGTCGGAGTACATCGCGCTGGCGCAGGCCACGGCCGGCTGAACAGCTGCCTTCTCGCAGGCGAAAAAAAGCCCGTCATCGACGGGCTCTTTTTCGGGGGCTGCGCCGTGCTCAGGCGGCGGCCAGCCAGTAGGTGCTGTTGAAGGGGCTGCTCATGCGCAGCGCCAGCGGGGATACGTCCACCAGCTTGTCGGTCGGCATCTTCTCTGCCGCGGGATCCGCGTTCAGGTCGATGCCATCCAGGGGCGCGGGTTCCGCGCTGTGGGCACCCTGGATCTGGGCCTCGTTCGCCCGTTCTGCTTGGCCGGCTTGTGCAGAACGGGCTACAGAAAAGAATAGAAGCACCGGAAGGGCACCTTGCGGTCGCCCCAGTAGTCCGAGGCGTCGCGGAAGATGTCCAGGAGCTGCTCGCGCGCTTCCTTGTCGAACTTGGCGTTGGCCGGGATCTGCTCGAGCACCACGACGAAGCCCGGCTGCGGGCCCGATTTGTGCAAGGGATCGGTCATGCAGTCGTACAGCGCGTCGAAGTTCTTGCCGAAGTGCGCCGGGAAGGTGAACTGCTGCGCGATCAGGTCGAGCACGTCCTGCTTGCTCTGGGCGTTCGCCAGGTTGGCATAGAGGAAGTGCTGGCCCGACGCGTGGGCCGCCTCCTGAAGGTCGCTGACGCGAAAGGCCCGGATCGACTGAACGATGTTGGGCCGAACGCCACGAAGGGACTGATTCATCTCCGCTGTTCTTTCCATGGTGATCAAAACTTCTCCCGAACGCGTGGGTGCGTCACCCCTGCCTGTGCGATCGTCCGTCATGGCACGATCTTCCTGAAACTTGCGTAATGGTCCGCCGTGTACCAGCACGCCTGCGGCGTCGTCGGTGGGCCGCCGCACACGATGCGACGGGCGCCGCGCGTGCGAGCACCGGGCGTGTCCACGGTGTATTCACGGTAGTGCCCACGCCGCTCGCGCGGAAGCAGACGCTCCCGGTTGCCGAACACGGTGCCGTCCTTGTCATGCCGGAACGGGCCGCCGTCGAAGATCGCACGGTACGTTGTCTGACCCTGGAGAGGCAATTGCGACAGCGCGATCGTCTCGTCCTGGGCCGGGAATTCCCTGGCTTGGATGGACTGGCTCGGCGCCAGAACCCCGCCGAGGACCACCATGAACACGCCAGTGAGCGCAAACTTGGAGACTTTGGACGAGATCGAGGCGGCAAACGCCATGAAGGCACCGAATGCTGTGGACGCGGGGACCAGAACTGCGGGTTAACCCGCAAATTCAAGCCCGCCAGTGTGCCCCAGGCATGCCCAAAAAGCAAGCGCCTGCCCAAGAATTGAGCAGGCGCCCTGGGGGTGCACTGGCGCGATAAGTTAGCGCACGCTGTTGAAGAAAGCGATCAACGATCAGCGTTGGCGTCCGCCACGGTGAGCGCCGTCATGTTCACGAGGCGCCGAACAGTTGCGCTCGCCGTGAGAACATGCACAGGTTTGGCCGCCCCGAGCAGCACCGGGCCGATGGCGATGTTGCCGCCGGCCGCTGTCTTGAGCAGGTTGTAGGAGATGTTGGCGGCGTCGATGTTGGGGAACACCAGCAGGTTGGCGTCGCCGGCCAGCGCGCTGTGCGGCATGACGGCGGCGCGCTGCTTGCCGTCCAGGGCCACGTCGCCGTGCATCTCGCCGTCCACCTCCAGCCAGGGCGCCTGGGTGCGCAGCAGCTCCAGGGTCTGGCGCATCTTCAGCGCGCTGGGCTGGCTGCTGGTGCCGAAGTTCGAATGCGACAGCAGCGCCGCCTTGGGCTTGAGGCCGAAGCGCATCATCTCCTCGGCGGCCATGGTGGTGATCTCGGCCAGCTCGGCGGGCGTCGGGTCGTAGTTGACGTGCGTGTCGACCAGGAAGACCTGGCGGTCGGGCAGCAGCAGGCCGTTCATGCAGGCGTACACCGGCACGTCCTGCGGCGTGCTCTCGCAGCCGCCGGGGCGCTTGCCGATCACCTGGTCGATGTAGTGCAGGTGGTTCGCCGTCGTGCCCCAGGTGCCGCAGATCAGGCCGTCGACCTCGCCCTTGTGCAGCAGCATCGAGCCGATCAGCGTCAGGCGCCGCCGCATCTCGATCTTGGCCACCTGCACCGTGACGCCCTTGCGTTCGGCCATGCGGTGGTAGGTCTGCCAGAAGTCGCGGTAGCGGTGGTCCTGCTCCACGTTGACGACGTCGTAGTCCAGCTCTTCCTTCAGGCGCAGGCCGAACTTCTCGATGCGTTGCGCGATGATGCTCGGCCGACCGATCAGCGTCGGGCGGGCGATGCCCTCGTCGACCACGATCTGCGCGGCGCGCAGCACGCGTTCCTCTTCGCCCTCCGAGTACGCCACGCGCTTCTTCCCGGCGCGCCGGGCGGCGTCGAAGATCGGCTTCATCGTCGTGCCCGAGGCGTAGACGAAGCTCTGCAGCTTGTCGCGGTAGGCGTCCAGGTCCTTGATCGGACGCGCGGCCACGCCGCTTTCCTCGGCCGCCTTGGCCACGGCCGGCGCGATCTTCATCATCAGGCGCGGGTCGAAGGGCTTGGGGATCAGGTATTCGGGGCCGAAGCTCAGCTTCTCGCCCACGTAGGCGGCCGCCACGCGCTCGCTCTGCTCGGCCTGCGCCAGCTCGGCGATGGCGTGCACCGCGGCGATCTCCATCTCGTCCGTGATCGTCGTCGCGCCGCAGTCCAGCGCACCGCGGAAGATGTACGGGAAGCACAGGACGTTGTTGACCTGGTTCGGGTAGTCCGTGCGGCCGGTGGCCATGATCACGTCGTCGCGCACGGCATGCGCGTCCTCCGGCGCGATCTCGGGATTGGGATTGGCCAACGCGAAGATCACCGGGCGCTTGGCCATCTTGGCCACCATCGCCGGCTTGAGCACGCCGCCGGCCGACAGGCCCAGGAACACGTCCGCGCCCTCGATCACTTCGGCCAGCGTGCGCGCCTCGGTCTTCTGCATGAACTGGCGCTTGTCGTCGTCCATCAGCTCGGTGCGGCCTTCGTAGACCACACCGGCCAGGTCGGTGACGAACACGTTCTTGCGTTGCAGGCCGACCTTCAGCAGCAGGTTCAGGCAGGCCAGCGCCGCCGCGCCCGCGCCCGAGGCGACGAGCTTGACGTCCTCGATCTTCTTGCCCGCGACCTTCAAGCCGTTGACCATGGCCGCAGCCACCGTGATGGCGGTGCCGTGCTGGTCGTCGTGGAAGACCGGGATCTTCATGCGCTTGCGCAGCTCGCGCTCGACGTAGAAGCAGTCCGGCGCCTTGATGTCCTCGAGGTTGATGGCGCCGAAGGTCGGCTCCAGTGCGGCGATCACCTCGACCAGCTTGGCCGGGTCCTTCTCGTCGATCTCGATGTCGAACACGTCGACGCCAGCGAACTTCTTGAACAGCACGCCCTTGCCTTCCATCACCGGCTTGGACGCCAGCGCCCCGATGTCGCCCAGCCCCAGCACGGCCGTGCCGTTGCTGATGACGCCGACCAGGTTCCCGCGCGAGGTGTACTTGAAGGCGTTCAGCGGGTCCTTGACGATCTCCTCGCAAGGTGCCGCCACGCCGGGCGAATAGGCCAGCGACAGGTCGCGCTGGTTGGTCATCTGCTTGGTGGCGGTGATCGCCACCTTGCCCGGCACCGGAAACTCGTGGTACTCGAGCGCCGCGCGGCGCAGCTGGGCGCGCTTGTCTTCGGCGCTCAAGATTTGTGACTCGGACATGGAACTGGCTCCTGATGCCGATGGTGCGTGGCCCGCCACGGGCCGCCCAGGGCGCTGTTTTAGAAGGGCGCCGATTCTAGACCTCGGTCACGAAAGCGACGGGGGGTGGCATAGCTCGGATGGCCGGGCCGATCCCTGCTGTCGGCAGGCCGCACCGCGGGCGCGATATGGCAATATCCCGCGCTCAACAACCGATCGACGAGGAGAGTGGACATGGCCCTGATGGATTTCATCAAGAAGCAGTTCATCGACATCATCCAGTGGACGGAAACCGGCGACGGCACGCTCGCCTGGCGTTTCCCGATGCAGGAGATGGAAATCCAGAACGGCGCCTCGCTCACGGTGCGCGAGTCGCAGATGGCCGTCTTCGTCAACGAAGGCCAGGTGGCCGACGTCTTCGGCCCCGGCATGTACAAGCTGACGACGCAGACGCTGCCCGTCCTCACGTACCTCAAGAACTGGGACAAGCTCTTCGAGTCGCCCTTCAAGAGCGACGTCTACTTCTTCAGCACGCGCCAGCAGGTCGACCAGAAGTGGGGCACGCCGCAGCCCATCACCATCCGCGACAAGGACTTCGGCGCCGTGCGCCTGCGTGCCTTCGGCAATTACGCCTTCCGCATCGCCGACCCCAAGCTCTTCCACACCGAGATCTCGGGCACGCGCGACGCCTACACGGTGGCCGACCTCGACGGCCAGCTGCGCGGCCTGGTGCTGCAGAACATCAGCACCGCCATCGCGGCCAGCGGCGTGCCCTTCCTCGACCTGGCGGCCAACCAGATCGAGTTCGCCAAGGCGCTGGCCGCCCAGCTGAACCCCGAGTTCGCCAAGATCGGCATCAAGCTCGAGACGATCACGGTCCAGAACGTGTCGCTGCCCGAGGAGCTGCAGAAGATCCTCGACCAGAAGATCGGCATGGGCATGGTCGGCAACGACATGGGCAAGTTCATGCAGTACCAGACGGCGCAGGCGATTCCCAAGTTCGCCGAAGGCTCGGGCAGCGGCGGTGGTGGCATCGCGGGCGACGCGATGGGCCTGGGCGCCGGCGTGGCGCTGGGCCAGGTGCTGGCGCAGAACCTCCAGCAGGGCCTGAATCCCAACGCCGCCGCGCAGGCCGCCGTCGCCGCCACCGCGCCGGCCGCCACCGTGAGCCCGAACGAGGTCATGGCCACGCTCGAGAAGCTGGGCGAGCTCAAGACCAAGGGCATCCTCACGCAGGAAGAGTTCGACGCCAAGAAGGCCGAGCTGCTCAAGAAGCTCGTCTGAGTTGCCGATTGCTATGTTTTCGATAGCGGCTCGCGCCCGCGGGACGGGCGCTGCGGCCTCAAAACGTCCGAAACGCCGACGCGTGCCGGCGTGCGTTGCCCATGGCTGAGCCGGGCGGCGCCCCGCCGTCTCCCCAGCGCACGTACAGCGCCCCCTGCCCCGGCTGCGGGGCGCCGGTCGAGTTCCGCTCGGCGCAGTCGGCCTTCGCCGTCTGCCCCTACTGCCAGAGCACCGTCGTGCGCCAGGGCGAGCAGCTCGCGCGCATCGGCAAGATGGCGGAGCTGTTCGACGACTTCAGCCCGCTGCAGCTTTTCGCCACCGGCCGCATCCAGGACAAGGCCTTCACGCTCGTCGGCCGCCTGCAGTACGCCTACGAAGGTGGCCGCTGGACCGAATGGGTCGCCCAGATCGACGGCACCGACGACCGCACCGGCGTCCTGAGCGAGGACAACGGCGCCTACGTCTTCTCGCTGCCCTACGCGCTGCAGCAGCCCGCGCCGGCCGCCGACCAGTTGCGCGTGGGCGCCACCCACACCTTCAACGGGCAGGGCTACACCGTCGCGTCCAACGAGGAAGTGAAGCTGCTGTCGGCCCAGGGCGAACTCCCGCGCCTGCCCGAGCTCGGCAAGCCCTTCCGCGTCGTCGAGCTGCGCAACGAGAAGGGCCTGGTCCTGAGCCTGGACTACGACTCGGCGCCGCCCACGGCCTACCTGGGCCGCTCGGTCGAGCTCGATGACCTGAAGATGGCCGGGCTGCGCGAAGAATCGGCCAAGGAGGAGAAGGGCCGCAGCTTCGCGTGCCCGAACTGCGGCTCGCCGGTCACGCTCAACTTCGCCGACAGCAAGAGCATCACCTGCCCGTCGTGCAAGAGCATCATCGACACCAGCGCCGGCATCGGCGGCGAGTTGAAGTACGCCACGCAGAACGAACCGGTGCAGCCGCTCATCGCGCTGGGCTCGATGGGCACGCTGCAGGGCGCGCCCTGGCAGGTGGTGGGTTTCCAGCACCGCATGGGCGTGGAACCCGGCGACGACGAGCACTTCGGCTGGGACGAGTACCTGCTCTACAACAGGAAGCGCGGCTTCAGCTTCCTGGTCGACGCGAGCGACGGCTGGAGCATGGTCAAGCCCGCAACCGGTGCGCCGGTGGTGTCCGACGGCGGGCAGACCGCGCGCTATCTAGGCCGCGTCTACCGGCAGCAGTACGCCTACGAGGCGGAAACCACCTACGTCGCCGGCGAGTTCTACTGGCAGGTGCAGCGTGGCCAGAAGACGCAGAACCGCGACTACGGCGAACCCAAGGGCGGCCTGCTGTCGATGGAGCGCAGCGCCAACGAGCTCACCTGGTCCTACGGCAGCCGCATCGACAGCAACGCCGTGGCGTCGGCCTTCAAGCTCGACGCGAAGAAGGACATGTTCAAGCGCACCGATGCGCTGCCCGTGAGCGCCGCGTCCAGCCTGGGCTGCGGCACCATCATCCTGATCGTCGTGGTGATCATCATCCTGCTGATCATCCTGTCCACCTGCTCGAGCTCCTCGGGCAGCGGCTACCGAAGCTCGGGCGGCTCCTACGGCGGCTACTCGAGCGGCGGCGGCCACAAGTAGCGACGACGCCGCCGCACACCACGCAACTCAATTCACACACCGGAGAGACCGCATGCCGAAACTCGAATGGCTCCAGCCGATGGCGATCCTGGGCACCCTGCTGTATGCGCTGATCGGTGTCGCGATCTTCTGGATCGCCTTCATCGTCATCGACAAGATCACGCCCTACGACCTGTGGGGCGAGATCGTCGAGAAGCACAACAAGGCGCTGGCCATGGTGGTGGCCGCCATGTGCCTGGGCATCAGCATCATCGTCGCCGCAGCGATCCATTGACGGCGGGCCGCGCCTTTGCTCCGCCACCGTTCGCGCTGATCCCGTCGAAGCGCCGCCCCAAGGGCCTCGACAGGCTCGGCCCGAACGGTCGAGGCCCCTGCCATGAATGAACCTCTCGCGCCGCCGGTCGATGCGGCCGCGCTGCCCGCTGCAGCTGCCCACCGCGCCGGCCCCTCCCCCGTCGCCATCGCCCTGCTCGCCAGCGTCTTCGTCGTCGCCGCCTGCGGGCTGGTCTACGAGCTGAGTGCGGCGGCGCTGAGCTCCTACCTGCTCGGCGACTCGGTGCTGCAGTTCAGCACCATCATCGGCACCTACCTCTTCGCCATGGGCGTGGGCTCGTGGCTGTCGCGCTACTTCGAGCGCCAGCTGCCCGCACACTTCCTGCGCATCGAGCTCATGGTCGCGCTCGTCGGCGGCTTCCTGCCGGCGCTGCTGTTCATCGCCAACGCCTACGTGCCGGGCGCCTTCCGCCTGCTGCTGTACGGCCTGGTGGTCGTGGTCGGCACGCTGGTGGGGCTGGAGATTCCGCTGGTCATGCGCATCCTCCGGCGCGACATCGTGCTCAAGGACCTGGTCTCGCAGGTGCTGACCTTCGACTACCTCGGCGCGCTGGCGGTGTCGGTGGCCTTTCCGCTGCTGCTGGTGCCGCAGCTGGGCATGATCCGCACCGGGCTGCTCTTCGGCCTGATGAACGCCGCCGTGGGCGCCTGGGCGCTGTGGCTGTTCCGGCACGAGCTGCGGCGCCTCGGCGCGCACGCGCTGGCCTGCGTGCTCACGCTGGCGGCGCTCGCGGCCGCCTTTGCCTTCGCGGACCGCATCACGACGCTGGCCGAAGACAAGTTCTACCAGGACCGCATCGTCTTCGCCGCCACCTCGCCCTACCAGCGCATCGTCGTCACGCGCGGGGGCGCCGGGCACCGGCTGTTCCTCAACGGCAACCTGCAGTTCGCCGAGCGCGACGAGTACCGCTACCACGAGGCGCTGGTGCACCCCGCCATGGCCGCGCACGGCGCACCGAAGAAGGTGGCCGTGCTCGGCGGCGGCGACGGCATGGCGGTGCGCGAGATCCTGAAGCACTCCTCGGTCGAGTCGGTCACGCTGGTCGAGCTCGACCCGAACATGACGAGGCTCTTCACCGAGCACGAGACGCTGGCCGCGCTCAACGGGCACTCGCTCTCCTCGCCCAAGGTGAAGATCGTCAACACCGATGCGTTCAAGTGGTTGCAGGAGGCAGGCGATGTTTTTGATGTGATCGTCGTCGACTTCCCCGACCCCACCAACTTCGCCATCGGCAAGCTCTACACCAACAGCTTCTACGCCCTGCTCGACCGGCGCCTGGCGGCCAGCGGCTACGCCGTGATCCAGACCACCTCGCCGTTGGTCGCGCGCAAGAGCTTCTGGACGGTGGCGCAGACCATCGAGTCCGTCGGCCTCGTGGCCACGCCCTACCACGCCCATGTGCCGAGCTTCGGCGAGTGGGGCTACATCATCGCCAGCCACCGCCCCTGGCGCCGGCCCGAGGCGCTGCCCGCCGGCCTGCGCTTCCTCACGGCAGACACGCTGCCCCTGCTCTTCGATTTCCCCAAGGACATGGCCCGCGTGCCGGCCGAGGTCAACCGGCTGTCGAACCAGGTGCTGGTCACCACCTACGAGCAGGAGTGGGGCAAGGTCGGGGTCACCCATTGAGCGCCCCATGACCTTGCGCCGCCGCGATTTCATCGGCGCCTCCGCCGGCGTCCTGGCGCTGGCCGGCTGCGAGTCGAGCCCGCCCATCGACGGCGGCTTCACCGGCATCGACGTCGGGCGCGGCCATGCCTGGCGCGATGGCGCGGGCCGCGGCGCCGTGCCGGCCGAAACACGCCGCACGCGCGTGGTCGTCGCCGGCGGTGGCGTGGCCGGGCTGGCCGCGGCGCGGGCGCTGCGCCTGGCCGGTACGGAAGACTTCGTGCTGCTCGAACTGGAAGACCGCGCCGGCGGCAACGCCCGCGGTGGCCACGTGAGCGGCATCGCCTGCCCGCTGGGCGCGCACTACCTGCCGACGCCCGGCGAGCCTGCGCACGAGGTGCAGGACCTGCTGGAAGAACTGGGCCTGCGCCGCCGCATCGCTGGCCGCTGGGAATACGACGAGCGCCACCTGTGCCACAGCCCGCAGGAGCGCCTCTTCTTTCGGGGCGAGTGGCAGGACGGCCTGCTGCCGCTGCAGGGCGTGGACGCTGCCACGCTGGACCAGTACCAGCGTTTCGGCCGGCGCGTCGACGCGCTGCAGCGCGAGGCGCACTTCACCATCCCCGCCTTTCGCGCGTCGGGCACGGCCGACGCGAGGGCCGTGGCGCTGGTGCTGGACGCCGAACCCTTCGCCGCCTGGCTCGACCGCGAAGGGCTGACCGATCCCCAACTGCGCTGGTACCTCGACTACTGCTGCCGCGACGACTACGGCGCCGGCATCGCCCATGTGTCGGCCTGGGCCGGCATCCACTACTTCGCCAGCCGGCACGGCTTCCATCCGCCGGGCGAGCCGGGCGCCGACGGCGGCGAACGCGATGCCGTCCTCACCTGGCCCGAAGGCAATGGCTGGCTCACCCAGCGCCTGGCGGCGCCACTGGGCGAACGCCTGCGCACCGGCCACGCCGTGCTGCGCATCGCCGACGCGCGGCACGGCGTCGAGGTCGACGCCTGGGACGCCGCCACGGGGCGCGTCGTGCGCTGGCAGGCCGAGCGCTGCATCGTCGCCCTGCCCGCCTTCATCGCCGCCCGCGTGGTGGAGCAGGCGCCGGACTTCCTGCGCCAGGCCGCCGCCCGGCTGCAATACGCGCCGTGGCTGGTGGCCAACGTGCACCTGCGCGCGCCGCTGCAGGACCGGCCCGGCGCCGCGCCGAGTTGGGACAACGTCGTCTACGGCACGCGCGGCCTGGGCTACGTTGACGCGCGCCACCAGACGCTGGACCCGACGCCGCGCGCCACCGTCCTGAGCTGGTACCGGCCGCTCGGTCCCAGCGGCTTCGACGGCGCCACCGCGGCCGAGGGGCGTCGTCGGTTGCTCGACGCGCCGTGGAGCGCCTGGCGCGACGAGCTGCTGGTCGAGCTGTCCGTGCCGCACCCGGACCTGCCACGGCTCGCCACGCGCATCGACATCACGCGCTATGGCCATGCGATGGCGATTCCCACCCCCGGACTTTTGAGCCAAATCGGCCATTTGCGCCCGTCCCACGGGCGCGAGCAGCTATCAAAAGAGGAGCAGCCGGCCCCCATCGCCGGTCGACTCGCCTTCGCCCATGCCGACTGGGCTGGCTACTCCATCTTCGAAGAGGCCTTCACGCGCGGGCATCTGGCGGGCGCCGCGGCCTGAGAGGTTGCGAGCCGAATCGGCCGTTCGCGCCCGTCCCATGGGCGCAAGCAGCTATCAAAAAAGGAGCAATCCGCCAGCTACTTGCCGGCCACGCTCACGATCTGCCCGTTGCCTGCGTGCACCTTCACCTCGGCGAGGGTGCCCTGCGGCGTGAGGATTTCCACCTCGTAGACGACAGTGCCGAAGTGGCTGTCGAGCTCGGCCTTGACCGCGCGGCCGCCCTGGCGCTCCAGCGCCGTGCGCACGGCCTGCGGCATCGCCAGCGTGGCGGCCTTCAGCCGGTCGGCCTCCTTGCGCTTGAGCGTGCCGTCCGCCTTGCGGCTGACGACCTGGCCCGTGGCGGCGCTGACCATCAGGTCCTCGCGCTGGCCCTGCGGCGTGGCCAGCGTCATCTCGTACAGCGGCGCGCCCTGCGCATCGATGCGCTCGTCTTCCAGCTCGGCCTCCACCAGGCGACCCGGCGCGCTCTTCTCCACGCTGGCGATCGCCTCGGCCAGCGGCAGGGTGGCGCGCGCGGCAACGGCCGCGAGCACGGCGGGTTCGGCCGCCTCGGCACGCGGTGCGGCCAGCCAGGCCGCACCGCCGAGCAGCGCCCCGGTCAGGGCGGACAGCGCCAGCCGGCGGCGCAGGGCAGCCTGCCGGTCCGGTGTGGCGGCGAGGGCGATCGATCGGGAAGGAATGCGTGTGCTCATGGCGGCATTCTTGTCCCATGCCGCGCCGAGGCGCGGCGCCAAACCCCGCCGGCGCCGCAGGGCTTCTCAGACCAGCCGGCTCACACCACGGACGCGGCCACCGTCCGTGGCACGTGTGCGTGCCGGTTGTCCGGCGGTGCGGTGACTTCACGCCGGGCTCCGCGAGCGGGCGTCTGCTGGCCGAACTGATCGACGGCGAGGCGCCGGTGGTCGATCCCGCGCCATGTTCGCGCGAGCGCTCCCTGCGGCGGCGCCGGGGCGTTGCGCAGGCCGCGCGGCCGTCCATCCGTCGGGGCTTTGCTGGACGATCCGCACCGTCGACAGGACACTTTCGCCATGCAAGCAATGAGCATGGGCAAGGCGCTGGTGGTGGCGGGCATCGCACTGGCCGCGTATGGGGCCGGCGATGCCGGGATGGCGCCACGCGCGGCCCTGGCGCAGGCCGCCGAGATGCGCTCGATGAGCATCGCCCAGGCCCCGGCGGCGCGAGCCACCGGGAGCACGGCGCTGGCCGATACCGGCTCGCCGCGTCCGTCGGTCGGCGACGATGCGGCTTCCTACCGGGCCATGGCCGCCAACATCGGCAAGGCTGCCGGCATCGAGTACCGGTACGGCCCCGGACCGGCGGCCTACGGCACCACCGGCAACGGCGGCCTGCCGACCTGGTCGAAGCGCGCCGACCATGCCTTCGTGTCCGACCGCCAGGGCGGCAAGCGCGGTTGCGATCCGGCCTTCTGCGGCACCTGGCAGGTCGGCACATGGAGCAACGAGGTCGGGGACTTCGCCTCCAACGTCGGCCACGTCGCCTATATCCCGGAGTCGCCGTCGCAGCGCCTGGGCATGGCCGGCCTGGGAATCAGCTCGACCAGCAACGAGGTGTTCTCGCAGCGGCCCGAGCTGATGTGGGTGTACTACGGTGGAGGCCTCGACGAGATCAGCGCCCTCGCGTACCGCCGGGCCGGTGCGCCGATCGGCAACCCGGTCGGCGTGGCGCGATGCGAGGGCCGGCCCGGCTGGTGCATGAACAGCCTGATGGTGTTCGACAACGGCTTCATCGGCTTCGCGCAGTCCAACACCTCGACCAACAAGGCCAGCGCCCGGCTGGCGCCGGGCAAGGTGCCCACGGCGGCGGCCGTGACCAACAGCAACGAGTTCGCGCTGATCACCGTGTGGGACACGGTCAACCTGCGCGGCGAGGTCGCCGTGGTGGCGTTGGCGGGCCTGTGCGAGGGCTGCACGCCCGCCAAGCCGGCTTCGCCCGCTTCATGGTGGGGAGAGTGGCAAGGGCTCTACCCCGGTCTGCCCAACCTCGGCAACACGGCGTACATGAAGGTGCTGGGCTACGTTCCGCTGCCTGCGGACATGAAGGCGCCGACGAGCATTTCGGTCACCACTGGCGTGAATCGCACGGCGTACCTCCCTGCCGGCGTTCCGGGCCGGGAATCCACCTTCGACCTGCCCCTGAACAAGGCGGCCAACCGAGCGACCTTCCGGTCCGGGGGGCGCAACTTCAACACCTACGCCAAGGGCGGCGTTGCGGTGGTGGTCTCCAAGTCAGAGCAGAAGGTGGCCTTCCTGGACCTTCGGCCGCTGTTCGCGTACTACCAGAGCATGTACTTCGGCAGCGACGCGGACTACAGCGTGACCACGTCGGTGGGCCCGGCCGACTCGCAGTGGCCGCGCACCTTCGCCGGCGCCCCCGCCCAGACACCCACGGTCATCAAGACGGTGTCGATGGCCAACCGGCCCACGGCCGTGAAGACCTACGCGTGGGGCGCCAACCGACGCGCCTGGGTGGCCACGCAGGACGGGCAGCTGCACATCTTCAACCTGGGCGACTACCCCACGGCCGGCAACGGCTCGGCGGCGAGCATCGTGGAGGTCGGCGCGGTGGCGGTGGGGCGCAACCCGACGGGCATCGCGCTGGTCAAGGAGAAGGCGGGCAACGCGGTGTTCCCGGACATCACCCGCGAGGTGATCGTCACTTCGCGCGGGGACCGCCAGCTGCAGTGGGTGCGTTTTGCCGGCGACGGCAACAGCGGCTCGGTGGTGCGCACGCTCAAGGACACGCGGCTGGTGGACCCGATCGCGGCGGAGGACACGGACAACCACGGGGCGGAGTCGTACGTGGTCTCGGTGGCCGACTACGGCGGCCGGGCGCTGCGCAACTACCGCTATGGGCCGGTGATCATGCACAACTACGGCGGCAGCGCCTGCGGTGCGCCCAATGGCTGCGGGATGGGCAGCGGCAACGGCGACCCCTTCGAGTACGGCGGCGATTTCGGCCTGCCCGGCGGCCCCTTCCAGGTCACATCGGCCAACATCCCCTGAGCGCCGCGCGGCCGGGTTGGCTGCGCGGGATGCAGCCCGGCACGCGGGGCGGAAAAGAATCGCAGCGGGCCCGTCGGCGACGGGCCCGCTGCGATTCACCCGCGCATCAGCGCTTCGATCTCGTCGGCCTGAACCGGCACGCCGCGCGTGATCAGTTCGCAGCCGTGCTCCGTCACGATGGCGTCGTCCTCGATGCGGATGCCGATGTTGTGGAACCGCTCGGGCACGCCCTCGGCAGGCCGCACGTACAGGCCGGGCTCGATGGTCAGCACCATGCCGGGCTGCAGGATGCGGCTGGGGCGGTTCTTGATGAGCTCGCCCGAGAGCGGGTCCTTGCGTTCGCTGACTTCACCCACCTGCGTGGGCTCCACATAGCTGCCGCAATCGTGCACGTCCATGCCCAGCCAGTGGCCGGTGCGGTGCATGTAGAACTGGAAGTAGCTGCGATTGTCGATCACGTCCTGCACCGAGCCCACCTTGTTGGCGTCGAGCAGGCCCAGGTCGAGCAGGCCCTGCGCCAGCACCTTCACGGTCGCCTCGTGCGGGTCGTTGAAGCGCTGGCCGGCCCGTGTCGCCGCCACCGCAGCGTCCTGGCTCGCCAGCACCAGGTCGTACAGGGCGCGCTGCGGCCCGGTGAACCTGCCGTCGGCCGGGAAGGTGCGCGTGATGTCGCTCGCGTAGCCGTCGAGTTCGCAGCCGGCGTCGATCAGCACCAGTTCGCCGGCACGCACCGGGGCCGCGTCGGCGCGGTAGTGCAGCACGCAGGCATTGGCGCCCGCGGCCACGATCGAGCCGTAGGCCGGGTACTGCGAGCCACCAAGGCGGAACTCGTGCAGCAGCTCGGCGTCGAGGTGGTATTCGCGCACCTCCTGGCCGGCGCGCAGCATGCGGGCCGAGGTCTGCATCGCGCGGATGTGGGCGCGCGCGCTGATGTCGGCCGCGCGGCGCATGATGTCCTGCTCGTGCGCGTCCTTGACGAGTCGCATCTCGTCGAGCGGGCCGCACAGGTCGCGCTGCTGCTCGGGGCACAGTGCACCGAAGCGCACGCGGGCACGCACCTTCTGCAGCCAGCCGTCGACGCGCGATTCGAGCCCCGGGTGCGTGGCGAAGGGGTACCACACGGTGCCGCGGTTTTCCAGCAGGCGCGGCAGGGCGGTGTCGAGCGTGGCGACGGAGAAGGCCTCGTCGACGCCGAGCATGCCCGGTGCCGCCTCGGGGCCGAGGCGGTAGCCGTCCCAGATCTCGCGTTCGAGGTCCTTGGGGGCGCAGAACAGCGTGGCGCGGCCGTCGCCGGCCAGCACCAGCCAGGCGCTGGGCTCGGTGAAGCCGGTCAGGTAATAGAAGTAGCTGTCGTGCCGATACAGGAAATCCGTGTCGCGGTTGCGCGGCTGCTCGGGCGCCGTCGGCACGATGGCGATGCCGTCAGGGCCGAGCTGCGCCGCCAGACGGGCGCGACGTTGTGCGTAGAGGGCGCTGTTCATGGACTCACTATACGTACGTAACAACTCGGCCGCATTTCCACAACGACTCGGAAAAGATTTGCAAGGATGTTTGCCTGTAGGACAGGAGCCAATGTACAAATAGTTATTTGGAACTTTAGTTAATAGGATGAAAGTAATAACGCTTGGAGGAGCCCTCGTCGTCGCAGGCATGGTCCTGACGGCCTGTGGGGGAGGTGGTGGCGGCGGCGGCGGCGGAGGGATCGGCTTGGCGGCACTGGCTGGCGCCGGCAGCGCACCCTCGGCTGCCGGCGCCGCGGCCAACCCATCAGCCACCGGGACGGGTTCCGGTTCCGGTTCCGGTTCCGGTTCTGGCTCGGCGGGCGGTGCCGCGGCGCCTGCGCCCGGCGGCCCAGACCCATTGACGGGCGGCACGACCACGGTCGACGCGGCCAGCTACCGCACGGTGGCGGCAGCCATGGGCAAGGCCGGGGGGATCGACTATCGCTACGGACCCGCGCCCTCGGCCTACGGCACCACCGGCAACAGCGGCGTGCCCACCTGGTTCAAGCGAAACGACAACGCCTTCGTGTCCGACCGCAACGGCGGGCAGCGTCCCTGCGATCCACAGCTCGCCTGCGGCACGTGGCAGGTCGGCGCATGGAGCAACACGGTCGGCGATTTCTCGTCGAACAGCGGCCATGTCGCGTTTATCCCCGATGTACCGGCGCAGCGCGTGGGCGTGGCCGACCTGGCCATCAGCTCTGTCAGCAACGCGGTCTTCTCGCAGCGGCCCGAACTCAAGTGGGTGTACTACGGCGCCGGTCTTGACGAGATCAACGGTGCGTCGTACCGGCAGGCCGGCGGGGCCGTCGGCAATCCGGTCGGTGTGGCGCGATGCCTGGGCCGGCCCGGCTGGTGCATGAACAGCCTGATGGTGTTCGACAGCGGCTTCATCGCCTCTGCGCAGACCAACACCTCGACCAACAAGGCCAGCGCCCAGCTGGCTCCGGGCAAGGTGCCCACGGCGGTGGCCGTGACCAACAGCAACGAGTTCGCGCTGATCACCGTGTGGGACACGACCAACCTGCGCGGCGAGATCGCCGTGGTGGCCCTGGCCGGCCTGTGCGAGGGCTGCACGCCGAACAATCCCAGCGGATCGAACTACTGGGGGGATTGGAATGGCCTGTACCCGGGCCTGCCCAACCTCGGCAACACCGGTTACATGAAGGTGCTTGGCTACGTCCCGCTGCCTGCAGACATGAAGGCGCCGACGGACATCTCGGTCACCACGGGCGTCGACCGCAACGTCTATCTCAGCGAGGGCACCCGCGAGCAGGCCTTTTCACTGCCGCTGAGCAACGGTGCCAACCGAGCGACCTTCCGGCCCGGGGGGCGCAACTTCAACACCTACGCCAAGGGCGGCGTTGCGGTGGTGGTCTCCAAGTCAGAGCAGAAGGTGGCCTTCCTGGACCTTCGGCCGCTGTTCGCGTACTACCAGAGCATGTACTTCGGCAGCGACGCGGACTACAGCGTGACCACGTCGGTGGGCCCGGCCGACTCGCAGTGGCCGCGCACCTTCGCCGGCGCCCCCGCCCAGACACCCACGGTCATCAAGACGGTGTCGATGGCCAACCGGCCCACGGCCGTGAAGACCTACGCGTGGGGCGCCAACCGACGCGCCTGGGTGGCCACGCAGGACGGGCAGCTGCACATCTTCAACCTGGGCGACTACCCCACGGCCGGCAACGGCTCGGCGGCGAGCATCGTGGAGGTCGGCGCGGTGGCGGTGGGGCGCAACCCGACGGGCATCGCGCTGGTCAAGGAGAAGGCGGGCAACGCGGTGTTCCCGGACATCACCCGCGAGGTGATCGTCACTTCGCGCGGGGACCGCCAGCTGCAGTGGGTGCGTTTTGCCGGCGACGGCAACAGCGGCTCGGTGGTGCGCACGCTCAAGGACACGCGGCTGGTGGACCCGATCGCGGCGGAGGACACGGACAACCACGGGGCGGAGTCGTACGTGGTCTCGGTGGCCGACTACGGCGGCCGGGCGCTGCGCAACTACCGCTACGGGCCGGTGATCATGCACAACTACGGCGGCAGCGCCTGCGGTGCGCCCAATGGCTGCGGGATGGGCAGCGGCAACGCCGACCCCTTCGAGTACGGCGGCGATTTCGGCCTGCCGGGCGGCCCCTTCCAGGTCACATCAGCCAACATCCCCTGAACCGGCGCGGCCGCCGGTGCGGCGTCAGCGCTGCAGCTGGGCGAGCCGCTCCGGCGTGCCGACGTCGGTCCAGCGTCCGGTGTACGGCTCGGCGCTGACGCGGCCGTCGTCCATGGCGGCCCGCAGGATCGGCGCCAGCGCCGCCTTGATGCCCGCCGGGTTGCCGGGCGGGATGCCGCAGTAGGGCGGCGCGAACAGGGCAGCGCGGTACAGGCCGATGGTCGAGAAGGTGTAGCGTGGCCCACTGGTATCGGCCGGCACGTTGCGCGCGCGGCCATCCTCGCCCAGGCCGAAGTCGCCCTTCGGGTTGTGGGCGGGATTGGGCACCAGCCAGAGGTGGGCCAGCGCGTTGCCGGCACGAAAGCGCGCCAGCGCCTCGGGCGCGAAGCGGAAGTCCGGCGCGAACACGTCGCCTGCCGCGACCCAGAACACCTCGTCGAGCAGGGGCAGGGCGCGCACGATGCCGCCGGCCGTCTCCAGGGCGCCGCCGAAATCGCGGCCCTCGTCGGAGTATGAAATCGATAGCGCCCCGTGTCCATCCCATAAGGCCTGCGGGCCGAAATGGCTTGAAATCTGCTCCCCCAGCCAGGCGGTGTTGACCACCAGGCGGGTGACGCCGCCCGCGGCCAGCGCCTCCATGGGCCATTGCATCAGCGGCTTGCCGCGCACCGGCAGCAGCGGCTTGGGCGTGTGGTCGGTCAGCGGCCGCATGCGCTCGCCACGGCCGGCGGCCAGCACCATGGCACCAGCAAAAGCGCCCTCAGCCGGCATGCACGGGGACCCGGCCACGCTGCAAGGACTGGCGCACCGCATCGCGCGGCGCGAACAGCGCGACCAGCGCGTCGATCAGCTCACGCGCCTTGGCGGAATGGTCACCGCCGAAGTTGCACACGTACACGTCCAGCGTAGCGGCGCGGCGCTCGGGCCAGGTGTGCACGCACAGGTGCGATTCGGCCAGCAGCACCGTCGCCGTGACGCCGCCAGGACCTTCGGCCGTGTCTGGAAAGCGATGGAAGAGCTGGCCCACCGGCTGCAGGCCGGCGCTCCGGACGGCGGCTGCACAGTGGGCGCCCAGCGCCTCGGCGTCGACCAGCCAGCGCGGTGCGCACTGGCAGTCGTGGAGGTCGGCGGTGAGGTGCAGGCCCTGCATGGCGCGGACTCTAGCAGCCCGTCGTCGCCCGGGCCCGGATGCGCGGGGCACTCGCTGCAATACGCGACGCCCGCGCAGGGTCCGGGAGGCTTTGCAGGATGTCGGTCACCCCGCTCGCTAAAATTGAGGGCTCTCCTCCTTTCCCTCTCCCCCGAAAGCCCCCGATGGCCAACCAAGCCTTGATGGCCAACGCGATCCGCGCGTTGGCAATGGACGCCGTACAACAAGCCAACTCCGGCCACCCCGGCGCGCCGATGGGCATGGCCGAGATGGCTGTCGCACTGTGGGGAGAGCACCTGCGCTACAACCCGGCCAACCCGCACTGGTTCGACCGCGACCGCTTCATCCTGTCGAACGGCCACGCGTCCATGCTGCAGTACGCCGTGCTGCACCTCACGGGCTACGACCTGCCCATCGACGAGATCAAGAACTTCCGCCAGCTGCACAGCAAGACGGCCGGCCATCCGGAAGTGGACGTCACCCCCGGCGTGGAAACTACCACCGGCCCGCTGGGCCAGGGCATCACCAACGCCGTCGGCTTCGCCCTGGCCGAGAAGCTGCTGGCCGCCGAGTTCAACCGCCCGGGCCACGCCATCGTCGACCACCACACCTACGCCTTCCTGGGCGACGGCTGCCTGATGGAAGGCATCAGCCACGAGGCCTGCGCGCTGGCCGGTGCCTGGAAGCTCAACAAGCTGATCGCGCTCTACGACGACAACGGCATCAGCATTGATGGCCAGGTCAAGCCCTGGTTCGTCGACCACACCGCCGAGCGCTTCAAGGCGTACGAGTGGAACGTGATCGGCCCGATCGAGGGCAACAGCGTCAAGGCCGTGTCGGATGCCATCGCCAAGGCGAAGAAGTCCGAAGACAAGCCGACGCTGATCATCTGCAAGACCACGATCGGCAAGGGCAGCCCGAACCGCGCCGGCACCGCCAAGGCCCACGGCGAGGCGCTGGGCCCTGACGAGATCAAGCTCACGCGCGAAGCGCTCGGCTGGACCGAGCCGCCCTTCGTGATCCCCCAGGCCGTCTACGACGACTGGAACCACCGCGCCGCGGGTGCGAAGGTCGAGGGCGAATGGGACGACCGCTTCGCCGCCTACATCGCCGCCTACCCGAAGCTGGCCGACGAGTTCACCCGCCGCATGAAGGGGGAGCTGCCCGCCGACTTCCACCAGGTCGCCTTCGACACCATCGTGGCGGCCCACAGCAAGGGCGAGACCGTCGCCAGCCGCAAGGCCAGCCAGCTCGCGCTCGAGGCCTTCACCGCGGCCCTGCCCGAAATGCTCGGCGGCAGTGCCGACCTCACCGGCTCCAACCTCACCAACACCAAGAGCACCGCCGCCCTGCGCTTCGACGCCAGGACCGGCGCCGTGGTCATGAACGTGCCGGCGGTGGAGGCCAAGCACGGTGCCGAGGACGAGTCCAAGCCCGACGCGGCCGCCGAAACGCCGCAGGGCGTCATTGGCCGCCACATCAACTACGGCGTGCGCGAGTTCGGCATGGCCGCCGTCATGAACGGCATCGCGCTGCATGGCGGCTACATTCCTTACGGCGGCACCTTCCTGACCTTCAGCGACTACAGCCGCAACGCCATCCGCATGGCTGCGCTGATGAAGCGCCGTGTGATCCACGTCTTCACGCACGACTCGATCGGCCTGGGCGAGGACGGTCCCACGCACCAGTCGATCGAGCACGCCGCCTCGCTGCGCCTGATCCCCAACCTGGACGTCTGGCGCCCGTCCGACACGGCCGAGACGGCAGTGGCCTGGGCCGTCGCGCTGCAGAACCAGTCGCGGCCCACCGCGCTGCTGCTCTCGCGCCAGAACATCGCCTATTCGCCCAAGACCGACCTGAGCGACATCGCCAAGGGCGCCTACGTCCTGGCCGAGCCCGAGGCCGTCGGCCTCAAGAGCAAGAAGACCGCCGCCATCATCATCGCGACCGGCTCCGAAGTGCCGCTGGCCCTGGCCGCGCAGAAGCTGCTGGCGGCCAAGAAGATCGCGGTGCGCGTGGTGTCGATGCCTTCGACCACCACCTTCGACCGCCAGGACGTCGGCTACAAGAAGGCCGTGCTGCCGAAGAAGATCCCGCGCATCGCCGTCGAGATGGGCTGCACCGGCGGCTGGTGGAAGTACGGCGTGTCGGCCGTCGTCGGCATCGACACGTACGGCGAATCGGCGCCCGCACCCGTGCTGTTCAAGCACTTCGGTTTCACGCCCGAGAACGTCGCGGCGACCGTGGAAGCGGTGCTGGCTTGAGCATCGAATACGGACAGCCGAACGCAGAGGACGCAAAGTACTCGCAGAGGGCGCAGAAGGAAAAACCAAATTTTGGCTGTTCTTCTGCGCCCTCTGCGTGATCTCTGCGACCTCTGCGTTCGGCTGCCCGCTCCCGAATTCAACGTTTTCAACTTAGGAGCATTCCCATGACGATCAAACTCGGTATCAACGGCTTCGGCCGCATCGGCCGCAACGTGCTGCGCGCTGCCGTGCAGAACTTCCCCGACATCGAGATCGTGGGCATCAACGACCTGCTGGAGCCCGACTACCTGGCGTACATGCTGCAGTACGACTCGGTGCACGGCCGCTTCAAGGGCGAGGTCTCGGTCGACGGCAACACGCTGATCGTCAACGGCAAGAAGATCCGCCTGACGCAGGAACGCGACCCCGCTGCCCTGAAGTGGAACGAGGTCGGCGCCGACGTGGTGCTCGAATCCACCGGCCTCTTCCTGACCAAGGAAACCGCGCAGAAGCACATCGACGCCGGCGCCAAGAAGGTCATCATGTCGGCGCCTTCGAAGGACGACACGCCCATGTTCGTCTTCGGCGTCAACGACAAGACCTACAAGGGCGAAGCGATCGTCTCCAACGCCAGCTGCACCACCAACTGCCTCGCGCCGCTGGCCAAGGTGCTCAACGACAAGTGGGGCATCAAGCGCGGCCTGATGACCACCGTGCACGCCGCCACCGCCACGCAAAAGACCGTCGACGGCCCGAGCAACAAGGACTGGCGAGGCGGCCGCGGCATCCTGGAGAACATCATTCCGTCGAGCACGGGCGCCGCGAAGGCTGTCGGCGTAGTGATTCCCGAATTGAACAAGAAGCTCACCGGCATGAGCTTCCGCGTGCCTACCTCCGACGTGTCGGTGGTCGACCTCACGGTCGAACTCAACAAGGACGCGACGTACAAGGAAATCTGCGCCGAGATGAAGGCCCAGTCGGAGGGTGCGCTCAAGGGCGTGCTGGGCTACACCGAGGACAAGGTCGTCGCCACCGACTTCCGCGGCGATGCGCGCACCTCCATCTTCGACGCCGAAGCCGGCATTGCGCTGGACGGCACTTTCGTCAAGCTCGTGTCCTGGTACGACAACGAGTGGGGCTACTCGAACAAGTGCCTGGAAATGGCACGCGTGGTCGCCAAGTAATCAGCGGCACCGCGCTGACCGGGAACGCGCCTTCGGGCGCGTTTTTTTTTGGATCGGCCTTGCGGAAGTGGTCTGCCTGGAGGCGGCGGAATTTTCAGATCATTTCGGGCTGCAGCGCCCGTCCCGCTTGCGCAAGCAGCTATGTTTTTCGTAGCAAGGGTGCTCGCCCGCATCGACGCGGCGGGCGCTCCTACGGGGCCAGCCTGTGCACGCCGGCACGCCCGTGCAGGTGGTGCTGCCGATCATGCCTCTCACTTCTTTCACCCACGGAGACCCACATGAAGTCCATCATCCTCTGGCTGCTCGGCGTGCCCATCAGCGTCATCATCCTGCTCAAGCTGTTCGGCGTTTTCTGAGACGCCACGCGCCGCGCTCGCGGCGCTGACGTCAGGGGAGCGTGACGTCCATGCGCTGCATCAGCCCAAGGCTGTGGGCGTTCAGGCCCACCACGTCGACGCTGCTGCCGTGGCCGCGCAGCCGTGCGACGACCTTGTGCAGTGCGGCCACGGCCGTGACATCCCAGAAATGTGCAGCCGTGACGTCGACGACCACGGGTCGGCCTTCGACGTCGCGGAAGTCGAAGGCGTCGACCAGCACATCCGCCGAGGCGAAGAAGACCTGGCCGCGCACGGTATAGACCCGGGTGCCTGCGGTCTGGTCGTCCTGCGCCGTGACCTCCATCAATTTCGCCACCTTGGCGGCGAAGAACACGCCGCTGAGCAGCACGCCGACCGCCACGCCCGCCGCCAGGTTATCGGTCGACACCGTCACGGCCACAGTGGCCAGCATGACGGCACTCGACAACCGGGGGTGCGTGACCAAGGTCCGCAGCGAACCCCAGTCGAAGGTCGACGCCGACACCATCACCATGACCGCGACCAGCGCCGCCACTGGTACCTGAGACACCCATGGTTTGAGCATCACCATGAGGATGAGCAGGAAGGCGCCTGCGAAGAGTGTCGACAGGCGGCCGCGCCCGCCGTAGCGCACGTTGCTGATGGTCTGCCCGATCATTCCGCAGCCGGCGATGCCACCGAACAGTCCGGCCGCCACGTTGGCCACGCCCAGACCGCCGCATTCGCGGTTCTTGCTGCTCGGCGTGTCGGTGAGTTCGTCCACGACGCTGGCTGTCATCAGCGATTCGAGCAGGCCGACCATCGCGATGGCGAAGGCGGGCAGGGCGATGATGCGCAGCGTCTCCAGTGTCGGCGGCACGCCGGGCCAGCCGAAGGTGGGCAGGGCGGATGGCAGCTGTCCGAGGTCGGCGACCGTGGCCAGCGGCAGGTGGAGTGCCTGGCCGACCAGGCTGACGACCAGGATGGCCACCAGCGGCGACGGCACCGCACGCGTCAGGCGCGGCAGGCCATAGATGACCGCCAGCCCGAGCGCGATCATGGCCCAGGTGGCGGCGTTGGCATGTGCGAAGTGCGGCCACTGGGCCGCGAAGATCAGGATGGCCAGCGCGTTCACGAAGCCGGTTCTTACCGAACTGGACACGAAGCGCATCAGCACGCCCAGGCGCAGCAGCCCGAACACGATCTGCATCAGGCCGGCCAGCAGGCCTGCGGCCAGGAGGTAGGGCAGGCCGTGGGCCTGCACCAGCGGCGCGGCCACCAGCGCCACCGAGCCGGCCGCCGCCGACACCATGGCCGGCCGGCCGCCGCTGAAGGCGATGACCAGGCCGATGACGAAAGAGGCGAACAGGCCCACCGCGGGATCGACGCCGGCGACGAAGGAAAAGGCGATCACCTCGGGGATGAGTGCGAAGGTGGCGACGGCGCCGGCCATCAGTTCGCGCGGGATGCTGGGCGCCCATTCGGCGCGCAGGCGGGACATTCGGGAAGACATGCAGGAAGAACACTTGGGCAAGCCGCCGTGCGGACGCGCTGCGCAGCAGCATGGGCCGGGATTCTAGGAAGGCATGCCCGTCCGGCGGGCACGCTCGGGTATGTCGCGACGTGCCGTGTGCGCCAACAGCGTGGCGGCGGTGCTGCGGCACTCGGCCACGGCGCGCGCGCGGGCGCCGGCGCCACGGTCGAGCACGGTGGCAGGGGCGTCGGTCGGGGCGTCGCGGGTCATCGGGGTCTCCTGGGTGCGCGCTGCGGGTGGGAGTCGGCCGCGATTTTGCGGTTTCGACCTGCCGCCACGGGCGACGGGCGCGATGCGTACACTGCCGCCAGAGTCGCCCGCTATCCCGCTGCATGGCCCTGCTGACCTTTCTCGTCGAAGACAACCCGACCATCCGGGACAACCTCATTCCGACGTTGGCCGACCTGGCCGATGCGCCCGTGGTGGGCGTGGCCGAGACCGAGGCCCAGGCCATGGCCTGGCTGCGCGACCACGCCGACGTGTGGCACCTGGCGGTGATCGACCTGTTCCTGCGCGAAGGCTCGGGCCTGGGCGTGCTGAATGCGTGCACGCCGCGCCGCGCGCACCAGCGCGTGGTCGTGCTGACCAACTACGCCACCCCCGACATCCGCGCGCGCTGCCTGGCGCTGGGGGCCGACGCGGTGTTCGACAAGTCGAACGAGCTCGACGCCTTTTTCGACTACTGCAGCCAGGACCGGCCTTCGCAGATGGCACCGCTGGCGTGACGGCCGCGCTACGCCCCGACGGCAACCTCCCGTCGCACGTGATGAGCCTGGTGTGCGGCGATCCGCCATTGCCCGTCCTCGTCGAACACCGGCGCCTGCGCGCTGGCCCAACGTTCGGGGTGCGGCATGCCGGAATGGTCGATCGTGCCTTCCATCATCACGACGCAGGTGCCCGGCGCCGGATGGCTGAGCTGCCGTTCCTGCACCGCCATGCGCAGCCCGGGCATCGCCGCACGCTCGCGTTCGAAGGCCGTGCGCAAGTCGACGTTGCCTCGGTGGCAGCCGCCGGTGGGCGTGATCAGTGTCGCGCCCGGCGTGAAGTAGGCCATGTGCCGGCCCATGTCGCCATCGATCCACGCCTGCAGGCTTTCGTCGATCACGCGCCGTGCGGCCAGATCGGGCAGCATGCGTTCGGCATCGACATCGCGGCGCTCCACCCAGTGGCTGCCGGGGCCGGAGAGTTCGTTGCCCGGCACGTCGATGGTTTCGCAGTGTTCGTTGCGTCGGGGCGGCGGCGCGCGCCGGGCCCGGTCCTGCCGTGAGCATCGCCGCATGAAACTGGCTGGCGTGGACTTCGGCGGCCCGTCCGAGGAGATCGCCCGTGCGCTCATCGGCGTCACCGTGCTGGTCGACGGCGTGGGCGGCCGCATCGTCGAGACCGAAGCCTACGACCGCGACGACCCGGCCTCGCACACCTACGGCGGGCCCACGCTGCGCAACGCCGCCATGTTCGGGCCGCCCGGCCGGGCCTACGTGTACCGCTCCTACGGCATCCACTGGTGCCTCAACTTCGTCTGCCGCGAGGAGGGCCACGGCGCCGGCGTGCTGATCCGCGCGCTGCAGCCCACGCAAGGCCTGGCCACGATGCGTCGCCGGCGCGGCGTGGAGGACGACCGCCTGCTGGCCGCAGGCCCGGGTCGCGTGGGGCAGGCGCTGGGCGTGGACGCCAGCTTCAACGGCCACCGGCTGGACGCGCCGCCCTTCGAGCTGCTGGCCGCCGATGCCGCGCCGCCGGTGCTCGTGCAGGTGGGCCCGCGCATCGGCATCAGCAAGGCGGTCGACCTGCCCTGGCGCTTCGGCGAGCAGGGCTCGCGCTTCCTGAGCCGGCCCTTCCCGGCCGCCGCGCGCCGCGGGCGCTGAGCGATTCCAAGCCAAATCGGCCTGTGGCGCCCGCGGGACGGGCGCCAACAGCTATCGAAACCATAGCGATTGCCAAGCCATGGCCGCCGCGCCCGCTCCTATCATCGGCGCCGATGTACCGCCTGCCCCGCACCGCCACCGCCCCGTTCTGCCCGTCCGAAGTCAAGGGCAGCGTGGCGGTCGATCCGGGGTTGCCGCTGTGGAAGAAGCTGCTGCGCTTCGCGGGTCCGGGGCTGCTGGTGTCGGTCGGCTACATGGACCCCGGCAACTGGGCCACCGACATCGAGGCCGGCTCGCGCTTCGGCTACGGCCTGCTCTTCGTCGTGCTGCTGGCCAGCCTGGCAGCCATGCTGCTGCAGACCCTGTGCGTGCGCCTGGGCCTGGTGGCCGGCAAGGACCTGGCGCGCGCCTGCCGCGACCACTACGGCCCGCGCACCAACCGCTTCCTGTGGTTGGGCGCCGAGCTGGCCATCGTCGCCTGCGACCTGGCCGAGGTGCTGGGCAGCGCGCTGGCGCTGCACCTGCTGTTCGGCGTGTCGATTCCCGTGGGCATCGCCATCACGGCCTTCGACACGCTGCTGGTGCTGGGCCTGCAGGGGGCGGGCTTCCGCCGCGTGGAGGCGATCGTGCTGGGCCTGGTCACGACCATCGCCGGCTGCTTCGTGGTCGAGCTGGCGATGTCCCAGCCCAACTGGTTCGGCGTCGCGATGGGTTTCGGCCCCAGCCTGGAGCGGCTGCAGCAGCCCGGCGCGCTGTACCTGGCCATCGGGATCGTCGGCGCCACGGTGATGCCGCACAACCTGTACCTGCATTCGTCGATCGTGCAGACGCGCCTGGTGGCGAAGACCGAGGCGGCGAAGCGCGAGGCGGTGACGCTGGGTACGCTCGATGCTGTGATCTCGCTGACGCTGGCGCTGTTCGTCAACGCCGCGATCCTCGTCCTGGCCGCCAGCGCCTTCCACGGCAGCGGCCATCGCGAGGTGGCCGACATCGGCGACGCCTACCGCCTCATCGAACCCATCGTCGGCAGCGCGCTGGCGGCCACGCTCTTCGGCATCGCGCTGCTGGCGTCGGGGCAGAGCTCCACCTTCACCGGCACCATCGCGGGCCAGATCATCATGGAAGGCTTCCTGGACCTGAAGATCCCCTGCTGGCAGCGCCGCCTCATCACCCGCGCGCTGGCGCTGGTGCCGGCCTTCGTCGGCGTGTGGTGGTTCGGCGATGGCGGCGTGGGCAAGATGCTGGTGCTCAGCCAGGTGGTGCTGAGCTTCCAGTTGCCCTTCGCGATCTGGCCGCTGATCCGCTTCACCAGCGACCGCGCGCTGATGGGCGACTTCGCCAATGGCTCGGTGCTGCGCGCGGTGGCCTGGACGCTGTTCGGCACCATCGGCGCCGCCAACGTGTGGCTGGTCGTTTCGGTGGCAGGCGGCGTGTAGCGCTAGCGCACCTGACGCGTGACGACCGCCGACATCAGGCGCGCCGCCTTCTGCAGGAAGGCGAACTCCTCGTCCGACAGCGTGCGCTCGGCAGTGTCGAAGTGGCACAGCGTGCCGAACAGGCCGCCGTGGTCGTCCACCAGCGGCACGCCGTGGTAGGCGCCCATCACGCCCTGGTAGCGGTGGCCGTCCAGGCGCGCATCCTGCGCCGTGCACTCGGTGCGGAACTCGCCGTCGCGCAGCACGAACTGGCAGAAGCTGTCCTCGAAGGGCACCGACGCGAGGAACTCGGGCCGCACCTCGCCGGCCTTGTCGAACAGGTCGAGGTTGACCAAGGTGTCCTGCTGCACCCGGTAGGCCGCGGTGTAGCGGTGCGGCACGCGCGCGTTGAGGAAGCGCAGGCCGCCGGCCAGGCCCTCGCGCTGGAGCGCTGCACGCAGCGGGTCGAGGGTGGCGTAGAGGGAGGAGGACATTGCCCCGATTGTCGCGAGTCGCCGGCCGGGCGCGCGTCAGTGCGCATCGCCATTTGCGGAGCGCCGACGAGCTTGCATCAGGCGGCCGCCGCCTCGCCGCGCGGCCTGCGCGACGCCGGCAGGGTGAAGGCGCCGGGCTGCGCATCGGCCATGACCAGCTTGATCTTGCGCGACAGCTCGTCGTAGTGCTGGAGCTTGAAGTCGATCACCTCCAGGGCTTCCGCCGAGGCCTTGAGCTGGGTCTGCACGCGGGCGCGATGCGCTTCGAGCAGGGCCCGGCGCGCCTCGGCGGTCCCGTCGCCCTGCGCCGCCAGCGCCAGATAGGTCCGGATCTCGGCCAGCGGCATGTCGGTCGCGCGCATGCGCGCGACGAAGCTCAGCGTCAGCAGGTCCTGCGGGCCGTAGTGGCGCCGGCGGCCCGCATCGCGCGGGGGTGCCAGCAGGGCCATGCGCTCGTAGTAGCGCAGGGTGTCGGCCGACATGCCGGTCGCGCGCGACACCTGGCCGATGGTCATGTGCAGCAGCGGAGAAGGGTTGACGCCACCCGACGGCGAGGCGCCGACGGGGGTGGCGGAAGCGTTGCAAGGGGCGAGGGAAGAGGTCATGCCCCCATGCTAGGAGTTGGAGTGCACTCCAGGTCAAGCGAAAAATGCAGGTCGGCGATGAATGAGTGCCAAATCGGCCTGTAGCGCCCGTCCTGCCTGCGCAAGGCGCTATGAATTCGGGAGCACCGAGCGGCGGCCAGATGGCCGCCGCGCCGGGGCTTCATCAGGCCGCGGCTTCCTCGCGCCGCCCGTCCGGATGGCGGGCGAAGCGCGCCGGGTCTCGCCCGTGCACCGGTGCGTGGTCGGGCCAGGGCCAGCCGCCGAACTGGGTGCGGCGGTAGTCGTTCATGGCCTGCATGATCTCGGCCTGCGTGTTCATCACGAAGGGGCCGTACTGCGCCACCGGCTCGCCGATGGGGCGGCCCTGCAGCAGCAGGAATTCGCCCTCCGCCGCATCGCCGTTCACCAGTTCCACCGGCACGTCGGCCTGCAGCGCGATGGCTGCCGGCCCCTGCACCGCCTGGCCGCCGACCGTCACCTGCCGGCCCTTGAAGAAGTACAGCGTGCGTCGCGTGCCCTCGCCCGCGGCGGCCGGCAGCGTCCAGCGGGCGCCCGGGTCCAAGCGCAGCGTCCAGATGGCCACGTCCGAATCCTCCTGCGCGGCCCACGAATCGGGCGGCGGCGCCAGCGGATCGATCGGCGCGGCGCCCTCGGCCTCGGGCTGCAGGCGGCCGGCGATCACGCTCACGTCGGTGCGGCGGCCCTCGGCGTCGGTGGCCGTCAGGCGCGGGATGCGGTCGGCCCAGAACATGGTGAAGTGCGGCTCGACCATCTTGTTGCGCGCCGGCAGGTTCAGCCAGATCTGGAACAGCTCCAGCGGGTTGTCCTGGTCCTGGTTGAGCAGCGGGAACATCTCCGAATGCTGGATGCCGCGGCCGGCGGTGAGCCACTGCACGTCGCCGCGGCCGAAGCGCGCCGCTGCGCCGAGCGAGTCGGCATGGTCGATCAGGCCGCGGCGCACGATGGTCACGGTCTCGAAGCCGCGGTGCGGGTGACCGGGAAAGCCGGGCACCGCCTCGCCGTGGTACATGCTCCAGCCGTCCTTGCGGCTGAAGTCGGCACCGATCTCGCGGCCTTCGAGCGGCGCGTCCGGGCGCATCTGCGCATCGGCGCGCGGGTAGGCGTCGTCGTGGTAGGCGCAGAAGAGGAAAGGGTCGACGGTGGCCCACGGAAAGCCGAGCGGGCGCACCTGGAGCACGGGGGAACTGGACATGGCAATGATCCTGGAAGACGGGACTGCGCAGCCGGACTGCCGCGCCATGCCCCGAAGATGGGGCCTCGGCGCCGATTGTGGAAGCCCCCGCAGGCAGGACGGGCCGGCCCATCCATGGAACGATCGCGCCGCCGGGCGACCGCAGGGTCGCGGTGCCGTTGCGTCTTTTGAGGTATCCCGCGTGCGGGCGCAGCGCTACCATCGCTTCTTCGCACGGCGATGCGCCGCTGCAGGAGCATGCATGAGCCCTGAGAAGAAGGAGGCCGCCGACGCGCAGGCCTCGCTGGAACAGACGATCGACAAGGCCAAGGAAGTGGCCGCCGAGATCCGCCAGGCGGCGGACAACCTGGCCGTGGTCAACACGGTGCTCGAGGAAAACCTGCCCGACCACGTGCAGGTCGGCGAAGTCGCACAGGCGCTGGACCAGAGCGTGGAAGTCGAGAAGCAGCTGAGCGAGTCGGTGGACCGGCTGCAGCAGGTGCACGACGAACTGGGCCAGGGCGCCGGCGGCACCCCGCCTGCCAGGAAGGGCTGAGCCCTGCGGCACCGCCGTCCGTCGTAGGCGGCGTCCGACCCCAGCCAGCGCGCGCGGCGCCCACGCCGCGGTGGACATCGAGGTTAACGTTCAAAGTCGTTCCCCTCGTCCATGTCCGCCCTCCGCATCTTTCTCGTCGAAGACAACGCCACCATCCGCGACAGCCTCATCCCCACCCTCGAAGAACTGGCCGCCGCACACGTGGTGGCCGATGTGGGTGGCGAGGACGACGCGGCGCGGTGGCTGGCGGCGCACGCTGGCGGGTGGGACCTCGCGGTGGTCGACCTGTTCCTCGCCCAGGGTTCGGGACTGGGCGTGCTGCGCCACCTGCGTGCGCGCGGCCCCGCACAACGGGTGGTGGTCCTGAGCAACTACGCCACCGCCGACATGCGGCGCCGCTGCCGCGAGGCCGGCGCCGACGCGGTGTTCGACAAGTCCAACGAGCTCGACGCCTTCATCGACTACTGCAACCGCCTGGGGGCGCCCGGGCGCACCTGAGCGACGTGCGTGGGCGAGTCGCGCGGCAGGACGCCGCGGCGCCCGCGGCGACCCCCTAACATGGCGCGCCGGCATTCCGCCGCGCGACGAGTCCGCCATGCAACGCTTCACCATCTCCCTCGACGACGCGCTCGCCCAGCAGTTCGATGCCTTCATCGCCGAGCGGGGCTACGACAACCGCTCCGAGGCCGTCCGCGACCTGATCCGGTCGCGCCTGGGAAGTGCATCGCTCGGCCCCGCCGACGGGCCTGCGAAGGCCGCCGGCGCGCGCAAGGGGCGCGGCGAAGCGCCGTGGTGCGTGGCCAGCGTGAGCTACGTGTACGACCACCATGAGCAGACCGTGACGGCCCGCGTGCTCGACCTGCAGCACGACCACCACGACCTCGTCATCACCAGCCTGCACACGCACCTCGACCACGACCACTGCCTGGAGACCGTGGTCCTGCGCGGGCCGACGCCCGCGGTGCAGGCCTGCGCGCAGCAGCTCATCGCGCTGCGCGGCGTGCGGCACGGGAACATCCATCTGGTGCCGCTGGGCGCGGCCGGCCGCGCGCATGCACACGGCGGCCATGCGCACACGCATTTCAGGCCGCTGAACTGAGCGCGGCGGACCGGCCCCTGGGGCCTGAGACAATCTCGCCCCATGGCCAACATCGCATCCATCCTCAAGGCGGAGATTGCGCGCGTCGCGCGCAAGGAAGTCCGGTCGGAAATCGAGAGCCTCAAGAAGGCCAGCGCCCAGCAGCGCAGCGCCGTCGCGAGCCTGCGTCGCGAGGTGGCTGCCTTGCAGAAGGAACTGCGCCAGGCCGGCCGCGCCCGCTCGGCCGAGGCCCAGGCGCAGCCCGCCGAAGACCGCCAGTACCGCTTCAGCGCGACGCGGCTGGCGGCGCACCGCAAGAAGCTCGGCCTGTCCGCCGCCGACTATGGCCGGCTGGTGGGCATGAGCGGCGCCAGCGTCTACCTCTGGGAACAGGGCCAGGCGCGGCCGCGGCCCGAGCAGGTGCGGCTGCTGGGCGCCCTCAAGCAGCTGAGCCGCCGGGCCGCGCTGGAGCGGCTGGCCAGCGCCGACTAGCGCTGGCACTCGGGCCGCTCAGGCCGCGCACGCATCGACACTGACGCCGCTTCGGGCCCGCGCCAGCGCTACCGCGTCCGCGCCCGCCGCGAAGCGCAGGCGATCCGACGGGTCGTTCGCCGCCTGCCAGACGGCCTGCGCCACATCGACGGGCCGTGTCGCCTCGCCGACGCCGGCGAGCTGCGCGAAGACGCCTTGCGCATAGCGGCCGTAGGCCTCGGGGACGAGCCCCTGCATCCGCCCGGCACCGTTGGCGGCGAAGCGGGTGTCGGGGCAGTAGCCCGGCTCGACCAGCCGCGCGCGCACCCCGAAGGCCGCCAGTTCGAGCGCCAGCGATTCGGTGAAGCCCTCGATGGCCGCCTTGCTGGCGGTGTAGGCCGCCACGAGCGGGAAGGGCGCCAGCGTCGCGCTCGACGTCACGTTCACCACCAGGCCCGAACGGCGCTCGCGCCACTGCGGAATGAAGGCTTGGCACATGGCCATCGTGCCGAAGGTGTTGGTCTCGAAGATCTCGCGCACGGTCGCCAGCGGCGTGGCCTCGAAGGCGCCGAAGAGGCCGAGTCCGGCGTTGTTGACCAGCACGTCGACCGGCCCGGCCGTCGCCCTCACATGCGCGATGCTTTGTGCATCCGTCACGTCCAGCGGCAGGACCTGAAGGGTGTCGGAGGCCGGCAGCAGCTCGGGCCGGGGCTGGCGCATGGTGGCGACGACGCGCCAGCCCATGGCGTGGAAGTGGCGGGCGATCTCGAGGCCGTAGCCGGACGAGCAGCCGGTGACGAGGGCGGTTTTCATGACGGGTTCCTTTGTTGCGGGATTGACGAAGGCCTCAGCGTAGGCCAGCATGGCCGGATGTTCGATAGCTCTGAGTCCATCATTGTTTAGAGATCGTCCGGAACCGACCGATGCGCTGTCTCAGGTGGTGGCGCTGCTGCACCCCCGCGCGGTGTTCGCCAACGCCATCGGCGGCAAGGGCGACTGGGCCGTGCGTTTCGCCGCCTATGGCCGGCCCTCGTTCTGCATCTTTCTCGAAGGCACCTGCCGGCTGGCCGTCGACGGGCATGAACCGATCGACGTCGGCGCGGGCGACTTCGTGCTGCTGCCGCGCACGCCGGCATTCACGCTCGCCAGCAGCGATGCGGCGGCGCCGGTCGCCATGGACCCGCACGCGCTGCCCACCGGCGGCCGGGAACTGCGCTACGGCGACCCGTCGGGCCCGCCGGACATGCGCTCCCTGGGCGGCGCCTTCGTCTTCGACCGCGCCGACCCGGCCCTGCTCGTCGCGCTGCTGCCCGGCGTCGTGTGCGTGCGGGGCTCGTCGCGGCTGTCCGCGCTGGTGCGCATGGTGGCCGAGGAAAGCGCCGCGCCCCGCCCGGGTGGCGACTTCGTGCGCGCGCGCCTGGTCGAACTGCTGCTCGTCGAGGCCATGCGCGCCACGCCGCCGGAGCAGGCGCCGCCCGGCCTGCTGCGCGGGCTGGGCGATCCGCGACTGGCCGTCGCGCTGGAGCAGATGCATGGCGGCGTCGACCAGCCCTGGACCGTCGAGCGGCTGGCGCGGGCGGCGGCGCTCTCGCGCTCGAGCTTCTACGAACGCTTTACCCGCGCAGTCGGCGTCGCGCCGATGGAGTACCTGCTCGCCTGGCGCATGGAGATCGCCAGGGAGCTGTTGCGCGAGGGCCGGCTCAAAGCGGCGGAGATCGCCGAACGCGTGGGCTACGGCTCGGGCAGCGCCTTCAGCGTGGCCTTCGCGCGGCACGTCGGCCAGACGCCGACGGCCTACGCGCGGGCGACGCGCACGCCTTCCTGAACATCGATGCGCGGGCGCACCGCGTTCGCCGGATGGCGTATGGTTGCATTTCGACGATGTATGAAGAATGGCAATTTATTCATACAACGAGGAGAGACGAAGGAAATGACGTCCGCACCGAGCATCGTGCGCCGCCTCGGCATCGTGCTGGCCGGGGCCGCCGGAGGATGGGGAACGGCATTCGCCCAACCCGCGGCTTCGGGCACTGCCCACCTGCCCGAAGTCCAGGTCCAGGGTCCGCGCGATGCAGCCATCGGCAGCGCCGACAGCGCCAGCGAGGGCGCGGCCGAGAAGGCGTCCTTCCAGTCGCGGCCCAAGCTGCGGCCGGGTGACATCGTCGAGGCCGTGCCCGGCGTGGTCGCGACGCAGCACTCGGGCGACGGCAAGGCCAACCAGTACTTCCTGCGCGGCTTCAACCTCGACCACGGCACCGATTTCGCCGTCACCGTCGATGGCATGCCCGTCAACATGCCCACGCACGGCCATGGCCAGGGCTTCGCGGACCTGAACTTCCTCATCCCCGAGCTCGTGTCGGGCGTGCGCTACCGCAAGGGGCCGTACTTCGCCGACGGCGGCGACTTCTCGCTCGCAGGCAGCGCCAGCCTGGACTACGTCAGCGCGCTGGAACGGCCCTTCGCAGAGATCACGCTGGGCGCGCACGCCTTCCGCCGCCTGCTGGCCGCCGGCTCGCGCACCGTGCAGGACCAGACCTGGCTCGGCGCTGTCGAGCTCGAAGGCAACGACGGCCCGTGGGAGGTGCCCGAGCGTCTGCGCAAGGCCAACGCGGTGGTGCGCTATTCGCAGGGCACGCCCGCGCGCGGCTTCAGCCTCACGGGCATGGCCTACCAGAGCCGCTGGAATTCGACTGACCAGGTGCCCGAGCGGCTGATCGACAGCGGCGAGCTCTCGCGCTTCGGCAGCATGAACCCCACCGACGGCGGCCGCACGCGCCGCCTGTCGCTGTCGGGCCAGTGGTTCGACAAGGGGCCCGAGGGTGAGACGAAGGTCAGTGCCTATGCGATCGACTACCGCTTCGACCTGTTCTCGGACTTCACCTACTTCCTGAACAACCCCGAGCAGGGCGACCAGTTCGAGCAGACCGACCGCCGCCGCGTCTTCGGCGCGCAGGCCTCGCACGTGCGCCCCGTGAAGCTGGGCACGCTCGATGGGGTGCTGAGCTTCGGCGCTCAGTGGCGCGGCGACCGCATCGGCGAGGTGGGCCTGTACCCGACCGTGGCGCGCGAGCGCATCGGCACCGTGCGCAACGACAAGGTCTCGCAGGACCTGGTGTCCGTCTATGGCCAGCAGCTCGTGAACTTCACCGACACCTTCCGCGGCTACCTCGGCCTGCGCGGCGACTGGTTGCGCTACGACGTGCGCGGCCGCGAGCCGGTGTACGGCGGGCTCAACAGCGGCCGCGGGCACGACTCGCAGTTCAGCCCCAAGATGGGCCTGGCCTGGACCGTGGCGCCATCGCACGAGCTGTACCTCAACGCCGGCGTGGGCTTCCACGGCAACGACGTGCGTGGCGCGACGATCACTGTCGATCCGCAGAGCGGCGACGCGGCCGAGCGCGTGCCGGCGCTGGTCAAGGGCAAGGGCGCCGAAGTCGGCTGGCGCTTCCAGCCCAGCGAGGCGCTCACCGTGACGGCCGCGCTGTGGCAGCTGCAGCTCGATTCGGAACTGGTCTACGTGGGTGACGCCGGCACCACCGAGCCCGGCCGCGCCAGCAAGCGCCGCGGCATCGAGGCCACGCTGCGCTGGCAGATCGACCCGCACTGGCGCGTGGAGGCCGATGCCGCGATCTCCCGCGCGCGCTTCCGCGGCCTGGCGGCCGAGGGCGAGGGCAACTTCATCGACAACGCCGTCGAGCGCGTGGTCGCCGCCGGCGTGGTGTGGCAGCAGGGGCCGTGGACCAGCACGCTGCGCCTGCGCTACATGGGCGCGCGGGCGCTGGACACGACGAACACCGTGCGATCGCGTCCCCTCACAGTGCTGAACTTCGGCACCAGCTACGCGGTGAACCGGCAGCTCACGCTGGGGTTGCAGGTGTTCAACCTCGCGGGCCGCAAAGGCAACGACATCGAGTACTGGTACGCCTCCTGCTCGGCGCGCGAAGTGGCCAGCGGCGTGTGCGGCGGCGGCATCGACGACCGCCATGTGCACCCGATGGAACCACGCAGCGTGCGGGTGTCGGCGCGCTGGAACTTCTAGCAGAAATGACAAAGTGCAATCGGCCTGCAGCGCCCGCCAGCCGGGCGTTGCGGCCGAATTCGTCACATTCGTGACGATCGCCACGTGGCCAGTCCTGCACTGCCCGGGCTGGACAGTGGCGAGTCCAGCCGCTACACCCGGGCCATGCCTTCTTCAGACGAACTCTGGCGCCTGTCCGCCACCCGCCTGGCCGCGCTGATCGCCCAGCGCAAGCTCTCCGCGGCCGAGGTCGCGCGCGATGCGCTGGCGCGGCTCGATGCCGTCAACCCGCAACTCAACGCCGTGGTCGACCATCGGCCCGACGCCGTGCTGCAGCGCGCCGCCGAAGTCGACGCTGCATTGGCGCGCGGCGAGGCGGTGGGCCCGCTCGCCGGCGTGCCCGTCACCGTCAAGGTCAACACCGACCAGGCCGGCTTCGCCACGACCAACGGCGTCGGCTTGCAGAAGGACCTGGTTGCGCAGACCAGCAGCCCGGTGGTCGACAACCTGCTGCGCGCCGGCGCCGTGCTGCTGGGCCGCACCAACACGCCGGCCTTCAGCTACCGGTGGTTCACCGACAACCGGCTGCACGGGCGCACGCGCAACCCGCGCAACGCCGCCCTCACGCCCGGCGGGTCGTCGGGCGGCGCGGCTTCGGCCGTGGCCGCGGGCATCGGTGCGCTGGCGCACGGCACCGACATCGCGGGCTCCATCCGCTATCCCGCCTACGCCTGCGGCGTGCACGGCCTGCGGCCCAGCCTCGGGCGGGTGGCGGCGTGGAACGCTTCGGGGCCCGAGCGCGCCATCGGGCCGCAGATCACCGCCGTGTCCGGCCCCATCGCGCGCCACGTCAGCGACCTGCGGCTGTGCCTGGCTGCGATGGCGCAGGCCGACCCGCGCGATGCCTGGCACATGCCGGTGCCGCTGGTGGGCACGCCGGTGCCGCGCCTGGCGGCGCTGTGCGTTCGGCCCGACGGCATGGACACCGCGTCCGAGGTCGAGGCCGCATTGCGCGATGCCGCCGCCCGCCTGCGCGACGCCGGCTGGACCGTGGACGAAGTCGATGCGCTCCCGCCGCTGAAGGCCGCCGTCGCCGACCAGGTCACGCTGTGGATGGGCGACGGCTACGCCACGCAACTGGCCACCGCCGAGCGCGAGGGCGACGCCGGCGCGCTGGCGGCCCTGCGCGGCCAGTTCGAGCTCGTCGGCGACGTGAAGGCCGAGCAGGTGCTGGCCGTGCTGTCGCGCCGTGCCACGGTGGCGCGTGCGTGGCAGCGCTTCCTGGCCGAGCGCTATCCGCTGGTGCTGCTGCCTGCTTCGGGCGAGCTGCCCTTCGAGGTCGATGCCGACCTGCAGGGGCCGGAACGCTATGCCCGCGTCTGGGCCGCGCAGACGACGATGATCGCGCTGCCCTTCGTCGGCCTGCCGGGCCTGGTGGTGAGCACCGGCCTGGCCGAGGGGCCGCAGGGCATCGCGCCGGTGGGCGTGCAACTGACGGCCGCACGCTTTCGCGAAGACGTGCTGCTCGAGGCCGGTGAGGCCATCGAGGCGCGCGGCGTGCCGCCGACGCCGGTCGATCCGCAGCCTTGACGCATCCTGCGCCTCACAGCCACCACAGTGCTGCGAGCGCGATGGCGGTGGGCAGCAGGGCCCCCAGCAGCAGGCCTCCCGCGCCCACGGCGCCATCGTCGAAGCCGGCCTTGAGCAGCGCCACACCGGCGGGATTGGGCGCGTTGGCGATCACCGTCAGCCCGCCGCCGGCCACCGCGCCGGCCACCAGGCTGTAGCGGGCCGCTTCGCTCATGCCCTCGATCAGCGAGCCCAGGTAGGTGAGCGCCGCGTTGTCGGTGATGGCCGTGAGCGCCGCGGCGCCCACGAAGAGCGTGCCCGACGACAGCCCCGACACGATCGGCTGCAGCCACCACTGCTGCATGCCGCCCAGCACCACCAGGCCCGCGAGGAAGAAGGCCACCAGCAGCGCTTCCTTGATGATCAAGGGGCTCTGGTGCCTCGGGTACGCCGCGGTGTAGCCCACGAACATCAGGAACAGGCCGAGGAAGGCCACCGGATGGTGCGCCAGCAGCACCACGCCGGCCAGGAAGCCGAAGTGCGCCAGCACCACCGCCAGCGGCGGCATGCCGGGCTCGGCCAGACCGGCCGGGGCAGGCTGCGCGAGAAGGTGCCGCCGCAGCGCGACAGTGGCCAGCGTGGCGTTCACCACGACCGCGATCGCCGCCTTCCAGCCGAAGGTCTGCAGCATGAACAGCGAATCCCAGCCCCAGGCGGCGGCCACCATCAGCACCGGCGGCGCGGCGAAGGCGCTCAGCGTGCCGCCGATGGACACGTTGACGAACAGCACGCCCAGCGCGAAGTACTTCAGCCGCTGCGGCACCCCGGCATGGAAGACCTGCGGCGCGAGCATCAGCGCGGCCAGCGTCATGGCCGCCGGCTCGGTGATCAGCGAGCCCAGCAGCGGCACGCCGGCCAGGCCCAGCCAGGCGCGAACGAGTGGCGTGGGCAGGGGCAGGGCGCGCGCCAGCGCATCGACGCCCGCCTGCACCGCGACCAGGATCGGGCGTGAGGCGGCCACGACCATCACCGCGAACACGAAGAGCGGCTCGGTGTACTGGCGCGATTCGGCATACGCCAGCGCCTGCGTGCCGCCCTGCAACAGCGCCATCGCGGCCACCAGCGCGATGGCCCAGGCGCCGAAGACGACCTCGACCTCGCCGAGCAGGTGGAACAGCCCGCTGTGGCGCGGGTAGCGATGGGCCAGGCGCTCGAACTGGCGTGCGGCGAAGGTGTGGACGAGGGCCAGCGCGAAGAGCGCGGCGGCGGCGACCTGGATGGTCGTGGGAGAAGACAGGGTGTGCATGCGAAGTCCGACCGCGCGGCGGCCCGACCAGCGCATGAACCTGCCCGGCAGAAAGCAGCCGGACACCCAGCATGCATTGTACCGGCGATGGCCTCAAATCCTCAGGCCGAATAGGCCCAAAGCGCCCGTCCCGCTTGTGTGAAGCGCTATGAATTCAGGAGCAAACAGCGGCATGCTGCACCGCGGCGTAGGCCTGGTCCTGCGCGGGCACCCGGCCTCGCACCCACTGACATCGGCGTGCGCGGCCTTAAGTTCCCTGTACAAGCACAACACACCATTGGGTCTTCTCATGCCCGCTCCCGCCTTTCTCGTCGAAGACAACGCCCTCATCCGCCACAGCCTCATCCCGACCATGGAGGAACTGGGCGACACGCAGGTCGTGGGCATCGCCGAGGGCCAGGCGGATGCGATCGCCTGGCTCATGCGCGACCACGCGGCCGACTGGCGCCTGGCGGTGATCGACCTCTTCCTCAAGGACGGCTCGGGCCTGGGCATCGTCGAGGCCTGCCAGCGGCGCCGGCCCGACCAGCGCGTGGTGGTGCTGAGCAATTACGCCACGCCGGCCATGCGCGAGCGTTGCACCGAGTTGGGCGCCAACGCCGTCTTCGACAAGTCCAGCGAGCTCGAGGAATTCCTCGCCTATTGCGGCAGCCTGTCGGTGCACTGAGAAGGCGCGGCGGATCGCGTACGGAAGCGCGCACCGCCACACACACCGCCGCGGGGTTTTCCCGTCGAACCAATGGCGGAGGAGTTCTATGCCCAATGCCCGCGCAGGGAATGGCGAGGCGCGCTACGCTGGGCCGTCCCTCACCGTGGAGTTGCCGCGATGCTGCTGTCTTCCTCCTCTCCCTCCTTCTCCCCGTCGGCGCGGACGCCGCTGCCTGCACCCGGGCCCGGCCCAGAGGGCCTGGCGGGCTGGCTGCTGCTGCCCGCTGCGGCATTGCTGGCCGCGCCCCTGTACTTTCTGGCGGAGGCGGCCCGTACGGTGCATCGACTGCTGCAGCCCGGCGCCTGGGAGCAGCTCGCCTCACCTGCGGCCGCGGGCTATCACCCACTGCTGCCCTCGCTGCTCCACTTCGAGATCCTCGCGGGCATCGTCGGCTTCGTCGTCGGCGTGTGGGCGGCGGTGGCCTTCTTCCGCCGCCGCGCCAGTGCGCCGGGCCGCGTGATCGCCTTCTTCGGCCTGGCGCTGGGCCTGCAGGGCATCGGTGCCCTGTGGGCCGGCCAGCTGCCCGTGGCCTGGGGTGCCGCAACGAACCCCTGGCGCGCCGCCGTGCCGCTGGCGCTGCTGTGCGCCGTGGGCGTGCCCTACTTCGTCGCCTCGCGCCGCGTGGCCAACACCTTCACCCACTGAGTCGCTGCCATGGACATCGACACCACGCTCGACTGGCTCACGGCCATCGCGGTGCTCAGCGGAGTGGGCTTCGTGTTCCTCCTCGCGCTGTCGCATCGGCAGGGATGCGCGCGGGCGGACGATGAGAGCACGCGCTTCTGACCGGGCGCGGCATCTTCAGTCGCGGGGGCGCTTTCCGAACAGGATGCGCTTGAGCGACGCCATGCGTTCGTGCGGGTCGGCGAGCGCCTGAAGCGAGCCGGCGTTGCGCCTGACGAACAGACGGATGGCCCCCAAGGCCGCCAGCAAGGCCGTCGTGAAGACGGGCGCGCCGTCCGCGATCTGCTGGCCATCCAGGCCGATCCACATCGCCACGGCCGTCGCGGCGATGAACACGACCGCCATCACCACCCCTGCGATCCGTGCGAGGACGTTCATGCCGACGGCGCGATGCGCTCAGTGGTGATGCCCACCCGCCCCATGCACGTGCCGGTGGGCGATCTCTTCCTCGGTGGCGGGCCGCACGCCGACGACGGTGAGGCCGAACTTCAACGTGCGGCCGGCCCAGGGGTGGTTGCCGTCGAGCAGCACCTGCGGGCCCTTGATCTTGACGACGTTGAACACGTGCTGCGTGCCGTCGTCGAGCTGGCCCTGCAGCTGCCCGCCGACCTTCACACCGGGCGGAAATTCGCTCTTGGGGATGGTGCGCAGCAGCGACTCGTCGCGCTCGCCGAAAGCGTCGGCGGGAGCGAGCGTCAGTGTGGCCTGGTAGCCGGTGTCCTTGCCCTCGAGGGCTTCCTCGATCTTCGGCAGCGTGTTGTCGTAGCCGCCGTGCAGGTAGGCCATGGGCTCCTTGGCCGCCTCGAGGATCTGGCCGGTCGTGGGGTCCGAGACCTTGTAGCGGAGGGTGACGACGGTGTCTTTGGTGATGGTCATGGCGAGCGTGCTGGTGAGTCGTGGAATCGGTTCGGTCGCGCATTTTCCGCGCATCGGCCAAAGGCTGTCCGAGCGTGGCGATGACGTGGGCAGCCTCTTCGCCTACCCGCGTCGTCGCGTCTTGCGGATCGTTCGTCGTGCCGCCGAGGCCCATGCTTTACGAGAACGCCTACACACGACGCCTCCATGCAGCCCAAGCAGTTCCTCGACCTCGGCAAGAAGGCCGTCAGCGCCTGGTCCGACGACTTCGCGCCCAGCATGGGCGCGGCGATCAGCTACTACACCGTGTTCTCGCTCGCGCCGCTGCTGGTGATCGTGATCGCGGTGGCCGGCGCCCTGTTCGGACGCGAGGCGGTGCAGGGCGAGATCGTCGCGCAGCTCTCGGGCTTCATCGGGCGCGACGGCGCGCTGGCGGTGCAGGGGCTGGTCAAGAGCGCGAGCGAGCCGTCCAAGGGCCTGCTGGCCGGGCTGCTGAGCGTGGGCGTCCTGCTGGTCGGCGCGACGACGGTGTTCGCCGAGCTGCAGAGCGCGCTGGACCGCATCTGGCATGTGCCCGCCGCCGCCAAGCCCAGCGGCGTGTGGTCGCTGCTGCGGGCCCGGGTCCTGTCCTTCGGGCTCATCCTGGCGCTGGCTTTCCTGCTGATGGTGTCGCTGCTGGTGAGCACCGTCGTGGCCGCCTTCGGCACGTGGGCCGGCGGTTACCTGCCAGGCTGGGCGGTGCTGCTGCAGGTGCTGAACATCGCCGTGTCGATCGGCATCACGACGCTGCTGTTCGCGATGATCTTCAAGTTCATGCCCACGGCGCCGATCGCCTGGCACGACGTGTGGATCGGTGCCGCGGTGACGGCGGTGCTGTTCGAGGTGGGCAAGTTCGTGATCGGCCTGTACCTGGGCAAGAGCGGCATGAACGAGTCCTATGCGGCGGCCGGTTCACTGGTCGTGCTGCTGGCGTGGGTCTACTACGCGGCACAGATCTTCCTCCTGGGCGCCGAGTTCACCAAGGTGTACGCCCATGCGCACGGCTCGGTGGCGGGCGCGCAGGCCGTGGCCGCGACCGAAGCCGCCGCAGCGGTGGCCGAGGCCGGCACCGACGCGGCACCTGCGGAGGTCGCATCCGCCACCGGCGCGGCCCCGGTCGTCACCGACGTGCCCGACCATGCCGCGCTCGCGCGCACGGCGGCCGCGCAGGCCGAGATCGATGCGCGCGTGCAGCGTGCGACCGAAGGGCTGATGAAGCAGCTGTTGTGGCTGGGCGCCGCGACGGTCGCGAGTGCGGTGGTGTCGGGCTGGCAAAAGCGCCAGCGCAAGGCCGTGCGCGCGTCGCGCCGCATGCACCGCAAGGCGTTGCGCCCGTGACTAGCTGACGGCGGCATGACCACTGGCCGGCTCAGTCACATGTCGCGCTTCGGGACGACAACAACCCGATACCAACGTTGACACACTCGCTGTCATCGCCCGTGTGCAGTGTGCGTTGAACGACAGCGGATCGGTTCGACAGCGCGTCGCCTCGACGTCGCCCGGCCTTCTGCGTTTCAACTTCATCGAGCCATGAGACCCACAACAACACACAGACCTCGTTTGGCACTGGCCGCTTCCGGCCTCCTCGCACTGGTCCTCGGCGGCTGCGTGGTGGCGCCACCGCCTCCGCCGCCGCCGGTCCACCATCGGCCGCCGCCGCCCGTGGTGGTCGAGCCCGCGCCGCCGGTCGTCATCGAACGCTATGCGCCGCCTCCGGGTGTCGTGTACGTCGAGCCGACTTACGCCATGCCGGCGCCGGGCTACGCATGGCGCTACCACCCGCGTTACGGCTGGGGCTGGTACCACCCGCGCTACGGCTGGCACCGCGGCTGGAACTGAGCGTTCCAGCGCCTTCAGGCGTCGCGCGTGCGGCGCCTCTTTTCTAAGCCTGTGCGTCGACGCGCGTCACCTGGACCTGCATGTCGTCGATCTCCAGCGGGCCGTAGTTGGAGATGAAGGCCACGTCGGCCGCGTCGCGGCCGTAGCCCACCACGATGCGGCCGCCGCGCGGCTCGCTCTGCGTGGCATCGAAGGTGTACCAGCGGCCATCGAGAAAAGCCTCGAACCAGGCGTGCATGTCCATCGGATCGAGTTCGTGCAGGTAGCCCACCACCTGGCGCGCCGGGATGTGCAGCGCACGCGTGAGCGCGATGCCCACGTGCGAGAAGTCGCGGCACACGCCCGCGCCGTTTTCCAGCGTGCCCAGCGCATCGGTGCTGGCATCGCTCACGCCGTACTCGTACTTCAGGTTCTCGTGGATCCAGCGGCGGATGCCCTCGACCTGCGCATAGCCCGGCTGCAACCCCTTCACGATCTCGCGCGCGCGGTCTTCCATCTTGTCCGACGGGCAGTAGCGGCTCTGCAGCAGGTACATGAGGGCATGGTCGGGCAACCGGTCCACCGGCGTGGGCGCCGCGTCGGGCGCGACGGCCAGCTCGTCCTCGGTTTCCATTACCACTTCCACCTCGATGCTCATGCCGCCCGCCGGCACGGTGAAGCGCTGGCAGAGGTTGCCCGACGGGTCGGTGTACTCGATGGTCGGCACCCAGGGCTTGAGTTCGTAGCGTTCGCTGACCATCCATTGCGCCAGGCCGCTGCGCGGGCGGAGCATGGCGACGACGGGGCAGGGCTGTTCGTTGCTGACGCGCAGCAGGTTGGTGGCTTTGAGGCGCATGGCGAAGGGGGGCAAAGGGAAGGGCGCGACAGTGTGGCTGTCGCAGGAGGTCCGCTGCGTCGGCCAATGCCGCGCGCCCCCATGGGCCGACGCCGCGCAGATCGATCTGTATCAAACTCCCGCCTGGCTGCCTGTGCGAGCATCGTGCGATCAGCATCGCCGGCATTCCATGGAAATCGAGTTCAAGTTCTGCATTCCGCCCGAGCGGCTCCAGGCCGTCGAGGCGGCGATGCGCCGCGGCGCGGTGCAGCGCACGCGGCTGCGGGCGCGCTACGTCGACACGCCGGGCGGTGCGCTTGCCGCGGCAGGCATGGTGCTGCGCCTGCGCAAGGAGGGATCGCGCTGGGTGCAGACGGTAAAGGCGACCGGCGACGGACCGCTGCAGCGCTGGGAGCACAACGTCGACCTCGGTACCGAGGCGCAAGGCGACGCGCCGACAGCCGACCCGCAGCTGCACGCTGGCACACCGGTCGGCGACCGCCTGCTGGCTGTCCTGCGCCATGCGGACGGGCCGCTGCGCGAGAGCTACGCCACCGACATCGAGCGACTGACGCGCGAGGTGCGCAGCGGCGGCGCGACGGTCGAACTCGCGCTCGACGCCGGCCGCATCCGTGCGTACGGTGCCGACGGTGCGCTGCGCGAGGCGCCGGTGTGCGAGCTGGAACTGGAACTGCTGCGCGGCGACGTGCGCGGCCTGGTCGCGCTGGCGCAGGCGTGGTCGCAGCGGCATGGGCTTTGGTTCAGCACGGTCTCCAAGGCCGAGCGGGGCGAACGCCTGCTGCACGGCATCGACGCGGTGCCGGCGGTGAAGGCGGCACCTATCCCGGCCTCGTTCGCGGGCCTGGATGGCCGCACCCTGCAGCAGGCCGCAATCGCGCATGCGCTCGCCCAGATCCTGCCCAACGCCAGCGAAGTCGCGGCCGGCAGCCGCGACGATGAGCAGGTGCATCAGCTGCGCATCGGCCTGCGCCGCCTGCGCACGGCGCTGCGCGAATTCGATGCGCTGGCGCCCGGGCTCGACCCCGCATGGGAAGCGCCGCTGGTCGAGGCGTTCCGCGCGCTCGGTGAACAGCGCGACCGTGCGCTGGTGCTCGCTCAGGCGCAGGCCGCACTGGCGGCCGCGGGCGCGCCGCCCATCGACATGGGCGATGGCGGCGAGGCCGCGGACGACCCCGCCGCCGCGTTGCGTGCACCGGCCTTCCAGGCGGTGCTGGTGGCCTTGATCGGCCACGGCGCCATGCCGCCCGACCCTGCCGCAGCGCCCGGCCTCGAGGCCGCGGAGGCGCGCCGACAGCTGCGCGATCGCCTGCGCAGGCTGCACCGCCAGGTGCTGCGCGACGGCCAGCGCTTCGACAGGCTCGACGCTGAAGGGCAGCATCGCGTGCGCAAGCGGCTCAAGCGCCTGCGCTACCTGGCGGAGTTCGCGGCGCCCCTGTTCCGCCCCAGGGCGGCGGCGCGCTACCTCGCGCGCCTGCGGCCGGCGCAGGACACCCTCGGCCATTTCAACGACGAGGCCGTGGCGCTGGCGCTGTACCGGGCACGCGTCACGCAGGACCCGCGGGCCTGGTTCGCGGTCGGCTGGCTGCAGGCGCGGCACGAGGCCGCGGGCGTGGAAGCGCAGAGGGCGCTGCACCGGCTGCGCAAGAAGGCCGTGCCCTTCTGGACCGGGAAGACGGCGGGCCCCTGAGGCCGCGGGTCAGCGCCCTGCTGACGCCTGCGGTGCGCCGGCGGCGACGGGCGGCTGCGGCAGCCACACATAGGCCAGCACGCCCGCCACCAGCATCGCCGCGATGCTGGCGTAGACCGCCAGGAAAGGCTCGATGCCATGCGCCTGCGCGGCCGACGCGATGGTGCCGGTGATCCACTGCATCAGCGCCACGCCGAGGAACATCGCCATGGTGAACAGGGCCATGGCGCGCCCCGTGACGGCCGGCGCGTAAGCGCCCTTCACGTCGGGGTACTGCAGCACCATGTAGCCCGACAGCAGGCCGATGGCGAGCACCAGGCCGACGTCCACGGCCGCATGCGTGTCCACCGCCAGCAGGGCGAACAGGGCGGCCGCCGCGAAGGTGAAGCCGACGATCCAGCGCCGGCGCCGCTCCGGGCCGGGGTCGAGCCGGCCGAACAGGGGCGGACCCACCAGCGCGATCACCGTCATCAGCACGGCGACGTTGCCGCTGTCTACCAGCGAATAGCCGTGGCGCTGCATCAGCATCGGCCCCAGCCACAGCCCGCGCAGCGCGACGAAGGACGCGTAGGTGACCAGCCCCAGCGCCACGATGCCGGCCGTGTGCGGCAGCGAGAACAGCGTGCCGAAGGTGCGCACCGCCTGCCCCAGCGACTCGCGCGGGCCGCTGGCCGGCAGTTCGGGCTCGCGCACCACCGCCGCGATGGCCAGCCACGCCACGACCGAGCATGCGGCCAGCACCCAGAAGCCCATGCGCCACGAACTCGCCTCGATCAGCCACGCCAGCGGCGTGCCGGTCAGCAGCATGCCCATGCTGCCCAGCCCGAGGATGGCGCCCGACACGGCCGCGAAACGCGCGGGTGCGAAGTGCCGGGCGATGAACACCGTGCACACCAGGAAGGCCGGCGCGCAGCCCACGCCGATCAGCACCTGCCCCACGACCAGCACCGCGAAGCTCGGCGCCAGCGCCGACACCACGGCGCCCGCGATCGCCAGCGGAAAGGCCACCAGCACCGTGCGGCGCAGCCCCTTCATGTCGATGCCGATGCCCATGAACAGCTGCAGCGCCCCGAAGGCGAAATGGAAGGCGCCGGCGAACACGCCCAGCGCCTGCGCGGAGAGGCCGAACTCGGCCGCCAGCGGCGCGGCCATGATGGCGGCGATGGTGCGGAAGGCCTGGCTCAGCGTGAAGGCCGTGCTCAGCACCAGCAGCATGCCCCAGGGGCTGCGCAGGCCGGTGGCCGGCGCTGGGGTGGGTGGCGCGGAAGGGCGCGCGGGGGCGGCGCTTTCCGAAGGGGCGCGAAGGCTCATCGTCGTTGCGGGGGCGTCTTGTCTCTGCCACCGAGCCTACCGCGCCGGGGAGCCGCATGCTGAGCCGCAGTCGACAGGCTGGCGGCCTTGCAGAGCAAATCGGGCTGCAGCGCCCGCCGGGTGCGCGCCAGCAGCTATCGAATCGATAGCAATTCGTCGGGCATCTCGCTCGCTTCCGCGGTGCCTGCAGGCTCGCTCGCCGGGCGCGCCTCGACCAGGGGCGGCAGGCTCGCGTCCTCGAACACGGCCGCCGCCTCCATGGCGAGCCGTCCCGCCTCGCGCGCACGCGCCGCGGCCTCGCGCCAGGCGCTGGCGCCGGGATTGCTGTGGGCCGAGCCCGAGGCGATCACGCGCAGCGAGGCATGCAGGGCCTCGAAGGCCGACATCAACGCCAGCCGCGAGCCCCAGTGGTCGGGCGTCACGTCGTAGCTCGCGGTTTCGGCCCGCTCCGCCAGGGCGCGCTCGGTGGGCGACATGCGCCAGCGCTCGGTCAGCGACTGATGCGGACGGACCACCTCCGCGGCGTTGGCGCGCACGAAGGTGCTGTCGAGCGCGCGGATGGCGAGTTCGAGCGCCCCGATGTAAGCCTGCAGCTTGTTCACCCTGATTCCCCTGAAACCGTCCCGAAATGTAGTCATTTCGTGGTACGGGGCGACATCATCGCACCGCGTGTGCGCAGGCGGTGCGTCCGGCTTTCAGGGGGACGAAGAGAAAACCGCAGGCTGTGACCAATCCAGCAGTTCGGCCAGGCGCCGCACCGCCCACTCGGCTTCGGCCGGCGACAGGCCCGATTCGGGCGTGGCCAGGCCCGCATGGCAGCGCTGCAGCACCTCGGGGTCCGACACGGTGCCGCCCTGCGAGAGGGTGCGGGCATGCTCCGTCAGCGCCTGGGCGAGGTCTTCGCACAACTCGTAGCGGGCCCGCACCTCGGCCAGCGGCAGGCTCAGCCGCTGGCGCCGCGGGTCGGTGTAGAGCGCGAGGAAGGAGGGTGGCGGCTGGATCTGCGATTCGTCGCCGGCGTAGGCATCGGTCATGCCGCGAGTGTCGCGGCTCGGGGGCGCGCCGTGCGGCAGCGTCCCCGAAGTGCCATCAGTCGATCAGCTGCGACTTCATCGCGTAGTACGTGAGGTCGCTGTTGGTCTGCAGGTTGAGCTTTTCCATCAGGCGCGTGCGGTAGGTGCTGATGGTCTTGACCGACAGGGACAGGTCGTCGCCGATCTTGCCCACCGTCTCGCCCTTGGCCAGCTTGAGGAAGACCTGGAACTCGCGCTCCGACAGCTGCTCGTGCGGCGCGGTGTTCTCCTTCTTGCCCAGCTGGTTGGCCAGCAGGTCGGCCACGGCCGGCGTGATGTAGCGGCGGCCCAGCGCGATGGTGCGCACGGCCTTGACGATCTCGTCCGGCTCGCAGTCCTTGTTGAGGTAGCCCGAGGCGCCCTGACGGATGAGGTTCATCGCGTAGTGCTCTTCGGGGTAGCCGCTGAGGATGAGGATGCCGACGTCGGGCGCCTTGGCGCGGATCATCGCCAGGGCGTCGATGCCGCTCTGGCCGGGCATCGACAGGTCCATCACCAGCACGTCGATCTCGGTGTTGCGCACCAGGTCGATGGCCTCGCGGCCCGAGGCCGCCTCGCCTGCGACCCGCAGGTCGACATGGGTGGCGAAGAAGTCGCGCAGGCCTGCGCGTACCACGGCGTGGTCGTCGACGATTCCGATCTTGATCATGTGCGTGTACCTCTGGAACAGCTCTTGGTGGTTGCTTGAAGAATGCCGGCATGCAGGTGCCTGCCGACCGATGCGTGAGGATGCCACCGCACAAGGCCCTTGCGCGGCGTCGCACGCGGGTCGGGATGTTGTCCTGCACGCCTTCGGGCCAAGGGCTTTCGCGGCGGCGGGCGCTTGTCTACAAACCCGGCCCGCCATGGCCGCAAGAGACTCGGCGCCATGGAGCTGATGCCTGCCGCCAACGCCCCCGTGAGCCTGCCCATGGACGCGCACATCGACCGATGGCCCTGGCGTCGCGCGGCGCAGGCGTTGGCCGCCGCGGGTGCCGCCATGCGCGTGCCGCCGCCGGCAGGACGGGCTTTCGAGTACCGTGGTTGCCCCTTCGTATGCATGGCCGACGAGTTGGGGGCAGGCCTGTTCGCGCCCCGTGTGCTGTACCAGGCCGATGGGAGCTTCAGCGAAGGCATTGCGATCGCGCTCGACGTGTTGCCGTGCGGGTCGGCCGAGGAGGCGCTGCAACTGGCCGAGCGCGAGGCCGCACGCTGGGTGGATCGCCACCAGATCCTGCCGCCGCTGCGGCACTGAAGAGGGTCGGTTTTCAAGCCAAATTGGCCCGCAGCGCCCGTGGATCGGGCGCGAGTAGCTATCAAATCAGTAGCAAAAGCGCGCGCGCTCAGCCCAGCGTCGCATGCGGATGCTGCGGGTGCGTCAACGTGTCGGCGATGAGCCGAAGCGCCTCGTCGCAGTCCTCGCGGCCCATTGGCCCGCCCAGGCAGATGCGCACGGCGTCCGGCGGGTCGCCGTCGGTCGAGAAGGCCGCGCTGGCCACCACGCCGACGTTCTGCGTGCGCAGGTACGAGGCGAACTCCACCGGGCTCCAGCCGGGCGTGAGCGGCAGCCAGGCATGGAAGCCTTCCGCATGCGCCTGCAGCCCGTGCTCGCCCAGGTGGCGCGCCGCCAGCGCCTGCCGCGCCACCGATTCGGCGCGCACCGCCTGCAGCATCGCTTCGGCAGTGCCGTCCTCCACCCACATCGTCGCCAGCGTGCTGGTCACGGGCGAAGCCATCACCGTCGTCGCCCGCATGGCACCGGCCAGCCGCTGCGCCAGCCGCGCCGTCGGCGCGCAGACGTACGCGGTGCGCAGGCCGGCGCCGAAGCACTTGGCGAAGCCGGTCACGTAGTAGGTCAGCGCGGGCGCGAGGGTGGCCAGCGTGGGCGGCATCTGGCGCGGCAGCATGCCGTAGGCGTCGTCCTCGATGATCGGCACCGCGTAGCGCAGCGCCACATCGGCCAGCGCCTCGCGCCGCGCGCGCGAGACGGTCAGGGTGGTCGGGTTCAGCAGCGTCGGGTTGCAGTACAGCGCCTTGGGCTTGAGCGTCTTGCAGGCGTGCTCGAAGGCGTCGGCGATGGGGCCGTCGTCGTCCAGCTGCAGCGCATGCAGCTGCACGCCCAGCTGCGCCGCGATGGCCTTCACACCCGGGTAGGTGAGCGACTCGACGCAGATCAGTTCGCCCGGCCGCGCCAGCAGCGAGAACAGCGCCGTCAGCACGCTGTGGATGCCGGGGCACACCAGGAGGCGGTCGACGCCCGCGTCCGGCACGTGGGGGCGCAGCCAGCGCATCGCGGCCTCGCGGTCCTGCGGCGCGCCGCCGAAGTCCTGGTAGCGCATCAGCCCGTAGAAGTCGGCCTGCGTGCAGGCGCGTGCCATGCCCTCGTGCAGCCGCGCGAGCAGGTGCTCGTCGGCGGGTTCGGGCGGCATGTTCATCGTCATCTCCGCCCCGCTGCCGCCGCGCAGGCGCAGGCTCGGCGAGCCGGATCGGATGAAGGTGCCCGTGCCGGCCCGCGAGTCGATCAGGCCGCGCTTGCGCGCTTCGGCGTAGCCGCGCGCCACCGTCGTGTAGTTGAGCGCCAGGTCGGCTGCCAGCTCGCGCAGCGTGGGCAGGCGGTCGCGCACGCTGAGGCGGCCGGTGCGGATGTCGTCGGCGATCAGGTCCGCCAGCAGCAGGTAAGCCGGCTTGGCGCTGACGCGCAGCTGCCTGCGCCAGTGGGTGGTGATCGATGGCGGGTTCACTTGATTGCATCCATTGATTGCATGCACACACCGATCAACGTGCAGAAAGCGTGCCCGCGTCAGAGGGAGAAGGCGCATCGATCGGGTGCGATCAACCCCCTTGATCGGGTGCATTGATCGCACGCGCGGCGCGTCGGATCGGTGCACCGCAGCGGTCGCACGGCGCCGAAGGCCGGCAGCTTCGAGGGGGCGGGAAATTTTTTTCGGCGCGCCATGCCGCGCGGCTGCGTGTTGATCGCAGCTTGATCGCACGGCGGCCCTGCGCGGCTGGCACATCGGATGCGAAGAGAACAGCGCGGCGACGTGGCTTCGGCCCGGCACGCAATCCCTCTTTGTTCAATCCCAACGGAGTACCCCATGCCCACCGTGACCCGCCCCCGCAACGAGAAAGGCGAATTCCTCGTCGACTACGAAGAGAAGGTGTTCGAGGACGTGAAGGCCGAACCCGGCGAGAAAGCCCTGGTGACCTTCCACACCGTGGCCTTCGAAGGCTCGATCGGCTTCGTCAACCTGCTGCAGGCCACGCGCCTGAAGCGCAAGGGCTACGACACCTCGGTGCTGCTGTACGGCCCCGGCGTCACGCTGGGCGTGCAGCGCGGCTTCCCCACGCTGGGCGACGAGGCTTTTCCCGGCCACCAGAACTTCAACAAGCAGATCGCCAAGTTCATCGAGGAAGGCGGCAAGGTGTATGCCTGCCGCTTCGCGCTGCAGGCGCTGTACGGCCACGGCGAAGGCGCGCTGATCGAGGGCATCAAGCCGATCAACCCGCTGGACGTGCTGGACCTGGTGCTGCTGCACAAGAAGGCCGGCGCCGTGATCATCGACACCTGGACACTCTGACCATGGCTTCGCGCATCGTTCGCGCCGCCGCGGTCCAGATCGCGCCGGATTTCGATCGGCCCGAGGGCACGCTCGAGCGCGTGTGCGAGGCCATCGAAGGCGCGGCGAAGCAGGGCGCGCAACTCGCGGTCTTTCCCGAGACCTTCGTGCCCTACTACCCCTACTTCAGCTTCGTGCTGCCGCCGGTGCAGCAGGGCGCACCGCACCTGAAGCTCATGGAGCGGGCCGTGGTCGTGCCCGGCCCGGTCACGCAGGCGGTGGCGCAGAGCGCGCGTGCCCATGGCGTGGTGGTGGTGCTCGGCGTGAACGAGCGCGACCACGGCAGCCTCTACAACACGCAACTGGTGTTCGATGCCGACGGCGCGCTGGTGCTCAAGCGCCGCAAGATCACGCCCACCTACCACGAGCGCATGGTGTGGGGGCAGGGCGACGGCGCGGGCCTGAAGGTGGTCGACACGGCCGTCGGCCGCGTCGGCGCACTGGCCTGCTGGGAGCACTACAACCCGCTCGCGCGCTACAGCCTGATGGCGCAGCACGAGGAGATCCACTGCGCGCAGTTCCCCGGCTCGCTGGTGGGCCCGATCTTCGCGGAGCAGATGGAAGTGACCATCCGCCACCACGCGCTGGAGTCGGGCTGCTTCGTCGTCAACGCCACGGGCTGGCTCACCGACGAGCAGATCCGCTCGGTCACCCCCGATGCCGGCCTGCAGAAGGCGCTGCGTGGCGGCTGCCACACGGCCATCGTCTCGCCAGAGGGCAAGCACCTCGCGCCGCCGCTCACCGAGGGCGAGGGCATGGTGATCGCCGACCTCGACATGGCACTCATCGCCAAGCGCAAGCGAATGATGGATTCGGTGGGCCACTACGCGCGGCCCGAACTGCTGTCGCTCGCCCTCAACGACCGGCCCGCCACGCCCGTGGTGCCGATGTCCTCCACCCCTTCCGTTGCCTGGAGTCCCGACCATGAACACGCCCACCGAAACGAGCGACACGCTGTCCAGCCGCCAGTTGATGACGCAGCTCCAGTCCTTCGGGTTGCGGCTGGCTGACCCTGCGGCGGGCGCCGCCAGCCGCCGCGGCGGCGCGGGCCCGTCGGACCACAAGGCCGTCACCGTCGACGGCCACACGATCATGGTGCCGGTGCACACGTCGACGGCGTGGCACTCGCCCTTCACCGCCGAGGCGCCCGATGCGCGCGGCGTGAGCCGGGTGATGCGCGGCAGCATCCCGATCGCCAGCATCAGCTTCCCGAAGCAGCCGCGCTTCTACGCGATGCAGACCTTCGACGGCGTGCCGTACTCGCACATCGCCACGCTGCACGGCAGCGACGTGCTGGCCACCACCGTGCTGCAGACCTGCATCCGCTACGAAAGCCGCAGGAAGACCTGCAAGTTCTGCGCGATCGGCCAGTCGCTGGCGGCCGGGCGCACCGTGGCGCGCAAGACGCCCGAGCAGCTCGCCGAGGTGGCCCGCGCTGCCGTGCTGCTCGACGGCGTGAAGCACATGGTGCTGACCACCGGCACGCCCAACGCCACCGACCGCGGCGCCGCCATCCTGTGCGAGAGCGCCTTCGCGATCAAGGCGGCGGTCGACATTCCCATCCAGGGCCAGTGCGAGCCTCCCGACGACGACCGCTGGTTCGCGCGCATGCATGCCGCGGGCATCGACACGCTGGGCATGCACCTGGAGGTGGTGACGCCCGCGGTGCGCGAGCAGGTCATGCCGGGCAAGGCCAGTGTGCCCGTCGAGCGCTACCTGAGCGCCTTCGAGGCCGCGGTGCGCGTCTTCGGTCGCGGCCAGGTCAGCACCTACATCCTGGCCGGCCTGGGCGATTCGCGCGAGGCCATCCTCGACATCGGCGACAGGCTGCTGGCGCTGGGCGTGTACCCCTTCGTCGTGCCCTTCGTGCCGATCAGCGGCACGCCGCTGGAAGACCATCCCGCCCCCTCGCCCGAGTTCATGCGCAGCATCCTCGAGCCGCTGGGCGCGCGCGTGGCCGCGGCCGGGCTGCGCTCGGGCGACATCAAGGCCGGCTGCGGCAAGTGCGGCGCCTGCTCGTCGCTGTCGGTGTACGAAAGCTGAGGGGCACCCCATGCTGCACGCCGACGACCTGAGCGAACTGGCGCTCGTCTACACCCCGGTCGAGTACCTCGTGCGCGAGGCCCAGCAGCCCTGGGAACGCGACGAGGCGATGGCCCTGCGCCGCGCAGTGTTCTGCATCGAGCAGGGCATCTTCGCGCGCGACGACCGCGATGTGATCGACGACGACGCGCAACTGCTGGTGGCCATGTCCTGCACTGCGGGCATGCCCGAGCAGGTGGTGGGCACGGTGCGCATCCACCGCGGCGACACCACGGGTCAGGCGGGCGAATGGTGGGGCTCGCGCCTGGCGGTGCACCCGGCCTTCCGCAGCCAAGGGCACCTGGGCGCGACGCTGATCCGCCTGGCCGTCTCGCGCGCCCACGCGCTGGGATGCACCATCTTCCTGGCCCAGGTGCAGCGGCAGAACGTGCCACTCTTCGGAAAGCTCGGCTGGCGCGTGCTCGAGGAGACGGTCATCCACGGCCGGCCGCATGCGCGGATGCAGGCCGACCTGGGCGTCTACGCGCCCTGCCACGACCCGGTGAGCGGCTACGTCACGCGTGCGAGGGTGGCGCCATGACCGCGCAGGAGATCGCCGAGGCCCTGCGCGCCACGCGCGGCTTCGCGCACAAGCGCGACATCAGCGAGGTGGTGGCCACGCTCGGCCGCGCGCTGCCCGGCGGCGCGGCGGCCCTGGCGCAGGCGGTGCCGGTGGGCGACGACTGCGCGGCCATCCCCGACGGGCATGGCGGCTACCTGCTCTTCGCCATCGAAGGGCTGGTCGAGGACTTCATCGTGCGCATGCCCTGGTTCGCCGGCTACTGCGGCGTGATGGTCAACGTGAGCGACATCTACGCCATGGGCGGGCGGCCCACGGCCGTGGTCGATGCGCTGTGGAGCACCGGCAGCAGCCCCGGCGACGAGGTGCTGCGCGGCCTGGCCGAGGCGGCGGCGCGCTACGGCGTGCCGGTGGTCGGCGGCCACAGCAACAACCGCAGCGAGCGGCCGCAGCTGGCCGTCGCCATCCTGGGCCATGCGCGGCGCCTGCTCACCAGCTTCGACGCTCGGCCGGGCGACCTGCTGCTGATGGCGGTGGACCTGCGCGGCGGCTACGAGGAGCCCTTCCCGTACTGGAACGCATCGACGAAGGCGCCGCCCGCGCGCCTGCGCGCCGACCTGGAGTTGCTGCCCGCGCTGGCCGAGGAGAGCCTGTGCGCGGCCGCCAAGGACATCAGCATGGCCGGTGCCGTGGGCACGGCGCTCATGCTGCTGGAATGCTCCGGCGTGGGCGCGCGCATCCACATCGACGCGCTGCCGCGGCCGCCCGGTGTGCCGCTGATGCGCTGGCTGGCGTCCTTCCCGAGCTACGGCTTCGTGCTGAGCGTGCCGCCGGTCCATGCGGCCACGGTGCTGGCGCGCTTCGCGGCGCGCGACATCGCCTGCGCGGTGGTGGGCGAAGTCGATGCGTCGCACCGCGTGCAGGTGCGCGCCGGCGGCGAGGACGCGCTGCTGTGGGACCTGGACGCGGCGCCCTTCATCCAGCCGCCGTCGTCGCGGCCCGCCCGGGAGCCGGCCCATGCATGAAGGCGCATCGCTGCGCATCGCGCTGCTCACGCATTCGGTCAACCCGCGCGGCGGCGTGGTGCACACGCTGGAACTGGCGAACGCACTGCAGGGTGCCGGCCACGCGGTCACCGTGTTCGCGCCGGCGGCGCCGGGCCAGCGCCTGTTCCGCAAACCGGCCTGCCGGGTGTCGCTGGTGCCCGTGGCCGGCACGCCGCGCGACATGGTCGCCATGGTGCGCAGCCGCATCGACGCCTTCACGACGCACCTCGGCGGCCTGCTGGCGCGCGGCGAGTGCTTCGACGTCTGGCACACGCACGATTCGATCGGAGGCAATGCACTGGCCGACCTGCAGGCCAGCGGGCGCATCGGCGGCTTCGTGCGCACGGTGCATCACCTCGACACCTTCGACGCGCCGCGACTCATGCACTGGCAGCAGCGCGCCTTCGAGGCCGCGACGCAGGTCTTCACCGTGAGCCGGCTGTGGCGCGAGCACCTGGCCGAGGCGCACGGCATCGAGGCGGTGCAGGTCGACAACGGCGTCGACATGGCGCGCTTCTCGCCACGCGCGCAGCCTGCGGATGTCGCGCTGGCGCAGCAGCTGGGCCTCGACCGTGGCGGCCCCATCGTGCTGGCGATGGGCGGTGTCGAGGAGCGCAAGAACACGGTGCGCCTGCTGCAGGCATTTGCGCAGCTGCATGCGGCGCAGCCCGGTGCGCGGCTGCTCATCGCCGGCGGCGTGAGCCTGCTGGACCATGCCGCCTACGCGCGCCGCTTCGACGAGGCGCTGGCCGCGCTGGGCTGGCGCGCAGGGCCGGGGCAGCCGGTGCAACTGCTCGGCGCCATCGCCGACGCCGACATGCCGGGCCTGTACCGCCTGGCCGACGTGGTGGCGATGCCCTCCACGCGCGAGGGTTTCGGCCTCGTGGTGCTGGAAGCACTGGCCAGCGGCGTGCCGGTGGCCGCATCGCGCATCGCGCCCTTCACCGACCACCTCACCGACGCGGACGTGTCGTGGGCGGACCCGCTGTCGGCGCCGTCGATCGCCGACGCGCTCATGCACGCGCTGCACACGCGCGACGCACAGCGCACGGCGGCCAGCGCCGAGCGCCTCGCGCGCCGCTTCAGCTGGCCGGCCAGCGCCGCGCGCCATGTGCAGCTCTACCGCGCCGGCCTGGCGCAGCGCGCGCCCGCGCTGGCGCAGGCCGCCTGAAAGGACCCCTTCGATGCCCGTCATGCATTTCCATGTCCGCTGGCCCGATGCCAGCGAGACGCGCTGCTACTCGCCCTCGCTGGTGGTGCAGGACTTCCTGCAGCCCGGCGCGCGCTACCCGCTGCCCGACTTCCTCGCCCGCACGCGCGAGGCGCTGGGCATCGCGTCGGAGCGGGTGCGCGCCAAGTACGGCTTCGCCTGCTCGCAGGCCATGGACCAGCTCGCGCAGATCGAGGAGATCGCCGGGCGTTTCGCCCACCAGCCGGACGCCGAGGTCGCGGTGCTGGCCTTCGACTGACAACGACCGAACCCTTCCAAGGAACTCCCATGTCCCATCCCTACGGCGGACGCAGCCACTACAGCGTCGTCATCGTCGGCGGCGGCCAGGCCGGCCTGTCGCTCAGCCACGAACTGCAGCAGCGCGGCATCGACCACCTGGTCATCGAAAAGCGCAGCCTCGTGCACAGCTGGCGCACGCAGCGCTGGGACACCTTCTGCCTGGTCACGCCGAACTGGCAATGCCAGCTGCCGGGCTGGCCGTACCGGGGCGACGATCCGCACGGCTTCATGGTCAAGGACCAGATCAACGACTGGCTCGCCGGCTTCGTCGCGCAGGTGAAGGCACCTGCGATCGAGGGCGTGTCGGTCGAGAGGGTGTCGCGCGCCGGCGGGCACGAGCGCTGGCAGGTGCAGACCAGCGAGGGCCTCTACACCGCCGACCAGGTGGTGGTGGCCTCGGGCGGCTACCACAAGCCCGTGGTGCCGCGCATGGCCGAGAAGCTGCCGGCGTCCGTCGTGCAGTACCACTCGGCGCAGTACCGCAATCCGTCGCAACTGCCCGCGGGCGCGGTGCTGGTGGTGGGCTGCGGCCAGTCGGGCGCGCAGATCGCCGAGGACCTGCACCTGGCCGGGCGGCAGGTGGTGCTCGCCACCGGCAACGCGCCGCGCTGCGCGCGCTTCTACCGCGGCAAGGAAGTGGTCGACTGGCTGGCCGACATGGGCTACTACGACATGCCGGTCACGCAGCACCCCCTGCGCGAGGGCGTGCGCGACAACACCAACCACTACGTCACCGGCCGCGACGGCGGGCGCGACATCGACCTGCGCCGCTTCGCGCGCGAGGGCATGCAGCTGTACGGCCAGCTCGAGGGCCTCGAGGACGGGGCGCTGCAGTTCCTGCCCAACCTGCGCGAGAACCTGGACCATGCCGACCGCATCTACAACGGCATCAACGCCTCGATCGACAAGCACATCGCCGCCCAGGGCATCGAGGCGCCGCCGCCCTCGGTGTACGAGCCGGTGTGGACGCCGGGCGAGGAACGCACGCGGCTCGACCTTGGGGCCGCGGGCATCACCAGCGTGGTCTGGTGCATCGGCTTCGCGCCGGACTTCGCCTGGGTGGATGCGCCGGTCTTCAACGGCCGCGGCCATCCGGTGCACCTGCGCGGCGTGACGCGCGAGCCGGGCCTGTACTTCCTCGGCCTGCCCTGGCTGCACACCTGGGGCTCGGGGCGCTTCTCGGGCATCGCGCGCGACGCGTCCTTCCTGGGTGAAGCCATCACCGCGCATGCGGCCGGGCGCTCGGCGCAGCGGGCCGCGCCGCAGCAGTTGCAGGCGGCCTGAGCAGCGCGCCGCGCAGCCAAAGAAAAAGGGCCTCCGAGGAGGCCCTTCGTGCGGGGTGCGCGGGGTGGCGCGTGCTCAGCGCGAGCCGGTCGGCGGCGGGCCGCGGCGCTCGAGGTGGCGGAAGGTGATGCGGCCCTTGGTCAGGTCGTAGGGCGACATCTCGAGCGAGACCTTGTCGCCCAGGATGATGCGGATGTGGTTCTTGCGCACCTTGCCGCCGCTGTAGGCGATGACTTCGTGGCCGTTCTCCAGCGTCACGCGGTAGCGGGAGTCGGGCAGCACTTCGGTGACGGCGCCCTGCATCTCGATGAGTTCTTCCTTGGCCATGTGTGTCCTTCAAAAACGGATGGCGCCTGGCCTCACGGTGGCTGGCCGCCGGGGTGGCCTGCATCCTGCGGCTCACCCGGTGAATGTCGATCGGTGCCCGGTGGCGCGGCGCGAACCGCGATGCGGCGCCCGGGGCAGCCTTCGCCGCACGCAGAGAGGAAGGGGGCGGTGGACGCACCGATGCATCGGCGGTGCGTGCGCCGGACCCGACGTGGCTCGGGCGGCGTGCGAACGAAAGACCCAGGATTGTAACCGTGTGGCACGGTCCTCGCCAAAGAGGGGCCGGCGTGCCCGGGCCGCCACGTCGACTGTGGCGCATTCCACACGTCGGCGGCTTGGCCGACAGCCCGCCCCGGCCCTGCAGCGCAGAATGAACTTTGCCTTCCGCGCCAGACCTCACCTCCATGTCGCAGCCCGTCGCAGCACGTCTCAAGATCGGCCTTTCCGCCTGCTTCTCGCACGCCGACCCGGCGCGCTCCCTGTTCACCAACAAGACGCTGCAGTACGTGGAGCAGTCGATCGCGCACTGGCTGATGTCGGCCGGCGCGATGGTGGTCATGGTGCCCTGCCCCACCGGCGACACGGCGCGTGGCGACACCACGCTGGGCCACTATGCCGAATGGCTCGACGGCGTGGTCATGCACGGCGGCGCCGACGTCTGGCCCGGCAGCTACGGGGAGGAGCCGCTCAAGGATGCCTGGATCGGCGACCGCATCCGCGACCTGTACGACCTCGCGCTGGTCGAGGCCTTCGAGCAGGCCGGCAAGCCCATCTTCGGCGTGTGCCGCGGCCTGCAGCTGATCAACGTGGCCTTCGGCGGCACGCTCTACCAGGACATCGAGGAGCAGCACGGCCACCCCGAGACGCTGCGCCACCGCGACCCGGTGACCTACGACCAGAACTTCCACCAGATCGAGATCGTGGAGGGCACGCGCCTGTCCCGGCTGTACCCCGATGTGCGGACGGCGCGGGTCAACAGCATCCACCACCAGGGCATCAAAGGGCTGGCACCGGGTTTCGATGTCGAGGCCTGGAGCCTGCCCGACCGCGTGCCCGAGGCGATCCGCCGCCAGGCCGACCGCGGCGGGCGCGGCTACATCGCCGCCACGCAGTGGCACCCGGAATTCCACAAGTACGGCAGCACCGAGACGATCAACGACACGCCGATCCTGCACGACTTCCTGTGGGCCTGCGCCACGGCCAAGGTGCAGCCGCGGCGCGCGCATCGCAACATGCCGGGCCGCATCCGCGACCGCGCCGCGCGCATGCTGCGCCAGGCGCTGCTGCGGCGCTGAGCGCGGCGCGCTTCAGCGCCGGTCGGACTTGTTGGTGACGTGGCTCACGCCGGCGTCGATGACGCCGAACACCTCGACGCTGCCGCGGCTGGAGCCGGCCGCAGCGCCATCGGGCGCGGCCCCGCCGCTGGCGCAGCCGGTGAGCAACAGGACGGCCGCACCGGCGGCCAGCGCCGCCAGGCGCCGCCAAGCGTTCGAATGGAGAAAGGTCATCGCCCCACTATAGGCCGGGGCGCCGTCCGGGCGCTGTGACAAAACCCTTCGTTGCGCATCCACGCGCTGGAACGATGGGCCTTCTTCCGCCGCACGGCTGCCGCTCCTCAGCGCATGAGCCCCAGCCGACGTGCCAGCGCCACCGCCTGGGTGCGGCTGCTGGCGCCCAGCTTGAGGTTGATGTTGCGCAGGTGGGTGCGCACCGTGCTGTCCGACACGAAGAGCTTCTCGGCCATCGCCGAGTTCGAGTAGCCCTCGGCCAGCAGTTGCAGCACGCGCAGCTCCTTGCGCGTGAGCGCCTCGGTCGGCAGGCCGTCAACGGTGGAGGCGCCGCCGGCCGATGGCGCATCGTCGGGGTCGGCATCCGCAGCGGCCTCGCCGATCTGCGCCAGCAACTGCGCCAGATGGTCCGCGAAGAGCGGGCCGGCCTCGTCCACGCGCCGGCGCTCGCCCTGCAACACGCGCAGCAGCGGGGCCAGCAGCGGACCTTCGTCCAGGAGCAGCCGCATGAAGCCTTCCTGCGCCGTCGTGCGCAGCACCGTGGCCAGGGTGTCGGCCGCCGGCGCCGGCCGGCCGGCACGCCACTGCGCGAGGGCCAGGAGGGTGCGCAGCTTCAGCGCGCGATGCCGGCGCGCCGCGGTCTCGGCCGCGTGGGCGGCGGCGTCCAGCGCGTCGATGGCGGCGGCCGCATCGCCGAAATGCAGGGCCCAGCGCCAGCGCCCGATCGCCAGGTCGTCCACCTCGTGGGCCGGCAGGCGCAGGCGCTGCACGCGCGCCCACACCGCGCTGTCGTCGGCGCGCGCCAGCGTCTCCTGGGCGGCCCGGCCGTGGCCCTGCAGCACCAGCAGGCGCGCCATCTCCAGCCGCGCGCTGCACACCACGCGCGGCAGCTGGCGGTCGTGGCCGAGGTATTCGAGTTCGGTCAAGAGCAACGACGCGGCATCGACGTCGCCGCGCAGCCAGGCGATGCGGCTGCGCATGCAGTGGCTGGCGATCACGTGGTCGGGCAGGCCCACGTCGCGCGCCAGCGGCAGGTAGACGTTGAGCAACTGGTCGGCGGCGTCGAGGTCGTTCTGCTCGTAGACCACGCCCGCGTGCAGCACGCCGGCCCAGGCGTTGCCGTGCGTGGGCAGGTAGCTGGCGGCGCGCGGCGTGGCGCTCACCGCCATGCGAAAGCGCGCCGCGGCGTGGCGCAGCCGCCCTTCGGACAGGTCCAGCATGCCTTCGAGCGACTCGGTGTACATGCGGTTGAAGATGCTGCCGGCCTGCGTGCGGCGCGCGGCGTCGAGCAGGCGGTGCGCCTCGCGCGGATCGCCCATGACCGAGACGAGGTGCGCCATCGCGTTGGCCAGCGCGCTGTCGGCGAAGGCGCGTTCGCTGGGCAGCCGCGCCAGGCTTTCGCGGCCGATGGCGCAGGCGCTTTCGGCGCGGTCCATCATGGCTTCGAGCAGCGGCTGCAGCGCATTCACATGCGCCTGCACCACCGGGTCGGCGCTGCCGATGCAGCCGCTGGCTTCGAGCCGCTGCAGCGCCCGCCACGGCCCATGGGTGAAGCACTCGGCCCACACGGCGACCACCTGCAGCCGCGGCTGCGTCGCGAGCCGGTCCGCCGGCAGGCTGCCGAACCAGCGCGTGAGCAGCCGCATGCGGCCGTCCTCCAGGAAGGACTCGGCGTGCCGCCCCAGCAGCTGCAGCGCGTGCGGGTGGTCGCCGCCTTCGATGGCGTGGTCGATCGCAGGCACGGGCCGGCCCGCGGCCTCGTACCAGCCCGAGGCGGCCAGGTGCAGCCGCGCCAGCGCGCCGGGCTGCTCGCGCGCCAGCTGGCCGCGCAGGAAGTCGGCGAAGAGGCTGTGGTAGCGGTAGCCCTGGCCGGCGGTATCCAGCGGCGTGAGGAACAGGTGCTCTGCCTCGAGCCGACGCAGCATCTGCGCGCAGTCCGTGCGCGGCACCAGGGCCTGGCACACGGCCGCATCGAGCGTGCGCAGGATGCTGGTGCGCAGCAGGAAGTCGCGCACCTCCGGCGGCTGGTGGTCCAGCACGTCCTCGGCCAGGTAGTCGGCCACGGCGCGGTCGGAGCCCGAGAAGCGCTGCACGAAGTCGCTCTCGGGCCCGTGCCGCTCGAGCGCCAGCGCGACCAGCCACAGCGCGCCGATCCAGCCCTCGGTCTTGCGCATCAACTGCGCCAGCGATTCGCGCGGCAGGGCGATGCTGCGCAGGCGGAAGAAGCGATCGGCCTCGGCGTCGGAAAAACGCAGCTGGCTGGCGTCGATCTCGACCAGCTGGCCCCGAGCCCGCAGGCGGCCCAGGCCCAGCTCGGGCAGGCTGCGCGAGCCGACCACGAGTTGCGCACGCGCCGGCAGTTGTTCGACCAACTGGCGCACCAGTCCCAGCACGGCGGGGCTCTGCAGCATCTCGAAGTCGTCGAGGAAGAGGGTGAAGGGCCGGTCTTCGCGCGCGAGCGCATCGATGGCGTCGATGCCTGTCCCGGGGACGGCCGCGCCTGCGGCGTCGAGGGTGTGCACCGCGGCGGCCAGGCAGTGGAGGAAGCGCGGCACGTCGTTGTCGGCGGCATCGAGCGTGAGCCACGCCGTCGCGCGGCCGGCCTGCGCGCAGCGCGCGTGCATCTGCCGCATGGCCGTGGTCTTGCCGAAGCCGGCCGGTGCCCGCACCAGCAGCAGGCGTGCGTGCGCCGCAGCGTCGAGCTGCCGGGCGATGGCGTCGCGCGGCACCTGCGCGGGCTCGGCGCCGGGCGGGGCGAGCTTGGCGGGCAGCACGGCGGCGCGGCGTGGCGGGAGGTCGACGGTGGGCGAGGTCATGCAGGAGAAGCACTGTGCAGGCACGGTCGCGGCGGCGCAGTCGCGCGCCGGACGCCGGGGCAGGCAGGTCGGCACTTTCGTCGCTTTGGACGATGGCGGCAAGGTGGGGCGATGCCTAGAGTCGCCCGACTTTCTCCCGCTCACCTCACAGGACCTTTCGTATGCAACTCGATGCTTCCATTGCCGCCGTCGTGACCGGCGGCGCGTCCGGCCTGGGCGCGGCCACGGCGCGCCGGCTCGCGCGCCACGGCGTGAAGGTGGCGCTGTTCGACCTCAACGAAGCGGCCGGCGAAGCGCTGGCGCGCGAGATCGGCGGCGTGTTCTGTCCGGTGGACGTGACTTCCGACGCGCAGGTGGAGGCAGGTTTCGCCAAGGCCCGCGCGGCGCACGGCCAGGAGCGGGTGCTGGTCAACTGCGCGGGCACGGGCAACGCGGTGAAGACGGCCAGCCGCGACAAGGCGACGGGCGAGATCCGGCACTTTCCGCTGGCGAATTTCGACCGCATCGTCCAGATCAACCTGGTGGGGACGTTTCGCTGCATCGCCCGTTCGGCGGCCGGGATGCTGACGCTCGATCCGCTGGACGACGCTTTCCATTCGAACGAGCGCGGCGCGATCGTGTGCACCGCCTCGGTGGCCGCGCAGGACGGGCAGATGGGGCAGGCGGCGTATTCGGCGTCCAAGGCGGGGGTGGTGGGCATGACGCTTCCGATCGCGCGCGACCTGATGGCCGAGGGCATCCGCATCAACACGATCCTGCCCGGCATCTTCGACACGCCGCTGCTGCAAGGTGCACCCGAGAACGTGAAGGCGGCGCTGGCGGCGTCGGTAGCCTTCCCGAAGCGGCTGGGGCAGCCGGACGAGTACGCCGAGCTGGCGGAGACGATGATCCGGCTGGGCTACTTCAATGGCGAAAGCGTGCGGCTGGATGGGGCGATACGGATGGGGCCGCGTTGAGGCTGTCGGTCGCGTCTGGTCAAAGTGCAATCGGGCTGTAGCGTTTGCTGGACGGGCGCTAGGGCCGAAATCGTCACGTTCGTTACTTTCTTTGCTGGGCTTGGCTTTCGACCCTGATCGCGGGCTGGTTCCGTCGTTGCTGTGGATCGGCCGGCACGACGGGCGGGAGCGCTGGCGGCGGCCGCGGGCCTGCGTTCTCCGGCGCTGGCTCGCGCTGACCGGCTTGCCTTGCGAAAGTTGTGCTCGCTGTCCATCGACGTGCTGGAGGGACTGCACGGCGCCGCGAATGGCGCCTGCGCCCGCAGGCCCACG
>NZ_CABFMN010000054.1 GCF_901875635.1 Xylophilus ampelinus | reverse complement strand
GGCGATGTCCCGCTCCCTGTTGAACCGTCGAGGGCAGCGGCTCCTCATTCGTGATGCTACGCGACCTTGCGCGAAGCTTCGTTTTGGTCTTCAACGGCTCGCTTCGCGAGGGCCTTCATCAAGGACTTCATCTCGGCGAAGCCTCGCAGTTTCCTGAAGCGCTTGCTGGCATCACTCAACGCGCTGGCGACCCAGCGCAACACCATCTCGCCGTCTTTCCAGTTCTTCACGTTGCGCGTGTAGTGCGCTATCGAGCCGTTGAGGTTCTCGATGGGATTCGTCGTTCGCAGCGTGCGATACAGCGCGCCCGTGATGCCCAGCGTTTGCACGGTGAGCGTCTCTTCGAGCCCTTCGCGCAGGCTCGCTGCAGCGCCGGGGTACTTGCGCTGCAACGACATCGCCAGACGCATCAACTGCCTGTGCGCGAGTTCATCGTCATGGCTGTTCCACGCGTCACGCAGAGCGCGCCCGACGCTCGCATGCATGTCTTCGGGCAGATGTTCGATCACGTTGCGACGCTTGTGCTCTTGGCAGCGCTGCACGAGCGCAGTGGCGCCAAAGGTCTCCACGATGGCCTTGCGCAACGCCTTGCCTCCGTCGATGACCCACAGGCGCATGCGCTGCGCGTGCAGGCCGCGCTCGATCAGGTCCGACAGCAGCGCGCGCACCACGCGCGTGGCTTCGGTCGAACCCTCGCGCAGCCCCAGCACGTGCTTCGTGCCGTTCGCTTCGATGCCGATGGCCACCAGCACCACGCGGTCGCGGAAGTGGATGCCGTCGATCATCACCACCGGCAGATCGAGTTGCTCGAGCTTGCGGTGCAGCCAGTCGTCCAACTGCTGCTGGCTCAGCGCCACGAAGCGTCGCGATACCGCACTGCTCGACTTCGACGAGGTGCGTTCGCTCGCAGGCAGCGCATCGACGGTGCTCGCGTAACGACGCGTGGACACGCCCGCGGCGATCGCCGCCATGGTCGCGGCGTTCAGCGGGTCGGCCGACGCAGCCCACTGGTAGCTGGGCAACTGCAGCTCGCCAGCATCGACGGCTCGCACACGTGGGCGCGCCACGTCGATGCGCTGGCCACCCAGCACGACCTTGCTGCTGGTGGTGCCGCCTCGCACCGCTTGGCGCGCCGTGTCCGGCACGCCCTTGGGGCCGCACAGGGCCGTCCTGTCCTCTTCCATCATCGCCGCCAGCACCTGGCGGCCGGCGTGCACGCACAGCCCTACAAACGCGTGCCTGACGTCCTGCAGCACCCCCTGCATGGGCAGCGTTACCTGGACCTGGGCAGCTTCCACGGCCCGCAGGCCGCGCTTCGTGAGAGACTTCATCTCGGTGGTTCCTTTCTTTGCTTGCTAGGCACCCGCATGATTCCATGCGGGCGAAAGGAACCGCCACCTTCAATTCACGCGTTCAGCAGATCTCGGGACATCGCCC
>NZ_CABFMN010000053.1 GCF_901875635.1 Xylophilus ampelinus | reverse complement strand
GGGGGTGCGGCAGAAAACTTGGACTGGTTAAACGGCGATTCCCAGGCTTTGGCGATGCCCGACAGGGCTGCGAGCACCAAGGGAGACTTTGATCCGCGCCTCGTTGTACCACCGGATGTATGTGTCCAAGCAGACGATGAACTCGTCGATGGACGTGTGCAACCAGTCGCGAGTGAAGAACATCTCGATCTTCAAGCGGCCAAAGAACCCCTCACATGCGGCGTTGTCTGGCGAACATCCTTTGCGCGACATGGACCGAGTCAGGTTGGCGTCGGCAATCCGCGATAGCCAGCCTGGCCATCGATAGTGGGCGCCGCGATCAGAATGCACCACGGGCGCGGACCCGCTGGTAGCGATCTTGTCGATGGCCGAATCCAGCATCGTGTTGACCAGATCGGCATTTGGCCGCGTGCCGATTGACCAGCTCACGACCATGCCATCGAAGCAATCGATCATGGGCGACAAGTAGACCTTGCCTGCCGGGATCTGGAATTCCGTGATGTCTGTGAGCCACTTCTCGTTCGGTGCACTGGCACTGAAATCACGGTTGAGGAGGTTGTCCGGCGCGGGGCTGATCTCACCCATGTACGAGCCGTATCGACGACGCTTGCTTGTTGCGGCAACCAGGCGTTCTTCCTTCATAAGCCGGCGCACAACCTTCTCAGACACGGTCATCGACCGGTCGGCCAGCGAGGCGTGTATCCGCCGGGAGCCGTAGCACCTGTAGTTGCGCTCAAAGATGTCGGTCATGGCCTTGCGCACGTCGGCATACTTCTCGGCCACTTGAAGTCGGGCCCGATGGTAGAAGTAGGAACTGCGTGGCAGCTTGAGCTCGCAGAGCAGGTCCGTCACCGAGTAAGTGGCCTTCAGGGCATCAACCAACAGTGTCTTCTCCCGATTCGTCAGGTCCTGCTGGTCGATGCCCAGTTCTTTTTTTAGGAGTTCGTTCGCCTTCTTCAGCAGGTCCTTCTCGAGCTGCAACCGCCTGACGTCCTGTCGCAGCGCTTCTAGCTGTTGTTCCAAGGCTGCTTGATCGGAGCTTGCGGGGGCGTCTTGCTTGCGCTTCATCGATGCGGATACGTCGTGGCCGAGCAGCTGATTCTTCCACTTGTACAGCGAGCCACGACACACGCCAACCTCGTCGGCGACAGTCTGCGCGCTGGATTCGCGTGTGCACAAGGCAATCACTGCAGACTGCTTGGCTTCGGGGGGCAGCTCCGGGGATCGGCTAACGATACGCACGCCATCCTGCGGATGGAGCTCTTGAAGCCACGCAGACAACATTGCCCTTGAGGGATAGCCGAGCGCCTTGATCGTCAGCGCGATGCAGCGGCCGTGCTCAAGGTAATGGTCCACTGCCTGGCGTTTGTCCGCCTCGGAGTACCTGGGCCGACGTGCGTAACCTGCGCGCAAGTCTTGGCTCGTCTCGAATTCGCGGTACCAGTTCCTGAGCGCGTTCTTCGTTGGATAGCCAAGCTGGCGAATGGTCAACCCAACGCGCTTGCCCAACTTGATGTAGAGCTGTACGGCTCGCAGCCGATCCTCGTATGAAAACATGAACTACCTCCAGGTAGTCCAAGAAATCGTCCGCACCCCC
>NZ_CABFMN010000052.1 GCF_901875635.1 Xylophilus ampelinus | reverse complement strand
CTGGGTTTGATGCAAGACCGACCGCTCTTGATCTCCAACCTGATCGAGTTCGTCGACCGCCACAACGGCGATGCCGAGATCGTCTCGCGCCGTGTCGAGGGCGACATCCACCGCTACACCTGGAGCGACTGCGCCGCCCGCGCGCGCCAGGTGGCCAACGCGCTGGACGGTGAGAACCTGCTGTTCTCCGACCGCGTCGCCACCCTGGCCTGGAACGGCTACCGCCACCTGGAGCTGTACTACGGCGTGAGCGGCTCGGGTCGCGTGTTGCACACCATCAACCCGCGCCTGCACCCGGACCAGATCGCCTGGATCGCCAACCACGCCGAAGACCAGGTCCTGTGCTTCGACATGACTTTCCTGCCGCTGGTGCAGGCCGTGCATGCGCGCTGCCCGACGATCCGCAAGTACGTCGCGCTGTGCGATGCCGACAAGCTGCCGGCCGACACCGGCATTCCCAACCTGGTGAGCTACGAGGCCTGGATCGCCGGCCAGCCGGCCGCCTACGACTGGCCGGTGTTCGACGAGAACTCGGCCTCGAGCATGTGCTACACGAGCGGCACCACGGGCAACCCGAAGGCCGCGCTCTACAGCCACCGCTCGACCACGCTGCACGCCTACGCCGCGGCGTTGCCCGACGTGATGTGCCTGTCCGCACGCGATTCGGTGCTGCCGGTGGTGCCGATGTTCCACGTCAACGCCTGGGGCATCCCGTATTCGGCGGCGCTGGTGGGCTGCAAGCTGGTGTTCCCTGGCGGTGCGATGGATGGCAAGTCCATCTTCGAACTGATCGAGAGCGAGGGCGTCACATTCGCCGCCGGCGTGCCGACGGTGTGGCAGATGATGCTGGGCCACATGCAGACCGGCGGCCTCAGGTTCTCGAAGCTCAACCGCACGGTGATCGGCGGCTCGGCCTGCCCGCCGGCCATGATCCGCGCGTTCCAGGACCAGTACGGCGTCGAGGTGCTGCACGCCTGGGGCATGACCGAGATGAGCCCGCTGGGCACCCTGTGCACGCTCAAGAACAAGCACGATGCGCTCGACGACGAGGCGCGCCTGGCCATCCGCATGAAGCAGGGGCGTGCCATCTACGGCGTCGACATGAAGATCGTCGACGGCGACGGCAACGAACTGCCCTGGGACGGCAAGGCCTACGGCGACCTGCTGGTGAAAGGCCCCTGGATCGTCAAGGAGTACTTCAAGGGCGAGGGCGGCGACCCGCTGATCAAGGACGCGAAGGGCGACGGCTGGTTCCCCACCGGCGACGTGGCCACCATCGACGCCGAGGGCTACCTGCAGATCACCGACCGCAGCAAGGACGTGATCAAGTCCGGCGGCGAGTGGATCAGCTCGATCGACATCGAGAACATCGCCGTGGCGCACCCGGCCATCGCCATCGCCGCGTGCATCGGCGTGTTCCATCCCAAGTGGGACGAGCGTCCCATCGTCGCGGTGGTCAAGAAGCCCGGTGCCGAAGTGACGCGCGAAGAGTTGCTCAAGTTCTACGAAGGCAAGACCGCCAAGTGGCAGATCCCCGACGACGTGGTGTTCGTCGAGGCGATTCCGCTGGGCGCCACCGGAAAGATCCTCAAGACCAA
>NZ_CABFMN010000051.1 GCF_901875635.1 Xylophilus ampelinus | reverse complement strand
GGGGGTGCGGCGGATTTCTTGGACTACCGTTGGAGGTAGTTCATGTATTCAAACGAAGATCGAGTTCGCGCAATACAGCTGTACATCAAGTTGGGCAAGCGTTCTGGGGCGACCATCCGCCAGTTGGGCTACCCGACGAAGAATTCCTTGAAGAACTGGCATGAGGAGTACGAGCGAAGCCACGACCTGTCGCGCGGCTACGTGCGCTCCAAGCCGAAGTACTCCCAGGCCCAGAAGGAACGGGCCGTCGAACACTACCTCGAGCACGGGCGCTGCATTGCCTTCACCATCAAGGCGATGGGCTATCCGGGCCGGGATTCGCTGCGGACCTGGATCCGTGAATCCCGCCCCGAATTGCACACACGCGCCGTCAGTCGATCGGCTGGATCAGCGCGGCCGCCGGCGTTGAAGAAGGCGGCGGTCATTGCGCTGTGCATGCGGCAGGACAGCGCCCAAGCTGTGGCCCAAGAGCTCGGCGTGTGCAGGCCGACCCTGTACCACTGGAAGAATCAACTGCTCGGTTCCGAGAAGCCCTCATCCATGAAACGCCGGCACAAACCCCCACCGTCACCTGAGCGAGAGGAACTGGAGCGCCAGCTCGAATCTCTTCGACGCGACGTCCACCGTCTACAGCTTGAGCACGACCTGTTGAAGAAGGCGAATGAACTCATAAAAAAAGACACGGGCATCGACCAACAAGTCCTGACCAATCGGGACAAGACGATGCTGGTTGATGCCCTGAGACAGAAATACCCCTTGCGGGAGTTGCTCGAAGCGCTGGACTTGGCGAGAAGCTCCTACTTCTACCATCGAGCGCAATTGCAGGTCGCGGAGAAATACGTCCAGGTGCGGCACACCATGGCAGAAATCTTCGAGGGCAATCACAGCTGCTATGGGTACCGCCGGATGCGCGCGGCGCTGAGCAGGCAGTGCCTGCGCCTGTCGGAGAAGGTGGTCAGGCGCCTGATGAAGCAGGAGGGGCTGGTCGTAGCCAAACCCAAGCGCCGCCGGTACGGCTCCTACCTGGGGGAGATCAGCCCGGCGCCGGAAAACCTCCTTGAGCGTGACTTCACGGCTGCCGCCCCCAATGAGAAATGGCTCACCGACATCTCGGAGTTCCAGATTGCCGCCGGCAAGGTGTACCTGTCGCCCATGATCGACTGCTTCGACGGCCAGGTCGTCAGTTGGTCGATCGGCACGCGGCCGGACGCTGAGTTGGTGAACACGATGCTCGATGCCGCCATCGAGTCGATTCCCGACAACAGCCAGCGGCCTGTGGTTCACTCCGATCGCGGCGCCCACTACCGCTGGCCGGGCTGGCTCTCGCGAATCGCTGATGCCAAACTGATTCGTTCGATGTCACGCAAGGGGTGCTCGCCTGACAACGCCGCCTGCGAGGGCTTCTTCGGCAGGCTGAAGACGGAAATGTTCTATCCTCGAGACTGGAAAGCCGCGAGCATCGAGCAGTTCACCCAGTCCCTGGACGCATACATCCGCTGGTACAACGAGAAACGGATCAAGATCTCTCTGGGCGCTCTCAGCCCCGTTGAATATCGCAAGAGCCTGGGGCTCATGGCATAACCAGTCCAAGAAATCCGCCGCACCCCC
>NZ_CABFMN010000050.1 GCF_901875635.1 Xylophilus ampelinus | reverse complement strand
CGGGGGTGCGGATGAAAACTTGGACTGTTTCTATGCCGCAAGCCCAAGGCTCACCCGGTATTCGATGGGGCTGAGAGAGCCAAGGGATAACTTGATCCGCTTCTCGTTGTACCAACGGATGTACGAATCGACCGCCTCAATGAACTGCTCGATGGTGGCGCTCTTCCAGTCCCGAGCGTAGAACAACTCGTTCTTGAGACGCCCGAAGAACCCCTCGCACGCTGCATTGTCAGGAGAGCAGGCCTTGCGAGACATCGAGCGGGTAAGGTTCGCATCGTTCATTCTGCGTAGCCAGCCCGGCCAGCGGTAGTGCCCTCCGCGGTCGGAGTGGAGCACTGGTCGCTCGCCTGTTTGCGCCACCGTCTCTATGGCTGCATCCAGCATGCTGTTGACCAGTTCCGCGTCTGGACTGGTGCCAATGGTCCAGCTCACTACCATTCCATCGAAGCAATCGATGATCGGCGACAGGTACACCTTGCCTGCCGGGATCTGGAACTCTGTGATGTCGGTCAACCATTTCGCGTTGGGCGCCGCAGCTTGGAAGTCTCGGTTGATGATGTTCTCCGGCGCGGGGCTGATCTCGCCGAGGTATGACGCGTAGCGGCGCCGCTTTGGCTTGGCAACGATCAGGCTCTCTTCCTTCATCAGGCGCTGCACCACCTTCTCGGAGATGGAGACGTCTTGCCTGGTCAGCGAGGCCTGCAGCCTGCGGTAACCATAGCAGCGGTGGTTCGACTCGAAGATCTCGGCAATGGACTGTCGCACCTGGATGTACTTGTCGCCCATCGCTGCACGGGCGCGATGGTAGAAGTACGAGCTGCGTGCAAGACCCAACTGTCCCAGGAGTTCTGGCAAGCCATAGTGCTCCCGCAGGGCGTCAATCAGCAGTGTCTTCTCCCGGTTGGACAGGAGCTGTAGATCGACGCCCAGGCCTTTTTTTAACAGTTCATTGGCCTTGTTCAAGAGGTCTTGCTCAAGCCGCAGTTGCCGGACTTCGCGGCGCAAAGACTCCACCTGGCGCTCAAGCTCGTCGCGCTCTTGCTCACGTGGTGATGGGTTGATGTGTTTCATGGAGGAAGATGCCTCACGTCCCAGAAGCTGGTTCTTCCAGTTGTACAACGTTGGCCGACACACGCCGAGCTTGTCGGCCACAGCCTGCGCACTGTCCTGCCGGGTGCAAAGCTGCATGACCCCCGCTTGCTTGATGCTCTCGGAATACCTTCGCTGGCCCACACTGCCAACGACAGCTCTCCTCGCCTCCGGGAAGGCCTCGCGCACCCATTTGGTAAGCGTTCCACGACCGGGGTAGCCCAGCGCCCTCATGGTGACCGCGATGCAACGATCATGGGTGAGGTAGTGATCGATGGCTGCCGCCTTCTGCGCCTGCGAGAACTTCAACTCACGAGGTGCGTACCTCACCGGAAGGTCAAGGCTTTGCTGATACTCGCTGTACCAACCCTTCAACGAATTCTTCGTGGGATAGCCCAGCTGCCGGAGTGTGGGTCCGACGCGCTTGCCAAGCTTGATGTAGAGCTCAACGGCTCGGATTCGATCTTCGTACGAATACATGAACTACCTCCAGGTAGTCCAAGATTTCATCCGCACCCCC
>NZ_CABFMN010000049.1 GCF_901875635.1 Xylophilus ampelinus | reverse complement strand
GTGCGCGACGGCGAGGCGGCGCCTGCGCCCGCGGCCGTGCCCGACGCGGCGGCGCTGGCGGTGGCGGCGCGGCAGATTGCCGCCGAGCCGCCCGTTGCCCCGCCACTGCCAAGCCTGGATCTCGACCTCGACCTCAGCATTGCGCCTGCACCGACCGAAGACGCCGTGGCGCCCGATGCCGGTGTGGCAGAGATCGAGGAGGCCCTGCACCTGCATGGCGACGATTTCGCGATCACCGACATCCTGCCCAAGTTCATGGACGAGGGCGAGGCCGCGCCGCCGGCAGTACTCGATGGCGGAGACGCGATCGACTTCTTCGCCGTCAAGGAAGCCCCGAAGCCGGCCGCGCTGACCGAGACCAACCTGGCGCAACTGGACTTTGCGCTGCCCGCCGACTGGAAGGCCGATCGTTCTTACGAGGAGCCCGGCGCCGAAACCGCGCAGGTCTCGCCCGAGCTTGCGCCGCCCGTGGCGCGGCGCGAGTCCGACTCCGGCGCCATGGAGATCGTTGGCGAAGCCGTCGAGCGCGTCGACGCGGAGCAGGCCGAGGCGCTGGCATCGGTGCCCGAAGCTGCCGAAGTTGTCGTCGACGGCCCCGAGCCGTCGGCGCCCGTGGCTGGCCTGGAGCCCGAGCCCGAATCCACCGCCGAGCCGGCTGTGGTCGAGCCGGAGCAGGAGCCCGCGCCCGAGCCGGTCGAGGCGCCGGCGCCAGCCCTGCGGAAGCCCGAACGGCATCACGAGTCGCTGGCGGAGCCCGTCGCGGCGGCCGAGCCCGATAGCCACGCCGGTGCCGAGGACCAGGTCAAGGTCATCGGCCCCCTGCGCATCGGCCTGGCGCTCTACAACGTCTACCTCAACGAGGCCGACGAATGGTCGCGCCAACTCGCCAACGACGTCGGCGAGTGGGCCCTGCAGCCGTACGAGCGCATCCCCGACGCCACCATCGGCCTGGCGCACTCGCTGGCCGGCAGCTCGGCCACGGTGGGCTTCCAGGGCCTGTCCGGCATGGCGCGGCTGCTCGAGGCCGCAATGCAGCACCTGCACAACCTGGGGCCGGGCACCACGGACCAGGGCGCCGTGCTGGTCGATGCCGCCGACGAACTGCGCCGCCTGCTGCATCAATTCGCCGCCGGCTTCCTCAAGGAGCCGAGCGCAGAGGTCCTTGAATCGCTGCGTGCGCTCGCGTCGGTGCAGCTCCCGACGCCTGCGACGGTACCGGAGCCCTTCCGTGCGGTGGAAGCGCCGACCGTTTCCGTCCCCGACGTGGTGCTGGAGGACTCCGAAGACGCGATCGACCTCACCGATGCTGTCGACCCCGACCTCTTCCCCGTGTTCGAGGAAGAGGCGGCCGAGCTGCTGCCCCAGCTTGGCTCGGCCCTGCGCGCCTGGGCCCAGCGGCCGGACGACGCCGCCCAGCGCTCCGCCGCGCTGCGCACGCTGCACACGCTCAAGGGCAGTGCACGCCTGGCCGGTGCCATGCGGCTGGGCGAACGTGCGCACCGCATGGAGTCGGCGATCGAGGCGATCGCCGTCGACGCCGGCGAGCGTCCGGCCATCGAGGCGCTGATCGGCCGTTTCGACACGATGCAGGCGACCTTCGATGCGCTGCGCGCCGCCGACAGCGCAGGCCAGGCCGAGCTGGCGCAGCGCGCGGCGGCGGCAGTCGCTGCCGCGCCGGCGGCCCCGGCCGTCGTGATCGA
>NZ_CABFMN010000048.1 GCF_901875635.1 Xylophilus ampelinus | reverse complement strand
AGCATGCATTCCGCCACCCCTTGCAACTCGCGCGCGCTTAGATAGCGCTCGTTTGCGAGTTGTTCAGACCTTCCCTAGGCCAGAAAATCGATGTCCACGGCGCCGGTCTCGCCGTCAAGTTTTGCAAAGACCACGCCGCTCGCGCATGTTCGCCTCCTGCAGGCACGTCAAGCGCATGCGTTAGGTCCGCTCGAGCCCATCCAAGCATCTGATGAAAAGCGTCCAGCCTTGCTTCCATCGATCCCACATCAGTGCTTTCTGGGCATCCGTGTAGTAGGTCCGCGTTCGGTACTTCATCTGCAACACTCCTTCTGCTTACGCAGTTTTTAGTTTGTTGCATCGACCCGCTGAATCCGCTGTCTGAAGCGGATAAACGCAGATGATGGCATCGGCGGCAGCCGGCACGCACGATGGAAGCCCACGCGGCCATATATGTTCGCCGCCGACTCGAGCACCTGTTGGAGCGACACCTTTAACGTCCGCCGCTACCGCCTCCACTGAACGACGGCGTCAAGTGCGATGACGCCTTGGCCCGCTTTGCGAATCACGAGTGGGTTCAGATCGACCGACTCGAGTGCTTCAGAGAACTCTTCGCCAAATCGGCTGAGCGCGAGAATCGCAGCCTCAAGCGCGGCAATGTCCAGAGGCGCTGAACCTCGGTAACCAGAAAAAACTATGGAGGATTTCAGACCGCTCACCATTTCTCGGGCCTCCGCTTGGCAGAGTGGCAATCTTCGTACTGTCACGTCCGCAAGGAGCTCGGCTTGGATGCCTCCCATTCCAAAGACGGCGACGAGTCCGAACTGAGGGTCGCGGTGCAGGCCCAGGATGCACTCGAGGCCCCCGGAAATCATGGATGCCACCACCACGCCCTCGAAGGGTCGTCCGGGCATGTGCGTCTCCCAGCGTTCGCACAACAAGCGGAACGCGGCCTGGACAGCGGCCTCATCCGTGACGCCCAGGATCACCCCGCCGATCTCCGTCTTGTGCTGAATGTCTGCGGACAACACCTTCATGACCACCGGAAAGCCAAGGTGTCGCGCGGCCTCAACAGCCTCCATGGCAGTTGCAGCGAGCGCGGCTGGCGGCGTTGCAATCCCATAGCGGCCCAGCAGCTGCATGGCCTCAAGCTCGTTCAGTGCACCTAAAACCGCGGGTGATACAGCGCTGCGCACTGCGGCAGCCACCAGGGGTCGTTTCGCCGCAAAGTGACTTAGCGCAGCAATCGCATGCATGGCCGAAGATGGATCTTCGAAAGACGCACATCCCAGCGCGTCTAATGCCTGAGTGCGCTCTGACGTGCTCAGCGCGGAGAACACGACTGCTCGATCCGGAAATTCTCGGCGAAGCGTGACGGCAAGATCCTGCTGCAGCCGCCACCCCGCGTCCGTGCGCACGCCGTTGGCCAGGAAGACCAGCAGGCTGCCATAGCCCCCTTGGTCCAGCATGAGCCGAGCCGTCGAGCCGAGCAGTTCGGGCCTGTGCATGACTTGGGCGGTGATGTCGACGGGGTTCGCCGCCGAAGCAAAGGGGACTTGATCCAGCACCAGGTCCTGCGCGTCTTGTGGCATGGGCGGCATCGCGAGACCCAGCCGAGCCGCGTCGTCGGTCACGAGGGCGCCAACGCCGCCGGAGACGGTCAGTACTCCGACGGTCTGGTTGGACGGCCTCGGGAGTGTCGAGAGCGCATAGCCGGCGTTGAAGAGCTCCTCGATCGAACCTACTCGCCAGGCGCCGTACTGCTTCAGGACGGCATCGAATACCCGGTCATCTCCCGCCAGCGCCGCGCTGTGCGAGCTGGCTGCTCTGGCGCCTCGTGCAGTGGCGCCGACCTTGAT
>NZ_CABFMN010000047.1 GCF_901875635.1 Xylophilus ampelinus | reverse complement strand
CTCCCGCGCCCACGCCGCCGGCCCCGCCACCGCCGCCCCCCGCGCCCGCGCCGGACGGCCCGATGGTCCGCCAGACCACCGCCGGCAAGGTCGAGGGCGTGGACGACAGCGGTGGCACCGGCACTTGGTCCTGGAAGGGCGTGCCCTTCGCGAAGCCGCCTGTCGGCGACCTGCGTTGGGCACCGCCGGCCGATCCGGCGCCCTGGGACGGCGTGCGCGCCGCGTCGCAGTTCGGCCCCAGTTGCGCGCAGGGCGGACGCTTCTTCAGCCCGGCGCCGGGCGGCGCGCCCTACGGCCTGGCGGTGCGCGAAGGCTTCGGCAAGCCGGTCGGCGAAGAGGACTGCCTCACGCTCAACATCTGGCGCCCCGCGACCACCGACGAGAAGCTGCCGGTGATCGTGTTCATCTACGGCGGCAGCAACATCTCCGGCTACACCGCCGACCCGAGCTACGACGGCGCGCAGCTGGCCAAGCGGGCCAACGCGGTGGTGGTCACCGTCAACTACCGGCTCGGCTTCCTCGGCTGGCTCGACCTGCCGCAGCTCAAGACCGGCGAGCCGAAGAACGATTCGGGCAACTTCGCGCTGCTCGACCAGATGCAGGCGCTGAAGTTCGTCCAGGGCAGCATCGGCGCCTTTGGCGGCGATGCGGGCAACGTCACCGTGATGGGGCAGTCGGCCGGGGCCGTGAACACCTGGGCGCTGGTCACCTCGCCCGCGGCGGCCGGCCTGCTGCACAAGGCGGTGCCGATGAGCGGTGGCATCGCCTTCTCGCCCCGCGCCACCGCGCAGACCTACGCCAAAGCCCTGGTCAACGCCATCGTGATGGCCGACGGCAAGGCCACCGACGCCACATCGGCCGCCAACTGGCTGGCCAGCCAGACGGACGCGCAGGTGGCCAGCTACCTGCGCAGCCTGCCGGCGGACAAGCTCGTCGCCACGATGCTGGCGAATCCCCAACTCGGCAACTCGCCGGCGCCGATCGAAGACGGGTCGATCCTGCCGGTCAACTCGCGCGCGGCCGTGGCCGCCGGCACCTTCAACAAGGTGCCGATGCTGGTGGGCAACACGCGCGACGAAGGCACGCTCTTCGGCGGCCTCTTCGGCCTGTACACACTCACCGGTGTGCCCGGCTTCAAGCTGAGCGACTACGACCGCTTCGGCCTGCAGTTCGGCTTTGATCCCGATGCGGCGCCCAGCCTCACCGAGGCCGACCTCATCAGCGCCCAGTACCTTCCGGTCAACACGCCGGTGACCGGATGGAAGGCGGTGTCGGACGTGGTCACGCAGTCGATCTTCCTCAACGGGCTGCCGGCCCAGATCGACTCCGTCGCCGCCCAACTGCCAACGAAGACCTGGTACTACCGCTTCGACTGGAGCCAGGAGGCGGCGCCCTTCAACACCGTCTATGGCGCGACGCACGGCATGGACACGGTGTTCTTCTTCCGCAACTTCGGCACCAACGTCTTCTCCTTCGCGTACGGCGAGGCGAACCGGCCGGGGCGGGAGGCGCTGTCGGACGCGATGGTCGGCAGCCTGGCCGCCTTCGCCCGCACGGGCGATCCGAACCACCCGGGCCTGGGCGTCACCTGGCCGAACTGGCCGCGCCAGATCGTGTTCGACGCCAGCAAGACGCAGCTGCAGAACAGCGCACCCTGAATCGAGGGGTGAGAGGGGCGATGGGAATGGGCGAATGCCCCCGGATTGCGGGCAATCCCGCCTGGGGCCGGAGGGGGTGGTGCGTGATACTCGCCCCCGATCCCTTTCCCATCGATTTTTCCAATCACCCGAGGAGCCTTCCCCATGCTGGGTTTGATGCAAGACCGACCGCTCTTGATCTCCAACCTGATCGAGTTCGTCGACCGCCACAACGGCGATGCCGA
>NZ_CABFMN010000046.1 GCF_901875635.1 Xylophilus ampelinus | reverse complement strand
GGCTGCGTCCGCCTGCCGCGGCGCCGGCGGCCTTGGGCGTGAGGATGGCGCGCACGCGGCTGCCGGGCTGGCCGGCGGACACGCTGGCGTCGGGCGGCAGCGGTGCGCCGTTGACGGTGAAGGTGTCGTTGCTCTGGTCGTAGACGATCAGCGGGCCGGTGGTTTCGTCATTGACCGTGGCGCCGATCAGGCGGCGCATCACGGCGCGGCGGATGAACTTCACGTTGTCGGCGCGGCCGTCGTATTCGATGACCTCGGCCTCACCCTCGATCCACTCGTCGGTGCCGGCGTCGCGCTTCTGCTTGTAGTAGGCGCGCTGGCCGGGTGCGGCGGTGACCACGCCGTACTGGTAGCCGTCCGGGTCCTGGCGCACGTCGATGCGCGCGCCGCGGATGATGATCGTGCCCTTGGTGACCACCACGCGGCCGGTGAAGACGCTGGTCTGCTTGAGGTCGTCGTAGCGCATCGAGTCGGCCTCGATGTTCATCGGCTTGGTCCGGTCGGCCTTCTCGGCGTGGGCGCCGAAGGCAGCCGCCAGCGCGAGCACGCACAGGGCGGTGCGGGTGAGGCGACGGAGGGAGCGGGGAGTAGACGGAGCGCGGAGTGTCATAGAGGCACGAAACTTGCTGGCATTGTATGCCGGCCTGCGGACATCGCTATGCCCAAGAACGAAAGCCCGCCGGAGCGGGCTTTCGGGCGAAGGCGGCGCGCCAAACGCGCCGCCCACCGGGGGACGGATCAGCCCTTCTTCGCCTGGGCGATCAGGGCGTCGGTCACCTGCAGCGCGCGGCTCAGCGAGCCGGCGGTCTCGCCATCGACGTACCAGCGGCCCGCCACGCCCAGCGCGGGCACCCCACCCACCTTGTAGGCGTCGGTCATCTGGGTCGCGCGCTTGGCCTTGCCGGCCACGCCAAAGGACTTGTAGGTGTCGGCGAACTTCTTCGCATCCAGGCCGGGCTGCTTCTCGGCCCAGGCCAGGATGGCCTCGTCGCCGAAGAGGCGCTGGCGCTCCTGGTGGATGGCCTGGAAGATCTTCATCTGGAACTCGTCGACCTTGCCCAGTGCTTCCAGCGTGTAGTAGAGCTTCTGCTTGGCCTCGACGTCGTTGCCCACGAAGGGCACCGGGATGCGCCGGAAGGCCACCGTGGCCGGCAGCTTCTTGACCCAGGCTTCGAGCTGCGGCTCGAAGGCGGCGCAGTGCGGGCAGTTGTACGAGAAGAACTCGACCACCTCGACCTTGCCGGCCGGGGCGTCGACCGGCGCGGGCTTGCCGAGCACGATGTAGTCCTTGCCGGCGGCGAAGCTGCCCTGGGCATGGACGGTGCCGGCCAGCGGCAGCAGCGACACCGCGGCGGCGGTGGCGATCGAAAAGTCACGACGTTTCATGTGAAATGCTTTCTCCAGTGCTGCTGACAGAGCGCGGGGGCGGCGGGGAGTTCCCGCGTCGCCCCCTCAACGCCGGGACATCGGCGACCGAGCACCGGCGCCGGGCAAAGAAGGGTGAAGTCTCAACGCTGGACGCGGACCAGCGCCGCATCGAAACCGCCGCCGTCCAGGCGGTCCTTCAGGCGGTCCGCATCGTCCTTCTTGTTGAACGGGCCGGCCCGCACGCGGAAGACCGTGCGACCGGCCTGCTCGCGCTCGGTGACCTTGGCCTCCACGCCCATCAGCGACAGCTTGGCGCGCTGCGCCTCGGCGTCGTCGTTGGTGCGGAAGGCGCCGGCCTGAACGAAGTAGACGAAGGGGTCGGGCCCGGTGGTCGGCGGGGCCGACGCCACCGTCGTCGACGGCGGGTTGCCGCCGGCACGCGAGCGCGCGAAGTCGCCCAGCGGATCGGTGGTGGACGGCGCCGCGGCCGGCTTGGGCGCCACCACGACCGGCGCCGGCGCATTGA
>NZ_CABFMN010000045.1 GCF_901875635.1 Xylophilus ampelinus | reverse complement strand
GGGCCTTCGGCGCGCCGGCGCAGGCCAGCGCGGCCAGCGCCACCGCCAGGCCGCGCAAGAGCTGCCGCGGCATCACCGGGCCGACACCGCAGTGCCGCCGCGGGTGTAGCGGCGCAGGTCCGAGATCACCGACAGCGTGGCCGCCTCGGCCAGCGCCCCCACCGCGCGGTCGCTCACGCTGGCCGGCACGAAGGCGGCGTACTCCTGCGCCAGCAGGCCGCGCCCGCCCGGTTCGGCCAGCGTGATGCGCCACAGGGCGCGGCCGGTGCCGCGCGGCGAGGGCGCGGCACGCTCCCAGGCCAGGCCGAGCGCCAATGCGTCCGGGCCGTCGCCGAGCACGAGGTCGTTGCGGCTGAGGATGCGCTGCACCGCGTCGCGCACCGCACCTTCGTCCACACCGGCCGGCAAGCCGGAGATGCGCACCTGCACCGGCCGCAGCCGGGCGGCCGCGGCGACCACGTCGGTGGCGACCTGGCCCTGTGCGGCCGTGTCGCTGCGCTGGATCGCGCCGGCCAGCGTCGGGATGTCGGTGGCGTTCACCGACTCGGGCATGAGGTCGATGCCCACGGAGTTCAGCACGCGGGCGTACGAGGCCTGCGTGGCGGCATGCGCGGTGGCGAGCTGGAAGCGCGAGACCAGGGCGCGCGAGTCGGTGCGCAGCGCCTCCAGTTCGCTTTCGAGCCGGCTGCTGGCGCCGGCGCGCGAGATGCTCGCGAGGCGCTGGTCGACGCGGCTGGATTCCGCCGCCAGCTCCTCGTCCACCACCGCCAGCTTGTAGCGCTCGATCGACACGCGCACCTGCGTGAGCACGGCCATCGACAGGGCCAGGCGGCGCGCTTCGTCGGTCGCCTTGCGCGCATCGTTGGTGCGCGTGATGGCGGGGATGGCCGCCAGGCGGAACAGGTCCATCGAAACGCTCAGGCCGACGTCGTTCCAGTGATTGTTGTAGAGGTACTGGTTGGAGTCGTAGCGCAGGCCGCCGTAGAGGTTTAGGCTGGGGAACAGGGCCGCGATCTGCTTGCGGGTCTCGACGACGCCGATGCGGGCCTTGTAGTCTTCCTCGCGCAGCTCGGGCCGGCTGGCCAGCGCCAGTTCCTCCAGGCGCGTGGTGTCCATGAGCATCGGCGCGGCGGCCATCGGCGCGCCCTCGTCGGCCAGCGTGAATTCCGTGCCCGGCGGCAGGCTCATGAGCGCGGCCAGCTCACGCTTGGCGAACTGCATCTCCTGGCGCTTGGCGTTGACCAGCGACATCGCGTCCAGCAGCGCCCGCTGGTAGGCCAGGCCCTGGGCGGGCGGCAGCACGCCGGCGCGCTCGGCCTGGCGCGACTTGTCCAGCGCCTCCTGGATGCGCGAGGCCAGCGCATCGGCCTCGGCCGACAGGCGCTGCGCGCCCAGCGCCCGCCAGTAGGCGTTGCGCACGTCCTGGGCGATGTTCTGCAGGATCTTGCGGCGGCGCTCCTCGGCGATGTTGACTTCGTCGGCCGCCTGGCGGGCGCGGAAGTAGCTCAGGCCGAAGTCCAGCGCGTTCCACGACAGGGTCGCGCGGCCGTAGTAGTGGGTGCGCTCCTCGGAGGTCGAAGGCCGCAGGCTGACCTGGCGGTCCTCGATGCCGATGCTCACGCCGCCCGAGTCGTTGTTGCGGTCGTTGTAGCCCGCGTCGGCCACCAGCTTGGGCAGCATGTCCTGGGCCGACACGTCCAGCAGGCCGCGCGCCAGCGCGCTCTCCATCAGCTTGAGGCGGTAGTCCAGGTTGAAGCGCAGGGCGCGCGCCAGCGCCTCCGAATAAGTGATCGGCGCGGACACGGGGACCGCGTCCTTGTACATCTGCGCCTGGTCGCCGCGCACCCGCTGGGCCACCTCGTCCTGGGTGAGTTGTACCGGCGTGACGCTGCAGCCCGCGAGCACGAGCGCCGCGGCCGCCGCGAGCACGGCCTTGGGGGCGCCGGGCATCGGGGTCTTCATGAGGATCAGGTTCGAAAGGGAAGAAGGTGTCATGGGAGGCATTCGGGTCTCGGGCCGTGTGCGGGCCTCAGGCCTGCGGCCGGGCCGGCACGCGGATGCGCACCGGCGCGCGGGCCATGTCGCGCGCCGTGCCGTGCTCGGCGGCCTGGGTGGAGATGCGTTGCGAGAACGAGGGTGCGGCGTCGCCGGCCGCCGGCACCGGGCCGTCAGGCTGGGCCACGCGCAGGCGCACCGGCGCGTCGCTCGCGCTGCGGTCGCCGGGGGCCGCCGCCGGCACCGGCGCCTCGGCCCGCCGGGCATCGGGGTCTTCATG
>NZ_CABFMN010000044.1 GCF_901875635.1 Xylophilus ampelinus | reverse complement strand
CCCCAAGGCCGGCCGCCAGGCCGCCGCTGCCCCCGGTGAGGCCCCCCGTCAGCCCGCCCAGCAGGCTGCCCTGCTGACCGTCGGTGGCATGGACCACGCCGCCGACCGCCGCCACGGTGTTGCCCAGGCCGTTGGTGATGCCGTTGCTGCCGTTGCCCTTGATGCCCGTGCCGAGCTGGTTCGTGAGGTTGGCCACCGGCTCGCCGACGCCCAGCCCGTCGCCCACGCGCTGCGTCAGCGTGCCGACGTTGCGGTCGATCGGCACGATCACGTCATTGAGCTTGCCGGTGACCTGCCGCACGCCGCCGTTGTCGGTCACGTTGGCCAGCTGGCCCGAGAGCCCGCTCACGCCGTCGCCCACCTTGTCCACCAATCCACCGGCCGCCCCCGTCACGGGCCGCAGCGGCGTGTTGCTGCCGATCGCGGTGACCAGCTCGCCGGTGCTCGATACCGTCTTGCCCGCGTTGTCGACCACCGGCGGCAGGCCGCCCAGCGTGCCGCCCACGGCGTCGTCACTCTTGCCCAGTTGGCCCAGCCCGTTGCTGACGGCCGTGCCGGCGCTGCCGACGGTATTGCCGGCGTTGGTGAGCACGCCGCTGGCGGGCGTGCCGGTGCCCAGGCCCGACACCGTCGTGCCAACCCCGGTCACCGTCTGGCCGACGCCGTTGAGGATGTTCCCGGTGGCCGACGCGTTGCGGGTGCCGCCGCCATCGCCCGGATTGCCGCCGCCGGGGTTGCCGCCGCCCGGGTTTCCACCGCCGGGATTGCCGCCGCCCCCCACGTCGGTACCACCGCCGCCTCCACCGCCGCCGCCAGCACCACCGCCGCCGGTGCCGCCGCCCGTGCCGCCACCCACCTCACCGCCGGCTGCACCGCCCACACCGAAGCCGACGTGCCCACCGCCCGACGAACACGCACCCAGCGTACCGAGCGCTGCGACCACCGCGGCAACGCCTGCGAGCCGCCGCCATTCCGAACCTTGTCCCACTGCCATGATCTACTCCTCGTGATTGCGTTTGCACATCGAGGCACCGATGCAAGATGCCCCGTCCGTCTCATGCGCCCGGCCTGCGGGCTTGGCACACGAAGCGGGTTTTACGACTCGGTCACATTTGTTTGACGTTTTTGTCCCAAAAATTCAAAGAAGTCCTACGTGAATGACGCGACTTTTTTCACGTTGTTGCTCGCACTTGCGGCTTATTAAGTCGAAGGTTCAAAACAAAACTGTGCTTGGAAATTTCAGCGGCCGCACTGGCCACGTGGCCCTCGATCGGGAAACTCGCGCACCCATGCCGGGCCGCCGGCGCCTGCTGCGCCTTCTGGCCGCAGCCGGCGCGCTGCCCGCCTGGCCGGCCCTGGCGGGCTTCAACTTCTTCACCAGCGAATACACCGCGACGCGCGAAGAACTGCAGGCGCAGTTGCTGCGCCGCTTTCCGTTGCAGCAGGGCTATGGCGAGCTCTTCACCGTGACGCTGACCGACCCGCTGCTCGGCCTGGACGCGGCCCACAACCGCGCCGCCATCGCCACGCGCGTGAGCATCGCCAGCCCCTTCCTGCAACCGCCGCGCGTGGGCGGCTCGCTCACCGTCAGCAGCGCGCTGCGTTACGACGCCGGCACCCTCACGCTGCGGCTGGAACAGCCGCGGGCCGAGCAGATCGCGCTGGACGGCGTGACTGGCCAAGACGCGGTGCGCCTGCAGCGCATCGGCGGTGCCGTGGCGCGGGAGGCGCTGCAGGGCCAGGCACTGCGCACCTTCACGCGCGAGGAACTGACCGTGGGCCGCAAGACCTACGAGATCGGCGCCATCACCGTGCGGGCCGACGGCATCCAGGTCGAACTGAAGTAAAAGACCGCCTCGCCGGTGCCTTGCGCGCCGACCGCCGTTCAACACGCACGCCTGCCCATGATCTTTTGCTCCCCTTTTGATAGCGCCTCGCGCCCACTGGGCGAGCGCTGGAGGCCTTTTTGGCTTGCAACTCTGCTCCTGGCCGGCTGCGCCGGCAGCGTGCCCGGCAGCCGCTCCTTCGATCTGCAGGCCCATCGGGGCGGGCGTGGCCTGGCGCCGGAGAACACCCTGGCAGCCTTCTCGCAGGCCGCGGCACTGGGGGTGGACACGCTGGAGCTGGACATCGGCCTGAGCGCCGACGGCGTCGTCGTCGTCTCGCACGACACGCGCCTCAACCCCGACCACACGCGCGATGCGCAGGGGCAGTGGCTGCCGGCCCAGGGCGCACCGATCCGCAGCCTCACGGTCGCGCAACTGCAAGCCTACGACGTGGGCCGGCTCAACCCGGCGACCGCCTACGGCCGCCAGTTCGCGACGCAGCAGCCGCGCGACGGCGAGCGCATTCCCACGCTGGCCCAGCTTTTCGCGCGCATGCAGGCGCAGGGCGCGACGCGCATGCGCTTCAACATCGAGACCAAGGTTGATCCCACGAAGCCCGACGAGACCGCCGCCCCCGAGCCGATGGTGCGCGCGCTGCTGGCCGAGATCGAGCGTGCCGGCGTCGGATCGCGCGTGACGGTGCAGAGCTTCGACTGGCGCACCCTCGCGCTGGTCGGCCGGCTGGCGCCGCAGCTGCCGCGCGCCTACCTGACGAGCGCGCGCACGCTGCGCGACAGCCGCTGGACCGCGGGGCTCGCCGCGGCCGACTTCGGCTCGACGCCGCGCCTGGTGAAAGCGGCCGCGGGCGACTCGGCCGGCAAGGTGATCTGGTCCCCTGCCTTCGCCGATCTCACACCCGAGGCCCTGCGCGAGGCGCATGCGCTGGGCCTCGCCGTGCTGCCCTGGACGGTGAACCAGCGCGCCGACATGGCACGCCTGCTGGGTTGGGGCGTGGACGGCCTCATCACCGACGACCCCGACGTGCTGCGCAGCGTGATGGCCGAGCGCGGCCTGCCGCTGCCCGCTGGAGTGCCTGCGCGATGAGCACGCCCGCCATGCAGCTCGATGCCGTCGCATCGGCGCTGAACGCCCTGCGCGACGGCAGCGGCCGCATCGCCGCGCTGTCCGACACCGCGCGCGCCAGCGAGGCCCTGCTCAGCGCGCTGCCCGCGCGCTACCGCGAGGTGCTGCTGAACCTGCTGGACCGGCTCGAGTCCAGCGCGCTCTTCAGCGAGGAGAGTTGTTCCTTCAGCCAGAAGGATCTGCTCGACAGCCTGCAGATGTGGGTCGACAAGGCGCGGGCGCAGCTGTGAGGCCCGGTGCCCTCAGCCGCCGCTGAGCGCCACGAACACGCGCCCGCCCTCGATGCGGATCGGGTAGGTGCGCAACGCTTCGGTCACCGGCTCGCAGGTCGGCTGGCCGGTGCGCACGTCGAAGCGGCCCTGGTGCAGCGGGCATTCGATCTCCTCGCCGAGCAGGAAGCCGTCGCACAGCCGCGCATGGCCGTGGGTGCAGATGTTGTCGGTGGCATAGAACTGGCCGTCGACGCCGAAGACCGCGATCTCGCGGCCCTCGAGCTCGAGCGCCACCACATCTTCGGGTGCCAGGGTGTCGGCGGCGCCTGCATCGGTCCAGACAAGGGGGCTGTCGGTCATCGTGAGGGTCCTGGGTGTCAGTCCGGCTTCAGGCCGGCGCGCTCGATCACCGGCTTCCAGCGTTGCAGCTCGTCGCGCATGAAGTCCGCCAGCTGCTTCGGCGAGCTGCCGACGGGATCGAAGTAGGCGGTGAGCAGGCGCTGCCTGGTCTCCGGCTCGGCCAGCACCGCCGCGATCTCGCGGCTCATGCGATCGACGACGGGCTGCGGCGTGCCTTTGGGCGCCATGTACGCGAACCACGGCACGGCTTGGATGTCGGGCAGCCCCGACTCGCGCAGCGTGGGCAGCTCGGGCAGCAGCGACGAGCGCTGCGCTGACGTGACGGCCAACGCCTTGAGCTTGCCCGCCTTGACCTGCGGCATCACCGTCACCGGCGGCAGGCAGGCGAACTGCACGTCGCCCTGCACCAGCGCCGTCACGGCCTGCGCCGAGGACGCGTAGGGAATGTGCACGGCGAAGGATTGCGTCTTCGCCTTGATGAGCTCCACGCCCAGGTGCGAGATCGAGCCGTTGCCGGTGGAAGCGAAGTTGTACTTGCCGGGGTTGCGCCGCAGCGCATCGAGCCAGCCCTTCACCGAATCGATGCCCAGCTGCGCGTTGACCGCACACACGTTCGGCGTCGTCGCCGCCAGCGAGACCGGCACCAGGTCGCGGAAGGGGTCGTAGGGCAGGTTGCGGTAAAGCACCGTGTTGTAGACCAGGGGCGCGTTGACCGAGAGCAGGAAGGTCTGCCCGTCGGGTGCAGCCTTGGCCACCAGGTCGGTGCCGGCATTGCCGCCCGCGCCGGCCTTGTTGTCGACGATCAGCGGCTGGCCCAGGCGCTGCGTGAGCCGGTCGTTGACGATCCGCGCCAGGATGTCGGGTGACGAGCCGGCAGCGAAAGGCACCACGATGCGCACCGGGCGCTGAGGCCAGTCCTGCGCGTGGACGAGCGCTGCCAGCAGGCCGGCGGCCAGGACGACGAGGCGCCGCTTCATGCGTCGGCCTCCGCGACCGGCACCATCTGCGCATGGTCCTGCTGCTCGCGCGCGATGAAGCCGGCCACCATCGCGCGGTAGCACGCCTCCGCCACCTCCGGGTAGGCACCCTCCTGCTCGGCCAGCCGACGCACCTTGTCGAAGACCTGCTGCTGGCGCTGAGGCGCCGACACCTGGAAGGCGTCGCGCTTGAAGCGGGCCGCGTCGCGCACGTAACGGCCGCGCTCGGCCAGCAGCTTCACGATCTGCACGTCGAGTGCATCGATGCGCTCGCGCACCTCGGCCAGTGAATCACACAGCGGCACGTAGTCCGGGTCGACGAAGCGGCGCAGCGCCGGGCCGTGGGGATCGGGTTCTTTGGTCTCTTGTTCGCTCATATCGGGTAGATGATGGAATTCGGGATCATTTCGCTGTCGTACACCACCAGGCGCGCGGCGAACTTCAGGCCTTGCGGCGTGCGCACCACCTCATCGATGGTGCGGCCGACATTGAACACGGTGGTGAGCTGCGAGAGCTTGGTGCGGAACACCGCATAGTTCGCCTCGCAATGGATGCGGCCCTCCTCCACCCGCCGCACCAGCGGCGTGCTGACGACGTGGCGCTGGTAGTACGGGTCGTGAAACAGCGTCTCGCGGATGCCATAGACGCGGTCGCGCAGCATGCCCCGGCTCTCGAAGGACAGGGTGGCGAGCGGAAAACCGCGCTCGTGGTTCTCGCGCGGCTGCAGGCGGTAGCTGCACGCCTCGGTGAAGAACTCGGGCCAGCGGTCCCAGTCGGCGGCGTCGAGCGCGCTGGCGTACTCGGCGTAGAGCTGCGTGAGCTCGAACCATTCTTCGGCGTTCAGCATCATCGTTCGCCTTCCATGACTTGGCGCCAGTAGTCGTACATGCCGCGGATGAGCGTCTCGGTCACCATGTGGTCGGTGTCTTCGACGGTGCGGCCCCCCAGCTCGGCCAGCGTGCGGTGCCAGGGCTTGGCCTCGAAGCCCATCTGCGAGAGCTCGATCACCTCGCCGTCGTCGGCCGAGACGAAGCCGGCCGGCCCGAAGAGGTTGGCCTGCCGCAGGCGGCGCTGCACCATCTCCTCGCTGTCGTCCTCGAAGGCGAAGTGCGTCCATTCGAAGAAGAAGGCGCCGTGGCCATCGGGCTGGATGTGGCGCGTCGACACGCTGTTGACCTGCTGCTGCAGGATGACGCTGGGGAACAAGGTCGTCATCACCGCAGTCGGGCCGCCCCACCACGGCTCCGGCACGATGTCGAGGAAGCGCGCGTCCTCCAACTGCATGCTCTCCTTGAAGCTGGACACCTGCGTGACCTGCGCCGCCTTGCCCTGCGCGCCGCGGGTGGAGATCATGGCCGCGTGCCGGTGCCGGTCGTCCATGACCAGCTGCGACTTGTTGTCGGCGCGCCAGAGCCCGAAGGTGACGAACCAGGTGTGCAGAAGGCCCGGGTGGTACGGGTCCTTGATGTTCTCCTGCATCAGCTTCCAGTTGCCCGGGATGCGCTGGCGGTTGTAGCCGAGGATCTTGAGTTGGCGGCCGTCGAACAGGCGGTCGAACCAGTGCAGGATGGCCGGCCCCATGAAGTCCTCGAGCGACTCCACGCCATGGTCGAAGCTCGCGAAGACCACGCCGCCACGCACCGCCACCTTGAGCTTGTTCAGGCCGTTGTCCTCGGTCCTGAAATCCGCCGGCATGCCGCCGTGGACCTTGCCGTCCTGCTTCACGCCGCGGCGGAAGGGCACGCCCTGCAGGTCGCCCTTGAGCGTGTAGTTCCACTGGTGGTAGGGGCAGACGAATTCCTTGCGGTTGCCGTGCCGCTCGCGGCAGAAGGCCATGCCGCGGTGGGCGCAGACGTTCTCGACCACATGCACGCTGCCGTCGGCGGCGCGCGTGAGGATGACGGAACGCTCGCCCACGGCGGTGCGCTTGAAGTCGCCCGGGTTCGGGATTTCGGCTTCGAGCCCGACGTAGCACCAGTGCTGCTTGTAGAAGAAGCGTTCCAGCTCGCGCCGGTGCAGGGCCTCGTCGGTGTAGGCGCCGAAGGGGATGCGGCTGCTGCCGCCGCCCTCCCAGTGCAGGGGCTGTGCGGGCACATCGGTCGTCGCGGGGCGTGGGGTCTCCATGGCGTCCATGGGCCGTCCTTGTCTCTGTCGTTCTCGGGAGCGCGATGGTCGCGCCCCCGGCGTTATCCATCAATAGAATCTTGTGAATACGGCACATCACCATCATCAATAACACCGGATGAACCTGCACGAGATCGACCTGAACCTGCTGGTGGTGCTCAACCAGTTGCTGGTCGAGCGGCGCGTGTCCTCGGCCGCGCAGACGCTGGGCCTGAGCCAGCCCGCGGTGAGCAACGCGCTCGCCCGCCTGCGAAAGGCCTTCGGCGACGAGCTGTTCCTGCGCACCTCGCAGGGCATGGTGCCGACCCCGCTGGCCGAGCAACTGGCCGAGCCGGTGGCCAATGCGCTGGGGCTGCTGCACGGCGCGCTCAACCAGCGCGACGGCTTCGACCCTGCCACAAGCGAGCGCGCCTTCACCATCGGCATGACGGACATCGGCGAGATCTACTTCCTGCCCGGGCTCATGGCGGCGCTTCGCGAATCGGCGCCGCGCGTGCGCGTGAGCACGGTGCGCAACACGACCGTGAACCTGAAGGACGAGATGGAGGCCGGCCACGTCGACATGGCCCTCGGCCTGCTGCCCGACCTGCGCGCGGGCTTCTTCCAGCGGTGCCTCTTCACGCAGCGATACGTGTGCCTGATGCGCCGCGGCCACGCGCTGGACAAGCGCCGCATGAGCCTGCGCGAGTTCCAGGCGGCCGAGCACGTGGTGGTGGTCGCGGCCGGCACCGGCCACGGGCAGGTCGACGAGCTGCTCGCACGCCAGGGCATCGTGCGCGACGTGCGGCTCGCGGTGCCGCATTTCGTGGCAGTGGGCCACATCCTGCAGGCCAGCGACATGATCGCCACGGTGCCCGAGCGCTTCGCCCAGCGCGTGGGCGCGCCCTTCGACCTGGTGAGCGTGCCGCACCCGGCCGCGCTGCCGCCGATCGCCATCAACATGTTCTGGCATGCCCGCCAGCACCGCACGCCGGCCAGCCAGTGGCTGCGCCAGCTGGTGGCGGGCCTGCACGGGGGCTGAGCCGGGTCAGCGCGCAGCCGGTGGCGGCATGCCCAGCATGCCCGCCAGCACCCGATGCTTGGACTGCTCGATGTGCGACATCATCTGCGCCAGCGCGCCTTCGCGGTCACCGGCCGCCAGCGCGCGCAGGAAGGCCAGGTGCTCACGCATCGCGGGCACCACCTGCACCGGGCGCATCGAGTCGGCGTCGTAGCGGATCAGCCGCACGTGGAGGCTGTTGACGCGGTAGATCTCCGACAGGATCTCGTTGCCGATGCTGTCCACCATCAGGTCGTGCAAGCCCCAGTCCACGGCCTGCGCGTCCTTCTCCAATGCGGCATCGGGCTGGGGCTGCAGCGCACGCCGCAGGATGGCCTCGTGGTCGGCGATCAGCCGCTCCAGCGTGGCCGGCGTCGCCACCTCGGCGAAGCGCTGCACGGCCTCGCGCTCGACCATCGCGCGCACTTGCCAGGCGTTGCGGATGAGCTTCATGTCCACCGTCGCCACCTGCAGGCCGCGCTTGGGCACCGCCTTGATGAGCCCCGCCGCCTCCAGCCGCGGCACCAGCTCGCGCACCGCGGCCAGCGGCATCGCCAGCAGCTGCATCAGCTCGCGCTGGGAGACGAACTGACCCGGCCGGATGCGGGCATCGATGATCTGCTGCCGGAATCCCTGGTAGGCGAGGTTGCGCTGCGTGACCGGCTCGACAGGCTGCACGGCCGCCGGCGTGGCTCGGCCCGTGCGGTTGGCGGCACGGGCGGTGGCTGTGGGGTTCATGGGGGCCATGGTATCGGGACGGGAGGGCAACTCGCATGCTGAAGGTGTACTAGGGATAGTACTAACATTTATCTAACATGTCAGTGAGCGTATAGTCCGAGCTCAGCGCGCAAGCCCTGCCTCCGCGCCCACCATTCCACCCTTTTCTGCGTCTCGCATCTCACCGGAGCCCACGTCCATGGCCCTCGAACTCAACGGCATCATTCCGCCCCTGGTCACCCCCTTCACCGCCGACGGCGAGATCGACGAAGCGGCGTTCCGCAACGTCATCCGCTTCAACCTGTCCAAGGGCGTGCACGGCGTGTGCCCCGGCGGCAGCACGGGCGAAGGCCACACCTTCACGGCGGAGGAATTCGCCCGGATCATGGAGATCACGGTCGACGAGGTCGCGGGCAAGGTGCCCGTGGTCGCCGGCATCATCTCCAACAGCACCCGCGACGCGATCCGCCGCGCCAGGTCGGTCGCGCACCTGCCGATCGCCGGCCTGCAGGTCACGCCCGTGCACTACCTCTTCAAGCCCGACGAGGAAGCGACCTTCAACCACTTCAAGGCCCTGACCGAGGCCGTGGACATCCCGGTCATCATCTACAACGTCGTGCCCTGGAACTACCTGAACCCGGCGCAGATGATCCGCCTGATGCAGGAGCTGCCCGGCGTGCAGGGCATCAAGCAGAGCCAGGGCGATCTCAAGCTCATGGCCGACCTGGTGCTGGGCGTGCCCGAAGGCTGCAAGGTGTTCTCGGCCGTCGATGCGCTCATGTACTCGTCCTTCGCGCTCGGCGCGCACGGTGCCATCGCCGCCACGCCGGCCGCGCTGCCGGGCGTGTGCGTCGCGCTGTGGAACGCCGTGCAGGCGGGCGACCATGCCAAGGGCCTGGAGATCCACCGCGCCATGCTGACCTTCTGGAACGCCGTGGTGGGCGACAACCTGCCGGCCAACCTCAAGACCACCATCGCGCTGCAGGGCTGCCCCACCGGCCTGCCCCGCGCGCCGATGCCCGCCACCAGCGAGGCCCAGACCGCCCGCATCCGCAAGACCCTGGACGCCGTGCTGGCCTTCGAGGCCTGAGCGCACGCGCCATCCCGACAACGACGGAGACAAGCATGAACATCCAACGACGCAATCTGATGAAGGCCGGCGCGCTGGCCGCCGCCGGCCTCGCCGTCGGGCCGCGCGCCTTCGCGCAGGGCGGCTTCCCGACCAAGCCGGTCACGCTGATCGTGCCCTTCGCACCCGGCGGCAACACCGACATCGTGGCGCGCAGCGTCGCGGTGTCGCTGGGCAAGGTGCTCGGCCAGTCGGTGGTGGTGGACAACCGCGCCGGCGCCGGCGGCTCCATCGGCGCATCGCTGGTGGCACGCGCGCAGCCCGACGGCTACACGCTGCTGCTGTGCGGCGCGGGCGTGATCGTCACGGTGCCCGAGATCGTCAAGACCCAGTACACCCGCGCCAACTTCGCGCCCATCGGCCTGGTCAACAAGAGCTCGATGGTGATCCTGGCGCGCAAGAACGACGCCCGGTTCAAGAACTTCCAGGACTTCGCCACCTACGCGCGCACCGCCGAGGGCAAGGTCCTGGCCGCGCATTCCGGCCCCGGCACGCCCAACCAGCTGGCGCTCATCCAGCTCGAGAACCTGCTCAAGGCCCGCTTCACCAGCGTCAGCTACAAGGGCTCGGCGCCGGCGCTGGTCGACCTGATGGGCGGCCAGGTGGACGTGCATTTCGACCAGGTGACGAGTTCGCTGCCGTACATCAAGTCCGGCCAGCTCGAGCCGCTCGCCGTCCTCGGCCCGGCGCAGGACCCCTCGCTGCCGGGCGTCAAGACCGTGGCCGAGCTGGGCTTCGGCAACCTCGACGGCACCACCTACGTCGGCGTCCTCGGCCCGGCCGGCATGCCCAAGGACCTGCAGGACAAGCTGGCCGCCTCGCTGGCGCAGGCCGTGAAGGACCCGTACACGGTGCAGAACGCCCGCGAGCTGGGCAGCGTCGCCGTCAGCAGCACGCCGCAGGAATTCGCCCGCATTCTCGACACCGAGTACGCCCTGGCCAGCCAGTCCGTCAAGGACGGCCGCCTGAAGGCCGACTGACCCCACACGCCCCGGACACCGCAACGTGAAGAAGATCCTCAACGACCCGAAGGCCTACGTCGACGAGATGCTCGACGGCCTGGTGCTGTGCCATCCCGAACTCGCCCGTGCCGGCGACGACGGCCGCGTCGTCGTGCGCAGCCGCGGCCCGGTCGCGGGCAAGGTGGGCATCGTGACCGGCGGCGGCTCGGGGCACCTGCCGGTGTTCCTGGGCTACGTCGGCGACGGCCTGCTCGACAGCTGCGCCGTGGGCAACGTGTTCGCCGGCCCACGCATGGACGACTGCATGACCGCCGCGCGCGCGGCCGACGGCGGCGCCGGCGTGCTCCAGCTGTACGGCAACTACGGCGGCGACCGCATGAACTTCGACATGGCGACCGAGATGCTGGAGATGGAAGGGCTGCAGGTCGCGTCCGTGCGCGTGTCGGACGACGTGGCCAGCGCGCCGGCCGACCAGCGCGAGAAGCGCCGCGGCGTGGCCGGCCTGGTCTTCGTCTACAAGGCGGCCGGCGCCAAGGCCGCCGCCGGGGCGTCGCTCGAGGAGGTGACGGCGCTGGCCCGCAAGGCCAACGACGCCGTGCGCTCCATCGGCGTGGCCCTCACGCCCTGCGTGGTGCCCGAATCGGGAAAGGCCTCCTTCGAGATCGCCGACACCGAGGTGGAATTCGGCATGGGCATCCATGGCGAGCCGGGCATCTGGCGCGGGCCGCTCAAGAGCGCCGACGCCCTGGTCGACGAGATGCTCGGCCACGTGCTGCCCGAACTGCAGCTGGCACGCGGCGACCGCATCGCCCTGCTGGTCAACAGCCTGGGCGCCACGCCGCTGGAAGAGCTGTACATCCTCTACCGCCGCGCGCGGCAGGTGCTCGACGAGCGCGGCATCGCGATCGCCCATCCGCTGGTGGGCCGCTACGCCACCTCGATGGAGATGGCCGGTGCGTCCCTGAGCGTGATGAAACTGGACGACGAACTGGCGCAGCTGCTCGCCGCACCGGCCGACTGCCCCTTCTGGAGCGTGCGCTGATGCTCGACGCGCAGACCCTGGCCGCCGCACTGCCGACCTGGTGCGCCGGCGTGCACCGCGCGGCGCCCGAGCTCAACGCGCTCGACGGCCGCCTGGGCGATGCCGACCTGGGCGCCACGCTCGACAAGTGCGCCACGCTGGTCGAGCAGGCCCTGCCCGAGATGGCCGGCGCGCCGCTGGACGCCATGCTGCGACGCTGCGCGCAGGCCTGCGCCAAGGCCTCGGGTTCGAGCTTCGGCACCCTGCTGACGGTCGCGCTGATGACCGCCGCCAAGCGATGCGCCGGCACCGACGCGCTCGACCGGCCGGCCCTGGCGGCCCTGCTCGGCGAGATCGGCGACACGCTGGCGGCCCGCGGCGGTGCGAGCCTGGGCGACAAGACCGTGCTCGACAGCCTGCACGCCGTGCGCCAGGCCCTGGCCGAAGCGCCGGACGGCACACCCCTGCGTCCCGTGGCGTGCGACGCCGCGCGAGCCGCGCTCGACAGCTTCCGCGACCGCCCCAACCGCATCGGCCGCGCACGCATGTTCGCCGACAGGACCATCGGGATGGACGACCCCGGCATGGTCGCACTGCTGCGGATGGTCCAGAGCCTCTGAACGGGCTGACGCGATCGTCACGTTCGTGACGAATTCGGCTGCAACGCCCGCCAGCCGTGCGCTGCGGCCCGATTGCACTTTTTCTTTTTTGACAAAGCTCAGACGTGCCGCGAGGCGGGTGAGCCGCGCTCGCCCGCCGCCGGCTGCGCGTCGGCCCGCGCGTGCAGCGTCTCGATGATGTGACACTGCGGGTCACTGCCGTCGCAGCTGTTGCGCAGCGCCAGCAGGTCCTTCTCGAGCGTGCGCAGCTCGCGCAGGCGCTCGCGCACGTGGCCCAGATGCGCATCCAGCGCGACGCAGGCGGCGTCGCAGTCGGCCTTGCGGCGCAGGTCGAGCGCGAGCAGCGTGCGCACCTCGTCCAGCGACATGTCCATGGCCCGGCACAGGCGGATGAAGCGCAGCGCGTGCACGTCGGCGTCGCTGTAGAAGCGGTAGCTGTTGTCGCCGCGGCCCTGCGGCGCGATCAGGCCCTGCTTCTCGTAGTAGCGGATGTTGGCGGCGCTCACGCCGCTGGCGGCGGCGGCTTCGCCGATGCGATAACCCTGCGGGCCGGGCGGGTGGATAGCGGGCATGGCTTGACCTTGAAGTGACTTCAACCTTTCCAATGCTGGCACAGCTTCGAAAACCGTAACGCCAGCCATGTCCGCCTCCCCCCGCCAGCCTGCCGCCCTGCTTCCTCTCGCCGACCCCGACCGGACGGCCGCGCCTTCGTGCGGCGACGGCTGCTGCGGCGGCCCGGTGACGTTGCGCCCGGCAGCGGCCAAGCCCCGCGCACACGATCACGACCACGGCGATGACCACGCCCATGGCGCCGAAGGCCACGGGGCAGACGACGGCCACGACCACGGCCCGCTGCCCGGCTGGCCTCGCCTGGCGGCCGCTCTCGTCGTGGCGCTGGCCGCCGAACTGAGCCACCTGCTGCTGCCCGAGACGGCCGCGTGGCGTGGCATCGGCATGGCCCTCGCCGCCGTGGCGATCGCGCTGGCCGGCATCGGCATCTACCAAAGCGGGCTGAAGTCGCTGCTCAAGGGGCGCCTGGGCATCGACACCCTGATGGCGGTCGCCGTGACCGGCGCCTTCGTGATCGGCCAGTGGCCAGAGGCGGCCATGGTGATGGCGCTGTACGCGCTGGCGGAACTGATCGAACACAAGGCCGCCGACCGCGCGCGCAATGCCATCTCGGGCCTGATGGCGCTGGCGCCCGACGAGGCCGAGGTGCGCGGCGGCGACGGCCAGTGGCGCCGCGTGCCGGCGGCCGAGGTGGCCGTCGGCGACGTGCTGCGCGTGCGCCCCGGCGAACGCGTGCCGCTGGACGGCACCGTCACCGCCGGCAGCAGCAGCATCGACCAGGCCAGCGTCACCGGCGAGAGCATCCCGGTCGACAAGGCGGTGGGCGACGCGGTCTTCGCCGCCACCGTCAACCAAGGCGGCGAGCTGGAGATCCGCGTGACCGCCGCCGCAGGCCACACCACGCTCGACCGCATCATCGAATCGGTGGAGCGTGCCCAGGCCTCGCGCGCACCCACGCAGCGCTTCGTCGAGCGCTTCGCGGCCGTCTACACGCCCACGGTGTTCGTGCTGGCGGTGGCAGTTGCCGTCGTGCCGCCGCTCTTCCTCGGCGCGGCCTGGCTGGCCTCGATCTACAAGGCGCTGGTGCTGCTGGTCATCGCCTGCCCGTGCGCGCTGGTGATCTCCACGCCGGTCACGGTCGTCAGCGGCCTCACCGCGGCGGCGCGGCGCGGCATCCTCGTCAAGGGCGGCGTGCACCTGGAAACCGCCCGCAGGCTGCGCGCCGTCGCGCTCGACAAGACGGGCACCATCACCGCCGGCAAGCCGGTGCTGGTCGACTGGCAGCCCTGGGGCGGTGCCGACCGCGCGCGCGCGGCGGCCGATGCCGCGCATCTGGCGGGCCGCTCCGACCACCCGGTGTCGGCGGCGATCGCGGGCGGCCTGCAGGAGAGCCCGCACACCGACGCCGCCGTCGAGGGATTCCGTGCGCTGGTCGGCCGAGGCGTGGAAGGCCGTGTCGACGACCGCATGCTGGTGCTCGGCAACCACCGGCTGATCGAGGAGCGCGGGCTGTGTACGCCCGAGCTCGAAGCCGCGCTGGCGGCCCACGAACAGCAGGGCCGCACCGTCACGCTGCTGGCCGACGAACACGCGGTCCTTGGCCTGTTCGCGGTGGCCGACACCGTCAAGCCCGGCTCGCGGCAGGCCGTGGCGGCACTGAAGGCATTGGGCGTGACGCCCGTCATGCTGACCGGCGACAACCCCAGCACGGCCCAGGCGGTGGCGCGCGAAGCCGGCATCGACGACGCCCGCGGCGGCCTGCTGCCCGAGGACAAGCTGCAGGCCGTGCAGGCGCTGCGCCAGCGCTACGGCGCGACCGGCATGACCGGCGACGGCATCAACGACGCGCCCGCGCTGGCGCAAGCCGACCTGGGTTTCGCCATGGGCGCGGCGGGCACGGACATCGCCATGGAGGCCGCCGACGTGGTCATCATGAACGACGACCTCGGGCGCATCGCGGAAACGATCCGCCTGTCGCGCCGCACGCATGCGGTGCTGTGGCAGAACATCGCGCTGGCGCTGGGGATCAAGGCCGTGTTCTTCGGCCTCGCGGTCTTTGGCCAGGCCACGATGTGGATGGCCGTGTTCGCCGACATGGGGGCGAGCCTGCTGGTGGTGGCGAACGGGCTGCGGCTGCTGAAGGCGCTGGACACGACACCCGCGCGCGCCTGAGTGGCTTGCGCCGCTGACACGGCGGCCGGCCCACTATCATCCTGCCCATGCGCCGCCTCCTGCTCGCCCTCATGATCCTGCTGCTGCCCCTGCGCGGCTGGCTGGGCGATGCGATGGCGATGGAGCTCGCGGTGCCGGCGATGCAGGCCGTGGCCGTCCATGCAGCCGAGGCCGAAACGGCCCACCACGCCGGCTTCGCTCGCCAGGCGGACGCAGCGACCCCGCCTTGCCACGAGGACGCGCAGGCGGCACCCGCAACCGCGCACCACGGCAGCGAGCATCCCGCAGGCCATGGCCACGGGCATTGCACCGCCTGCCAGATCTGCCACTCGGTCGCCGCCACCCACCGCGCCGCAACGCCGGCCGTGCTGGCGCCGCGCCACGCCGCACCGGGCACGGCACCGGCTCGCTTCGCCAGCGCCGAGCTGCGCGGGGTCGCGAAGCCGCCCATTTCCTGAACTCCCCACCCGTAGTCCGTCCGCCGCACGCCAGGCCTGCGTGCCGGCGCCGATGTCTCGATGCTGGAGAGTTCCCGTGTTCCATCTTCCTTCGCGCGCTTCACCGCGCTCCGAGTGCTATCGAATTCATAGCTGGCTGCGCCCGTCCCATGGGCGCCGGCGGCCTTTTTCATTCAAAAATCTGGCAGGGGTCGCCGGCGCACTGCTGGTCCTCTCGGGCTGTGCGGCCGTTGCGCCGCAGGCCGATGGCGACGCGGTGCAAGCCTTGCTCGGCCCAGCCTCGCCCGCGGCCCTGACCGGCGATGCCCGTGCCCAGCCGGCGCCCGATGACGGCAGCCGCGCCGCCGTCGAGGCGCTGCTGCGCGAGCCACTCGACCCCCAGGCCGCAGTGCGCATCGCGCTGCTGCAGAGTCCCCGCGTGCAGCAGGCCTTCGCCACGCTGCAGCTGAGCGACGCCGAACGCGCGCAGGCCGCGACGCTGCCCAATCCCGTGTTGAGCTTCGGCAGGCTGCGCGAGGGCCGGCGGCTGGAGATCGACCGCGCGCTGGGCTTCGACGTGCTGGGCCTGCTCACCCTGCCCTGGCAGGCTCGCTGGGCGGGGCAGCGCCACGAGGTGGCACGGCTCGAGGCGGCGCAGCAGATCGCGCAGCTGGCGGCCGACACCCGCCGGGCCTGGGTGCGGGCCGTGGCGGCGCAGCAGGGCGTGGCCTACCTGCGCGATGCCCGCGACGCCGCGGACACCGGCGCCGCACTGGCGCAGCGCATGGCCCAGGCCGGCAACTGGAGCGCGCTGCAGCGCACGCGCGAGGAACTGCTGCAGGCCGACGCGGCGGCGCAGCTCGCACGCGCCGAGCAGGCCGCCATCGCCAGCCGCGAGCAGCTCACGCGCCTGCTCGGCCTGTCGCGCGAACAGGCTTCGTACCGCCTGCCCGACCGCCTGCCGCCGCTGCCCGCGTCGCTGCCCGAGCGCTCCGAGGTGGAGGCGACGGCGTTGCGCGAACGGCTCGACGTGCGCGCGGCGCAGGCGCAGTTGCGTGCCACGGCCGACGCCCAGGGCCTGACGCAGGCCACCCGCTTCGTCGACGCGCTGGAGATCGGCGCCGTGCGCAACAGCAGCTTCGCCAACGACGCCGGGCGCGGGCGCAGCACCGAGCGCGGCGTCGAACTCTCGCTGCCGATCCCGCTCTTCGACTGGGGCCAGGCACGCAGCGCGCGGGCCGAGGCGCTCCACCTGCAATCGGCCGCGCGCGTGCGCGCCACCGCCGTGCAGGCCGCGAGCGAGGCGCGCGAGGCACACGCCGCGTGGCAGAACGCGTGGCAGGTGGCGCACCGCTACCAGGCCGAGGTGCTGCCGCTGCGCCGGAAGGTCAACGACGAGATGCTGCTGCGCTACAACGGCATGCTGGCCAGCGTGTGGGAGCTGCTGGCCGAAGCACGCGCCAGCGCCCTGGCGGTGAACGCCGCGATGGCCGCCCAGCGCGACTTCTGGCTGGCCGACACCGACCTGCTGCTCGCCCTCACGGGCGCCTCGCCCGCCGGGCTGTCGGCGCTGCAAGGCGACGGCGACGCGGTCGCCACCGCAGGAGGGGGCCACTGATGGACCGCCGACGCTTCTTCTCCGGTGCCGTGGGTGGCGCCGTTGCCGCCGCAGCCGTCAGCCGCGTCGCGCTCGCTGCCGTGCCCGAAGCCCCCGCGCAGAACTCCGCGGCCACCGCGCCGCCGCTGGTGCCGCCCGACGGCCGTCCCTACGACCCGGTGGTCACGCTCAACGGCTGGACCCTGCCCTGGCGCATGAACGGCAACGTCAAGGAATTCCACCTCGTGGCCGAACCCGTCGTGCGCGAGATGGCGCCGGGCTTCAAGGTCAACATGTGGGGCTACAACGGCCAGTCGCCGGGGCCGACCATCGAGGTGGTCGAGGGCGACCGCGTGCGCATCTTCGTCACCAACCGGCTGCCCGAGCACACCACCGTGCACTGGCACGGCCAGCGCCTGCCCAACGGCATGGACGGGGTGGGCGGCATCACGCAGCCGCACATTCCGCCGGGCAAGACCTTCGTCTACGAGTTCACCGCACGGCGCCCCGGCACTTTCATGTACCACCCGCATGCCGACGAGATGGTGCAGATGGCGATGGGCATGATGGGCTTCTGGGTCACGCACCCGCGAGATCGCGCGCATCCGGCCATTGCTCGCGTGCAGCGCGACTTCTGCTTCCTGCTCGGCGCCTTCGACGTCGAGCCCGGCAGCGCCACGCCCAAGGTCAACACGATGACCGACTTCAACACCTGGGCCTTCAACAGCCGCGTGTTCCCCGGCATCGATTCGATGAACGTGCGGCGCGGCGACCGGGTACGCATCCGCGTGGGCAACCTCACCATGACCAACCACCCCATCCACGTGCACGGCCACGAGTTCGAGGTGACGGGCACCGACGGCGGGCCCGTGCCGCCCTCGGCCCGCTGGCCCGAGGTGACGGCCGACATCGCGGTCGGCCAGATGCGGCAGGTGGAGTTCGTTGCCGACGAAGCCGGCGACTGGGCCTTCCACTGCCACAAGAGCCACCACACGATGGGGCCGATGGGGCACGAGGTGCCGACCATGATCGGCGTCGAGCAGAAGGACCTGGTCGCGAAGATCCAGAAGCTCGTGCCCGACTACATGGTGATGGGCGACAAGGGCATGGCCGACATGGGTGCCATGGAGATGCCGCTGCCCGACAACACGCTGCCCATGATGGCCGGCCAGGGCCCCTTCGGCCCGGCGGAGATGGGCGGCATGTTCACGCTGCTGAAGGTGCGCGCGGGCCAGAAGCCGGGCGACTACCGCGACCCGGGCTGGTTCAGGCACCCGGCCGGCACCGTCGCGCGCGAGGTGCCGGACGACCGCGCGCCGACTGCAGTGCGCCAGGAGCGAGCACCTGCCGCGACGACCGACGCGCCCGGCGCCAGCGTGCGCAAGCCCTCCGGGCATGGCGGCCACTCCCATTGACCCCAACCCCATTTTCTTGCATTGATCCCATGAACCGAGCTTTCATCCCTCTCACCGCGGCGAGCCTCGCGCTCGCCGCCGCTTCCACCATGGTGCTGGCGCACGAAGCGCACCAGGCCGATGGGGCACGCACCCCGCCGCCGACACGTCATGCTGCGGCCGTCGCGCCCGAACAGCAGCCCTGGGGCATCGCGGGCCGGCCCAAAGCGGTCAAGCGCACCATTGACATCGCGATGGCCGACGACATGACCTTCATGCCCGCGGTCATCGAGGTGCGCCAAGGCGACACGGTGCGCCTACGCTTGCACAATCGTGGGAAGGAAATGCATGAATTCGTGCTCGGCACCACCACCGAGATCGAGGCCCATGCGGCCATGATGAAGAAATTTCCGAACATGGAGCACAACAACCCGTGGATGGTGCACGTGCCCCCCGGACGGAGCGGCGCCGTGGTGTGGACCTTCAACCGCGCCGGCGATTTCGACTATGCCTGACTGATCAAGGACCATTACGAACTCGGCATGGTCGGTCGCGTGCGCGTGCTGCCCGTGGCCGGCAAGCACTGACCCGGCAAAGGAGAACCCCAATGCAACGCCGAAACCTCTTGCTCGCGACGGCTGGCGCCAGCCTGCCCTTCGTCGCCCTGCCCGCCCTCGGCGCCGTGCCGATGGTCGAGATCTGGAAAGACCCGAACTGCGGCTGCTGCCAGGACTGGGTCAAGCACCTGAACATGAACAAACTCGCGACGCGCGTGCACGACAGCGGCAACGCGCAGGCGCGTGCGCGCCTGGGCATCCCTGCCAAGCTGGGCTCCTGCCACACCGGGAGCGTCGGCGGCTACGCCATCGAAGGCCACGTGCCTGCGAGCGCCATCCACCGCCTGCTCAAGGAGAAGCCACAGGCCATCGGCCTCGCCGTCCCCGGCATGCCCATCGGCTCGCCCGGCATGGACGGCCCGGCCTACGGCGGCCGGCGCGATCCCTACGACGTGCTGCTGGTGCTGGCCGACGGCAGCACCCGCGTGTTCCAGCGCGAGGCCTGATGCTTCAGCAAACGCCCATCCAGGACCGACCATGAAACGACTGACGTTCTCCCTCGCCGCCGCCCTCGTTGCCGGCGCCGCATTCGCCCAGGCCGCGCTCCCCAAGGTCGAGGCCGAAGTTCGGCGGGTCGACACCGCCACGCAGAAGATCACCCTCAAGCACGGCGACATCCCCAACATCGACATGGGCGCCATGACGATGGTGTTCCGCGTCAAGGACCCCGCCCTGCTCGAGAAGGTCAAGGCCGGCGACAAGGTGGTGATCACCGCCGACAAGGTCGACGGCAACCTCACGGTGATGTCGATCGAGCCTGCGAAGCCCTGACGCCGGCCGCGCCGTTCAGGCGCCGAAGTCCAGCGCGCCCGTCAGGTCGCCCATCGGCCGGCCGCCGTTCTTCACTAGCGCCGCGTCGCGCGCCACCACGCCGTCGAGCATGGGCAGCGACCAGCGGTGGCTGATGAAGCGCAGGATCGAGGCGGTGTCGTACTGCGTCCTGTCGACGAAGCCCTTCTTCGCGAAGGGCGAGATCACCAGTGCGGGAATGCGCGTACCCGGGCCCCAGCGGTCGCCCTTGGGCACGGCGGCGTGGTCATAGAAGCCGCCGTTCTCGTCGTAGGTCACCACCACCAGCATGTGCTTCCACTGCGGGCTGGCCTGCAGCTTGGCGATGAGGTCGGCGATGTGCTGGTCGCCGTCGCTCACGTTGGCATAGCCGTTGTGCTGGTTCAGGTTGCCCTGCGGCTTGTAGAAGCTCACCGTGGGCAGCGTGCCCTTGGCCACGTCGTTCAGGAAGTCGGCGTCGAAGTCCTTCAGGTGCGCGGCGCGCTCGTCGGCGTGGGTGGCCGGGTCGAAGCGTGCGTAGTAGTTGAAGGGCTGATGGTGGAACTGGAAGTTCGGCGTCTGCGCTGCTGGCGGCACGGCGGCAGGGAATTTGCGGTCGCCCTCGGCCGTGGCCAGCGTGCTGTTCCACGCACCGGCGTACCAGGCCCAGCCCAGGCCTCTGGCGCTCAGGCGGTCGCCGATGGTGGCTTGGGTCTGCGCGGGCAAGGTGGTGGCCTTGGCCGGGTCGGCGTAGGCGTGCGAGGAATCGGAAGCGGCCGGCGCATTGCTGCTGGGCTGGAACGGCGGCTGCATCGTGTTGACGGCGTAGAACTTCCCGTCGGCGTCCTTCGGGGTGAGCGTGCTGTCGTTGGCGTAAGCCGGCGCGCCGTTGAGCACCGAGGCCGGCGCGCTGGCCGAGGGCGTCAACCGCACGAAATTGCCGGCCGCGTCGGTGTCGATGGCCGAGATGGAGGCCTTGGCCGGGGAGCTGGCCGCGTCCGCGTTCGGGTAGGTCGGTGCGCAGCCGCACACCAGGTACTGGTGGTTGAGGAAGGAACCGCCGAAAGCACCCATGAAGAAGTTGTCGGCCAGCGTGTACTGCTGGGCGATCTTCCACATCTTCATCGCGCTGCCGTCGAAGTAGCCCATGCTCAGCGCGCCCGCGTCCGAGTAGGCGGCGAACTTGTCGTTCGCGCCGCCATTGATCTGCATCTGGTTGTTGTAGAAGCGGTGCACCAGGTCGCGCGTGATCACGGTCTGGTCGACCACCGTGCCGGTGTTGAAGAAGCCCTTGGGATCATCGATGCGGAACATCGCATTGGGCATGCCCACGGTCTGCGCCTGCGTGATCGTGGTGGTCTGGCCCGCCGCCGTCACGCCGCCCCACACCGGCGGCAACACCGGCAGCACGCTGCCGTCGAAGTCCTTCTGCACGGCCACGCTGCCAGTGGCGCTCGGGTTGACGCCCGGGACGCCGTTGGCGCCGGGGAAGAGGCCATACAGGTTGTCGAATCCGCGGTTCTCGGCATAGATGACGACCACGTTCTCGATGCCGTCGAGCGCGAAGCGGTTGCGCAGCGCGACCACGCGGCTGCCGCCGTCGCCGGCCTCGGCCACCGCCTCGGCGATGCGTTCGAGCGACTGGTCGCTCTCGTTCTGCAGCGCGGCCTGGGCCGATGCGTCGGCCAGCGTGTTGAAGTCGCTCAGCAGCTGGGCAGGCGTGACGCCGATGCGTGCCGCCAGCGCAGTGCGCGCAGCGTCGAAGTTGCCACCGTTGGCATCCATCAGTGCCACGAGTTCGGTGCTCACGCCACTGACCACGGTGTTGGCCTGCGCCGGTGCGCGAAACACCATCGGGCGCATCACGGGCGTGACGGCGCCGGTGGCGGGGTCGTAGCGCTGTGCACCGGTGCCGATCTCGGCCACCACCGCGCCCTGGCCCTGCAGGGTGAAGGCCCCCTCGTCGTCGGTGGTGGTGCTGGGCTCGCCGCCGTCGCAGCGGCCGTTGTTGTTGGTGTCGATGCACACCGTGGCATTGCGGTAGTAGCTGCCGGTCACCACGCCGCGGGCGGTCGCGGCCGGTGGGCTGCCGCTGCCCGTGCCCGTCCCGCTGCCTGAACCGCCGCTCGATCCGCTGCCGGTGCCGGTGCCAGCGCCGATGATCGGCAGGAAGCCACCGCCTCCCCCGCCACCGCACGCCACTGCGAGGGCGGCCGCGGCCAGCGCCGTGGGCCAGGGAGAGAAGCGCCGCAGGGACCGGCGTGCGCGCGTCGCGGCCGGGACGATCGAGGGTGTGGTTTTCATGTACAGGATGAGGCTGGAGAACAAGACGAAGCCGCGGGGCACTGCGCCCTCGCCGCAAGCGCATCGATGCTCGTGGCGGGCGGTGACGCGCACATGGCAGAAGGCTGACCGCAGCAGTCAGGAAGCACGCGCAGCGGCGGCCCCGAATCGCCCGCCCGGACACGGCGTCACGCCCCTGACATGCAGGCGGCATAGCGTGCAGCCCCTCCCTGTCTTCGCTCCACGCCGTGCGCGCTCTCCGCCCCACCCGTTTCCGGCGCCTTGCTGCGCTCTCATGCGCCGCGCTGGTCGCCCTGCAGGGCCTCGCGGGCTGCGACGGTGCCGCGCCGCAGTCCCCGCCACCCGCGTCGACGAGCCCCGCATCGGCGCCTCAGGCGGTGCCCGCCTCCGCGGGCGCCACCTACGCGCCGCATGACGGCCGTCCCCTGCCCTCGGCCCGCGTGCTCACCGACCTGGGGCGGCAGATCTTCTTCGACGCCTCGCTCTCGGCGTCCGGCCGCATGTCCTGTGCGAGCTGCCACCACCCGGCCCATGCCTACGGGCCGCCCAACGCACTGTCCGTGCAGCTCGGCGGCCCCGCGCTGGACCGGCCCGGCCCGCGCGCGACGCCGTCGCTGCGCTACCTGGAGACGCTGGCGCCCTTCTCCGAGCACCACCACGACAACGACGGCGACGACAGCATCGATGCCGGCCCGACCGGCGGCCACATGTGGGACGGGCGCGCCGGTTCCGCGCATGCCCAGGCGGGCATGCCGCTGCTGTCGCCTGACGAGATGGCCAATGCCTCAATGGAGGACGTGGCGCACAAGCTCGCCGCCAGCGGCTATGCGGTGCAGATGCGCGAGGCCTTCGGCGCCGGCGTGTTCGACTCCGCCCAGGCCGCCTTCGCGGCAGCGGGTCTGGCCCTGGAGACCTTCCAGCAGTCGCCGGCCGATTTCTACCCCTTCAGCAGCAAGTACGACGCGGTGCTGCGCGGCCAGGCGAAGCTCTCGGCCGCCGAGGCGCGCGGCCTCGCGGCCTTCAATGACGAGCGCCGCGGCAACTGTGCGGCCTGCCACATCAGCAGCGTGACGGCCGATGGCGCCTTCCCGCTCTTCACCGACTTCGGCCACGTCGCGCTGGGCGTGCCGCGCAATCGCGAACTGCCGGCCAACGCCGATCCCGCGCACCATGACCTGGGCCTGTGCGGCCCGCTGCGCACCGACCTCGCCGACCATCCCGAGTACTGCGGCCTCTTCCGCACCCCCACGCTGCGCAACGTGGCGCTGCGCGGCGCCTTCTTCCACAATGGCCGCTTCCATTCGCTGGAGGAGGTGGTGCGCTTCTACGCACAGCGCGACACGCGCCCGGAGCGCTGGTATCCGCGCGATGCCAAGGGCCGGGTGCAGAAGTTCGACGACCTGCCGGCCGCGTACCACGCCAACGTCAACGTGGAAGCGCCTTTTGGCGGCGAACCCGGCGGCACGCCGTCGCTGAGCGATGCCGAGGTGCGCGACATCGTGGCCTTCCTGAAGACACTGACGGATGCGGACCTGCAACGCCCTGCCTCGTTGGGCAGCGGCATGGTGACCCGCTGAGGGCAGGCGCCCGACTCTGTCGCTCCTGCCTCGGAGCGCAAGAGTTCCCTGGTCAACCCAGCGCCCACGCGCAGCGCGCCGCCACCCACTCCTCGTTGGTCGGCTCCACGCCGACGTCGACGCGGCCGTTCGCCGTGCCGATGCGTACGGCGTCGGCCTGGTTGGCGGCGCCGTCGATCTCCACGCCCAGCCAGGCGAGCGCTCCGCACACCCGCGCGCGGATCGCCGCGTTGTGTTCGCCCACCCCTGCAGTGAACACCAGCCGGTCGAGCCCGCCCAGCACCGCCGCCATGGCGCCGATCTCGCGCACGATGCGCCGCACGTACAGCTCCAGCGCCGCGCGGCAGCGCTCGCCGACCTCGCTGTCTTCGCCCTCGCGGGCCAGCAGCATGCGCGGGTCGCTCGACAGGCCCGAGATGCCCAGCAGGCCCGACGCGTGGTACAGGGCATGGCCGACCTCAGCCAAGCTCAGCTTCTCGATCTCCATCAGGTACAGCACGGCGCCGGGGTCCAGCGCGCCGGTGCGCGTGCCCATCATCAGCCCGTCCAGCGCCGAGAAGCCCATGGTGGTGGCCACGCTCTGCAGGCCCTGCAGCGCACACAGGCTGGCGCCGCTGCCCAGGTGGGCGACGACGGTGCGGGCACGTTCGGCCTGCTCGCGGCCGTGACGCTCGGCCAGCGCGGTGGCGATGTACGCATAGCTCAGCCCGTGGAAGCCGTAGCGACGCAGCCCGCGCTCCCACGCCGACCACGACAGCGGCAGCATCTGCTCGACCCGCGGCAGGGTGTGGTGGAAGGCGGTGTCGAAGCAGGCGACCTGCGGCAGGTCGGGCCGCTCGGCCAGGAGGATCTCGATCGCCTCTAGCGCGAAGGGCTGGTGCAGCGGGGCCAGCGGAATGAAGCTCTTCAGGTCGGCCAGCACACGCGCATCGACGCGCACCGGCTGGAAATACCTGCTGCCGCCATGCACCACGCGGTGCGCAACGGCGGCCAGCGGCCTGCCATCCAGCCAGCGCAGCGTGTGCCGCCGGATGAGATCGAGCGCGGCCCGGTAGGGATGGGCCGCATCCAGCGGCACGGGCGCCACTGCCACGTCGCGCGCGCCGAAGTCGGGCTCGGGGCCGCCGATGCCCTGCACCTTGCCGTTCCATGCCGCCCGCCGCGCGGGCTCCGCCGTGCCGGCCTCGAAGAGCGCGAACTTGATGCTCGACGAGCCGCAGTTGAGGACGAGGATGAAGGAGTCGCTCATCGCGTTCACGTCCTTCTCCGCGCTCACGGCGGGCTGGTGCGCCAGCGGTGCGCCAGCAGCACGGCAATGGCACAGGAGGCCATGCGCGTATCGCGTGCATCGGCGCGGCTGGTCAGCACGATCGGCACCCGCGCGCCCAGCACGATGCCGGCGGTCGCGGCGTCGCCCATGTACTCGAGCTGCTTGGCCAGCATGTTCCCGCTTTCCAGGTCGGGCACCACCAGCACGTCGGCCCGCCCGGCCACGGGCGACTCGATGCCCTTGACGCGCGCGGCCGCGGCCGACACGGCGTTGTCGAAGGCCAGCGGGCCGTCGAGCACGCCGCCGGCGATCTGGCCGCGCTCGGCCATCTTGCACAGCGCCGCGGCATCCAGCGTGGCGGCCATGCGCGGGTTGACCGTCTCCACCGCCGCCAGGATGGCCACGCGCGGCTGCGCCACGCCGATCGCGTGCGCGAGCTCGATGGCGTTGCGCACGATGTCGGCCTTCTCCTCGAGCGTGGGCGCGATGTTGATGGCCGCGTCGGTGATGATGAAGGGCCGCGGATACGCCGGCGTCTGCATCAGGAAGCAATGCGACAGGCGCCGCTTGGTGCGCAGGTTCGCATCGGCCTGCAGCACCGCGCTCATCAGCTCGTCGGTGTGCAGGCTGCCCTTCATCAACGCCTCCACCCGGCCCTGGCCGGCCAGCTCGGCGGCGCGGGCAGCGGCGGCGTGGCTGTGCGGCACGTCCTCGATGTCGACGCCGGCCAGGTCCAGGCCGGCCGCCTTCGCGGCGACCTCGACCTTGGCGCGCGGGCCGACCAGCACCGGCTCGATCAGGCCGGCGTCCCGTGCGTCCAGCGCACCGCCCAGGCTGAGCGCATCGCAGGGGTGGACCACGGCGACGCGGATCGCCCCCATCGGCCGCACGTGCGCCAGCAGCCTCGGCAGGCCGTCGCCGCCGGCGCTCATGCGCACCTCGGGCAGCGTGGCGGCGGGGCGCTCGATCCGCTCGGTGGGCGCCAGCACGGTGGCCTCGCCCTCGATCACCGCCTCGCCGGCCTGGTTGACGCACGTGCAGGCGAGGGTCAGGCGCTTCTTCGCCTCGTCACGCGCCGCCACGGTGACGGCGACGGTGAGCGTGTCGCCCACCCGCACCGGGCGCAGGAACTTCAACGACTGCGCCAGGTACACGGTGCCGGGCCCCGGCAGCCGGGTGCCCAGCACGGCGGAGATGAGCGCCCCGCCCCACATGCCGTGTGCGATGACGCCATGGAAGCGGGTGGAGGCGGCGAACTCCGCATCCAGGTGCTGCGGATTGACGTCGCCCGAGAGCACGGCGAAGAGCTGGATGTCCTGCGCGGTGAGCGTGCGCTGGATGCTGGCGCTGTCGCCGACAGCGATCTCGTCGAAGGTGCGGTTGCGGATCAGGCCGAGGCTTGGGGGCGCCAGGCCGTCGTGGGGACTCATCGGGTAGATCTCCTGGGTCGGTTTGTGGGGAAGTGTCGCAGGGGCCGGTCCATCTCAAGCCATCTGCCCGATGGTCCTGCGAAAGCGTGAAAGAGACACGGCGAACAGCACGCTGCCGATCGCCAGCAGCCAGACGAAGGGCTTCCACACCACCTCCAGCCCGGCGCCGCGATAGAGGATGGCCTGGCCGAGCTCCACGAAGTGGGTGGTGGGCGCTGCGAGCATGAGCGTCTGCACGATGGCTGGCATGCTCTCGCGGGGCGTCAGCGCACCCGAGAGCATCTGCAGCGGCAGGATGGTCAGCACCATCAGCATGCCGAACTGCGGCATGTCGCGTGCCACGGTCGCCAGGAAGATGCCCATGGCCGTGGTAGCGAACAGCGCCAGCGCGGCACCGGCGAGGAACAGCGGCACCGAGCCGCCGATGGGCACGCCCATGACGCCCTGCACCACCAGCGCGAGCGAGGTGCCGGCCGCCACCAGCACCACCAGCCCCATCGACCATACCTTGGCCAGCATGATCTCGGTGGGGGTGACGGGCATCACCAGCAGGTGCTCCAGCGTGCCGTGCTCGCGCTCGCGGATCAGCGCGGCTCCGGTGAGGATGAGCGAGAGCAGCGTCACGTTGTTGATGATCTGCATCAGCGCACCGAACCAGGCCTTCTCCAGTGCGGGGTTGAAGCGCGCCCGCAAGGCCAGCTCCACCGGCTGCGCGGCACTGCCGCGGTAACGCGGCACGAATTCGCCGACCTCGGCCAGCACGATCTGCTGCACGTAACCGCTGCCCGAGAAGGCCTGGTTCATGCGCGTGGCGTCCACGTTCAGCTGTAGTGCAGGCGCGCGGCCGGCCAGCACGTCGCGCTGGAAGCCCGGCGGAATGACCAGCACGAAGGTGATACGGCCGGCGTCCATCGCCGGATCGACCTCGGCCAGCGAGACCATGGCCGGGCGGGTGAAGTGCGGCGGGTAGAAGGCGGAGGCGATGCGCGCGGACAGCGGCGAGGCGTCTTCGTCGACGATGGCGATGGGTGCGTTGTGCAGCGTCTCGGGCAGCGCCCGCGCCGCGGTGTAGACCGAGGCGGTGAAGGTGTAGACGATCAGCACCAGCATCACCGGGTCGCGCCACAGGCTCCACAGTTCCTTGACGCCCAGGCGCAGGATGTTGGCGAGGTGCCGGCGCCAGGTTTGCTTCATCGGTCCTGCTTCCTCAGCAGCAGGATGGCAATGCCCAGGATCACCGGCACCGAGACCGCCAGCGGCAGCAGCGCCTGGTGCAGGTCGGCCAGCCCCAGTGCCTTGCTGAAGACGCCGCGGCTGATGGCGAACATGTGGGTGGCCGGGTAGATCTCGCCGATCCATCGGCCGGTGCCCTCGAGCGAGGACACCGGATCGGTCAGCCCGGCGAATTGCTGCGCCGGAATGATGGTGCCGATCATGGCGAAGAACATGGCGGCGATCTGGCTGCGCGTGACCGCCGAGGCCAGCAGGCCCATGCCGGTGGATGCCAGGCAGAACAGCAGCGCCGCCAGCGCCAGGGCCGCGAAGCTGCCCGTCATGGGCACGCCGAAGACAGTCACGGCCAGCGCGCACATTAACGCGAAATTGAACATCGCCAGCGCCACGTAGGGCAACTGCTTGCCCAGAAGAAACTCCGTGCGCGTGACCGGCGTGACATACAGGTTGACGATGGAGCCCAGTTCCTTCTCGCGCACCACCGCCAGCGCGGTGAGCATGGCCGGCAGCATGAGCAGCAGCATCGGGATGACGGCCGGCACCATGGCCGGCAGGCTCCGCACGTCCGGGTTGTAGCGAAAGCGGGTCTCCACCGCCACGGCAGCGGACCCGGCCAGACCGCGCTCACGGGCCTGCTCGGACAGCCACTGCTGGTGAATGCCCTGCACATAGCCCTGCACCGTCTCCGCGCGCTGCGGCATCGCACCGTCGATCCAGGCCCCCACCTGCACCTGCCGCCCGCGCAGCAGGTCGCGGCCGAAGCCCGGCGGGATCTCCAGCGCCAGGGCCAGCTCGCCGCTGCGCATGCGCCGGTCCAGCTCGTCGTAGCTGGCAATCGGTGGCCGCTGCGCGAAGTACCGCGAGCCTGCGAGGTTGAGCGCATAGTTCTGGCTGAGCGTGCTCTGGTCGCGGTCCAGCACGGCGTAGCGCAGGCTCTCCACGTCCATGCTGATGCCGAAGCCCATCACGAACATCAGCACCATCGAGCCGGCCAGCGCCAGCGTGGCGCGCACGGGGTCGCGCTGCAGCTCCAGCGCCTCGCGCCACAGGTAGCTCCACAGGCGCTGCAGGCTGAAGGCGCGATGCCGCGCCGGTGCGGGCGGCGGGCCTGCCGCGGGGGCCGGGCCGCCCGAGGCCGCCGCTTCGGCATCGCCGCTCGTGCCTGCGCCCGCCTCCACCAGATAGCCGATGAAGGCCTCCTCCAGCGAGGCGGCCCCGCGCTTTTGCACCAGCGCCGCAGGACGGTCGCTGTCGAGCACGCGGCCGGCATGCATCATCGACATGCGGTCGCAGCGTTCGGCTTCGTTCATGAAGTGCGTGGAGACGAAGATGGTCACCCGGTCGCGCCGCGACAGCTCCACCAGCAGCCGCCAGAAACCGTCGCGCGCGATCGGATCGACGCCCGAGGTGGGCTCATCCAGGATCAACAGCTCGGGCCGGTGCACCATGGCCACGGCCAGCGACAGGCGCTGGCGCATGCCCAGCGGCAGGCTCTCGGGCAGCCGGTGCTGCGCCTCGACCAGCCCGAAGCGTTCCAGCATCTCGCGCACGCGCGCCGGCCGCTCGGCCGCGGGCAGGTGGAACAGCCGGGCGTGCAGTTGCAGGTTCTGCAGGACGGTCAGCTCGCCGTAGAGCGAGAAGGCCTGCGACATGTAGCCCACGCGGCGGCGGGTGTCGATGTCCCGGGGATCCACCACGCGGCCGAACAGCCAGGCCTGGCCTTCGGTCGCGGGCAGCAGGCCGGTGAGCACCTTCATGGTGGTCGACTTCCCGCAGCCGTTGCTGCCCAGGAAGCCGAAGATCTCGCCGCGCCGGATGCGGAAGCTGACGTGGTCCACCGCGGTGAAATCGCCGAAGCGCATGGTCAGGTCGCGCGCTTCGATGGCGATGTCGTCGTCCGAGGCCGCCAGCGGCGCGATTTCCACTGGTGCCCAGCCACGCCGCTTGGCCTCGGGCAGCAGGTGGATGAAGGCTTGTTCCAGCTGCTGGCAGCCGGTGCGCGCCAGGAGCTCGTCCGGCGTGCCGGTGGCCAGCACCTGCCCGTCGTCCATCGCCACCAGCCATTCGAAGCGCCTTGCCTCGTCCATGTACGCCGTGGACACCACCACGCTCATCGAGGGACGCGCCGCGCGGATGCGGTCGATCAGGTCCCAGAACTGGGCGCGCGCCAGGGGGTCCACGCCCGTGGTGGGCTCGTCGAGGATCAGCAGGTCGGGGTCGTGGACGAGCGCGCAGCACAGGCCCAGCTTCTGCTTCATGCCGCCCGAGAGCTTGCCCGCCGGCCGCGCCAGGAAGGGTGCCAGGCCGGTGCTGCGCGTCAGCGTGTCGATGCGCCGGCGCCGCTCGGCCGCGCCGTGGCCGAACAGGCGGGCGAAGAACTGCAGGTTCTCCTCCACCGACAGCGTGGGGTAGAGGTTCCTGCCCAGGCCCTGCGGCATGTAGGCGATGCGCGGGCACACGGCCTGGCGGTGGCGCGGGTCCGCCATATTGCCGCCCAGCACCTCCACCCGCCCCTGCTGCATGCGGCGTGCCCCGGCCACCAGCGACAGCAGGCTGGACTTACCCACGCCGTCGGGCCCGATCAGCCCGACCATGCGGCCGGCGGGCACGTCCAGCGACACGCCGCGCAGGGCCTCGTTGCGGCCATAGCGCAGTTGCAGCGACTGCAGGCGCACGACGGGCGGGGCGGTGACGTTCATGCGGGGACGGCGCTACCGCGGCACCTTCACCTCCAGTTGCGGCGGCCATGGCACCTGGGGGTCGACGCGCACCCAGGCCACACCCGGCAGGCCGGTCTTGACCTGCGCCAGGTGCTTGCGCAGCAGTTCGCGGTCGATCTGCGCCTTGACGCGGAACATGAGCTTCTGCCGCTCGCTGGCCGTTTCCACGGTCTTGGGCGTGAACTGCGCGGTGGCGGCCACGAAGGAGATGCGGGCCGGAATGACGTACTGCGGCGCGGCGTCCAGCACGATGCGCGCCTCGCTGCTCAGCGCCACCCGCCCGGCCACCGTCTCGGGAAGGAAGAAGGTCATGTAGACGTCCGACAGGTCCACTAGGTTGAGCACCCGCCCGCCCACGCCCAACACCTCGCCCGGCTGCGCGACGCGGAACTGGACGCGGCCATCGCGCGGCGCCGTGAGCTGGCTGTCGGCGATGTCGGCCTCCACCCGGGCCAGCGTGGCCTGCGCCGCCGTGACGGCCGAGCGCGCGCCCACCAGCTGTGCCCGTGCCGCCTCCACCGCCGCCTGCGCGGCCGCCACCTGGGCACGTGCGGCACCGGCCGCCGCCTGCATGTTGCGCACCCGGGCGCGGTCGTCGTCGGTCTCCTGCACCGAGGCCGCGCCTTCGGTCGACAGCACCTCCGAACGGCGCAGGCGGCGCTGTGCGGCATCGACGTCGCTGTCGCGCTGCACCACGACCGCCTGCGCGGCCTGGCGGTCGCTCTCGCGCATGGCCACCTGGGCGGCACCGGCGGCCACGTTGGTGTGGGCCTGCTGCAGCCGGGCCTGCGCTTCGGCACGCTGGGCCTCGAGCGCATCGACCTGCATGGTCGCAAGCAGCTCGCCGGCCCGGACGAAAGCGCCCTCTTCGGCCCGGATGTCCTGCACGCGGCCACCCAGCTTGGTGGCCACGTCCACTTCGGTGGCCTCGATACGGCCATTGCCGCTGGCCAGGCCCTCGCCGGGCCCTTGGGGCTGCAGCCGCTGCCACACCCAAACGCCGCCGGCGGCCAGCGCCAGCACGGCCAGGGCGACGAGCCATCTGTTCTTCGCATTCATCGCAACAGCCTCACGGATCGGTCAGGGACGAGAGACGCGCCGACGGCAGCCAGCACGCGCGAGCCGCCGCCCAGCGCGGTGTACAGGGCCACCTGCGAGGACAGCAGCGCACGCTGCGTCTGCACGCGCTGTTGCTCGGCCGCCAGCAGGTCGCGCTGCGCGTCCAGCACCTCCAGGAAGGCCGCCGACCCGGCGTCGTAGCGCAGCCGCGCCAGGCGCGCACGCTCGGACTGGGCCGCCAGGGCGTCGCGCTGGACCATTAGCTGATCGGCCAGCCAGCGGCGGGCGGCCAGCGCATCGGCCACGTCCCGGAAGGCGGACTGGATGGCCTTCTCGTAGGCTGCCACCGCCATGTCGCGGCGCAGCTCGGCCAGGTCCAGGCTGGCGCGAAGGCGGCCGGCCGTGAAGAGGGGCAGCGACACGCTGGGGGCGAAGGTCCAGGCGCGGCTGCCGCTGTGGAACAGGTGCTCCAGCTCGGCACTGGCCGTGCCCAGGCTGCCGGTGAGCGCGATGCGCGGAAAGAAGGCCGCGCGTGCGGCGCCGATGCTGGCATTGGCCGCGCGCAGCTGGTGCTCGGCCAAGGCGATGTCCGGCCGATCGGCCAGCAGCTGCGAAGGCAGGCCGGCGGCCACCGGCGCCACCACCCGCTCGGGCAGCCGTGTGTCTGCGGGCGCCTCGGCGATGGTCGGCGGCAGGGGCGCGCCCACCAGCAGCGCCAGCGCGTTCGCCTGCTGCGCCCGCTGCTGCGCCAGTTGCGCGCGCAGCGCACGCGCCTGCTCGGCCAGCACGCGCACCTGGGCCAGGTCCAGGCGAGAGATGGCGCCCACCTCGACACGGCGCGTGAAGATGCGCAGCGACTCGTTGCGGCTGTCGACGGCCTCGCGCGCCAGCAGCAGACGCTCGTCCAGCTCGCGCAAGGCCAGCCAGCCCTGTACCGCTTGGCCTACGATCGACAGCGTGGCCGCGCGCCATGCTTCGGCACTGGCCATTTCGTTCTGCAGGGCCGCGTCATCCAGGCTGCGCACACGGCCCCAGAAGTCCAGCTCCCAATCCGCCAAGCCCAGGCCCACGCGGTACTGGCTGCTCACGATCGATTGGCCGCTCACGTTCAGGTCGCCGGGCACCCGCGCGCGCTGTGTGTCGATCGAGGCGCCCACGGCGGGCCAAGCCTCCGCGCCCTGGATCCGGCGCTGCGCTTGCGCTTCCTGCACCCGCAGGGCCGCGGCGCGCAGGTCGCGGTTGTGAGCCAGTGCAAGCTCGATCAATGCGTGCAGCTGCGGATCGGGGAAGGCTTCGCTCCAGGCGAGCCCGGCCGCCGATGCCGGCGCCCCAGCCTCCACCGCCGGGTTGGCCATCGGAAACTCCGCCGGCACCGGTGGCTCGGGCAGCGTCAGCGGCGGCGCCATCGATGCGCAGCCGGCGAGCATCAGCGCTGCCGCCGGCACGCTCACGGTTCGGCACGGAAGGCGGCGCCGCATGCGCTCAGCCCAGGATATGGAAGCCCGCATCCACATACAGCGTGCTGCCGGTGATGGCGCGCGATGCATCGCCGGCCAGGAAGGTGCACAGCGCACCGACCTCGTCGATGTCCACCAGCCGCCGTAGCGGCGCGCGCTGGCGCGCGCTTTCCAGCAGCGCGTCGAAGTTCGGGATGCCGGAGGCCGCGCGCGTGGCCAGCGGGCCGGGCGAGACGGCGTTCACGCGGATGCCCTTCGGCCCCAGCTCCGCCGCGAGGTAGCGCGTGCTGGCCTCCAGCGCCGCCTTCACCGGCCCCATGAGGCCGTAGTCGGGAATGACTTCTTCTGCACCCACATAGCTCATGGTCATCAGACTGCCGCCGTCCTTCATCAGAGGTTCGGCCAGGCGCGCCATGCGCGCGAAGGAATGGCAGGAGATGTCCATGGCCCGGGCGAAGCCCTCGCGCGACGAGTCGACCACGCGTCCGTGCAGGTCGCTCTTGGGCGCGAAGGCGATGGAGTGCAGCACGAAGTCCAGCCGGCCCCATCGCACGGAGATGGCGTCGAACAGCGCCTCCATCTGGCCAGGCTGCTCCACGTCCAGCGGCAGGGCGATCGGACAGTCCAACTGCTGCGTCAGCGGCTCCACGTAAGGACGTGCCTTGTCGTTGAACCAGGTCACGGCCAGTTCGGCGCCGGCCGCGTGGAAGGCGCGCGCACAGCCCCAGGCGATGCTGTGTTCGTTGGCGATGCCGACCACCAGGCCTTTGCGCCCGGCCAGGGAAAACAGGTCCATGTCATTTCTCCAGGACGTACTGGCCTGGGGCATCCGCAAGTGCCGCGCCCATGCGCGGCGGCTTCACCCGCGCGCCTGAATGCGCCGCCAGCCACTGCTGCCAGGCCGGCCACCACGAGCCCGCATGCTCGGCCGCATGCGCCAGCCATTCCTCGGGCGCCAGGTACGGCCCCTCGGCGGGACGCGTGAGCAGGCGGTAGCGGCGGTGCGACTCGGGCCCCGGCGGGTTGACGATGCCGGCGTTGTGCCCGCCGCTGGTGAGCGCGAAGGTGATCTCGGCCGGGCAGAGGAAGTGCAGCTTGTGCACCGAGCGCCAGGGCGCCACGTGGTCGGTCAGCGTGCCCACCATGAAGGTGGGCAGGCGCAGGCTGCTGAGGGTGACGGGCCGGCCGCCGACCGGAAAGCGGCCCTCGCTCAGGTCGTCGTCGAGGAACAGGCGGCGCAGGTATTCGGAATGCATGCGGGCCGGCATGCGGGTGGCGTCGGCGTTCCATGCCATCAGGTCGTTCATCGGTGGGCGCTCGCCCAGCAGGTACTCACCGACCATGCGCGACCACAGCAGGTCGTAGCTGCGCAGCATGCTGAAGGCGCCGGCCATCTGCTGGGCCGTGAGGTAGCCGGTCTCGTGCATCTGCGCCTCCAGCAGGCTGAGCTGGCTCTCGTCGATGAACAGGCCCAGCTCGCCCGGCTCGGAGAAGTCGGTCTGCGCCGCGAAGTAGGTGGTGGTGGCCAGCCGCGTATCGCCGTCGCGCGCCATCGCCGCCGCGCCGATGGCCAGCAGCGTGCCGCCCAGGCAGTAGCCGGCGGCGTGCACCTTGCGTCTGGGGCACAGGGCGTTCACCGCATCGAGCGCCGCCTGCAGGCCGAGCGTGAGGTAGTCCTCCATGCCCATCCCACGCTCGGCCTCGCCAGGGTTCTTCCACGAGATGCAGAACACGGTGTGGCCCTGCTCGACCAGGTACTTCACCAGCGAGTCCTGCGCGGACAGGTCCAGGATGTAGTACTTCATGATCCAGGCCGGCACGATGAGCACCGGCTCCGGGTACACGGTGGGCGTGGCGGGGGCGTACTGAATCAGTTCGATCAGCGCATTGCGCAGCACCACCTTGCCGGGCGTGACGGCCAGCGTCTGTCCGACGCGGTACGCCTCGCTGCCGACCGGCGGCGCGTCGCTGGCCAGGCGCTGCAGATCCTCGGCCCAGTACCACAGGCCCCGCCACAGGTTGGCACCGCCCTGCTGCACCGTGCGCGCCACCACCTGCGGGTTGGTCCAGGGCAGGTTGCCGGGCGAGAACATGTCCAGCCACTGGCGGGCGCCGAAGGCCACCAGGTCCTGGTGGTGCTTCTCCACGCCGAACACGTCGTGGGTCGCGGCGTCCCACCACTTCTCGGTCGCCAGGAAGCTTCGCTGCCAGAGGTAGAAGGGCCACTGCTGCCACTCGGGCGCCGCGAACCGGCGGTCGCCCTCCGGCGCCGGCGCGACACCGTGGGGCGCGACCATCCTCACACCGGCATCGTGCACCAGTTGCCGCTGCAGGCGCAGCGTCAGTTGCAACAGCTGCAGGCGCTTGCCCGGCGACACGGCCAGGTGCACCGCCCAGTCGATCGCGGCGAGCAGCGCGGCAGCGGGTGACAGTGCCCCGGTGGCCCGGGCCAGGGCAGCACGCACCTCCACGTCGTAAGGTGCGGTGTGCGAAAGGTCGGGCGGGCGGGAGGCGTGCGTCATGGCTGGATCGACTGAAACAGGAGAGGAGCGACCAGAACCGACGATAGGCGGTGAACGCGCATTGACCGACGACAGCCCAGGTCGGAAATTTGACGGGCGTCAAACCTTGGCCATGCACCGCACCGGATGCGGCCACGCCGCCACGCACCTCAGGCGGCGTGGCGTGCGTGGAAGCGGCGCGGATCGAAGGGCGCGAGCGCGGGCCAGGCGCGGCGCTCGGTCAGCAGCCGCGCCACCCACTGGCCGGTGCGCGCCGAAGCGCCCAGACCCACGTGGCCATGGCCAAAGGCGAGCACGACGTCCTCGCTCGCGCGCGACAGGCCGATGCACGGCAGCCCGTCGGGCAGGCTCGGGCGGTGGCCCAGCCACTGGCGCACCTCGAGGGTCTTGTCCTTCTCCGCGACAGCCGGGAACATGCGCACGAGGTGCTGCCGCAGGATCTCGGCGCGGCGCCAGTCGGGCGCGGCGGCCAGGCCGGCGATCTCCACCTGCCCCGCGGCGCGCAGGCCGTCGCGCATCGCGTGCACGATGAGCTTGCCATCGGCCGCCATCATGGGCGTGCGCGGGCCGGCGGCGGCGCCTTGCAGCATCACGTGGTAGCCGCGCTCGGATTCGAGCGGCACGGGCGTGCCGGCCGCCGCCGCCAGCGGTGCCGAGCGCGCGCCCGCGGCGATCACGGCGGCGTCGGCCGCGATCTCGCCACGCTCGGTCTGCACGGCGCACAGGCGGCCGCCTTCGATGCGCAGCCCGGTCGCGCGGCCCCGGTGCCAGTCGGCCCCGAGCACCGACGCATGCCGGGCCAGCGCTGCCACGTAGGCGCCGGGCTGGCGGCAATGGCCCGCTTCGGGCACGTGGATGCCCAGCGTGTAGCCGGCATCCAGGTCGGGCTCGCGGGCGCGCAGGGTGACGGCATCCCATTCCTCCCACCGCACACCGGTGCGCCCGCGCACACGCCACGCCAGCGCCTCGCCGTCGAATTCCTCGCGCGAGCGGTACACATGCAGCAGGCCGCGCTGCTCGATCAGCTCGGGCACGCCGGCCGCCGCGGCCAGCCGGGCATGCAGTGCGGGCGCGTCGACGAGCAGCGTGCGCAGCGCATCGGCAATGGCCTGCACGCGCGCCTCGGTCCGGCCCGAGGCGAGGTAGCGCAACAGCCAGGGCAGCGCGCGCGGCAGATAGGTCCAGCGCACCGCCAGCGGCCCGAGCGGATCGGCCAGCCAGCCCGGCACCTTGCGCCAGGCACCCGGCAGCGCGGGCGGCACCACCGAGTGCGAGGACAGCCAACCCGCGTTGCCGTAGCTCGTGGCCTGTTCGCCGCCCGGTTCGCCCGGTTCGATCACCGTCACACGAAGACCTGCACGCAGGGCCTCGATCGCGCTCGCGCAACCGATCGCGCCCGCGCCGATCACGACCACATGGCGGCGTGCGTTCGTCGGTTCATCCATGGTCACGCGGGGATCGTAAGGGCCTCGCCCGTGCCGAAGGAATGCAAAGTGCTATCGGCCTGCAGCGCAGGCGCAGCGGGCGCTGCGGGCAAATTCGTCACATCCGTTACCAATTCCACCGCAGGCGCCACCGATGGGGACGACGGATGCAAAGCGTCACCAGCGCACGAGGCCGGGCGGCAGGCCCCGCGCCTATGATGCCGCCCGATGTCCCACGCCCCCGCCCGCCCTTCGCGCCCGCTGCACAGCGACGGCGCCATCACCGACGTCGCCGGCATCGAGGTCGGCCAGTTCACCGACGAGCGCCGGCCCAGCGGCTGCACGGTCGTCATCGCGCGTGAAGGCGCGGTGGGCGGCGTCGACGTGCGGGGCGCAGCGCCCGGCACGCGCGAGACCGACCTGCTCGCGCCCGGCAACTTCGTGCAGCAGGTGCACGCCATCGTGCTCGCGGGCGGCAGCGCCTGGGGCCTGGCCGCCGCCGACGGCGCGGTGCGCTGGCTGGAGGAGCACGGTGTGGGCCTGGACGTGCGCTACGGCACGCTGCCGATCGTGCCCGCCGCCGTGCTCTTCGACCTGCCGCTCAGCCATGCGGATGGCGCGCGCGTGCGGCCCGACGCCGCGGCGGGCTACGCGGCCTGCGACGCCGCATCGCGCGAGGCGCCGGCCGAAGGCAACGTGGGCGCCGGCGCGGGCGCGCTGGTGGGCAAGCTCTTCGGTGCGCAGCATGCGATGAAGGGCGGCATCGGCACGGCGTCGGTCACCGTGGGGGGCGTCACCGTCGGCGCGCTGATCGCCTGCAACGCGCTGGGCGACGTGGTCGACCCCGACACCGGCGCGGTGCTCGCCGGCGCGCGCACCGACGACGGCCTTGCGCTGCGCGACACGCGGCGCTCGCTGCTGCGCGGCGAGCTGCCACAACCGCTGCTGGCCGGCACGAACACCACCATCGGCGTGGTCGCCACCGACGCGGTGCTGACCAAGGTGCAGGCCAACCGCCTGGCCACCGTGGCGCACGACGGGCTGGCCCGCGCCATCAACCCCGTGCACACCATGAGCGACGGCGACACGCTGTTCGCACTGGCCACGGGCCGCGTGCCGCTGCAGGGCGATGCGCCAGGCATGACGGTGCTGTCGACCATGGCCGCCGAGGTGGTGGCACGCGCCACCGTGCGCGCCGTGCAGGCGGCGCGTACGGTGCAGGTGGGCGACTGGCGCGTGCCGGCGATGAACGACCTCGGCGGCACGCGATGAAACTCGGCCTGCCCCGTCCCGTGAAGCTGGCGCTGCTGGCCATCCGCGACCTGATCGCGTCGGCCGGGCCGGTGGTGTTCATCGTCATCGGTGTGCTGGTGGCGGCCTACGTGTGGCTCGACCCGCAGCCGCCCAAGAAGGTGTCGCTGGCCACCGGGCCGGCCGGCAGTGCGTACGCCGAGTTCGGCAAGCGCTATGCGACGGCCTTGAAGGCCAACGGCATCGAGGTCGAGCTCAAGCCCACCAGTGGCTCGGCCGACAACCTGCGCCTGCTGCGCGAGGGCCAGGCCGACGTGGCCTTCGTGCGTGGCGGCGCGGCCGACCCGGTGGCCGACGAGGAGGCCGGTCTCACCTCGCTGGGCGCCCTGTTCTTCGAGCCGCTGTGGATCTTCTACCGCACCGATGCGCTGCCCGTGCCCGCGCCCGACCCGAAGGCGCCGAAGCGGCGCCGCGGCGAGCCGCCGCCCGCGCCGCCCGAAGCGGCGCCCACCACCTCGCTGGCGCAGCTCGAAGGGCTGCGCGTGAACGTCGACAAGCCCGGCAGCGGCGTGCCGGAGATCATGGAGAAGATGTTCGCGGCCAACCGGCTCGACGCGTCGAAGCTGAAGCTCTCGCAGCTCGAGCAGGCGCCCGCGACCGAAGCGCTGGAGGCCGGCCTGCTCGACGCCGTGGTGCTGGCCTCGGCGCCGCAGTCGCCGCTGGTGCAACGCCTGCTGCGCACGCCGGGCATCGCGCTGGTGGACCTGAGCCAGGTCGATGCGTACACGCGGATCTTTCCCTTCTTCTCGTCGGTGAGCCTGCCGCGCGGCATCGTCGACCTGGCGGGCGACGTGCCGACGCACGACGTGGCCATGCTCGCGGCCACCACCTCGCTGCTCACGCGCGAGGCCACGCATCCCGCACTGCGCCAGCTCTTCGCGCAGGCGGCGCAGACCATCCACGGCGGTGCGCACTGGTTCAACCGGGCGCGTGAATTCCCCAACACGCGGACCAGCGAGCTGCCGGTGAGCGCCGAGGGCGACCGCGCCATCAACGGCACGCCGGCCTTCTGGCAGCGCTACCTGCCCTTCTGGGCCAGCAACCTCATCGAGCGCATGTGGCTGGTGATCGGTGGCCTGATCGTGCTGCTGCTGCCGCTGTCGCGCATCGTGCCGCCGCTCTACACCTTCCGCGTGCGGCGGCGCGTGTTCCGCTGGTACGCGCGGCTGCGCGAGATCGAGGCCAAGGTGGCCTCCGGCGAGGGCGACCGCAACGAGCTGCTCGACGAGCTGGACGAGCTCGACCGCGTGGCCAACCGGGTGACGGTGCCGCTGTCGTATGCCGAGGAGCTCTACGCGCTGCGCAACAACATCCATGCGGTGCGCAAGCGGCTGCTGGCTGCGCGGCCGGCCGCCGCGGCAGCGCCGGTGTCGTCGCGGGCGGGCCAGCCCGGCTGAGCCTGGAGTCGGCATCGAATCGGGCTGCAGCGCCCGTGCCGGCTGCGCGAGCAGCTACGAAATCGATAGCAAACGGGACGACGCATGCGGCTGTCGGGCAGGAAGGCCAGGCTCCAGCCCCAGGAGCGCACAGCGGTGAAGTTCATGCGGCTCTCCGTGCGAGGATCGCGGCAACGTGCGCGCGGGCCCCGGCGCTGCCAAGTGTGAAGCCGCAACTTGCGGCGATGTCCTGCACGGGCGACTTCACGGCCAAGAAAAAGGCCCGTCGTCGACGGGCCTTGGCAGGCAGCGCGCGGTAAGACTTACTTGAGCGCCTTGAAGCGCACGCGCTTGGGCTTGGCGCCCTCCTCGCCCAGGCGCTTCTTCTTGTCGGCCTCGTACTCCTGGTAGTTGCCGTCGAAGAACACCCATTGCGAGTCGCCTTCGGCGGCCAGGATGTGGGTGGCGATGCGGTCCAGGAACCAGCGGTCGTGGCTGATGACCAGCACGGTGCCCGCGTATTCCAGCAGCGCGTCTTCCAGCGCGCGCAGGGTTTCGACGTCGAGGTCGTTCGACGGCTCGTCCAGCAGCAGCACGTTGCCGCCCTGGATCAGCGTCTTGGCCAGGTGCAGGCGGCCGCGTTCGCCGCCCGAGAGGTTGCCGACCTTCTTCTGCTGGTCCTGGCCGTTGAAGTTGAAGCGGCCCGCGTAGGCGCGGCTGGCCATCTGGAACTTGCCGACGTTGATGATGTCCAGCCCGCCCGAGATGTCTTCCCACACGGTCTTGTTGTTGGCCAGCTCGTCGCGGTGCTGGTCGACGAAGGCCATCTTCACGGTCTGGCCGATCACGACCTCGCCGCTGTCGGGCTGCTCCTTGCCGGCGATCAGCTTGAACAGCGTGGACTTGCCGGCGCCGTTCGGGCCGATGATGCCGACGATGGCCCCGGCCGGGATGTTGAAGCTCAGGTTGTCGATCAGCATGCGGTCGCCGAAGCTCTTGCTGACGTCCTTGAACTCGATGACCTGGCTGCCCAGGCGCTCGGCCACGGGGATGAAGATCTCCTGCGTCTCATTGCGCTTCTGGTATTCGACGTCGCTCAGTTCCTCGAAGCGGGCCAGGCGCGACTTGCTCTTGGCCTGGCGCGCCTTGGGGTTCTGGCGCGACCACTCCAGTTCCTTCTTCAGTGCCTTGGCGTGGGCCTCTTCGCTCTTCTGCTCCTGCGCCAGGCGTTCGCCCTTCTGCTCGAGCCAGGTGCTGTAGTTGCCCTTCCACGGGATGCCGCGGCCGCGGTCCAGTTCCAGGATCCACTCGGCCGCGTTGTCGAGGAAGTAGCGGTCGTGGGTGATGGCCACCACGGTGCCGGTGAAGCGCTGCAGGAACACTTCCAGCCACTCGACCGATTCGGCGTCCAGGTGGTTGGTGGGTTCGTCGAGCAGCAGCATGTCGGGCTTGGACAGCAGCAGCTTGCACAGCGCCACGCGGCGTTTCTCGCCCCCGGAGAGCAGGCCGATCTTGGCGTCCCACGGCGGCAGGCGCAGCGCGTCGGCGGCGATCTCGATCTGGTGCTCGGAGTCGGTGCCGGCGGCGGCGATCACGGCCTCGAGCTGGCCCTGCTCGGCAGCGAGCGCGTCGAAGTCGGCGTCGGGCTCGGCGTAGGCGGCGTAGATCTCCTCGAGGCGCTTCTTCGCGTCGTTGACCTCGCCCATCGCCTCGTCGATCGCCTCGCGCACGGTGTGCTCGGGGTTCAGCTTGGGCTCCTGCTCGAGGTAGCCGATCGACAGGCCGGCCATCGGGAGCGCTTCGCCCTCGATCTCCTTGTCGACGCCGGCCATGATCTTGAGCAGCGAGGACTTGCCCGAGCCGTTGAGGCCGAGCACGCCGATCTTGGCGCCGGGGAAGAAGGACAGCGAGATGTCTTTCAAGATCTGCCGCTTGGGCGGCACGGTCTTGGAGACGCGGTTCATGGTGTAGACGTACTGGGCCATGGGCGAATCTTCAGGTGGGTGGGAGCGCGCCGTGCGATGCGAAGGCGCCCGGGGGCCGGGCCGGCGCGAAACCCTGGATTATCGGCGCAGCGACGCGCTGTGCCGCTTTGGCGCCGAAATTCGGGGCTCCCGGCGCAGCGATCGCCGGCTCATGCGACAATACGCGGGTTGCCGGGCGCAGTTACCCGCAACACCGGCTTCCCGCCGGGGACGACGGAAATCCTTCCTGGCTCCCGCTCCCTCTCGATTGCATCTGCCTTTGACTGGCCCGGCCGCTCCCAGCGAGCGCACCGCGGCAGGCCGATACCCATCAGAAACACCGCGCCGTGCAAGGCGCTCTTTCATCTCAATGAACTTCGACGAACTGAAGCTGGCTCCGGCCATCCTCGAGGCCGTGCGCGAGCAAGGCTACGAAACCCCCACCCCCATCCAGGCCCAGGCGATCCCTGCCGTGCTCGAGGGCCATGACCTCCTCGCCGGCGCCCAGACCGGCACCGGCAAGACCGCCGCCTTCACCCTGCCCCTGCTGCACAAGCTGTCCAAGGGCGAGGGCAAGACCAACAAGTTCGGCAAGGACGGCATCGCCGCCCTGGTGCTGACGCCCACGCGCGAACTCGCCGCCCAGGTCGAGGAATCCGTGCGCACCTACGGCAAGTACCTGCCCCTGTCCTCCACCGTCATCTTCGGCGGCGTGGGCATGAACCCGCAGATCGATCGCATCAAGAAGGGCGTGGACATCCTGGTGGCCACCCCCGGCCGCCTGCTCGACCTGCAGCAGCAGGGCAACCTGGACCTCTCCACCGTCGAGATCCTCGTGCTGGACGAAGCCGACCGCATGCTGGACATGGGCTTCATCCACGACGTGAAGAAGATCCTGGCCCTGCTGCCCGACGACAAGCAGAGCCTGCTGTTCTCGGCGACCTTCAGCGACGAGATCCGCGACCTGGCCAACGGCCTGCTGCGCAACCCGCAGAGCATCCAGGTCACGCCGCGCAACACCACCGTGCAGCGCATCACGCAGGTGGTGCACCCGGTGGGCCGCGCCAAGAAGAAGCAGCTGCTCGCGCACATCATCCAGGAGCACGACTGGAGCCAGGTGCTGGTGTTCACCCGCACCAAGTTCGGCGCCAACCACGTGGCCGAGTTCCTGGCCAAGAACGGCGTCACCGCCATGGCGCTGCACGGCAACAAGAGCCAGAGCGCCCGCACCCAGGCACTGGCCGGCTTCAAGAGCGGCGACATCCGCGCCCTGGTGGCGACCGACATCGCCGCCCGCGGCATCGACATCGACGACCTGCCGCACGTGGTGAACTACGAAATCCCCAACGTGCCCGAGGACTACGTCCACCGCATCGGCCGCACCGGCCGCGCTGGCAAGGAAGGCCAGGCCGTGAGCCTGGTCTGCCTGGACGAGGAAGGTTTCATGCAGGAGATCGAGCGCTTCACCAAGCAGCAGATCCCCGCGCAGGTCATCGAGGGCTTCGGCCCCGACGAGGGCGAGATCGCCGAGCCGATCGCCATGGGCCGCCAGACCCTGTGGGGCGGCGCCGGCCGCCCGCCGAGCCGCGACGTCATGGCGGCTGCCGCCAAGGCCGCGCGCCAGGAAATGATGTCCCGCATCCGCGAGAACAAGGCCGGCCAGGCACCCCGCAAGGCCAATGGCGGTGGCAGCAACGGTGGCGGCAACAACAACGGCGGCAACCGTGGCCAGGGCGGCCAGCGCCCGCCGCGCGATGCCCAGCGTGACGGCCAGCCGCCGCGCCAGCATGCGCCCAAGCGCCACCATCCGACTCCCGCCCAGCCGCATGCGCTGTACGAGGACCGGCCCGAGCGCCAGCCCAAGCACCACGGCAACTCCACCAGCCCGTCGCACGCCGACATGGTGGCGCACCGGCGTGCCGACAGCGTCGGCGGCGCCGCCGGCCAGCCCGATCCGCTGCGCACCAGCGTCGACAGCTATGGCGGCGGCAAGCGCCGCAGCTATGGCGGCGGCGGTGGTGGCGGTGGCAACTACGGCGGCGGTGGCGGCAAGCGCCGCGGCGGCGGTGGTGGTGGCGGCGGCAACTACGGTGGTGGCGGCGGTGGCCGCCGCGGCGGCTACTGAGCACGGCGCGCACCGCATCCAGGCACGGGCCATGTCCTTCGGGGCATGGCCTTTTTTTTCTGCGCCGCGCGAAGGCTCGGCGCGGCTTCGACTTAGGCCAGGCTTAAGCCCGCCCACACAAGGCGGCGTCCGACGCGCGCGCCGCGTGCCCGGCTCCTACAGTGAAGCCGACGCTGCACACCGACAGGTGGTTTCTTCCTCTGCTTGCCAGGCGCGACGCCCTTGCGCAAACAACCAGGAGATATCGCATGTCTTGGACCCGTGAGCAGATCCACGTCACCGCGGCCAGCTACCTCGGCTGGACTTTGGACGCCTTCGACTTCTTCCTGATGGTCTTCATCCTGAAGGACATCGCGGCGGAATTCCACACCCCCATTCCCTCGGTGGCGCTGGCCATCACGCTGACGCTGGCCATGCGGCCGGTGGGTGCGCTGATCTTCGGCCGCCTGGCCGACCGCTTCGGCCGGCGGCCGACGATGATGGCGAACATCCTGTGCTACGCGGTGCTGGAGCTGCTGTCGGGCTTCTCGCCCAACCTCGCGACGCTGATCGTGCTGCGCGCGCTCTTCGGCATCGCCATGGGCGGCGAATGGGGCGTGGGCTCGGCGCTCACGATGGAGACCGTGCCGGCGCGTTCGCGCGGCTTCGTCTCGGGCCTGCTGCAGGCCGGCTATCCGACGGGCTACCTGCTCGCCTCTCTGGTGTTCGGCCTCTTCTACGACCGCATCGGCTGGCGCGGCATGTTCTTCGTCGGCATCCTGCCCGCGCTGCTCGTCATCTACGTGCGCTCGCACGTGCCCGAGTCGCCAGCCTGGAAGCGCCAGCGCACGCAGCCGCGCCCGGGCCTGCTGGCCGCGCTGCGGCACGACTGGAAGCTCGCGCTCTATGCCGTCGTGCTGATGACCGCCTTCAACTTCTTCTCGCACGGCACGCAGGACCTGTACCCGACCTTCCTGCGCGTGCAGCACGGTTTCGACACGCACACCGTGGCCCTGGTGACCATCGTGCTCAACATCGGCGCCATCGTCGGCGGCCTGGCCTGCGGCACGCTGTCGGAACGCATCGGACGCCGCTGGACCATCTTCGGCGCCGCGCTGCTGGCACTGCCGGTGCTGCCGCTGTGGGCGTACTCGCACACCGCGGCCGGGCTGGCCTTCGGCGCCTTCCTGATGCAGATCGCCGTGCAGGGCGCCTGGGGCGTGATTCCTGTGCACCTGAACGAGATCTCGCCCGACAGCATCCGCGCCACCTTCCCCGGCCTGGTCTACCAGCTCGGCAACCTGCTGGCCTCGGTCAACGCGACGATGCAGGCCTCGCTCGCCACGCGCCACGGCAACGACTACGCCTTCGCGATGGCCGTGGTCGCCGGAACGGTGGCGGTCGTCATCGCCGGCCTGATCCTCTTCAGCCGCGAGCGGCGCGGGGTGGACATGGGGGCAGGCGGCCTGCCGGCAGTCGCCCGGCACGCCTGAGCGGCACGTGGCGCCATGGCGGCGGGTTAGATTGCAGCCATGCATGACATCCCGCCGAACTTCGCGACCCTGTTCGTGGCCACCTGCAACCTGCTCAACCTGGCCCGGCCACAGCGCGTCTTCTATGCCAACCAGGACGTCTACGACCCGCGCGACTACCAGCGCAAGGTGAGCTGGCTGGGCGAGCGCTTCCGCGCGCTGAACGCCGACGTGCTGGCGGTGCAGGAGGTGTGGGACGACACCGCCCTGAAGGACGCGCTGCTCGCCAGCGGCCTGCGCTACGACACCCTTGCGGTGCCTGGCGCCGAGAGCACGCCGCCCGCCCAGGGCGCACAGGGCACGCCGCGGGTGGGCATCGCGACGCGGCTGCGGGTGGACGGCATCGAGTCCTTCGTCGACTTTCCGGACGGCATCGCGGTCGACGTGCCGGGCCTGGGTCTCCACACGCGCTTCGAGCGCCCGCCCCTGCTCGCACGCCTGCGCATGAAGCACGGCCAGCCGGTGAATGTGCTGACGGTGCACCTCAAGTCCAAACGCCCGAAATTCCTGCTCGACGCGGCCGGCCAGTCGCTGGAGGACCGCGACGACCGCAAGGTGGCGGCGCGCGCCTCGCTGCGCTCGCTGCTGATGCGCGGCGCCGAGGCCGCGGCCCTGCGCTGCATCGTGATCGACCTGCTGCGTGGCAGCCAAGTGCCGCTGGTGGTAATGGGCGACTTCAACGACCACCCGCACAGCGTGACCACGCAGCTGGTGGCGGCGACCTCGGACGCGGTCTACGACAAGTCGGCGCGGGACGTGGCCCTGTTCAATGCCTACGAGATGCAGGGTGAGTCGGCGCTGAAGAAGGACGTGGCGTACTCCCATGTGCACCAGGGCTTCCCGGAAATCCTGGACCAGGTGTTCGTGAGCGAGGAGTTCATGGCCGGCTCGCCAAGGAGCCTGGGCGACGTGCGGCGGGTGGACTACTTCAACGACCACCTGCACGAGGGCCGCGATCGAACGCGCTCGGACCACGGCTTCGTGCGTGCGCTGCTGCGGCTGCGGGTCGCATGAGCCGACGGACAGCCGAACGCAGAGGGCGCGGAGGATTCGCAGAGGGCGCAGAACAAGCCATCTTGCGGTGAGCGCCGAGGCCGGCACTTTTTAAGCCAAATCGGCCTGCAGCGCCCGCCCCGTATGCGCGAGCAGCTATCGAATCGATAGCATCAGGTTTTCGACACGCGCACCGTCGCGTCCGCGCGCTTGTGCAGGTCGGGCAGCAGTTCCAGCCCCAGGCCCGGCTTGTCGTTGAGCCGGATCATCCCCTTCTCGACGATCGGCAGCTCGGTGACCAGCTCCTTGTACCAGCCGGTGAAGAAGGCGCGCACGCTCTCCTGGATGAGCGCGTTGGGCGCGTGCAGGCTGAGGTGCGTGGAGGCAGCCCACACCACCGGCCCGGTGCAGTCGTGCGGCGCCACCGGCAGTTGCCACGCGTCGGCCATGGCGGCGATCTTGCGGGCCTCGGTCAGGCCGCCGCACCAGCTCAGGTCGAGCATGGCCACGCCGGCCACGCCGGTCTGCAGGTAGTCCTTGAAGCCCCACTTGTAGCTGAGCGTCTCGCTGGCGCACACCAGCGCCTTGCAGTCCACCGCGTATTGCCGCAGCAGGTCGAGGCTGTCCATGCGGATGGCGTCCTCGTGCCAGAAGGTGTCGAACTCCTGCAAGGCACGGGCGATCTTCTGCGCCATCGGGAGGCGCCACAGGCTGTGGAACTCGACCATGATGTCCATCTGCCGCCCTACCGCCGAGCGGATCTTGCGGAAGGGCTCCAGCGCCGTGTCGAGGTCGGCGTTGCTGATGTACTGGCCGTGGCTCTTCTCGGCCGCCGGGTCGAAGGGCCAGATCTTCATGGCCGTGATGCCTTCGGACAGCAGCGATTCGGCCAGTTCGTCGGCGTGGTGCAGGAAGCCCTGCAGGTCCTCGTAGGGCCCTGCGTTGTTCCCCAGGCCCCAGTTCGATGTGTTCTGGTTGGCGGTGCTGCGCACGTACTGGTAGCCGGCGCAGGTGTTGTAGATGCGGATGGCGTCGCGGCTCTTGCCGCCCAGGGCCGTGTGCACCGGCATGTTCGCGGCCTTGCCGAAGAGGTCCCACAGCGCGATGTCGACCGCGGAGTTGCCTCGCGTCTCGACGCCGGAGCCGCGCCAGCCCAGGTAGCCCGTCAGGTCGCGGTTGCGCGCCTCGATGGCCAGCGGGTCGGCGCCCAGCAGCTTGGGTGCGGCCCATTCGTGCAGATAGGCCTCGACGGCGGCGGCACCCATGAAGGTCTCGCCCAGGCCGACCAGGCCCTCGTCGGTGTGCAGGCGCACCCAGAGGATGTTGGGAAATTCGCCGAGGCGGACGGTTTCGACTTGCGTGATCTTCATGGCGCGGCTTCAGCCAGGGAACAAGTGAGGAATGAAAAAAGGCCGCACCCCTGCGGGCGCGGCCTGCGCGGCGCGAATGCTCAGCTGCCGCGCGCCTTCTTCAGCGCATCCATCACCACGTTGACGGCCTCGGCGCCGATGGTGGGGATGTTCTTGTCGTAGACCGGCTTGACCTTGTCGAACATACGCTTCTGCTCGGCCGGGCTCACCTCGTTGACCGCCATGGTCTTCTTCAGGTTCTCCAGCGACTTGGCGTTGAGCGCGCGGTTGGCCTCGCGCTCCACCTTGCGGCCCTCGATCGCGGCCTCGCGCAGCACGGCCTGCTCCTCGGGCTTGAGCTGGTCCCACAGCTTCTTGCTGTAGAGGATCAGGAAGGGTGTGTAGGCATGGCGCGTCACGCTCAGGTACTTCTGCACCTCGCTGAACTTCGAGGTCTCGATGGTCACGAAGGGGTTCTCCTGGCCGTCGATGGTGCGGGTCTCCAGCGCGGTGAACACCTCGCCGAAGGCCATCGGCACGGCATTCGTACCCAGCGTCTTGAAGGAATCCAGAAAGATGTTGTTCTGCATCACGCGGACCTTCACGCCCTCGAAGTCCTCGACCTTGGCGACCGGGCGCTTGCTGTTCGTGAGGTTGCGAAAGCCGTTCTCCCAGTAGGCCAGGTTGATCAGGCCCGCGGCCTCGAGCTTCTTGTTGAAGTACTCGCCGGCCGGCCCGTCGAGCACCGCATCGGCCTCCTTCTCGTTGTTGAACAGGAAGGGCAGGTCGAACACCCCCAGTTCCTTCACGATGCCCACCAGCGGCGAACTGGAGGTGCACACCATCTCCTGCGTGCCGGCGCGCAGGGCCTGCGTGGCCTGCAGGTCGCCGCCGGCGGCACCGCCCCAGAAGGCGGCGATCTTCATCTTGCCGCCCGTCTTGGCGGCCAGCACCTCCTGCATCTTCTTGACGCCCTGCCCCACCGGGTGGTCCTCGTTCACGCCATTGGTGAACTTGATGGTGCGTTCGGCGAACTGGGCCGAGGCGGCGAAGGGCGTTGCAAGGGCGATGGCGGCCGCCGCGGCGACCAGGCTTCTGCGGTTGAACATGGGATGTCTCCTTCTCTCGTCTTGGGTGGGTTGGGAACAGGGGGCGAAAGGTCGTCAGCGAACCGTTGCCGGCGGTCTCATCGGGCCAGCCACCACGACAGCGGCACGGTCACGATCTGGGGGAAGAACACCATCGCGAACAGCACGATGAGCTGTGCGATGAAGAAGGGCATCACGCCCTTGAAGGCATCGTCCATGCTGATGCGCGCGACGCCGCACACCACGTTGAGCACGGTGCCCACCGGCGGCGTGATGAGGCCGATGGCGTTGTTGATGATGAACAGCACGCCGAAGTACACCGGGTCGATGCCGGCCTTGAGCACCACCGGCATCAGCACCGGCGTGAGGATCAGCACCGTGGGCGTGAAGTCCAGCGCCGTGCCGACGATCACGATCAGCACCATCATCACGAACATCAGCAGCGTCTTGTTGTCCATGAAGGGCTGCAGGATCTTCGTCACTTCGCCCGGGATGTCGGCCACGGTGATGAGCCATGCGCTCACCATGGCGGCGGCCACCAGGAACATGACCACGGCCGTGGTCTTGCCGGCGGCGGCGATCAGCCGGTACATCATGTGCCACTTGAGCTCGCGGTAGACGAACATGCCGACCACGAAGGAGTACACGGCCGCCACCACCGCCGCCTCGGTCGGCGTGAAGACGCCGAACTTCATGCCGCCGATGATCACCACCGGCAGCGCGAGCGCCAGGCTGCCGCGGAAGGTGATGCGGATGCGTTCGGCAAAGGGCACGCGCGGGGCCGACTTGACCTTGTCGCGCCGCGCCACGATCCACCAGGCGATGCCGATCGCCACACCCATCAGGATGCCCGGCACGATGCCGGCCAGGAAGAGCTTGGTGATCGACACGTTGCCTGCCACACCGAACACGATGAAGCCGATCGACGGCGGGATGACCGGTGCGATGATGCCGCCCGCCGCGATGAGGCCGGCCGAGCGGTTGGTGTCGTAGCCTGCGCGGTTCATCATCGGGATCAGCAGCGCGGCCAGCGCAGCGGTGTCGGCCACGGCCGAACCCGAGATCGACGCCATGATGATGGCGGCCACCACCGCGACGTAACCCAGGCCACCGCGGAAGTGGCCCACCCAGGCCATCGCCAGGTCGACGATGCGGCGCGAGAGCCCGCCGGCCGTCATGAACTCGCCGGCCAAGAGGAAGAAGGGCACGGCCAGCAGCGGGAAGTTGTCGGCGCCGTCGACGAAGCGCTGCGCGATGATCTGGCTGTCGAAGGCCGGCAGCACGCCGGTGAAGGCGAGCCAGCCCATGAGCGCGACGCCGCAGACCAGCAGCGCATAGGCGATGGGCATGCCGATGGCCATGGCGGCCAGCAGCGAGACGACGAAGACCGCGACCGTCACGACGCGCCCCTCGCTTCGCCGGCGTGCCCCGGTACGGGCGCCACGTCCTCGGACTCCATCACCTGCACCAGCTCCTCGTCGCTCATGCGGCCGGTGAACAGGCGCCACAGCTTCTCGACGTTGATCAGGCCCATGACCACCGAGACGATGTAGCCGATGCCGTAGATCCAGATCATCGAGATGCCGACCACCGGCGAGATGTTGGTGGTCTGCAGTTCGTGCATCTCGTAGGTGCCCATGAAGAAGAGCACGTTGCAGAACAGCATGAGCACCTGGTTGATGAAGAAGCAGACCTTCTTGCCCGCGCGCGGCAGGTGCTTGATGAGCGTGTCCACCCCCAGGTGCGCGCCGTCGCGCATGGCCACCATGGCGCCGATGTAGGTGAGCCAAATGAAGCAGTAGCGCGACATCTCGTCCGACACCGTGATGCCGGAATTGAAGCCGTAGCGCAGCACCACGTTGCCGAAGACCATGACGACCATGGCCACCATGCAGACCACGACCAGAAATTCCAGCAGCTTGAAGAATGCGTCGATCGCGCGTTTCATCTTTTGTCGTCTCCTGTCCTTGTTGTTGTCGGTATCAGGCCGCGGCCTTGATGCGCCGCGGCGGCGCATGGATCTGCGGGATGCGCCTGCCCGAGGCGAGCACGGTGTCGATGTCCTCCCGGGCGCCGTCGATCAGCACGCGGATCGCCTTCTCGGCCCGGTCGGGCTGGCGCGCGATCACGGCGTCGAGCACGGCGCGGTGCAGGGGCAGCGAGTTGGCCGGGCCGTTCTTGCGGCGGGTCGAGATCTCGAAGCTGGTGCGCAGCAGCGCGGCCAGCGCGCGGCTCATCTGGACCAGCATGCGGTTGTGGCTGGCGGCGATCAGGCCCTGGTGGAAGCGCAGGTCGGGCGTGACGTAGTCGCCGCCGAATTCGATGGCGTGCTTCATCAGCGCGAAGGCGGCCTCCATGTCGGCGATGTCGTTGGGCGTCGCGCGCTCGGCGGCCAGCCGCACCGCCGCCGGCTCGACGGCGCGCCGCAGGTCCTGCAGGTCGCGCAGGAACTCGCGCGAGAGGCCCACGCGCGTCTGCCAGACGATGACGTCGGCATCGAACCAGTTCCACTGGTCCTCGGGCAGCACGCGGGTGCCGACCTTCGGGCCACTGGTGATCAGGCCCTTGGCGATCAGCGACTTCACGGCCTCGCGGATCACGGTGCGGCTCACGCCCAGTTCTTCGCACAGCAACGGTTCGGGCGGCAGCGAACTGCCGGGCGGATAGCGGCCAGCCACGATGTCGGCGCCGATGCGATCGACCGTGTTGCCGTGGACGTTCTTGATGGTCGTCATGCGTGACAGCCACCGCCCGCGGCGCCAGGCGCGCAACCCATGCACCGCCCCGCGCCAGGCGCCGTGCGGTCGCAGGAATGCCCGTTCGAGCCGGTCGTCATGAATGTCGTCTCCTGGGGTGGCACTCGAAAACCCTGAGCAGGGACTGACGAGCTGGTTCTTATCATATGATGATTGAATCGCCGGCCTCGCAGAGTGAAAACCCTGAGCAGCGAGCCGCGCCACGATGGAGACACCATGAGCAGCGAGACGCCGAAGAAGAAGAAACCCGCGCACGAATTGCGCAGCCAGCAGTGGTGGGGACGCACCGACCGCGACGGCTTCATCTACCGCAGCTGGGTCAAGGGCAAGGGCGTGCCGCACGACCAGTTCGACGGCCGGCCCGTCATCGGCATCTGCAACACCTTCAGCGAGCTCACGCCCTGCAACTCGCATTTCCGCACCCTCGCGGAGCAGGTGAAGATCGGCGTGTACGAGGCGGGCGGCTTCCCGCTCGAGTTCCCCGTGATGTCGCTGGGCGAGACGCTGCTGCGCCCCACCGCCATGCTGTATCGCAACCTCGCGAGCATGGACGTGGAGGAATCGATTCGCGCCAACCCGCTCGACGGCGTGGTGCTGCTGATGGGCTGCGACAAGACCACGCCCGCGCTGATGATGGGCGCGGCCAGCGTCGACCTGCCGACCATCGGTGTCTCCGGCGGGCCGATGCTCTCGGGCAAGTGGCGCGGGCAGGAGCTGGGCTCGGGCACGGGCGTGTGGCAGATGAGCGAGCAGGTGCGCGCGGGCACGCTCAAGCTGCAGGACTTCTTCGAGGCCGAGAGCTGCATGCACCGCAGCCACGGCCACTGCATGACCATGGGCACGGCCAGCACGATGGCCAGCATGGTCGAATCGATCGGCCTCGGCCTGCCCGGCAATGCGGCGTACCCCGCGGTGGACGGCCGGCGCAACGTGCTGGCGCGCATGGCCGGCAGGCGCATCGTCGACATGGTCCACGAAGACCTCATCATGTCGAAGATCGTCACGCGCGAGGCGATGGAGAACGTCATCAAGGTCAACGCGGCCATCGGCGGCTCGACCAACCTCGTGATCCACCTCATCGCCATCGCGGGCCGGCTCGGCATCCCGCTGACCATCGACGACTTCGACCGGCTGGGCTCCGAGCTGCCCTGCCTGCTCGACCTGCAGCCCTCGGGCAAGTACCTGATGGAGGACTTCTGCTACGCGGGCGGCGTGCCCGTGGTCATGAAGCAGATCATCGATCTGCTGCACAAGGACCTCGTCACCGCCACCGGCAGGACGGTGTGGGAGAACGTGCAGGACGCCGAGAACTACAACCCGCAGGTGATCCGACCGCTGGCCGAGCCCTTCAAGGACAAGGCCGGCATCTGCGTGCTGCGCGGCAACCTGGCGCCCAACGGCGCCATCATCAAGCCCAGCGCCGCCACGCCCGAACTCCTGGTGCACAAGGGCCGCGCCGTGGTGTTCGAGAACGCCGACGACCTGCACAAGCGCATCGACGACGAGAACCTCGACATCGACGAGACCTGCGTGATGGTGCTGAAGAACTGCGGCCCCAAGGGCTACCCCGGCATGGCGGAGTCCGGCAACATGCCGCTGCCGCCCAAGGTGCTGCGCAAGGGCATCACCGACATGGTCCGCGTGAGCGATGCGCGCATGAGCGGCACCGCCTATGGCACCGTGGTGCTGCACACCGCGCCCGAGGCGGCGGCCGGCGGGCCGCTGGCCCTGGTCAAGGACGGCGACATCGTGGAACTCGACGTGCCGAACCGACGGCTGCACCTGCATGTGAGCGACGAGGAACTCGCACGCCGCCGGGCCGAGTGGACCGCGCCAAAGCCGCCGCTGGATTCGGGCTACTGGAAGCTCTACGTCGACAACGTGCTGCAGGCCGACGAGGGCGCCGACCTGGGCTTCCTGCGTGGCAAGCGCGGCAGCTTCGTGCCGCGCGACAACCACTGACGCAGTGACGCCCAGCGCAGGAGCCGACGCATGAGCTTCGTGGCCGTCGACTGGGGCACCAGTTCGCTGCGCGGCGCGCTCATCGACGACGCCGGCCGCGTGCTGGACGAGCGGCATGCGCCGCGCGGCATCCTCGGCGTGGCCGCGGGAGGCTTTGCCGACGTGTTCGACGAGTTCTTCGGCGACTGGATGGCGCCCGCCGAGCGGCGCTGCCTGATCGCCGGCATGGCCGGCAGCCGGCAGGGCTGGATCGAGGCGCCCTACTGTCCCTGCCCGGCCGACGCCGCCGACCTGGCACGCCATGTGATCCCGGTCGTCGCGAACCGCATCGCGATGGTGCCCGGCCTCACCGACAGCCACGGCGGCGTGCCCGACGTGATGCGCGGCGAGGAGGTGCAGATCTTCGGCGCCATGCGGCTGACGGGCCTGACCGACGGCATCTTCGTGCTGCCGGGCACGCACAACAAGTGGGTGCGCGTGCAAGGCGGCCGCGTGCTGGGCTTTCGCACATTCATGACCGGCGAGTTCTACGCGCTGCTCGCGCAGCAGTCGATCCTCTCGCGCACCGTCGACCCGGCCGCGCCGCTCGACGCTGAAGCCTTTGCCCAGGGCGTGGCGCGGTCCACGCAAGGCGGCGGCCTGCTGCACAACGCCTTCGGCGCGCGCACGCTCGGGCTGTTCGAGCGCATGTCGGCGGCGCAACTCGCAAGCTACCTTTCGGGCCTGCTGATCGGCGAGGAGCTGTGCAGCCAGACCTTGCAAGCGAACGCCGACGTGGTGCTCATCGGCGCACCGGCCCTCACGACGCGCTATGCGCTCGCACTCGAAGGCCTGCGCATCACGCCGCGCGTGCTCGGTGCCGAGGCCACCTGGGCCGGTGCGCATGCCCTCCACACCGCCTTGCAAGGCACCGACGCCGCCCACCCATGAACTCCGCCCTCGACAAGTTCCAGTCCGCGATGCAGGCCTTGCCGCTGGTGGCCATCCTGCGCGGACTCACACCGGCCGAGGCTGAGCCGGTCGGCGATGCCCTGGTCGGTGCCGGCTTCCGCTTGCTCGAAGTGCCGCTGAACTCACCCGAGCCGCTGGCCAGCATCGCACTGCTGCGCCGGCGCTTCCCCGACGCGCTGGTGGGTGCGGGCACCGTGCTCGACGCGGCGCAGGTGCGCGCCGTGCACGACGCGGGCGGCGAACTGATCGTGGCGCCCAACTTCGACGCCGCCGTGGTGGCCGAGGCACGGCGGCTGGGCATGGTGAGCCTGCCCGGCGTGATGACGCCGACCGAGGCCTTCGGCGCGCTGGCCGCCGGTGCCACCGGCCTGAAGCTGTTCCCGGCCGAACTCGCCTCGCCCGCCGTGGTGAAGGCGCTGCTGGCGGTGCTGCCCCGGGGCACGGCGCTGATGCCGGTGGGTGGCATCTCGCAGGACAACATGCAACCCTGGCGCGACGCGGGAGCGGCCGGTTTCGGCATCGGCTCTTCCCTTTACAAGCCTGGCAGGAGTGCGGCGGCCGTAGCGGCCGACGCTATCAAATTCGTAGCTGCTTACGCCCGCCCCACGGGCGCTTGAGGCCAAAAATGCTTGAAAAGACCGTGACTTCCCATCTGCACACCGCCGGCTCGGCCGACGCCGACTACGCCAGCCCGGCAGTGCGCCGCCTGCGCGAGGACCTCGCCCTGGCCCTGCGCGCCGCCGCCCACCACCAGCTGGAGGAAGGCGTCTGCAACCACTTCAGCGTGATGCTGCCTGGAGCCCAGGACAGGTACCTCATCAACCCCCGCGGCCTGCACTGGAGCGAAGTGGGGCCCGACGACATCGTGCTCATCGACGTGCAAGGCAACGTGCTCGCCGGCCGCCACCGCGTGGAGCCCACGGCCCTCTTCATCCACGGCGCCGTGCACCGCCTCACCGGCCGCGCCGTGGTCCTGCACTGCCACATGCCCTACGCGACCGCGCTCACCCTCACGTCCGACCGCGGCCTGGACCCCGCGCTGAGCCAGAACGCCATGCGCTACATGAACCGCATCGCCATCGACGCCGAGTACAACGGCCTGGCCCTGGACGACGCCGAGGGCGAGCGCATCGCACGCACGATGATGGGCGACAACGCCGGCAAGGACATCGCGTTCCTGGCCAACCACGGCGTGATCGTGGCCGGCGCCACCATCGCCCATGCCTACGACGACCTGTACTACCTGGAGCGCGCCTGCCTGCACCAGGTGCTGGCGCAGAGCACCGGCCGGCCGCTGGTGCCGGTGCGTCCGGAACTGGCGGCGCACGTCGCGGCACAGATCCAGGGCGAGCGTGAGCAGTCGGACCTGTTCTTCGAGGCGCTGCGGCGCCTGCTGCCGGCCCCGAGAGCTTGAGCGAACCCGGGGCGTCGCCGCACCGCCTACGCCCTTCGCACAACGCCCGGGACCGCCGCGCCGCCGTACGCTCGGGTTCGAAAGCGATCACAACTCTTCATGCGCCTTCGTCGCAGCTTTGCACAGCGTTCACATGGCGCGGCGACCATTCGAGCACCCCATAACGAGGAGTCACCGTGAAGAAACTCATCGCAGCCGTCGGCGGCGCCGCCCTGATGTCGCTGGCCATGCTCGGCACCCCGGCCCAGGCCCAGCCTCACGGCCCCGTCGTGCAGGTCCAGTATTACGTCGCACCGCCGCCGCCTCCGCGCTACCACCGGCCGCCCCCGCCGCCGCGCTACGCGCACCCCGGCTACTACCACGACGGCCCGCGCTACCACCCGCGCCATCGCCACTGGGAGCGCCGCCACGGCTGGCGCGACAGCGACCGCGACGGCGTGCCGAACCGCTACGACCGCCGGCCGAACAACCCCTACCGCTATTGAGCGGACGAAGAACGCCCCGCGAGGGGCGTTCTTGCTTTCCGGCCAGGGTCAGGCCGCCACGGCGCTGGCCGCGTAGGGCGGCTTGGCGCTCGACAGGCCCTGCTTGAGCTGGCGCGACACCTCGTCGGCCAGCACCTCCACACGGCCTGCCTGCACCGCATCGAAGGCCTGGCGTGCCACGTCGTCGGGCGAGGTCTTCGGCCCGTCCACATGGGCGGCCATGTCGGTGTCCATGTAGCCCACGTGCACGCTCACGACCTGCGTGCCCTGCCCCGCCAGTTCGTTGCGCAGCCCGTTGCTGAGCGACCAGGCCGCCGACTTGGTGGCGCTGTAGGTGGCCACGCTGGGGAAGGTGGTCCAGGCCAGCGCAGAGAGCACGTTCACGATCGCACCGCCGCCATTGCGTGCGAGCACGGACGCGAAGGCACGCGCCAGCAGCCAGGGGCCGAAGAAATTGGTCTCGAGTTCGGCGCGGGCGGCATCGACCGAATCGGCGTCCAGCAGGTTCGTGCCGCGCGAGATGCCCGCGTTGTTGACCAGCACGGTGACGTCGCCGCAGGCGCGCGCGGCGGCCTCGATCTGTTCCGGATTCGTGACGTCGAGCGCGACGGGCGTCACGCCGGGCAGGGTCACGGTGCTCGCATCGCGAGCCGCACCGTAGACCTTGCGCGCACCGGCGGCCAAAGCCGCCTTGGCGAAGGCCAGGCCCAGGCCACGGTTGGCCCCGGTGATGAAAACGACGGAATCCTGAAGATTCATGGCATGCTCCGAATGGAAAAGGATGAGAGAGTGAGAAGGAATCGCGCGCCGCAGGTCAGGTCAGGCCAGCCGGCGCATCAGCGCACCCGTGCTGCGCGGCCAGCCGGGCCGCCCGAACCAGGCGCCACCCGAGATGACCGAGGCGATGAAGAGTCCGTAGGCCACCAGGGCCAGCCCCTGGGCAACGAAGACATGCACGAGCTGGCCGCCCCAACGCAAAGCCAGCCAGCCACCGATGCCGGCCACGGCCAGGCGGATGAGCGTGCCGATGACCGGCCACATCAGGCGCCCCGCGCCCTGCGAGGCGAAGTACAGCACCAGCCCCAGCCCGAAGAACCCGTACAGCGGCCCGACCGCGCGCAGGTATTGCGTGCCGGCCTCGAGCATCGCGGGGTCGTTGCCGAAGAGCAGCAGCCACTGGCGCGGGAACAGCGCCGCCGCAAGGCCGATGCCGCCGGTCAGCACGAAGGCCACCACGGCGCCGGTCCATGCGGCACGCAGCGCCCGCTCGCGCTGGCCGGCGCCGATGCAGGTGCCCACCATGGCGACCAGCGGGGCACCCAGGCCGAAGACCAGCGGCACCAGCAGGTACTCGAGCCGCGAGGCGGTGCCGTAGCCCGCGATCGCGCCCGCGCCGTAGCGGCCGGCAAATGCGGTCGCCAGCGCGATGCAGGCATTGGTCGCCACCGTGGAGATGGCGCCGAACAGCCCCACCCGCAGGATGTCGCGCAACAGCGGCCAGCGCAGCCGCGCCTGCGCCCACACGGGCCGCAGCAGGCTGCGCGACGAGCGCAGGTACAGCGCCAGCGCGACCGTGCCGGCCAGGTAATACACCAGCAGCGCCATCGCGCCGCCCGCGATGCCCATGCCCGGCACCGGTCCCCAGCCGAAGATGAGCAGCGGCGACAGCGGGATGAGCAGCACCACGCCCGCCACCGTGACGTTGGCCGGCACCGCCATGTTGCCGGTGCCGCGGATCACGGCCGCCAGCGAGTTGAACATCCACACCAGCACCGCGCCGGCGAACACCCAGTGCGAGTACGTCAGTGCCGCCTCCAGCGCTGCGCCGCTGCCGCCCATCGCGCCGTAGAGGGCGCGGCCGCCCAGCCACAGGGCCAGCGTGAAGGCGATGCCGAAGCCCAGCGCGATGGCAACCGCCTGCCAGACGAGGGCCTGCGCGTCCTCCCTGCGGCCGGCGCCGAGGGCACGCGCCACGGCCGAGGCGATGCCGCCGCCCATCGCACCGGCCGACGTCATCTGCATCAGCATCACGATCGGGAACACGAGGGCCATGCCGGCCAGGGCGTCGGTGCCGAGCTTGCCGACGAACCAGGTCTCGATGAGGCCGACCGCGGCCTGTGCCACCATGACCAGCACGTTGGGCGCCGCCATGCGCAGCAGCGTGGGCACGATCGGGTCGTGCAGCAGGCGCTGCGTGCGCGGATCGAGCGGCGCGTTCATGCGCGGGCCTGTGCGACGGCCATGCCGCCCTGGTTTGCCGGTGCGGCCGGCTTGCCCACCGGCACCGCGGGCCGGCGGATCGTGAGCACCAGCAGGGCCGCCAGCAGGCAGGCGCCGCCGGCCACATACAGCGCCGGGGTGTAGGTGAGCAGCAGCGTGCGCGACATGCCGGCGCCCCAGGCCGCCGTCGCAGCGCCCAGCTGGTGCGCCGCGAACACCCAGCCGAACACCATGCCCGCCTTCTGCGGGCCGAAGGTCGCGCCGGCCAGCTTGACCGTGGGCGGCACCGTGGCGATCCAGTCGAGGCCGTAGAACATGGCGAACACGCCCAGTCCCACGAGCGAGAAGCCGGAGTGCGGCAGCCAGAAGAGCGACAACCCGCGCAGCCCGTAGTACCAGAACAGCAGCTTGCGGTTGTCGTAGCGGTCCGACAGCCAGCCCGACAGCACCGTCCCGACGAAGTCGAAGGCGCCCATCGCGGCCAGCACCGACGCGGCGGGCACCGGCCCCAGGCCGTTGTCGCCGCACAGCGAGATGAAGTGCGTCTGCACCAAGCCGTTGGTGCTCAAGCCGCAGATGAAGAAGGTGCCGGCCAGGATCCAGAAGGTGCGGTGATGTGCCGCCTCCGCCAGCACGCGGAAGGGGGTAGCGAAACCCAGGCGGGCGATCGCGGCCTGGGGCGGCGGTGCCGTCGCGGCGGTCTCGCCATAGGGCAGCAGGCCCACGTCGGCAGGCCGGTCGCGCATGAGCCACATCGCGAGCACGGCGATCAGGAAGGCACCAACGACGATCGGCACGACGGCAGAGCGCCACCCCCAGTGCTCGATCATCCACGCGGCCACGGGCAGGAAGGCCAGTTGCCCCGTGGCCGAACTCGCCGTGAGCAGCCCGATGACCAGCCCGCGCCGGGCGTTGAACCAGCGATTGGCGACCACCGCGCCGAGCACCATCGCGGTCATGCCCGTACCCAGGCCCAGCATGAGGCTCCACAGCACGAACAGCTGCCACAACTGGTTCGCGGCCGTGACCAGCGCCATCGCGCCGCCGACCAGCGCCAGGCCGCACACCATGACCCTGCGCAGGCCGAAACGCTCCATCAGCACCGCCGCGAACGGTCCCATGAGCCCGAAGAGCGCGAATCGCAAGGCCAGCGAAGAGGAAATCTGCTCCGTTGTCCACCCGAACTCGTCGCCCAGCGGCTTGAGCATGGCGCCCGGCAGGCCCAGCGCCGCCGCCATGGTGAGCATGGTGAGGAAGGTGACGGCGGCCACGAGCCAGCCATAGTGGATGCCTCGGGCTTGCAGCCAGGCAGAAACGCGTGTGGCGGACATCGGGATTCCGTGGGTCGATGAAGTCGGGGGGAGTGGGCGGCGCGGGGCTCAGCAGGCCGGGTCGTCGGCCTCGCCGGGTGCGAGCACGTCCAGGGCCTCGTCGATCAGGGCATGCAGCTGCGCCACGCGAACCAGCCCGAGCCGCTCGTTGAGCGAGCGCTGGGCCTGCTGCCACAGGGCGCGCGCTTCATCGCGCTTGGCACGCCCGGTGGGGGTGATGTGGACCAGGCGGCTGCGGGCGTCGGCGCCCTCGCCCATCTCGACCCAGCCCTCGGCGATCAGCGGCTTGAGGTTGCGCGTGAGCGTGGAGGCGTCCAGATTCATGCGCGCCGCCAGATCGACCGGCCTGACCGGACCGTCCACCATGATGTTGGACAGCAAGGAAAACTGAGAGGTCTTGAGTCCGCTGGCAGCGACGTGGGCGTCGTAGTGGCGCGCGACCACGCGGCTGAGCTGGCGCAGCTTGAAACTCGTGCAGCCCTTGGGCTTTGCGATAGCATCCATGCCAATCATTGTATCTGCAATGATTGCATATGCAACCATCAAGTCATCCAGAGAGAGGAGCGCAACCGTGACCCCGACCAATTCCGAAGACGTGTTGAAGGCCTGGCTCGCCGAGGAAGCCGAAGTCATGGCCCGGCTCGACGCCGGGCCCGGCCCCGGGCTCGCCCGGCCCGACCAGCTCGCCGGCAAGACCGGCCTGCAGGTCATGGAAGCCATGCTTCGCGGCGAACTGCCCTATGCCGAGATCGCGAAGACGCTGGACTTCACCATCGTCGAGGTCGGGCCGGGGAAGGCGGTGTTCCAGGGCACGCCCCTGCAGCGCCACCTCAACCCGCTGGGCACCGTGCACGGCGGCTGGTTCGCCACCCTGCTCGATTCGGCGCTGGGCTGCGCCGTGCACACCATGATGCCGCCGGGCCGTGCCTACACCACGGCCGAGCTGGGCGTGAACCTGGTCAAGGCGATCACGCCCAAGGTGCCGCGCGTGCGCGCCGAAGGCCGCGTGATCCACTGCGGCCGGCAGCTCGCGACGGCGGAGGCGCGCCTGGTGGGCCCCGACGGCACGCTGTACGCCCACGCGACGACCACCTGCCTGGTCTTCGAGGTGCCGGCGAAGCGCTGAGCGCAAGGGCGCTTCAACCCCACGCGGGCAGGGTTCATCGAGCTGAGGGCGGCAGCACGTCGTTGACAATGATTCTCAACCAGCGACACGCTGGGCCGGCACCCGCCGGCAGAAGAGATCCCAGTCGACGTCCGGAGGAGTTTCCATGTCCTTGTTGTCCCATCCGCGCCGGAAGGCGTGCACCTTCGCCCTGGCAGCCGCCGGCCTGGTGGCTGCTGCCCTGCCCGCCCATGCACAGGGCGAACTCACGCTCTACACCACCCGCGAGCCGGGCCTGATCCAGCCGCTGATCGCGGCCTTCAGCGCGCAGACGCAGATCAAGGTGAACACCGTGTTCGTGAAGGACGGGCTGCTCGAGCGCGTCAAGGCCGAGGGCGCCCGCTCGCCCGCCGACGTGCTGATGACGGTGGACGTGGGCAACCTCCTAGACCTCGTCGAAGGCGGCGTGACGCAGCCGGTGAAGTCGGCCGCGCTCGAATCGGCGATTCCCGCCAACCTGCGCGGCGCCGACGGACAGTGGTTTTCGCTGTCGATGCGCGCACGCGTGCTGTACGCCGACAGGAACCTCAAGCTCGCGAACTTCCGCTACGAGGACCTGGCCGACCCGAAGTACAAGGGCAAGGTCTGCATCCGCGCCGGCCAGCACCCGTACAACACCGCGCTGGTGGCGGCGCTGATCGCGCACGACGGCGAGGCGCAGGCCGAGCAGTGGCTGCGCGGCGTGAAGAACAACCTGGCGCGCAAGGCCACGGGCGGCGACCGCGACGTGGCGCGCGACATCCTCGGCGGCATCTGCGACGTGGGCCTGGCCAACTCCTACTACGTGGGCCAGATGAAGGGCGCCAAGGAAGGCAGTGACGCCCGCAAGTGGGGTGACGCGATCAAGGTGGTCCGGCCGACCTTCGCCAAGGGTGGCGGCACGCACGTCAACATCAGCGGCGCCTCGGTGGCCAAGAGCGCGCCGAACCGCGACAACGCCATCAAGCTGCTGGAGTTCCTGGTGTCGGAGCCGGCCCAGCAGATGTACGCCCAGGCCAACTACGAATACCCCGTGCGCAAGGGTGTGGCGCTCGACCCGATCATCGGCCAGACCATCGGCGAGCTGAAGGTCGATCCGCTGCCGCTCGTCGAGATCGCCAAGCACCGCAAGCAGGCCAGCGCGCTGGTCGATAAGGTCGGCTTCGACAGATAGCGGATTCAACCCCCCAAGCTGCTTCGCGGCTCCCCCTTCTGCTGCGCGAAGGGGGCGCACCCGGTGGCCTGGCAAAGGCAGTTCCACGGGTGCCCTGAAGTGAAGACGCTGACATGAATCGCTGTCTTTTGGCGAAGACCTGATGCGGATCGCTCGCAGGCCAGGCCTGCGCAACGTGGGCCCGCTGTGGCAGGCCGGTGCCATCCTCGTGGCGCTGGGCGTGCTCGCGCCCGTGCTCTCGCTGGCCTGGCTGGCGGCGGGGGCCGACTTCTCGCACTGGGCGCACCTTGCGCAGCACGTGCTGCCGCAGGCGGCGCTCAACACGGCCCTGCTGCTGGCCGGCGTCGGCACGCTGGTGCTGGTGATCGGCACCGGCTGTGCCTGGCTGGTGTCGAGCTGCGACTTCCCCGGCCGGCGCATGCTGAACTGGGCGCTGCTGCTGCCGCTGGCCATGCCCACCTACATCGTGGCCTTCGCCTACCTCGACCTGCTGCATCCCATCGGCCCGGTGCAGACCGCACTGCGCTGGCTGCTGGGCTACGACAGCCCGCGCGAGTTCCGCCTGCCCGACCTGCGATCGATGGGCGGCGCGGTGTGCGTGCTGGGCATCGTGCTCTATCCCTACGTCTACCTCACGGCGCGCGCCATGTTCATGACCCAGCCCGCGCACCTGCTGGAGGCGGCGCGCTCGCTCGGCGAAGGGCGCTGGGGCGCCTTCCGGCGCGTGGCGCTGCCGCTGGCCAGGCCGGCGCTGGCGGTGGGCCTGAGCCTGGCGCTGCTGGAGACGCTCAACGACATCGGCGCGTCGGAGTTCCTCGGGGTCAACACCCTGACGGTGGCCATCTACACGACGTGGATCACGCGCTCCGACCTGGCCGGCGCAGCGCAGATCGCCTGCGCCATGCTCGCGATGGTCGTGCTGCTCGTCGTGCTGGAGCAGCGTGGCCGCCGCCGGCAGCGCTTCGGCTCCGCGCAGCGCATGCGGGCCATGGCCCCCCGGCGACTGCAGGGCGCGCGGGCCTGGGCGGCCACCGCCGCCGCCAGCCTGCCGGTGCTTCTGGGCTTCGTGGCGCCGGCGGCCTACCTGGTGGCCGAGACGGTCAAGCGCCTGCGCCTGGGCCAGGGCATCTCCGGTGGCCTGTGGACCAGCCTGGGCAACACGGTGGCGCTGGCACTCGGCGTGACCACCGTCGCCGTGCTGGCCGGCCTTCTGGTGGCGTGGACGGTCCGCCAGGGCGCCGCGAGCACGCGGCCCGCCCGCTGGCCCGCGCGCCTGGCCAGCCTGGGCTACGCGCTGCCCGGCACGGTGCTGGCCATCGGCCTGCTGTCGCCCGCGCTGGCGCTGGATGCCGGTGTGGCGTCCGCACTGGGCCTGCCCGGCCTACCGCTGATGGGCCTGGGCGTGGTGCTGGTGATCGCCTGCACGATCCGTTTCCTCGCCATGCCGGTGGGCGGCATCGACGCCGGCCTGGCGCGCATCCCGCCCGCGCTCGAGCAGGCCGCGCGCTCGCTCGGGGAAAGCACACTCGGCGCCCTGCGGCGCGTCCACCTGCCGCTGCTGCGTCCGGCCATCGCCGCCAGCGCCTTGCTCGTCTTCGTCGATGCCATGAAGGAACTGCCCGCCACCCTGCTGCTGCGCCCCGCCAACTTCGACACGCTGGCCACCTGGCTCTATGCCGAGGCGGCGCGGGGCACCTACGAGGAAGGCGCCATCGCCGCGCTCGCCATCGTGCTGGCCGGCCTGCTGCCGGTGGTCTGGCTGGCCCGCACGCAACTCGACGCCAGCCACGTCGAATCGACCGTGGGGGTGCCCGCATGAGCGGCGCCCTCGCCATCGACGGCCTGCGCCTGGGCTACGACACGCCACGCGGCCTTCACACGGTGGTCGACGGCTTCGCGCTGCACCTGGCAGCCGGCCGCATCGGCTGCCTGCTTGGGCCTTCGGGTTGCGGCAAGACCACCGTGCTGCGCGCCATCGCCGGCTTCGAGCCGGCGCGCGCCGGCGAGATCCGCCTGGGCGAGCGCCTGCTCTCGTCGGCCGACGTGCACCTGCCGCCCGAGGCGCGCCAGATCGGACTGATGTTCCAGGAATACGCGCTGTTCCCGCACCTGTCGGCGGCCGGCAACGTGGCCTTCGGGCTGCGGCGCTGGACACGCGCGGACCGCGAGGCCCGCGTGAGAGAGATGCTCACGCTGGTGGGCCTGCCGGAAATGGCGGCGCGCTTTCCGCACGAGCTGTCGGGCGGCCAGCAGCAGCGGGTGGCGCTGGCCCGTGCATTGGCACCGGCGCCGGCGCTGATCCTGCTCGACGAGCCCTTCTCCAACCTCGACGGCGCCACGCGCGAGCGCCTGACGGTCGAGGTACGCGACATCCTGCGCGCCGCGGGGCAGACGGCGATCCTCGTCACGCACCACGCGGCCGAGGCGCAGACCATGGCCGACCACATCGGCGTCATGCATGCCGGGCGGCTGATGCAGTGGTCGCCCGCGGGCCAGCAGGCGTAGCGGCTGGGCACGGCGGCGCGCCGATCTGCTACGCTTTTGATAGCTGCTCGCGCCCGCTGCATGGGCGCTGCAGCCCTGTTTGGCTCGAGGCCAAGCCGACGACCGCCCGGACGCGCGGGCTTCTGGCACGCGGCGCTGCAGCGCGGTGCCGCACACGGCACACTCGCCGCTTTGCGCCCCACGACGAAAACCCCATGCGACTCCTCCACACCATGCTGCGCGTCGGCAACCTCCAGCGCTCGATCGACTTCTACACGAAGGTGCTGGGCATGACCCTGCTGCGCACCAGCGAGAACCCCGAATACAAGTACAGCTTGGCCTTCGTCGGCTACGGCGACGGTAACCCCGGCCAGGCCGAGATCGAGCTCACCTACAACTGGGGCACCGAGCGCTACGAGATGGGCACGGCCTACGGCCACATCGCCCTGGGCGTGCCCGACGCCTATGCGGCCTGCGAGAAGATCAAGGCAGCCGGCGGCAACGTCACGCGGGAAGCGGGTCCGGTGAAAGGCGGTACGACGGTGATCGCCTTCGTGACCGATCCCGACGGCTACAAGATCGAACTGATCCAGCGCCAGGACGACGCCGGCAGCGGCCAGGGCTTGCGCTGATCCAGCGAGGCCGCTGGCCCCTGTGACCGAGTGCCGCGTGGGCCGTCAGTCCACAGAGCGCGCTGCCCACTCCCTGGCCAGCAAGCCGTACACGGCGGCGTCCGAGATGCTGCCGTTCACCGCCCAGCGCTCACGCAGCACGCCCTCGCGTTGAAAGCCGAGGCGCTCCAGTGCGCGGGCTGCCGCCGCGTTGCCCACGTTGATCTCGGCTTCGATGCGGCGCAGGTGCGAGCTGTCGAAGCCGTAGGCGAGCAAGGCGCCTGCAGCCTCCTGCAAGTAGCCGTGTCCCCATGCGCCGGGCGCCAGCGCAAAACCCAGCTCGGCGCGGCCGGCCTGCCAGTCGACGGCGAACAGCAGGCATTCCCCGATCAGGCGCGGCGGGTCGTCCCGGTAGATGCCCAGCGTGAGGGATTCGCCCTCCGCGAGCGCCCGTTGCTCGTCGACGATGAACTCGCGGGCATGCGCCACATCAGGCCAAGCCGGCGTGTCCCAATGGCGCAGGACCTCGGGCTCGGTCAGGATGGCGTGGAGCGCGTCGGCATCGGACGGCTGCATCGGCCGCAGTTGCAGGCGCGCGGTCCGCAGGACATGCGGCGCGGGAAACGAGAGCACGGGAACAGGCGGCGGCACGGCGCCGATGGTCATGCTGCCGCCGGGGCCGGAGGGCCGCCCGTCACAGGCACACCGTGCCTTGGTGGAAGACGGCCTGCCATCCGTCGGCCGTGCGGCGCCAGACGGTCGAGCGCAGCGTGACTCTCCCCGGCTGCTCCAGGGTGTACGTCAGCAGGCAGTGGTCGGGGCCGAGTGCGCGAAGGTGCCAGTCACGGGTGATCCAGGCCTCCTCGGGCGGCTTGGCAGCGCGCTGCGACAGCACCTCGAGGCAGAACGCACGGCTGTAGCGCTTGCCGGAAGCCCCGATCTCCCAGAAGTCGGGCGCGACGATGCGGCCGAAGTCCTCGGGCGTGGCCGCATGCGAGGCGGCATGGAAGCGGTCCTCCATCACGCGCAGTTCTGCCAGCAGCGGCTGCAAGTCCCCCGGCGTGTCGAGTTCGGGCGACGTGGGCGGCACGGGCAGACTCAGCAACCCAGCCGCTCGGCCAGCGCCAGGATGTTGCACACATGCAGCGAGTTCTCGGCCCGCGGCGACACGTCCTTGGGATGGCCGGCGCCGAACTCCAGCGGGCGCTCGATGTAGCCGGTGGCCAGGCCGCACACGCGCGCGGCCGCCAGGTCGTCGTGGTGGGCCGCGGCCAGCATGACCTCGCTGGGCGCCACGTCGAAGACGGTGGCCACGCCGAGGTAGGTGCGCGGATCGGGCTTGTAGGCCTTGAAGACCTCGGCCGAGAGGATGCAGTCCCAGGGCAGGCCGCCGCGCTTGGCCATCTCGGTCAACAGCCCGAGGTTGCCGTTGGACAGCGTGCAGATCGTGTACCTGCGCTTGAGCCGGGTGAGCCCCTCGACCGCGTCGGGCCAGGGCGGCAGCCGGTGCCAGGCGGTGTTCAGTTGGTGCAGGGCTGCGGCGTCGAGCCGCCCGTCGGCACCGATGTCGCGCAGCACGCCGTCGAGGATGCCGCGGTGCAGTTCGTCGAGCAGCGTGAAGCCGCCCTCCCCGCTGGCGATGCGCGCCATGACGCTGCGCATGGCGGGCTGGTAGCCGGCGCGCCAAGCCAGGGCGAAGGCGCTGCCGTCGACGCCGGGCAGGGCGCGTTCCACCTCGGCGGCGATGCCGCCGTGCCAGTCGACGACGGTGCCGAAGATGTCGAAGGCGATGACCTTCAGGGAAGCGGAATCGAAATCGGGGTCCATTGTCTCGCTATCTTTTTCATAGCTGCTCGCGCCCGATGGACGGGGGCTGCAGCCCGATTTGGCTTGAAAGCGTCAGCGCGCGAGCTGGCTGGCCTCACGCGCCAGCGTCTCGACACGGCCCCAGTCCTTGGCCGCGATGGCCTCGGTGGGCACGATCCAGGAGCCGCCGACGCAGGCCACGTTGGCCAGCGCCAGGAAATCGGCGGCGTTGCCCGCGTGCACGCCGCCGGTGGGGCAGAACTTCACCTCGCCGAAGGGCCCCTGCCAGGCCTTGAGCATGTTGATGCCGCCGGCCTGCACGGCGGGAAAGAACTTCAGCTCGGTGTAGCCGTCCTCCTGGGCCAGCATGATCTCGCTGCCCGTCGCCACGCCGGGCAGCAGCGGCAGGCCGAGGTCGTGGCAGGCCTTGCCCACCGAGCGCGTGTAGCCCGGGCTGACGCCGAAGCGTGCACCGGCCAGCGCCGAAGCCTGTGCATCGGCCGCGCTGCGGATGGTGCCGGCGCCGGCCACGGCCTCGGGCACCTCCTTGGCGATGGCCTCGATGCACTCCAGCGCCTCGCGCGTGCGCAAGGTCACCTCCAGCATGCGGATGCCGCCGGCCACCAGCGCACGCGCCAGCGGCACCGCGTCCTTCACGTCGTGCAGCACGATCACGGGGATCACGGGGGCGTCGCGCATCACGTCCAGCGCGGTCAGGGGTTCGGTCATCGGGAGACTCCAGAGAAATGCGGGGAAGGTCTGCGCAGCGCGGGCATGCGGCGCCGCGGGCCGAGGCTGGCACGATAAAGCAAAGCGCGGTGCGAAGCGAACCGCGGCGGCTCAGAACACGTTCTTACAGCCAGGTGCAGGCGCCCTCCTCGGCCGCCAGCGCGTTGCGGCGCATGCCGGCGAAGAGTTCACGGCCCAGGCCATGGCCATCCTCGGCACGCTGGGCGTCGGACATCGTGGCCAGCGGGCGCGCCGCCCATTCCGCTTCGGGCACCAGCACGGTCAGCGTGCCGGCCACCGCATCGAGGCGGACGAGGTCGCCATCGCGCACCTTCGCCAGCGGACCGCCCGCGGCGGCCTCGGGCGAGACGTGGATGGCGGCGGGCACCTTGCCCGAGGCGCCGCTCATGCGCCCGTCGGTCACCAGCGCCACCTTGAAGCCCTTGCCCTGCAGCACCGACAGCGGCGGCGTGAGCTTGTGCAGTTCGGGCATGCCGTTGGCCTGCGGGCCCTGCCAGCGCACCACGCAGACCACGTCGCGCTCCAGCTCGCCGGCCGCGAACGCCTTCTGCAGCGCGCCCTGCGAGTCGAAGACGCGCGCCGGCGCCTCGATCACATGGCGGTCGTCGGGCACCGAGGACACCTTGATCACGCTGCGCCCCAGGTTGCCCTGCAGCAGCTTGAGGCCGCCCGTCGGGCTGAAGGGCTTGGTGGCGGGCCGCGTCACGGTGTCGTTGTTCGACACGGCGCGCTGCCAGTGCAGTGTGCCGTCCGCGCCCATCGACGGCACGCCCGACCACTCGGCGATGCCGCCGGCGCGCACGGTGCCGACGTCGGCGTGCATGAGGCCGGCGCCGATCAGCTCGCCGATCACGAAGCCCGGCCCGCCGGCGCTCTGGAACTCGTTCACGTCGGCCGTGCCGTTGGGGTACACGCGGGTGAGCAGCGGCACCACCTCCGACAGCTGCGAGAAGTCGTCCCAGTCGATGAGGATGCCCGCGGCGCGCGCCACGGCCACCCAGTGGATCAGGTGGTTGGTGGACCCGCCGGTGGCCAGCAGCGCGGCCATCGCGTTCACGATGCAGCGCTCGTCGACCATCTCGCCGATGGCGGGCACGGCGTAGGGCTGGCCCGAGGCCTTGCCCAGGACCGTGCGCACCGCCTCGCGCGTGAGCGTCTCGCGCATCGCGTCGCCCGGCTGGATGAACGCGGTGCCCGGCACGTGCAGGCCCATCGCCTCCAGCAGCATCTGGTTGCTGTTGGCCGTGCCGTAGAAGGTGCAGGTGCCTTCGCCGTGGTAGGCGGCCATCTCGGCGTCGAGCAGGCCCTGCCGGCCGACGAGCCCCTGCGCGGCCTGCTCGCGCACCTTCGACTTCGCGCTGTTCGACAGGCCCGAGGGCATCGGCCCGGCGGGCACGAAGACCATCGGCAGGTGGCCGAAGTGCAGCGCGCCGATCAGCAGGCCCGGCACGATCTTGTCGCACACGCCCAGCATCAAAGCGGCATCGAACATGTCGTGCGTGAGGGCCACGGCGGTGCCCATGGCGATCACATCGCGGCTGAAGAGCGACAGCTCCATGCCCGGCGTGCCTTGCGTCACGCCGTCGCACATGGCGGGCACGCCGCCGGCCACCTGGGCCGTGGCGCCGAGGCGCCGCGCCTCGTGCTTGATGATGTCGGGATAGCCTTGGAAGGGCGCGTGGGCCGACAGCATGTCGTTGAAGGCCGTGACGATGCCGATGTTGGGCGCCCGCTCGGCCACGATGCGTAGTTTGTCGTTGGCGGGAACGCCGGCCACGGCGTGCGCCACGTTGGCGCAGCCCATGCGGTCGGAGCCGCGGTCGCGCCGGCGCAGGGCCTGCAGGCGCGTGAGGTAATCGGTGCGCAGGTCACGGCTGCGCGCACGGATGCGCTCGGTGACGGCGAGCAGCGTGGGGTGGATCGTGGTCATGGCAGGGACGGTTGCGTGGGGAAGAAAGCCGGCGCGCTGGGCCCGCCGGTATCGTGAGGGGCTCGTCGACGCCGTCGGCATCATGGCAGCGCAAGACAACGGCATGAAGCATGCCAGCCGGCGCGCTGCCCGCCGATACCCTCTTGCGCCCGGACGAACGGCGCGGCACGGGGCGCGGCGCGCCTGAGCGGTGGGCGCGCCGGGGCGCACGTGCTCAGGCGCCGGGCTCGGCGATCGGCTCGATGCGCCCCATCAGGAACACGAACGCGCAGATGCCGATCACCAGGATCGCGCCGGCCAGCAGGAAGGCGTTCACGAAGGAGCCCGTGGCCCCCACGATGAAGCCGGTGGCGATGGGGGCGGCCGCGCCCATCAGGTTGTTGCCGAAGTTCATCAGTCCGCCCACGGTGCCGACGCCGCCCTTGGGCGCGATCAGCGAGGGCAGCGACCAGCTCACCGGCGCCGCCGCGGCCAGGCCGCCCAGCGCGATGGAGATCCACACGATGGCCCAGACCGGGTCGGTGGTCTGCGTGGCGCCGAACACGGCCAGGCCCAGCACCATGCCGCACACCAGCACCGTCTTGCGCACCTTCGACTCCTCGTGGCCCTTGGCGATCAGGTGGTCGATGAGCCAGCCGCCGACGAAGAGGTCGGTCAGCGTGGCCACCATCCAGGGGATGGCCGCGAAGCCGGCCGACTTGAGGATGCTCATGTGCATCGCCTGCACCAGGTAGCCTGGCAGCCAGGTCAGGAACAGGTAGAAGGAGTAGCCGTAGGCCGCGAAGCCCAGCATCAGGCCCCAGACCTTCGGTTGGCGCAGCAGGTAGCCCAGCATGCCGCTGGCACCACCGGCCGGCGCGCCTTCGGGGGTCGCACCGCCCTCGACGATGTAGCGGCGCTCGGCGGCGCTGAGCTTCTCGTCCTCACTGGGGTCGCGGTAGATCAGCAGGAAGGCGAAGAAGTACAGGAAGCTCAGCGCCGCGCACACGCCGAAGCCCCAGCGCCAGCCGAAGCCCACCACCACAAAGGCCACCAGCGGCACGCCGATCACGTTCGAGAACTTGGCCGCCGCATCGAAGATGGCCGTGGCCAGCGCCCGCTCGCCACGCGGGAACCAGTAGCCGGTGGCCTTGGAACTGACCATGAAGCCCGGCGCCTCGGCGATGCCCAGCAGCATGCGCGCCGCGAAGATGCCGGCCCAGCCGCCCGCCAGCGCCGTCAGCGTCGAGGCGATGCCCCAGGCGAAGGCACCCCAGCGGCCGATGCGCGTGGGGCCGTAGCGGTCCAGCAGCATGCCGGCCGGCACCTGCAGCAGCGCGTAGGTCCAGAAGAAAGCCGAGAGGAAGAAGCCGATCTGCTCGGGCGTGAGGTGGAACTCCGCCTGGATCTGTGGCGCCGCGACCGAGAGGCTCAGCCGATCGAAGTAGTTGACCAGCACGCCCGCGCCCAGCAGGCCGCCGATGCGCCAGCGCCGGCCGGGCACGCGGCCCTGCGGCACCGCCGAAGCGGCATTCGGTGCGGTCGAGGAGGATGTTGTCGTCATGGTGTCTCCGTCGAAGGGATCAAGGGAAAGGAAGGCCGATCAGGCGGCACGCATCGGCGGCTGGGCCAGCCAGTCGCGCACCTGGGCCACGGACTGCGCCAGCGGCGCCGTCGCCTGCACGGTCAGCACGCCCGGCTCGCCCTCGGGCGATTCGAGCGTTTGGAACTGGCTGTCCACCAGGCTGGCGGGGAAGATGTGCACGGCCTCGCGGGCCTGCACGCGGGCCACGGCCTCGTCGCGGCCGATCTGCATGAACACGAAGCGCAGGCCTGGCACCGCGGCGCGCAGCAGCTCACGGTAGCTGCGCTTGAGGGCCGAGCAGGTCAGCACCGCGCCGCCGTGGCGGGCCGCCAGCTCTTCGCCCAGCCGGGCCAGCCAGCCGGCGCGGTCCTCGTCCGTCAGCGGCGTGCCGCTCTTCATCTTGCGGATGTTGGCTTCGGGGTGGAAGTCGTCGCCTTCGATCAGCGGAAGGCTCCGGTCGGCCGCCAGGGCCTGGCCCAGGCTGGACTTGCCGCAGCCGGACACGCCCATGGTCACGAGCCAGATCGGCGAGGCATTGGGGGTTTGCATGCGATGTCTCCTTGGATAGCGCTATCTTTTCAAGTCGAAATGAGCCGTCATCTGGAGGACAGCGCAATCCCCCAATCATCCACTTGCACCCGCGCCAAGATCTAGGGGGAATCCGGGCTTACCCCGGACTTGGATAGCGCTATCCTAAAAGATACTCCAGCCTCGTCACCCTAGGGTTTCCACCGATCTTCCAATGCATACCGAACAGCCCCGACGCCGCCGCAGCGGCCGCGTGACCCTGGCCGAGGTCGCGCGCGAAGCGGGCGTGAGCCCCATCACCGTGTCGCGCGCCCTGCGCGGCGAGCGCGCTGTGGCGCCCGAGCTCGCGGCCCGCGCACGCGCTGCCGCCGACGCCCTGGGCTATGTGCCCGACCCGGCGGCCCGCGCCCTCGCCTCGCACCGCAGCACGCACGTGGCGGTGCTGATCCCGCTCCTGAGCAACACCCTGTTCGTCGACCTGCTCGAGGCCCTGCAGCGCACCCTGCGCAGCCAGGGCTACCAGACCCTGATCGGCATCACGCACTACGACCCGCGTGAGGAGGAGCAGTTGCTGCGCGAGCAGATGGCGCACCGCCCCGCAGGCCTGGTCGTCACCGGCTTCGAGCGCAGCGAAGAGACGCGCGCCTTGATCCAGGCCAGCGGCGTGCCCTGCGTGCACGTGATGGAGACGAGCCGCGCGCCAGGGGTGCACTGCGTCGGCTTCTCGCAGCAGGACGCCGGGTACGCGCTCACACAGCATCTGCTGGCGGGCGGCGCGCGCCGCATCGCTTTCGCCGCCGCCCAGCTCGATGCCCGGGTGATGCAGCGCGCCGAAGGCTACCGACGCGCCCTGCGCGAAGCCGGCTGCTACGACGCTGCGCTGGAGATGCTGCGGCCCGAGCCCTCCTCCATCGCGCTGGGCGGCCGCATGTTCGCGCGGCTGATGGATGAATCGGCGCCCGAAGCCATCTTCTTCTGCAATGACGACCTGGCGCAGGGCGCGCTGATGGCGGCGCCGCGCCTGGGCATCGCGGTGCCCGAACGGGTCCGGGTGGCCGGGTTCAACGACCTGCCGGGCAGCGACCAGCTCCTGCCCAGCCTGACCAGTGTGCGCACCCCGCGCGAAGCCATCGGCGAAGAGGCGGCACGCATGCTGCTGCGGCTGATGCGCGGCGAGCCGGTGCCCCAGCCCTGCGTGGAACTCGCGTGGAGCCTGGTCGTGCGTGAAAGCACCGCGACGGCCGCTTCCGGCCCGTGAAGCAGAACGCCCGGCCAGGGCCGGGCGTCGGTGTGAATGGCACGCCGGAGCGTGCCGCCAGCCGCATCAGTCGACCAGCTTGACCTCGACCCGTCGCGCCTCGGCGTTGTTGCCGCTGCCGGTGGTGACAGCCGGCTTCTCGAGCGCCACCTTGTCGGCCGGCACGCCCAGGCCGGTGAGCACGTCGCGCACGGTCTGGGCGCGCTGCTTGGCCAGTTCCTCGTTCTTCGCGGGGTCGCCGGTCGTGTCGTGGAAGCCGGAGACCAGCGCCTTGCGGCCGTTCTGCACGCCCTGGATCACCAGCGCCAGCGCTTCGGCGGCGCCGGGCGCGATGTCGGCACTGCCGGTGGCGAAGTAGAAGTTCACCACGCCCTCAGCCACACGGATGCTCGCCCCGTCGGGAATGACCACGGCGACGGTCTCGGTGACCACCGCCACTGTCGGCGCCGGCGCGGTCGCCGCAGGGGGCGCCTTGGGCGCATGCGACAGGCCGTACTTGTAGACGACGACACCCACCACGGTCATGACGACCAGGGCGATCAGGGCAAAAAGAAAACCGAGCGCAAAACGTTGTTGTTCGTCGTCATCCGCACGCGTGGACATCGGGTGGTCTCCCAGGGAAAGAGGTCGGTAAATAATCGGTTCGTGAACCATGACGCCGAAATTGTAGGTGGCGCCGGCTTGGGCCCTCCCGGCCTGGACCCGCTGCCCACCCCGCTGCGCGATCCCAAGCCCCTGCTGGACCGGGTCATTCACGAATGGGGCGGGCACGAGGACCTCTGGCTCTTCGGCTACGGCTCGCTGATCTGGAAACCCGAGTTCGACTTCGCCGAGCGCCGCCCGGCCCGCGTGCACGGCTGGCACCGCGCCCTCAAGATGTGGAGCCGCGTCAACCGCGGCAGCGTGCAGAACCCCGGACTGGTGTTCGGCCTGCTGACCGGCGGCAGTTGCCAGGGCATGGCCTTCCGCATCCCTGCCGCCGATGGGCTGGAGGTGCTGGGACGCCTGTGGCTGCGCGAGATGCCCACCGGCGTGTACGACCCGCGCTGGCTCACCTGCATCACGCCGGGCGGGCCGGTGCGGGCCCTGGCCTTCACGCTCTCGCGCAAGAGCCCCAACTTCACCGGCACCCTGCCGGAGGCCCGCTACCGCGAGATCTTCGCCAGCGCCGTGGGCCGGTACGGCAGCTCGCTCGAGTACGCGCGGCAGACGCTGCTGGAACTCAAGCGCCACCACATCCACGACGCCGCCCTGGCACGCCTGCTGCGGCTGGCCGAGATCACGGCCTCGGCTGACGCAGCGGCGGCCGCGTCAGCCGCTACGCTGTCACCCACCGCGACCGGCGATGGCCGCGCGCCCATCCGACCCTCCAACGAAGGAAGAAGCTGACATGAACAAGCACACATTCGCCGTCGCCGGCGCCGCCGTCCTCGCCTGCGCCGCCCTCTCGGCCTGCGGCAGCATGGGGATGGGCCGCGCCACGGCCACCGCCAACCTCGCGCCCACCGGCGCCATCAACCCGAATCCGACGACCGGCAAGGTGACCTTCACCGCCCTCGATCACGGCGTGCGCGTCGCCGGCGAAGTGCGGGGCCTGACGCCCGGCGAGCACGGCTTCCACATCCACGAGAAGGGCGACTGCGGCGACAACGGCAACGCCTCGGGCGGCCACTTCAACCCGGCCGGCGGCACGCACGGCAAGTTCGGCGCCGCCGGCAGCCATGCGGGCGAACTGCCCAGCCTGGTGGCGGGTGCCGACGGCGTGGCGCGCTTCAGCGTCGACGTGCATTCGATTTCTCTGGCCGACGGCGCGGCCAACAATGTCGTCGGGCGCGCGCTGGTGGTCCACCGCGACCGCGACGACTACACCAGCCAGCCCGCCGGCAACTCCGGCCCGCGCATCGCCTGCGCCGTGATTGCCCGCTGAGACTTGCGCCTAGGCGGCCTCGCGCAGGCCGCCGGCGCTGCGCTCGCGCCTCAGCATCCGACCGGCTCGGGCCATGAGCGCTGCGTCGCCTTCGCGGTAGGTCAGCATACCGCTGATGATCGATGCCAAGGTCGAGATCGACGTCATCGCGTACAAGCCGCTCAACTGATGGCCGAGGCCTTCGTCGTGCTCGAGGGGGCACGACCTCGCTGTGCGGCGCGCCGATCGGCGAAGCGTGGCAATTGCTGAGTGAACGGGCCGCGCCGTGGGACATGGCGGCCCGAAGCTGCATCACGGGAGCGAACAGTCTCCTGAGACTCCACACCTGGACGTCAAATCAAGCGCCTTCGGCCACGCGATGCGTGACCGCCCGTCGCGCCTTCCAAGCGCGCGGATCCGGGATCGCGGCCAGCAAGCTCTGCGTGTACTCGTGCTGCGGCGCCCGGAACACGGACTGCGTGTCGCCGATCTCCACGACCCTGCCGCGGCGCATCACGGCGACGCGGTCGGCGATGTGGCGCACGACCGCCAGGTTGTGCGAGATGAACAGGTAGGTCAGGGCCATCTCCCTCTGCAGGTCGTCCAGCAGGTTGATGATCTGAGCCTGGATCGACACGTCGAGCGCCGACACCGCCTCGTCGCAGACGATGAAGCGCGGCTGCAGGATGAGCGCGCGCGCGATGCCCACGCGCTGGCGCTGGCCGCCCGAGAGCTCGTGCGGATGCCGCTTCAGGAACGCGGCTGGCAAGCCCACGCGGTCGACCATCGCGGCCACCCGTGCCGCACGTTCGCGGTGGGCGCCGATACCGTGGATGGCCAGCGGCTCGCTCACGATCTCGTCGATGCGCATGCGCGGGTTCAGCGAGGAGAACGGGTCCTGGAACACGATACCCATGGCCTTGCGGTACGCCCGCATGCGCGTATGGCCGAGGTGCGTGAGATCGTGGCCGCCCATGTGGACGCTGCCGCCCGTCGGCTCGATCAGCCGCATGATGAGCCGCCCCGTCGTCGATTTGCCGCTGCCCGACTCGCCCACGATGCCCAGCGTCTCGCCCGCAAAGATGTCGAAGCTCACGTCGTCGACCGCCTTCACGACGTTGCCACCGCGCGAGAGCCAGCCGCCCGCGTCGCCGAAGGTCTTGCAGAGCTTGCGCACGCTGATGAGCGGCGTGACTGGTGGGTCACCGCGCAAGGCGGCGTCGACCGCGCTCATGCCGCCGCTCCCGCGCGGCCGACGCCGAAGGGCACAACGCCGCGCTCGACACCGGCGCAGGCCAGATGGTGGCCTTGCGCAATCTCCCGCAGTGCCGGCTGGGCGGCGACGCAGACGTCGAGCGCGAAGTCGCAGCGCGGTGCGAAGCGGCAGCCGTCGGGCATCGCGGACAGGGCGGGCACGTTGCCGCGGATCGGCACCAGCCGCTCGATGTCGTCGGTGAGCGGAGGAATCGATTCCAGCAGGCCATGCGTGTAGGGATGCGAAGGCGCGTCGAACACGGCGTCCATCGGCGCGCGCTCGGCGACGCGACCAGCGTAGAGCACCAGCACCTCGTCGGCGAACTCGGTGACGATGCCGAGGTCATGGGTGATCAGGATGACGGCCATCCGGAACTCGCGTTGCAGGTTGCGCAGCAAGTCGAGGATCTGCGCCTGCACCGTCACGTCGAGCGCCGTGGTCGGCTCGTCGGCGATGAGCAGGCGCGGGTTGCAGGCCAGTGCCAGCGCGATCATCACGCGCTGGCGCATGCCGCCGGACATCTGGTGCGGGAAGTGGTCCACCCGCGTGGCGGCCTGCGGAATCTCGACCAGCTCCAGCAGGCGCACCGCCTGCGCATGTGCCTCGCGGCGGCCGAGCCGGCGATGGAAGCGCAGCGACTCGGCGATCTGGTCGCCGACGGTGAACACCGGGTTGAGCGAACTCATCGGCTCCTGGAAGACCATCGAGATCGCCGCGCCGCGGATTTGCTGCATGCGTGCCTCCGAGGCCTTCAGCAGGTCCTCGCCCTCGAACCAAATCTCGCCCGAGCGCGTGTAGGCCGGCTCGGCCAGGAGCCGCATGATCGACAGCGCCGTCATGCTCTTGCCCGAGCCGGACTCGCCGACGAGCGCCAGCACGCGTCCGGCCTCGAGCTGGAAGTCGATGTCCTCAAGCACGGTGAACTCGCGTCCGGCGGTCTTGACCGCAGTGGTCAGGCCGCGCACGCTGAGCAGCGGTCCAGCCGACGCCGGCCCGGTGGGCAGGGGGGCGGTCATCTCATTTCTCCTTCAGGCGCGGATCGAGGATGTCGCGCAGGCCGTCGCCGATCAGGTTCAGGCCGAGGACCGACATGGCGACGAAGAGGCCGGGGAACAGGCAGATCCACGGCGCCTCCGGAATGAAGTCGCGGCCGTCCGCGATGATGTTGCCCCAGGTCGGCGTCGGCGGTTGCGGGCCGACGCCGATGAAGCTGAGCAGCGCCTCGGCCAGGATGGCGATGGCGAAGATGAAGGTCATCTGCACGATCAGCGGCGCGAGGCTGTTGGCGCCGATGTGGCGCACCAAGATCCTCGCGTGGGACGCACCGGCGGCACGCGCAGCCTGCACGTATTCGGCCTCGCCGACGACCAGCGCGGCCGCGCGCATGATGCGCGCGGTACGCGGCACATAGGTCACCACGAGCGCGATGACGACGTTGCGCTCAGACGGGCCGAGCACCGCCGCGAGCGCGATGGCCAGCAGCACGCCCGGGAAGGCCATGAGCGCGTCCATCAGCCGCATGATCGGGCCCTCAATGCGGCGGAAGTAGCCTGCGCAGAGGCCGATGACGGTACCGAAGATGCCTGTGAAGACCATCACCAGGAAGCCGATGCGCAGCGAGATCATGCCCCCGTGCAGCGTTCGGCTGAGGATGTCGCGCCCGAAGCTGTCGGTGCCCAGCAGGTGCTCGCCGTTGGGCGCGCCCAGCCGGTAGCGGTAGTCGTTCTTCGTGGGGTCGAAGGGCGCGAGCCACGGCGCCAACAGCACTGCGGCGACGACCGCGAGCAGCAGCACCAGGCCCAGCGCGAACAGCCGGTGGCGCAGCAGGCGACGAAAACCATGCCATGCCGGCCATTCGGAAGCGGCAGGGGTTGCAAGGGAGGTCATGGCTTCAGCGGGCGCGGCGCACCCGCGGGTCGAAGGCGGCATAGAGCAGGTCCACCACCAGGTTGATCAGCACCATCGCGCAGGCGATCATCAGCAGACCGCCCTGGATCACGGGGATGTCACGGCGCTGGATGGCGCCGATGACGAGCCGGCCGACGCCCGGGATGGAGAACACGGATTCGACGATGACGGCACCACCGACCAGGATGCCGACGTTGATGCCGACCACCGTCAGTGTGGGGATGGCGATGTTTGCCATCGCATGCTTGCCGACCACGATGCGCATCGGCAACCCCTTGGCGCGCGCGGTGCGGATGTAATCCTGACTCAACACCTCGAGCATGCTGGAGCGCGTCATGCGGGCCAGCACGCCCATCTGCGTCGCCGCCAGGGCCAGGGCCGGCAGGAAGAGGCTGTGCAGCCAGCCCAGCGGGCTGACGGTGAAGGGCACGTAGCCGCCAGTGGGAAACCATCCCAGCGTCACCGCGAACACGTAGATGCCGACCAGTCCCAGCCAGAAGTCCGGCAAGGACAGGCCGAGCAGAGAAAGCGTCATCACCCCCTGGTCGATCCAGGTGTTGCGCTTGACGGCGGCCAGCACGCCGCTCGCGAGGCCGGCGACCACCGTGATCACGAAGGCCAGCAGCGTGAGTGAACCCGTCACCGGCAGACGCTCGACGATGGCCTGCGTGACGCTGCGGTTGAGCAGCAGCGACTGACCGAGGTCGCCGTGCAGCAGGTTGACGTACCAGTCGACGGCCTGCGTGGCGAGCGGCTTGTCCAGGCCCATCTGCGTCCGGATGCGCGCCACCTCGTCCTGCGTGGCGCTGGCCCCGGCCATCTCGACCGCCGCGTCGCCCGGCACCAGCCATACGAGGCTGAGCGTGAGCAGCGAGACCAGCAGCAGGACGGGGATGGCGCTGAGCAGGCGCGCGAGGACCAATCGGTACATCTCAGTCGAACCAGACGTCCCACATGCGCGGAATGCGGTGTGGCGCGAAGTTCTTCAGCCTGGCGCTCGCTGCCTCGTAGATGCCGACGTCGCCGACCTTGATGGCGTAGGCCTGGTCGTAGATGCGGGCCTGCATCGTGGCGAAGGCGGCCTTGCGCTCGTCCAGGGACGCAGCGGTCGTCAGCTTCGTCATCGCGGCTTCCAGTTCGGGGTCCTTCTTGTGCTGCCAATTGTTGTCGCCGGTGAAAAGTACGCCGACGCTGACCGGGCCTTCGTAGGGCTCGATACCGATCATGATCGGGAACAGATTCCACCCGTCCGGCTTGGCGCGTGCCGCGAAGGTGGTCGGCCAGTCGGTGACCTGCAGCCGCACGTTCATGCCGATGGCCTTGAGCTGCTGCGTCGCGATGACGGCGGTGTCGTTGTGGTTCTTGAAGCCGTTGTCGGCAATGAAGACCAGTTCCTCGCCCTTGTAGCCCGACTCCTTCAGCAGGGCCTTCGCCTTCTCGACGTTGTGCTGGTTGTACAGCGGCTTGCCAACGTCGCCCGCGTAGTAGGGCGTGCCCGGATGCTGCCAGCCGTGCGTCATGCGGTAGAGGCCGTCGGTCGAAATCGCCATGATCTCCTCGTTTTCCAGCGCAGCCATGATGGCCTGGCGCACCTTGACGTTGTTGGTCGGCGCGACGTTCGCATTCAGGAAGATGGTCTGGAAGGACCACGGCATCATCTCGTACGAGGCCACCGCGGTGTTGGACTTCATGCGGCGTGCCGCCGTCGGCGAGATCTGCTCGAGCACCTGCACCTCGCCGGCCTCCAGCGCGCTGTTGCGCGCGCCGGCTTCGGGGATGAAGCGGAAAGTGACGGTGTCCAGGTACGGCGTCTTCCTGCCGCCCAGTCCATCGCGGGCCTTGTAGGCCGGGTTCGGCACGTAGTCGTCGAAGCGGGCCAGCTTGATGAAGCTGTCGGGGCGGTACTCGACCATCTTGTACGGGCCGGTGCCGATGACGGCGATCTTGCCGGCTTCCTTGGCCGCCTCGCTCGCAGGAATGATCACGGCCGGCGCGCGCGGCGAGCCGAGGAACTCGATGAAGCCCTGGTACGGCGCCTTCATCTTGACGGCGATGGTCGACGGGTCGATCACGGTGATCGACTGCACCAGCGCCATGTTCTGCGCGCTGCCACCGACCTTGGCATAGCGCTCCAGCGACGCCTTCACGTCGGTGGCCGTCATGACCTGGCCATTGTGGAACTTCACGCCCTTGCGCAGCTTGATGGTGTAGTCCAGGCCGTTGGCCGCAGCCGTGAAACTCTCTGCCAGGTCGGGAATGGTCTCGCCCTTGTCGCTGCGCGCGAACAAGCCTTCGTAGATGTGCAGGTTGATGTTTCGCGCGGCCTGTGCCGATGTGGTCATCGCGTCCAGGCTAGGCGGCTGGGCCTGCTGCGCGACGACGGCGTCGCCCCCCTTCTTCTGTGCGTGGGCCGGCGCTGCGGCCATCATCGCCGCCGAGAGGAGGACCATGCCAAGGCGGCAGGTGAGGTTGCGGGAAAGTCGCATGCGGTTCTCCAGGAAAGGTGGGAAACGAAAGAGATGAAAGGAAGGGCGGAGCGCAAAGGGATCAAGTCGCGTAGTCGGGTTCCTCGACGTCGAGGATCCGGCGGACAGCGGCCAGGTGCAGGTCAGCATCGAACTTCTCGCCCCAGGGACCGTTGAAGCGCTCGCGCAGGTTGTCGGCGAAGGGCGCGAGCGGCAGGCCGGTGCTCATCGCGGTGATCTGGTACATCGCGGTGCGCTCGGCCATGTAGAGCTCGTCGAAGGCTTCGGCCGCGGTCGGCCCGACGACCGTCACGCCGTGGTTCTTGCTCAGCAGAATGGTCTTGTCTTCCATCACGTCGGCCATGCGGTCGCCTTCCTCGGTCCAGAGCACCACGCCGTTGTGCACCTCGTCGTAGGCCACGCGGTCGTAGAGCATCGCGCTGTTCTGATGCACGAGTTCGAAGCGCCCGCCCTGCACCATCGACAGCGCGGTCAGGTAGCGCGGATGCACGTGCAGGATGCAGCGCGCCTGCGGGTGGCGCAGGTGGATCCGCGTGTGGATGTAGAACGCGACCTTGCGCAATTCGCCGCTGCCGCTGACCACGTTGCCTTCGAGATCGCAGACGATGAACTTGCTGGCCGTGATCTCCTTGTAGTGCAGGCCACGCGGATTGATCATGAACAGCGTGTCGCTGCCCGGCAGCATCAGGCTGCAGTGGTTGGCGATCTGCTCGTTCATGCCGAGGCGGTTCATCCAGCGGAAAAGGGCCGCCATCTCGCAGCGGGCTCGCCATTCGGCGGCGTGGTCAGGATCGGGTGAAGCCATTTGGCGGGGTCTCTTGGTGATCAAAGGTGTGCATACGCAGTCATATCCAGGTGCATGAGGAACCAGAATCGAGCCGATTGCCCTGCTGAGTTTCGATCGAAGGCATCCTCGGTGGCCCAAAAGGCCGGACTGGACCGCGTAGACGTCAGGATATGACTGCGCAGTCATATCCTGAAGCGAATTGCGTGCCAGCGACCCTTGGTGTCCGGGGACCCGGCTCGCCTAGAACGAACGGCGGCGGATCAGCGTGCCGGCGAGCAGCTTGCGCTGCGGCCGCGCGTCCGCCGGCAGGTCGAGCATGTCGAGCGCGGCCTCGACCATCTCTTCCAGCGGATTGCGGAAGGTGGTGAGCATGTAAGGCGACCAGCTCGCGCTCGGGATGTCGTCGAAGCCTACGATGGCGGGCATGGTGCCCGAGGGGTTCGGCTCGTCGCGGTAGCCGTCGATGACGCCGAGCGCCACGACGTCGTCGCCGCAGAATACGCCGTCGACATCGGGGCACTCGCGCTTGAGGCGGCCCGCCGCCTCGTAGCCCCAGGCATGCGAAAACGCGCCTTCGGCCACCAGCGCCGGCGCGATGCCGCGCTCGGCGAGTTTGTCGAGGAAGCCCTTGCGACGCGCCGTATTGGTGGCCGACGTGGCGAGCCCGCCGATGAAGGCGAGGCGGCGCAGGCCGGCGTTGAGCATGTCGTTGGCGATGCGGCGCGCACCGTCGACGTTGTCGCACGACACCGTGTGCACACCCTCGTCCTCGGCGTAGCGGTTCACGATGACGACCGGCGTGCCGCCCTGTCGTGCCAGCGCCATGCTGCTCTCGGCCAGCGTGACGTTGGCGACAATGATGCCCTTGACGCGATACGCCTTGGCGAGCGGCACCAGGCGCTCGATCTGCTGGCCCTGCGGCACGTTGAGCAGCAGCACGTCGAGGCCGCGCGCCTGCGTCGCCAGCGTGAGCTGCTCCAGCAAGTGCGGCACGAAGGGATGGGTAATGGCGGTAGTGAGCACCGCCACGATGTTGGAGCGGCCCTTGGCCATCGTCCGCGCGACCAGGTTGGGGCTGTAGTTGAGGCGGCGGCCGGCGGCCTCGATCTTCTCGCGCACCTCAGGCGCCACGTAGCCGTGGCCGGCGAACACGCGCGATACGGCGCTCTGCGAGACGTTGGCGGCGCGCGCAACGTCGGCCTGCGTGGCTACCGTGCTCTTCGCACCGCGCGGGCGCTTGACCTTCAAATCACTCGAGGCTGGGCGTGACACGGGTAGCGGCGTGAAGGGGCCGCAGGCCGAATGCCTGCGAGAGAAGAGCGCATTGACAGGCTGTTAAGGGGCCCGGCATTCTACGATCGTTGACGGCGAGGCCACCGCGTGAGGCCTCCTTGTCGTGACCCGCATGTCGACGCCGATTTCGCGAATCGTCGTGCACAGCCGGCGCTGGCCCTGCAGGTTCAGCGCGTGGATCTCGCCTGTGTGGCGGTGCAGGCCAAGCCGTGCGCCCGGTGACAGGCGCATCAGTTCCACCCAGAGCATCGGCTGGGTGCCAGCTAGCGTACCGTACGCGCGCGCCACAGCGCCTCGGCGCGCGCCAGGTCGTCCAGCGTGTCGATGTCGGTGATGGTGCCGGCGTCGTCCGTCTCGACGTCTGCTACTAAATTCATAGCACGCTGCGCCCGCAGGACGGGCGCAGCGCCCTGATTTCCCTCCAAAGCCAACAAGGCATCACGGCACCCGGCGCCAAAGCCCACGGGATGACCGCGCTGTCCCGCATGCACGGGCTGCACGGCGCTCACGCCCGGCCGGGCCAGGGCGACGGCCACGTGCTGCAAGGTGGCTGGCTGCACCAGCGGCAGGTCGGCCGGCAGCACCAGCCAGCCGGCGGCATCCGCCGTCGCACGCACGGCCGCGGCGATCGAGTCGCCCATGCCGGGGTGGCCGGTGTCCTCGACATGCCACGGCAGGCCGCTGGCCTGCACCGCCGCCAGCGTGTGCGCCATCACCGGCCGGTCGCCCAGCAGCGCCTGCAGCTTGTGCACCGTACCGCCCGAGGCGCGGAAGCGCTCGCCCCGGCCGGAGGCCAGCACGAGTACGACAGGAAGGGCGGGCGTCATGTCAGTCGCGCCCAGCCGTCCGAAGCGATTGACGCGCACGTTCGGGGGCAGCGGACCGCGCGAAGCGGGGGAGCGTTGGGAGCTGTTTCATGTCAGCACATAGTCGCGCGGTTGCGGCTGCGGCGGCCAATCGCTGTCGCCCAGGCTCTCGCGCAACGAGGTCTCGATGGTCCAGCAGATGGCGTCGAGCGCGAGGTCGTTGGGCGAGTCGCCGAAGGGCTCCTCGATCTCGTGGCCCAGCGCCTCCAGCGCGAAGAAGGTGTAGGCCACCAGCGTCACGACGACCGGCGTCATCGGCCCGATCGAATCGACCAGGCCGAAGGGCAGCAGCAGGCAGTACAGGTAGATGGTGCGATGGATGATGACGCTGTAGGTGAAGGGGATCGGCGTGCTCGCAAGCCGCTCGCAGCCGCCCACGGCGGCGCCGACCTGGTCGAGCGGCCGCTCCAGCGCCGGCACGATGGCGGCGTCGATGCGGCCCTGCCGCCGCTGGTCGCGCAGCCACTCGCCGGCCATCCGCAGCAGCATCGCGGACCGGTAGCGCGCGCCCATCACGCGTGCGGCCTCGGCCGGCGGCAGCAGGCGCGCCAGGTCGGCCGCCGGGTCGCTGCCGCGCAGCTGGTGGCGCAGCGCATGCACCAGCGCGATGAGGCGCAGCGCCAGCACCCGCGCGTCGCCGCCGCCCTCGACCAGCGTGAGCGCCTGCCGCACGGCGGCGCGGCATTCGATCAGCAGCGAGCCCCACAGCATGCGGGCTTCCCACCAGCGGCTGTAGCTGGTGCTGTTGCGAAAGCCCAGAAAGATCGCGAGCGTGAGCCCGATCAGCGAGAAGGGCACGAAGGTCATCGGCACCTTCCAGCGCAGCACCTGGCCGTGCACCAGCGTCACCGTGATCGCCAGCGCGAGCGTCACGGCCAACTGCGGCAGGATCTGCGAGAGGATCGAGCCACGCCAGACGAAGAGCAGGCGTAGCCAGTGCGGGCGGGGGCGGACGATCATGGGCGGCTCGGATGTTAAGCCGCGGGAGAACGCACAATCACCCGATGAGCGATCTGCAGAACTCCCTGGCCGCGCTGCGCAAGAGCTACGAGCGCGCCGAACTCGGCGAAAGCCACAGCGCCGCCGACCCGCTGGACCAGTTCGAGCGCTGGCTCGGCGAGGCCGTGAGCGCCCAGGTGCCCGAACCCAACGCCATGACCCTGGCCACCGTCGGCAGCGACCTGCGGCCGTCGACGCGCATCGTGCTCATCAAGGGCTACGACGCGCGCGGCATCGTCTGGTACACCAACTACGACAGCCGCAAGGGGCAGGAACTGGCGGGCAACCCGTTCGCGGCGCTGCAGTTCCATTGGGTCGAGCTCGAGCGCGTGGTGCGCATCGAAGGCCGCGTCGAGAAGGCCGGCGCCGAGGAGAGCGACGCCTACTTCGCCAGCCGCCCGTTCGACTCGCGCATCGGCGCCTGGGCCAGCCCGCAGAGCCAGGTGATCCCGGGGCGCGAGACGCTGGTCAAGAACGCCGCCCTCTACGGCGCGAAGTTCCTGCTCGCGCCGCCGCGCCCGCCGCACTGGGGCGGCTATCGCCTGGTACCCGACCGCTGGGAGTTCTGGCAGGGCCGCAAGAGCCGGCTGCACGACCGGCTGCGCTACCGGCGCGAGGACGGCGCGTGGCTGCGCGAGCGCCTGGCACCGTGAGCGTCGACACGACGCTATCGATTTCGTAGCGCCTCGCGCCCGTCCGGCGGGCGCTACAGGCACTTCTCGTTCGAGACTCAGCCCGCGGCCAGCCGCGCAGCACCCGCCAGCGCGAGCGACACCGTGGCCAGCGCCAGCACCGTGGACACCACCACGCTGGCCGTGACCAGTTCTTCCGCCACCCGGTAGCGCTGCGCGAACATGAAGACGTTGGCGCCGATGGGCATCGACGCGGCCACGACCATCACCGCCAGCGGCAACCCGTGCACGCCCAGCAGCGTGCCGATGGCCAGCACGCCCAGAGGATGGGCGACGTTCTTCACCAGCGCCTGCACCGTCGCGCCGCGCAGGTGCAGCCCCACCGGCGTCTGGGCGAGCGTGATGCCCACCAGCACCAGCGCGATCGGGCTGAAGGCCTGGCCGAGCAGCGCCAGCGGCTTGTCGATCACCTGGGGCAGCGTCCAGCCGGTCTGGGCGAAGGCCAGGCCGGCGATCACCGGCAGCACCACCGGGTGCAGGATCGCGTTGCGAAGCGCCCGCCCCACGGTGGCCGCGATGCGGCGGCGCCCGCCCCCGCCGGCGGCCTGCGCCTCGCGCGCGGTGGCCAGTTCCAGCACCACGGTGGCGCCGGTCAGCAGGATCAGGGAATGCAGCGACACCAGCGTCAGCAGCACCACCATGCCGGGCGCGCCATAGGCCAGGCCGATCAGCGGGATGCCGATCATCACGGTGTTGCTGTAGGTGTTGGCCAGCGCCAGCACGGCCGCCTCGCGATTGAAGCCGCGAATGGCCAGCGTGGCCGCGTACAGCAGCCCGGCGGTGATGAAGTAGGCGGCCACCGGCTTCAGGCTCAGCTGCTGCACCTGCACCGTGCTCATCGAACGGAACAGCAGCGCCGGCGCCAGCAGCAGGAAGATCAGGTTCGACAGCTCGCGCACCGCCGCCCCGCCGATCCAGCCGCGCCGACCCGCCACCCACCCGACGGCGATGAGCAGGACGACGGGCAGGAGCGCGGTGACGACGGGCGAATTCACGGCCGCGAGCATACCGGGCGGTAGCAGGCCCGCCTTGGCCTGTCCTGAGCCCGCCGAAGGGGCCTGTCCTGAGCCCGTCGAAGGATCGAAGCGCTGCGCAGGACTTCGACGAGCTCAGTCCGAACGGCCTCTTCTATTTCACCCCGGTGTCAGAAGGTGACGCGCAGCCCCACCTTCACGCTGCGCCCCGGCAGCGGCGCCTTCGGGTACTCGGTGGTGGTGAGGATCGACGTGGCGCTGTAGGCCAGCGCGTTGCTGAGGTTGTCGACGCGCGCGTACCAGAGCAGGTTGGCGCGTTCCCATCGCATGCGGTAGCTCAGCGCGGCGTTCCACAGCGTGTAGCCCTCGGTCTCGCGCTGACCCATCGCCGGCACGCGATGCTGCGCGGCATAGCGGTCGAAGCCCAGGCGCGCGGTCCACGGCCCGCTGGCCCACACCAGCGTCGCGCCCAGGCGCGCCGGCGAGATGCGCGGCAGCGGCTCGCCGGTGTCGGTGTTGGTCGCGCGCACCACGTCGCCGCGCCATTCGAGGTCGAGCGTGCCGTTCGGCCCCCATTGGCTCAGACCGTCGCTGCCGAAGAGGCGCAGGTTGCCGCTGGCCTCGGCGCCGGTGAAGCGCGCACGCACGCCGCGGTACACGTACTCGGCCAGCAGGTCCTCCTGCAGGTTGCCTTCCTCGTCGACCGGGTTCACCTCGCCCTCGTCGTTGCGCAGGTTGCCGGTGGCCGTCAGCCCGATGTAGTTGCGAAAGCGCGTGGTGTAGACGTTCACGGCCGCGCGGTTCGGGCCCGACTTCCACTGCACGCCGACGTCCGCGCCGTTGGACGATTCCTTCTGCAGGTTGGGGTCGCCCACTTCCCAGGCGGCCGTCGCCACGTGCGGGCCGTTGGCGAAGAGCTCGTAGTCCTTGGGCGCGCGCTCGGTGTGGGCGAGGTTGGCCGTCAGTTGCCACTGCGGCGCCAGGTTGACCAGCACCCCCAAGGCCGCGCTGTGCGGGTTGAAGCGCCGCTCGCCGATGGCGAAGCGGTCCACCGTCGGGTCGTCCGGGTAGCCCAGCGACCGCACGCGGACCTGCTCGGTGCGCGCCCCGAAGCTGAAGCGGCCCCATGACATCGGCAGTTCCTCGTACAGAAACAGCGCGTTGGAGCGCGTGCGGCTGTGCGGTGCGAAAGCCTCCTCGCCGTCGGCCGCGAAGCGCGTCGATTCGCTCTGCAGGCCGATCACGCCCTGCAGCCCGCCGAGCGCCGCGATGGGCTGGTGGCGCGCCTCGATGCGCAGGTCGTTGCCGGCGTTGGAGAAGGTCGTGCCGGCCTCGGCGCCCTCGTACTCGGTGTGGCGGTACTCGGTGCGGCTGGCCTTGACGTGCACGCTGGTGAAGAAGCCGCCGGGCTTGAACTCGCCTTCCACGGCGTAGCGGCGCGAGCGCATGCCGATGGTCACGTCGTCCTCGGCCACGGTGCCGTAGGTGCTGCGGTACTCGCTGACCGAGGCGCCGATCCAGTTGCCGCCGCCGAGGAACACCGTGCCGCCGAAGGCGCCGCCATCGCTGCGCGAGGCCGAGTTGCAGATGCGCCGCTGGTAGACCGGCGAGCCGGGCTTCGTGCACTCGAGCCAGGTCGGCGCCGCGACGTCGTCGGCCTTGCGGCTGAAGGCATCGGCATGCAGCACGAAGCGGTCATTGCCGCCCTCGACGACCACGCCCCCGCTTTTTTCCTTGCTGCCGCTGGCGTAGCCGACGTCGGCGCGGCCACCGACCTCGCCCTTGGCATCCATGGGCTCGGTCGGGATGCGGTTGTCGATCACGTTGACCACGCCGCCGACGGCACTGCCGCCGTACTGCAGCGCCGAGGGCCCGCGCAGCACCTCGATGCGCTCGGTGACGAGCGAGTCCATCGGCACCGCATGGTCGTAGCTCAGGGCCGAGGCGTCGGGCGCGGCACCGCCGTTGTTGAGGATGCGGATGCGGTCGCCGTCCTGCCCGCGGATCACGGGGCGGCTGGCGTTGGGGCCGAAGTAGGTGCTGCTCACGCCGGGCAGGCCCTGGAGCGTCTCGCCCAGGGTGGATTGCGAACGAAACAGCAGTGAATCGCCCGCCAGCGCTGCAGTGGGCGCTATCGAATCCGTAGCACCGAGCGGGTTGCCGGTGACCGTGACGGTGCTGAGCATGGGCGCCGCGCCGTCGGTGGCGAGGGCCGCGGCGGACGCGGCTGGCGATGCGGTGGACGTGTCCGCCTGCGCATGCGCGAGGACGGAGAAGGCGAGAAGCGTGGCCGCGCCGATGGCGTGGCGGGGGAATTGGGGGTGCATGGAAAGCCCGTTGAATCCAGGGGTGCGCCGCGCGGCCTCCGAAGGAGCGCCGCGCAGTCACGAAAAGGGAGGTGCCAAGCAGCGCCGACGGCCCGTGCAGGACGGGTGCCGGACGTGCAGGCGCAGGGATTCAGCGGGCGGCGGGCGGGCCGCGCGCGTCGAAGAGCAGGACCCAGCGCGCCAGCGCCTCGCCCTGCATGAAGTCGAAGACGGCGGTGGGCAGCACCACCGGCAGCACCAGCAGCGCCACCGACGGCAGCGCGCTGCCGTGCGCGAGCTGGTCGTACAGGCGGCACTGCAGGTCGCCGTCGTCGTGGCCGCCGAAGAGGGCCAACAGGCCGTGCAGCGCGCCGCCGTGGGCGTGCGCGTGCGCCGCGGCGGCAGCGGCCGGCTCCGGCGTCGCGTTGGACGCCGCAAGCGCCGCGGCGTGCGGCATCCCCGGCAGGTGGACCGTGCGGTGCAGCAGCCCGAGCGTCGACGCCAGGCACAGCGCCACCACCAGCAGCCACGCCAGCGGCCGCAGCGCCGCGGGGCGGCGCAGGACTTGCAGCGGGGTGGTGTGCGGCACGGTCGTCAAGGCAGCGTCTGTCCCGTCAATCCTTCTTCACCCGCGCGGCGAAGGTCTTCTGGAACTTCTCCACCTTCGGCCCCACCACGAAGGCGCAGTAGCCCTGGTTCGGGTGCTTCGCGAAGTAGTCCTGGTGGTAGTCCTCGGCCGGCCAGTAGTTGGACAGCGGCGCCACCTCGGTCACGATGGGTGCGCCGCGGTAGACCTGGTTGGTTGCCAGCTCGGCGATCACCTCGCGCGCCGTTGCCTGCTGCGCGTCGGTGGTGGTGTAGATGCCGCTGCGGTACTGCGTGCCGACGTCGTTGCCTTGGCGGTTCAGGGTGGTCGGGTCGTGCACGACGAAGAAGATCTCGAGGATCTCGCGCAGCGAGATGCGCGCGGGGTCGAACTGCAGCTTCACCACCTCGTTGTGGCCGGTCTGGCCGGTGCACACCTGCTCGTAGCTGGGATTGCGGACCTGGCCGTTGCTGTAGCCGGACTCGACGTCGACGATGCCGTCCACGCGGTCGAAGACCGCCTCGGTGCACCAGAAGCAGCCACCGCCGAGGACGATGGTTTCGAAGGAGGACGGGGAGGTCGAAGAACCGGGAGAAGAGGACATGGCGAAGAGGCTCCAGCTGCAGCTCCCCACACGGAGCGCATGCAAAGACGCAAGGGCGGTATTGTGGCCGGTTGACGCTCGCGTGGCCGCTGACTACATTACTAACCCGTCAGTCAGTAATTGCCGATGTCCCCTTCCAAGTTCCTCAGCGACGCCCTGTGCCCCGTGCGCGCCAAGCGCGAACGGCGCAAGGAAGCGCGTCCGGGCGAGCTGCTCGAGGCGGCGCTCGACCTGTTCGTGGAGAAGGGCTTCGCGGCCACACGCTCGGAAGAGGTGGCGGCGCGGGCGGGGGTTTCCAAGGGCACGCTGTTCCTCTACTTCCCGAGCAAGGAAGAGCTGTTCAAGGCCGTGGTCACCGAGAACCTCTCGGGCCGCTTCGCCGAATGGAACCGCGAGTACGAGGAATTCGACGGCAGCACGCCCGACATGCTGCGCTACTGCATGCACAGCTGGTGGGAGCGCGTGGGCTCGACCAAGGTGGCCGGCATCACCAAGCTGATGATCACCGAGGGCGGCAACTTCCCGGAGCTGGCGGCCTTCTACCAGCGCGAGGTGGTGCGACCGGCGCACGAGCTGGTGCGGCGCGTGCTCCAGCGCGGCATCGACCGCGGCGAGTTCGCGCCGCTGGACCCGGGCCAGGCCATCTACGCCGTGATCGCGCCCATGATGTTCCTGATGCTCGCCCGGCACTCGGTGCTGGCCTGTGTCGACGACGCGGCGCAGCGGGACCCCGGGCGCTACCTTGCCGTGCAGGCCGAGATCGTGCTGCAGGGCCTGTGCACCCCGGCCGGCCGGCGATCGGCCGCCCAGACGGCCGATGCGCCCTGGCGCCCCGCACCGCCCGCCCCGTCGCCACCCGCCTCCTAAAATCGAAAGTTTGTCGTCCGAACGACCGTCCCTTCCGAGTCCTTCCGCCTGGAGCCCCGCATGACCGCCCCCCTGAACACCGATCCGCTTCGCTACAACATGATCGAGCAGCAGATCCGTCCCTGGAACGTGCTCGAACTGGACATCCTGGAGCAGCTGTCCATCGTGCGCCGCGAGGACTACGTGCCCGCCGCGCATCGCTCGATGGCCTTCTTCGACCTGGAGCTGCCCTTCGAGAACGCGAAGGAACCCGGCCAGTGCATGCTTTCGCCCAAGGTCGAGGCGCGCATGCTGCAGGACCTGCACGTGAAGAAGACCGACACCGTGCTCGAGATCGGCACCGGCTCGGGCTACATGGCCGCGCTGCTGGCCTACCGCGCCGCCAAGGTGCTGAGCCTGGAGATCGACGAAGCCATCGCCGCGCGTGCCGCCGAGACGCTGCGCCGCAACGGCGTGCACAACGTCGAGGTGCGCTGTGCCGACGGGTCCAAGCCGCTGCCCAGCGGCCCGACCTTCGACGTGATCGTGCTCAGCGGCTCGGTCGCCAAGGTGCCGCAGAACCTGCTGGGCTCGCTCAACATCGGCGGCCGCCTGATCGCGATCGTGGGCGAGGAGCCGATGATGCGCGCCCACATCGTGACCCGCGTGAGCGAAGGCAAGTGGGAAACGACGCAGCCCTGGGACATGGTGGTCCCGCGCCTGCTGAACTTCCCTGAGCCGACCCGCTTCAGCTTCTGAGCCCCGAACCCGCGCCCTTGCCATGATCGACCAGATCCCTCCCGCCGCTCTGGCCCAATGGTTCGCGCAGGACCCGTCTGCGCCCGCGGTGCTGGTCGATGTGCGCGAGCCGTGGGAGCGCGAGACCGCCAGCGTGACGCCCGAAGGCTTCACGCTGGTCGCCATCCCGATGAACGAGATCCCGGCGCGCATCGCCGAACTCGACCCGGCCCAGCGCATCGCCTGCCTGTGCCACCACGGCGCCCGCAGCCAGCGGGTGGCCATGTTCCTCGAGCACCAGGGCTTCGAGCAGGTGGCCAACGTCTCGGGCGGCATCGACGCCTGGTCGGCCACGCACGACCCGGCGGTGCCGCGGTACTGAGCTCGTCTTCTCCCTCACCGAAGGACCTCCATGCGCCGGCTGCGGCTCTCCCTTCTCGCGGCCGCTGGCGGCGTCGCCCTCGCGGCCACCCTGCCGGCCCATGGCCAGAGCCTGGTCGCGCTGTACGAATCGGCGCGCGCCTTCGACGCCACCTACCAGGGCGCGCGCGCGCAGTACGAGGCGACCAACGCCCGCGCCGCGCAGGCCAAGGCGGGCCTGCTGCCGCAGGTGGGCCTGCAGGCCTCGGCGTCACGCACCGATGCCAGCATCCGCACCGACCAGGGCACCGGACCGCGCGACTTCAGCACCCAGCAGGCGGGCGTGCAGGCCGTGCAGCCCCTTTACCGCCCGGCCAACTGGGCCACCTACGAGCAGGGCAAGCGCCAGTACGACATCGCGAACGCGCAGCTCGCCCTGGCCGAGCAGGACCTGATCGTGCGCGTGAGCCAGGCGTATTTCGACGTGCTGGGCAGCCAGGACAGCCTCGCGCTGGTCCGCGCGCAGAAGGCCGCCGTCGCCGAGCAGCGCGCCGCCGCGCAGCGCAACTTCGACGTCGGCAACGCCACCATCACCGACACGCGCGAGGCGCAGGCGCGCTACGACCTCGTCACCGCGCAGGAAATCGCGGCCGAGAACGACCTGCAGGTCAAACGCATCGCCCTCGACCAGCTCGTGGGGCGCAGCGGCACCACGCCCTGGCCGCTGGCCGCTCCGGCGCGCCTGCCGGTACCCGCGCCTGCCGGCGCCGAAGCCTGGGTCGCGCAGGCCGAGGACGGCCATCCGGCCATCGCGCAGGCCCGGCTCGCGCTCGACGTGGCCGGCCTGGAGATCGACAAGGCCAAGGCCGGCCACAAGCCGGTGGTCGACGCAACGCTGAGCTACGGCGTACAGAACAACCCCGAGGGGGTGATCGACTCGACCCTGCGCACGCGCGTGAAGCAGTCGTACATCGGCGTGCAGATGACGCTGCCGCTCTTCGCCGGCTTCGCGGTGGAGAACCGCGTGCGCGAGACCGTTGCGCTCGAAGACCAGGCCCGTGCCCAGCTCGACGCCACGCGCCGCAATGTCACCCAGGCCACCCGCGCCGCCTACCTCGGCCTCGTGGCCGGCGCCAACCAGGTGAAGGCGCTGGAATCGGCCGAGGCCAGCAGCCAGAGCGCCCTCGATGCCAACCGCCTGGGCTACCAGGTGGGCGTGCGCATCAACATCGACGTGCTGAACGCGCAGAGCCAGCTCTTCCAGACCAAGCGCGACCTGGCGCTGGCGCGCTACAACGTGCTGCTGGGCCACCTCAAGCTGCGCCAGGCCAACGGCTCGCTGCGGCCGGAGGACCTGCAGCCGATCGAGGCCACACTGGCGTCGTCGGCAAGCGCGGGCACGCAGCCCTCGGCGGCGACCGAAAGCCCCGTGCCGGTGCCTCCGGCGCGCTGAAAACTGAAAGTGCAATCGGCCGCCAGCCCCCGCCCAGCGGGCGTTGCGGCCGAATTCGTCACGAACGTGACGATCTCGCGACCGGGGCAGCGAGTGCGCTGCGCCGGCGAGGCGTCCAGCGCATGGTGGCCAGCAGCGCTGCCCCGACGATCAGCGTGCCGCCCGTCCACGCCGTGGGCCCGACAGACTCACCCAGCACCGCCACCGCGAAGAGCGCGCCGAAGGCCGGCTCGCTGCCCATGAGCAGCGCCACACGCGTGGGCGTGCTGTGCTGCAGCCCCGTGTTCTGCGCGAAGAAGGCGAAGAGCGTGCAGGCGCCGACCAGCCAGGCGAGGCAGGCCCAGAACAGCGGCTCGCCCGACAGCGACGGCAGCGCGGGCCACGGCCCCTGCAGCGTGGCGAGCAGCGCGCAACCCACGGCCACCACGCCAGACTGCACCGCGGTGACCGCCAGCGCCGGCGGCACCGATGACGCGCTGCTCGCTGCCAGCACGCGGCGCGTGCAGCAGACCATCAGCGCGCGCAGCAGCGCCGCGCCGAGCACCAGCACATCGCCCAGCCCGAATCCCCCCGCAGCATCGCCCGCCAGCAGCGCGGCCCCGAGCAAAGAGAGCCCGACGGCGACCCATTCGCGCCCGGCCGGACGCCGGCGCAACAGCACCCACTCCACCAGCGGCGTGAACACCACGCACAGGCTGATGAGGAAGGCCGCGCGCGCCGCCTGGGTGTGCAGCACGCCGTAGCTCTCGCACAGGAAGATCGCCAGCAGCAGGCCGCCGAGACCGGCCATCTGCCAGCGCAGCGCTGCCGGCACGCCGCGCAGTCCGCGCAGGGCCGGCGACAGCAGCACGAAGGTCAGGCCGAAACGCAGCGCCAGCAGGCCCAGCACGGGGTAGAAGGCCAGCGCCGTCTTCATGACGCCGTAGCTCGTGCCCCAGACGGCGGCGACGGCCAGCAGCAGTGCGTCGGACAGCCAAAACAGGCGGCGGGCGGGAAGGAAGGAAGCCATGCCGCGACTGTCGACCCGTGCGCAGGATTCGATAATCCAGCCGCCGCGCAATCCAGCTGTGCACCGGAATCAACAATGACCGATCCCGACCTGCTCCCGCTCCTGCCCGACCTGGCCACCTTCGCCCGCGTGGTGGAAGCCGGCAACTTCTCGGTGGCCGCGCGCCAGCTGGGCACGGCGCCGTCGACCGTGAGCCGCACCGTGCAGCGGCTCGAAGCCGCGCTGGCCACGCGCTTGCTCGAGCGCACGACACGCCGTGTGCGTGTGACGCAAGCCGGCGCGCAGGTGGCGCGCCACGCGCGCGACATGCTCGGGGCCGCGGCCGATGCGCTCGATGCCGCTGGCGAGACTCGCCGCGAACCGCAGGGCCTGGTGTCGCTCAGCGCGCCGACCGAGTTCGCGCAGGCCGTCGTGCACCCGCTGGTGCCGTCCTTCCTCGCCACCTGGCCGCAGGTGCAGTTGCGCCTGGTGGCCAGCGATCTGGCGCTGGACCCGGTGGCGGACGGCCTGGACCTGGTGCTGCGCCTGACCGACCGGCCGCCGCCGCACCTGGCCGGCCGGCCCGTCGGCAGTGCGGCGTGGCGGCTGTGCGCGTCGCCGGCCTACCTGCAGGCGCGCGGCGTGCCGCAGGCGCCCGACGAACTCACCGCGCACGATTGCCTCACGCTGGGCGAAACGCCGCAGGACCGCCGCTGGCGGCTGCGCCGGACGGCCGACTGCACCCGCACCACCGTCGAGGTGCGGGGCCGCTACAGCGTCAACCATGCCGTCGCGCGGCTCGACGCCGCCTTGCAGGGGCTGGGCATCGCCACTCTGCCGGATTTCATCGCCGGCAACGCCATGCGCAGCGGCACGCTCGTGCCCGTGCTGCCCGACTGGACCCACGACGACCACGCCTACGCGGGCACGGTCTGGCTGCTTTATCCGCCGAACCGCTTCCTGCCGCCGAAGGTGCGGGTGCTGGTCGACCACCTGGCGGCGCACCTCGGCGACGCGCCTGCGGAGATGCCCGCGTTGTCATGAGCCGGTCACGGGGCCGAGCGCCAATCGCGCGGTCCTGCGCGTGGTGCGCAGGCGTGACCGACACCAGACGATGACCAACACGAAAAGAGCGCAACGTACGACGAGGGGCCTGATCGCCATGGCCGGTGCCAGCCTGCTGCTGGCGGCCTGCGGGGGCGGCGGAGGAGGCGGCGGCTGGCCGATCCTCGGCACGGGCGGGACAACGCCCGGCACCGGCACCGGTTCCAGCGGCAGCACCCCCGGCGCCGGCTCGGGCGGTGGCAGCACCCCCACGACGCCCACGCGCATCAGCGGCACCTTCCTGGACGCGGCCGTCGAGGGGCTGGACTACCTCGCGGGCAGCGCCGCCGTGGCCCAGACCGATGCGCAGGGCCGCTTCGAATGCCTGCCCGGCGACACGGTGCGCTTCCGCGCCGGCGCGCTGGAGCTGGGCTCGGCGCCGTGCGGCACCGTGGTGACGCCGCTCACGCTGGCCGGTGCCACCGCCTCGCCCGAAGGGCTGCAGGCCGATGCGGTGATCAACCGCCTGCTCGCGCTGCAGAGCCTGGACGACGACGGCGATCCGTCCAACGGCATCCGCCTCACATCCGAAGTGAAGGCACAGCTCAAGGCCAGCACGCTCGACTTCTCGGCCCAGGCCGCCGCCTTCAACACGGCGCTGCAGGCCGTGCTCACGGCCCTGCCCGCTCCCTGGTCGGGCCGCACGGTGGACGATGGGCGCCGCCAGTTGGCGCGCGAGCACTTCGAGAACACGCTCGCCGCCACGCTCGGCACGCCGATCGGCACCAGCACCAGCCAGACCAATGCGCTGGGCAGCATCGCGGTCAGCGTGACCCGCTACCAGTTGCAGGCCGATGCGCGCTACTACGTGCCCTACGAGGGCAGCCAGGCGGCGGTGAAGGCGGACTTCCCGCTGGGGTTCCTGCCCGCCTACGGCTCCGGCATGGCCTTCAAGGGGAAGGCCGACGACGGCACGCTGGAGTTCTATGCCATCACCGACCGCGGTCCCAACGGCGACGGCCCCACCGTGCCGGTACCGGGCGACAGCGGCGGCGCGACCAGCGTCAGCAAGGTGTTCCCGGCGCCCTCCTTCGCGCCGAGCTTCGGCCTGGTGCGGATCGGCAAGAACGGCGCGGTACTGACCTCGAGCACTGCGCTGCGCGTGGACGCGCAGACCAAGGTCACCGGCCTTCCGCCCCAGGCCGGCGCCGTGGGCTCGACGGGCGAGATTCCGCTGACCGACACCTACGTCTACGACGCCGCGAAGTCGGGCTTCGATGCCAACGGCCTGGACCCGGAGTCGATGGTCTACGACAAGGCGCGCAACGTGCTGTGGACCAGCGACGAGTACGGCCCCTTCGTGGCCCGCATCAACATCGCCACCGGCGTGATCGAGAAGAAGTACGCGCCAGGCGCGGGCCTGCCGGGGATCTTCGCCAAGCGCCGCATCAACCGCGGGATGGAGGGGCTCACGCTGGACGTGGCGACCGGCCGGCTGCACGGCTTCCTGCAAAGCCCCATCGACCCGAAGGACGGTGCCGGCAAGTCGATCAAGGCCAAGCCGCCGGGCGGCAGCAACACCGACGTGCGCCATATCGCGAAGTTCGCGCGCTGGATGGAGTTCGACCCGGCGACCGAGACCTCGAAGTCCTACGCCTATCCCATCGACGGCTCGGCCTACGACAAGGACCGCACCGGCAACGCCAAGCTGGGCGACGTGGTGAGCCTGGGCAATGGCCGCTTCATCGTCATCGAGCAGGGTGCGCGCAAGAGCGACGGCAAGGTGATGAACAAGCTGATGCTGGTCGAACTGCCCGCTTCCGCGACCGACATCGCGGCCATGGACGAGAACCTGGAAATCAGCAGCATCACCCAGGCCGCGTCCAACGGCGTCAGCTACGCCGGCGTGGTCACGATGGACAAGACCGAACTGCTCGACCTCAACGCGCTGGGCTGGCTCGCCGAGAAAGCCGAGGGCCTGGCACTGGTGGACGACCACACGCTGGCCCTGGTCAACGACGACGACTTCGGCCTCGCGACGAAGCTCTACGACGCCGACGGCAAGGTCGTGGCCGGCAGCATCGAGGACTGCACGGTGGACGCGACGGGCGCCATCGTGAGCGGATGCCCTGCGGGCGTGGTCAAGGCACGCATCACGCGTGGCAGCGACCTGGAACGGCCCACGCGCGTGTGGCTGATCAGGCTGGACCGTGCGCTGTCGCAGCTGCGGCTGCCGAACTGAGCGCTGTCCTCAGCAACCGGACAACCTTCGGCGCTTCGACAGCTAGTCCGCCATGAGGAAGCGATAGAGGTTGCGCAACATGCCCGCCGTGGCGCCCCACACGAAGCGCTCGTGCGGGCCGTCCTGGTAGGGCATCGAGAACCAGTGCCGCGCGGATGGTCCACCCGGGTCGGCCAGGTGCCTCCGGTGGTGGGCAGGGTTCATGAGGAAGGCCAGCGGCACCTCGAAGACGTCGGCCACCTCTGCCGGGTTGGGCACCAGTTCGAAGCCCGGTTCCACCAGCGCCACCACCGGTGTCACGATGAAGGAAGTCACGGTGGTGTAGGTGGGCAGCTGGCCCAGCACCTCGATGAATCGGGCCGACAGGCCCACCTCCTCCCAGGCCTCGCGCAGTGCAGCGGCGGCGATGTTCGCGTCCTCCGGATCGACTCGCCCGCCTGGAAAGGCGATCTGCCCCGAGTGCGTGGACATGCGCGTGGCCCGTTCCGTGAGCAGCACCATCGGCTCGTCGCGCTGCACGATGGGCACCAGCACAGCGGCCTGCGCCGGCTGGCGCTCGGTCATGCGTGGCTCGCGGCGCAGCTCGGGCGTCCACACCGGCGGCGAGGCGAAGCGGCGGCGCAGGGCCTGCGCACTCAGGCGGCCGACCGGCACCGCAGGCAGGTCGCTGTCGACCGAGCTCACAGGCACGGCGCGCGGGTCGGTGATCGGCACCATCTGCGGCACGACGTTGATCACTTCGGGAGCGGCGTGCATGGCGGGCTCGGGGGGCGGCGGGGAATCGGTCAAGGGTGTGGACGGTTCTTCAAGATAACGAACAAGCGGGCCGGGCGTGCACCGCGGGAGCAGGGATCGAAGGCCATAAGTCACAAAAGTGAGCCAGACCCTCAACGATGTGGTGGAAAAGCAAAAAGCCGCCCAGTTGGGCGGCTTCTTCTCGGCGCCGGAAGCCTTTCGGCATCCCTGCTGCAAGCCTTACTGGGCCGCTGCGGCGGAGGCGGCCGACTTGCCCGGCAGCTTTTCCTTGATGCGTGCCGAACGGCCGCTGCGCTCGCGCAGGTAGTACAGCTTGGCGCGGCGCACATCGCCGCGGCGCTTGACTTCCACGCCGGCGATCAGCGGGCTGTAGGTCTGGAAGGTGCGCTCCACGCCTTCGCCGCTGGAGATCTTGCGCACGGTGAAGGCGCTGTTCAGGCCGCGGTTGCGCTTGGCAATCACGACGCCTTCGTAGGCCTGCACGCGCTTGCGGGTGCCTTCGACGACGTTGACGCTGACGATCACGGTGTCGCCAGGGGCGAACTCGGGGATCTTCTTGCCCAGGCGGGCGATTTCCTCTTGCTCGAGGGTCTGGATGAGGTTCATGGTTTCCTGCGATGGATCGTGCCCGCGCTACACGTGGAAGGCGGCCGGACTACCGGTGGTAGGTCCGAGGCCGCGGCCAGGCAGAGGATCGGAAAAGCCCTCGATTATAGCTTTTTTGAGAGTGCTGTCTCGTCCGCACGGCTCAGGCGGCCCTGCGAGCGAGCGGCCTCGATCAGGTCAGGCCGCCGTTCGGCCGTGAGGCGCAGGCGCTGGTCGCGCCGCCAGCGCTCGATCTGCGCGTGGTGACCCGACAGCAACGCCCCGGGCACCGACACGCCCTGCCACACCTCGGGACGGGTGTAGTGCGGGCAGTCGAGCAAGCCGTCGAGCGCCGGATTGAAGCTGTCCTGCACATGGCTGCCCTCGTCGCCCAGCACGCCCGGCTGCAGCCGCGCGATGGCGTCGAGCAGCGCCATGGCCGGGATTTCCCCGCCCGAGAGCACGAAGTCGCCCAGGCTGATCTGGTGCGTGACCCGCTGGTCGATGAAGCGCTGGTCGATGCCCTCGTAACGGCCGCACACCAGCACCGCGCCCTCGCCCGCCGCCCAGCCGGCCACGCCCTCGTGGCGCAGCGCCTCGCCGATGGGCGAGAACAGCACCACCGGCACGCCCGCCGTCTGGCCGCGCGCGGCCAGCGCCGCGTCGAGGCATGCCGTCAGCGGCTCGGCCATCATCACCATGCCGGGGCCGCCGCCGAAGGGGCGGTCGTCGACCCGGCGGTAGTTGCCCTCGGCGAAGTCGCGCGGGTTCCAGAGCACCACCTCGACCTGGCCGGAGGCGTAGGCACGCCGCGTCACGCCGCTTTCGAGCAAGGGCTTGAACAGTTCAGGGAACAGGGTGATGACGTCGAAGCGCATGGGCTCGCCCCTGGCTCAGCTGCGGCCGGAGGCCGCTGCCGGGCCGCCCCAACGCGGCCGCGCCTCCCCCTCGAGGGGTGGAGTGACACGCCGAAGGCGTGAAAAGCCGGGGGGCATCAGTAGTCGGCTTGCCAGTCGACGGTGATGAGGCGACCGGCAAGGTCGACCTTGTCGACGAAGGCTGCCACGAAGGGAATCAGGCGCTCGACCGCCTTGCCGTCCTGCTCGGTCGCGAGCACCAATGTGGTCTGCGGCCCATTGGCCATCAGTTCGCGCACGGTACCCATGGCCACGCCTTCGCGGTTGACGACCGACAGGCCGATCAGGTCGACCCAGTAGTACTCGTCATCGCCGGGCGTGGGAAAACTCGAGCGCGGCACGAAGACGCGGGCGCCGCGCAAGGCCTCGGCCGCCGTGCGGTCGGGCACCTCGGCCGACGCGGCCACGATGCAATCGGAGTGCTCCTTCGCCTCACGCACGGGCAGGCGGAAGACCTGCGAGCTGTCGCCCGGGGCCTGCAGGAACCAGCGCTTGGAAGAAAAAAGCGCCTCGGGCTGGGCGCTGTGGGGGAGGACCTTGAACCAGCCCTTGATCCCCCAGGCATCGGCGATGCGCCCCACCTCGATCGCGTCCGCCGGCAGGTCGGCGGCTTCGAGCGTGGGCAGCATCGCGGACAAACCGCTCAGGCGGCGGCCTTGGGAGCCGCAGCGGCGGCTTGCTTGATCAGGCGAACGACGGTGGGCGACGCCTGCGCGCCGACGCTCTTCCAGTAGGTCAGGCGATCCTGCGCGATGCGGATGCTTTCCTCGTTTTCCTTGGCGGCGGGGTTGTAGAAACCCAGACGCTCGATGAAACGGCCGTCGCGACGGGTGCGCTTGTCGGCCACGACGATGTTGAAGAACGGACGGTGCTTGGAACCGCCGCGGGAGAGTCGAATGACGACCATGATTTATCCTTCGGGTGGAGCCGGCGCCTCTACAAGAAGATCAAGAGGCTGCCGAATTTCCTCCAGCGTTGAGACACGCGACATGGCCACCCGGCCAGCGACACGCTGAAAAGCCTTCCATTATAGCCCGAGCGCCTCTTTCCCCTTCTTTTTCCTGCCCTCATGAGCCTGCACATCCGCCCGAGCCGCGACGAGGACGTCGCGGCCGTCACCGCCATCTACGCGCACCACGTGCTGCATGGCACCGGCACCTTCGAGACGGAGCCGCCTACCGAGGCGGACATGGCCGCGCGCCGTGCCGACGTGCTGGGCAAGGGGCTGCCCTACCTGGTCGCGGAGGACGGGGCCGGCGAATTGCTGGGCTTCGCCTACTGCAACTGGTTCAAGCCCCGCCCGGCCTACCGCTACTCGGCCGAGGACTCGATCTACCTGGCCGAAGCGGCCCGGGGACGGGGCGTCGGCACGCAGTTGCTGGCCGCGCTGACCGACGCGGCACAGGCGGCGGGCGTGCGCAAGCTCATCGCGGTGATCGGCGACTCGGCCAACGCCGGCTCCATCGGCGTGCACCGCAAGCAGGGCTTTTCGCACGTCGGCGTGCTCAAGGACTGCGGCTGGAAGTTCGGCCAGTGGCGCGACGTGGTGCTGATGGACAAGGTGCTCGGCGACGGCAGCGACACATCTCCCGAACAAGGGCCCCGCTCATGACCGCCGACATCACCAACCCCGCCGCGATGGCCCGTTCGCCGAGAAGCAAGACGCTCGCCGCCTGGCTCGCCTTCCTCGGCGGCCCGCTCGGGCTCCACCGCTTCTACCTGCACGGCCTGGGCGACCTGCTCGGCTGGCTGCTGCCCATCCCGACGGCGTTGGGCCTGTACGGCATCGAGCGCGCCCGCCTCTACGGGCTGGACGATGGCTGGAGCTGGGTGCTGATCCCCTTCGTGGGCTTCACCATCGCCGGCTGCGCGCTGATGGCGATCATCTACGGGCTGGCGACGCCGGAGAAATGGAACGCCCGCCACAACCCTGCGCTGGCGCCCGATGCGGCGCCGGGCCGCACCAGCTGGTTCACCATCGGCGCGGTCGTGTTCGCGCTGCTGATCGGCACCACCGTGCTCATGTCGAGCATCGTGTTCAGCTTCCAGCGCTACTTCGAGCACCAGATCGAGGAAGGCCGCAGGATTTCGCAGTGAAATCGGCCCGCAACGCCCGCCCCGCTTGCGCAAGCAGCTATCGAAAAGATAGCATCAGAAGATCTGCAGGCTGACCCAGTAGGCGATCGCGGCCACGAAGGCCGCCGCCGGGATGGTGAAGATCCAGGCCCACACGATGTTGCCCGCCACGCCCCAGCGCACCGCGCTCATGCGCTGCGTGGCGCCCACGCCGACGATGGCGCCCGTGATGGTGTGCGTGGTCGACACCGGGATGCCCAGCGCCGTGGCGATGAACAGCGTCAGCGCCCCGCCGGTCTCGGCGCAGAAGCCGCCCACGGGCTTGAGCTTGGTGATCTTCTGGCCCATGGTGCGCACGATGCGCCAGCCGCCGAACATCGTGCCCATCGCGATGGCCGTATAGCAGCTCACGATGGTCCACAGTGGCGGCTCGGACGCGCTGGCCGAGGCATAGCCGGTGGCGATCAGCAGCATCCAGATGATGCCGATGGTCTTCTGCGCATCGTTGCCACCATGGCCCAGGCTGTAGGCGCCTGCCGAAACGAGCTGCAGCCGGCGGAACCAGCGGTCGACACGCGAGGGCGTCGAGCGCCGGAAGCCCCATGCCACGGCGACCATCATCAGCGAGCCCAGCAGGAAGCCCAGCACCGGCGAGACGAAGATGAAGGCCACGGTCTTCCAGATCCCCGAGGCCACGAGCCCGCCGGCACCGGTCTTGGCCATCACGGCACCGACGATGCCGCCGATCAGCGCATGCGACGAGCTGCTCGGAATGCCGTAGTACCAGGTCACGAGATTCCAGCTGATCGCGCCCACCAGCGCACCGAAGACCACGTGCACGTCGACCACGCCCGGTTGGGCGATGCCCTTGCCCACCGTCGCCGCCACGCTGAGGTGGAAGACGAAGATGGCGATGAGGTTGAAGAAGGCCGCGAAAAGCACCGCCTGCCCGGGCCGCAGCACGCCGGTGGACACGACGGTGGCGATGGAGTTCGCCGCGTCGTGGAAGCCGTTCATGAAGTCGAAGGCGATCGCCAGCGCGACCAGCAGCACCACCACCCAGAGGGCGACCTGAACCGTTGCCATCGAAACGCCCCGCTCAGGAGTTCTCGAGGATGATGCCCTCGATCACGTTGGCCACGTCCTCGCACTTGTCGGTGATGGTCTCGAGCAGCTCGTAGATGGCCTTGAGCTTGATCACCTCGCGCACGTCGGGCTCCTCGCGAAAGAGCTTGCTCATGGCGCTGCGCATCACGCGGTCGGCGTCCGACTCCAGGCGGTCGATCTCCTCGCAGGTCTTGAGCGTGGCCTCGGCGATCGCCGGGTCGGTGATCTTGCCCAGGTACTTCACGGCGTCCTTGAGGCGGTCGCAGCACTTCACGCTCAGCGTGGTCAGGCGCGTGATCTCCTCGGTCATGTGCCGCACGTCGTACAGCGCCATGGTCTCGGCGCAGTCCTGGATCAGGTCGGCCACGTCGTCCATGGTGTTGATGAGCTTGTGGATCTGCTCGCGGTCGATGGGCGTGATGAAGGTCTTGTGCAGCACGCGGTTGACCTCGTGCGTCACCCGGTCGGCAGCACGCTCGGCGTTGTCGACGTCGCGGTTGTACTGCTCGCGCAGGTGCAGGTCGTTGTAGTTGGCGACGAGCTGCTCGAAGGCGCGCGCGGCCTCGACGATGCGCTCGGCGTGCTGGTTGAACATCTCGAAAAAATTGCCCTCACGGGGCAGCAGCTTGCCGAGCATGGCGACGGGTTCCTTACACGATGAGTGCGACAGGGTGATGACACCCGGGCAGCCCGCGAGTGTAATTGGCCGCCTTCGCGCGGCCGCCCGGGCGGCATCAGAGCCGACGGATCGCCTGGTCGGCCACCGCCGCGAGCGCCGTGGCGGGCACGCGCGCCGGCGCGATCTCGGCCAGCGGCTGCAGGACGAAGGCCCGTTGCTCCATGCGCGGGTGCGGCACGACGAGGGCGGGGCTGTCGATGCGGCCGTCGCCGTACAGCAGCAGGTCCAGGTCGAGCGTGCGCGGCGCGTTGCGGTACGGCCGCTCGCGGCCTTCGGCCTGCTCGATGCGCTGCAGCGCGGCCAGCAGGGCAGGCGCCGTCAGCGTCGTCTCCAGCGCGGCCACGGCGTTGACGAAATCCGGCCCGCCGGCGTCGACCGGCGCGCTGCGGTACAGCGACGAGCAGGCGACGCGACGTGAGCCGGGCAATTGCGCCAGCGCCTCGACGGCGCGCTCCACGGTCGCCTGCGCGTCGCCCAGGTTGCCGCCAATCCCCACGTAGGCCAGGACCGGCGTGCGCGCAACGCTCATTCCC